>DATJZF010000039.1:0-6376 GCA_035499255.1 Dongiaceae bacterium | reverse complement strand
GGGCCGTCTTGGAATGCTCATTTTCGGGCTGGTTCTCGCCGGCGGAATCGTCTTCATCGGTGTCCGTATCATGGCGGATCTTTCTACCGTGCACGTCACGTCGGCGTGGCCGTATGTTCTCCTCGGCCTGGCTCTTCTCATCGCCCTCGGATTTGAATTCGTAAATGGATTTCATGACACGGCCAATGCGGTCGCCACGGTGATTTATACGCACTCGCTCGAGCCGCACGTCGCCGTCGTTTGGTCCGGCATTTGGAACTTGATCGGCGTGCTGCTGTCCTCGGGCGCGGTGGCATTCGCGGTGGTGTCGCTGCTGCCTGTCGAGCTGATATTGCAAGTGGGCCGCGGGGCGGGGTTCGCGATGGTCTTCGCGCTTTTGGTTTCTGCGATTCTGTGGAACCTGGGAACTTGGTGGTTCGGCCTGCCCGCATCGAGCTCGCACACTTTGATCGGCTCGATCATCGGAGTCGGCCTCGCGAACCAGCTCATGGCCGTAAAGACCGGCACGAGCGGCGTGGACTGGGGACAAGCGGGAAATGTCTTCCGTTCACTCTTGGTATCTCCGCTTGTTGGATTTGCGTGCGCTGCAGTGCTCCTTCTTCTCGCAAAAAAGCTCATTCGCGAACCGCAGCTCTATCGCGCGCCCGAAGGGACGGAGCCGCCGCCATTTTGGATTCGCGCGCTGCTCGTTCTCACCTGCACCGGCGTCAGCTTCGCCCACGGCTCGAATGACGGCCAAAAAGGCATGGGCCTGATCATGCTGATCCTCATCGGCACTGTGCCGACGGCCTACGCGCTCAACCACGCCGTCGGCATCAATCAAGTGCAAGACTTCGCCGCCGTCTCCGAGCAGGCCATCCAGTCTGTAAATCACTACATCGACCCGAACGCTGTGGTCGGCGACACGCGCGACGAAGTTACGACCTACATCCGCACGCGTGAATTCAAGCCCAGCACAATGCTCGCCATGCAGCAATTGATTGGCGACATCGAGCACGAAGTGGCGCTCTACAAGGCGCTCGCAAAGGTGCCCGCGGATCAACAAGCCAACGTCCGGAACGACATGTACGTGATCAGCGAAGCGCTGCGCTTGATGCAGAAATCCGGCAAGCCGGTTCTCGCCGCAGGCGATACTGCCGCGCTCGCGAATTACAAGAAGCACCTCGATCTCGCCACAAAATTCATTCCCACCTGGGTCAAAGTCGCCGTCGCTCTCGCCCTCGGACTGGGAACGATGGTGGGCTGGAAGCGCATCGTCGTCACCGTCGGCGAAAAGATCGGCAAAGAGCATTTGACCTACGCGCAAGGCGCTTCGGCCGAACTCGTCGCGGCGGCCACGATTCTCGCAGCCGACCGATTTGGGCTGCCGGTCAGTACCACGCACGTCTTATCGTCGGGCGTCGCGGGCACGATGGCCGCGAATCGCAGCGGCCTGCAATTTTCCACGGTGCGGAACATAGCCCTCGCCTGGGTGTTCACGCTGCCCGCAGCCGCGTTGCTCGCCGGCGGATTGTTCTGGCTGTTCAATCGCTGGAGCTAGAATCTGCCCGATGAGCAGCAGAGCGCGAAGCGCTGAAATGTCCAGCTTTTCGACTTCACGGCAGCACGGCGAGTGCTAGCCGGCGGCCGGGCGGAGGATCATGCCCCCTTTCACGAAAATACTTTCGCCGATCGACTTCAGCGATCCATCGCATGCAGCCCTCGATATGGCGGCGGAGCTTGCGTCGCGGTTCGACGCCGAGCTTTTGCTGGTGCACATCGTTCCGGCGATCCCGAGGCTTCCGGCCGCGAGCTACGCGTTCAAGGAACGCGAGTACGAGGAGGAGTTGCACCGCGATGCCGAACGCCGCCTCGCCGAGATGGCCCAAAAGCTTTTGCAGAAGGGAATCAAGGCGAAGTCCACGGTGGGAACCGCCAACGACGCCGCCATGGAAATCATCCGCATCGGCGAGCACAGCGGCGTGGACCTGATTGTGATCGCCACGCACGGAATGTCGGGCTGGCACAAACTCGTGTTCGGCTCGGTGACCGAGAAAGTGGTGCGCGTGGCGCAATGTCCGGTGCTGATTCTGCGGACGCACAAGGTTGAAGAAGAGCGCTGAAGTTCTCGGCACTCTCGCTGCAGTTATTTCGCGCGCACCAGTTGACGTACGCGTTGAGCGAATCAAACTCCGAGCAAGCTCTCCCGCCTAAATTTCCACTTCGCTGGGGCCTCAGAGCAGCAGTCACGATGTGCTACGATGGCGGCCTGCTGCGGCGGAGGCGAAAGGGGTCCGGTGATCCTCCCGGCCTTCAAAGCCGGCGATCCGGCCCTTCGCGGGTTGGATGGTGGGTTCGACTCCCACACGCTTCCGCCAACTTCGTCGATGCTGCCCGGCGCGTTATCGCGAGTTTGAAAGAGTGTGTTTTTTCCCGATTAGGATGGTCCTCCTTCGTTTGTTTTGAATGAGTTGCGGGGGCTTCTAATAATTTGGTTCCCGATTAGATTTTTGTTCGCCTTTGAGGGCCGATCCTTCGCTGAGGCTCTTGAGTGAAGGGTTTCCGCCATATTTCTCCTGCCCTTAGGTCTGCAGATTTTGTTGTTGGGCTTCCTTTCTGCTGCATTGAGTTTTTGAAGTTCTAACCGAAACATGGGTTCAATTAAAATTTCTGTAAGTTATTGAAAACAAGCGGCGAATTTATTTCTAACCGAAACATCGGCGAGAGGGGGCGGTTTCGTATTTTGTGTGCTTTTGCCGGCGCGGACGCGGGGGTGTTGAAGTTAGAGATTCGAAGCGGGACGCAGGTAAAGATCGCCTCTCTCCAATGGCTGTTCGTCTTGGCGGCTGCGCCAAGCATGCTGTGTTGTGCCTCCGTTTGAATTGTTTGGCGCGGGAGCAGGGCAAGTTTGTAGCGTGCGAAAGGGAGCCAGTCCCGCGCTTAGGGACTGCGAACTTCCCGCTTATTGATAACATTATAGTTATCATAAGTCAATGGTACTTTAGTTCTAGGACTGCATTTTTGGGGGGACGTAAACCCACGTCTACTCCGTGGGCGTGGTGAATCCGCCCCCCCTACGCGGAGGTGTGCTTGGGCGGAGGGTCGTAACATGTCGGGATGTGGGGTGGACGGCGATTCCAAATTTCGGATAGCTCTGTTGATATCGTGCTGATTTGCGAATTTGATGGAGTACTTAAACAGCGCGATCGGGTTGCGCAGGGGCAAATCGCTGACGGTCTCGAAAGGGATACGCCCGCGGGCGGAGCAAGCCCCGCCCCTACGACCGAAAGGCTACTGGGCCGCCGGGAAATCAACGGGTGGTTTGAAATCTAAGACGAGCGAAAGGCCCGCGGCTGAAGCCGGTCTTTTGGGCGTGCGGTTTTTCCGCTGGACTGAAGTCCAGCTTCCCCCTGCTGAAGCAGGGGGCTGCCACCGAAGAGCTTCGCTGGAGTAGACGGGTCGCTCCGATCTGCTCTGCGGAGACAAAGAGCTTCGTGGCAATCTCGGAGAGAGGCCCGCGGCTGAAGCCGGTCCCTTGGGCGTGCGCTCTTTCCGCTGGACTGAAGGTCCAGCTTCCCCCTGCTGAAGCAGGGGGCTCCCACCGGGGCTCCCACCGAAGAGGTCGCGGAAGAATGGCCAGTCCTTTGATCGAACGGCAGGTTGCGACGTGTCTTGACGCCGGAAGTAGTAGTAAACATTCGGCGCTTAGATCCTTAGTCCGCCTAGGCGGACTCAGGATGACAATGTTCTGACTTTTTCCGCGGCCTGTGAAGCCCAGCTTCGGCCTGCTGAAGCAGGGGACTGCCACCGGGGGCTGCCGCGCTGACTCTGACTACAAGTTTGCGGCGAAGGCGAGCAGACGGCCATCGCAATCCTTGACTACAAACTCCCGCGTGTGCCAGGGCGTGTTGGCAAGTGCGCGAGTGAATTCCACTCCTCGAGACGCGTACTCGGCGAAGAGCGAGTCTGCATCATCGATGAGTAGGTACGCGTCTAGCAGTTCGTCCGAATATTTATTGGGGTTGGGTGTGGGAGGTTGGGCGCAGCGGAAGTGAATGGCATGCTGGTCGCGCGTGACGATGGCGTAAACCGGCGGGTCCTGCCACGTGCCTGAACACGCAAAGCCGAGCTTATCTTTGTAATAGGCCAGAGTGCGGGGAATGTCCAACGTGAAAAACTGAGGCGCGATCCGACGGATCATGCGGCAAGTCTACTATAGAAAAAGGCGGGTGCTGGCTGCGGGTGGCCGCCGTCCAAATGGGTACTGGGCCCACGTTGTGCGGTGTGGCGACTGCACAGCCAATTAAACAAAGCCATCAGCGCACGAGCCATCGAAAGGCCCGCTCTGCGAATGCCTTCGCGTCTTTCTCGATGCAGACACCATGAGCGATGATCAGTTTGTCGAAGTCCCACGAAAGCAGTTTTTCGAGCGATCGACGTGCAAGATTTCGATTCGTGAAGGACAGTCTGATCTCGAGCGCAACGCCGCCACGCGGAGATACAACGCCCTCCAGCTTAAACAGAGCATTACGGAAGGGCTTCCCCTTTTCTATCGGATGAATCTGGATTAGATCATCCAGGATGACCGTACGCGATGCTTTATGAAAGAAGAGGACTTCTTCGATCAGGGGGTTGCCTTTGAAGGCAACTTGGTCCAGGTCGCTCGCCCAGCCTTGAGGCGGCTCGTCCCCTAGGACGCCGGTGAGGGGAAGGTGGCCTTTCGTCAATGTAAACGGGGTGGTTCGTGCCACCCACAACTGCGCTTCGGGAAATAGAGTGTGCCACGCTGCCAGCCGCCAGAGGTGCCTCGGGGTGGCTGCAACAAGGAATCCGACCGGCCCCAGTTCAGTCATGCGCTTGAGCGTATCGAACGGCACGGGCACAGGGGAACTCACCCACAACGAACCACTGGAGAGTTTCACGACGGTCATGCGGGTCGTAAACAGGAAACCCATGTCGCGGACGGAGGGACCGTCTATGATCCACACGTTGTTAGAAAATTCCTGAAACTCGGGCATCAGCATGTAGTTCCAAGAATATCAAACCGGTGATAATTGAGAACGCTGCAATCGAAAATCCAAGGCTGGGTCCTGATAAACGCGCGCCTACCGGAGAAGTGGAGGGCTAGTTCAAATCTGCGGTAATAAGGCTTGCCCGGCACTATGTCAATCCCTCCCAAACGATTATTCTGACATGTGGCCGAGAATCCGGTTATAGCCCCCGAGACCCCGCTTCGGAAGAGTTCGCTCCGATTGTTCGTGCGATGGTTTTTCATTGGAGCGGGGCTGCTTTGGTTGCTTGGTGTGTTGATGCTTGTGGGTTTGCGGTGGATTGACCCGCCTACTACCGCGGTGCACATGGAGCGCCGCTTGGAGGCGTGGGTTCACCACACGGCGTATCACGAACGATACGAATTCGTTCCGCTGAGCCAGATTTCGCCCGATCTGCAGCATGCGGTGATTGCCGCGGAAGATGCGCGCTTCTATGAGCATCACGGATTCGATTGGCACGCGATGGAAATCGCCGCGGAAGACGATCTGGAAGGCGGGCGCATACGCGGAGGCTCGACGCTTACACAGCAACTGGTGAAAAACCTGTTCTTCGGGACCGGGCGCTCCATTCTCCGCAAAGGGGCTGAGTTCACGCTTGTCCCGGTGGCCGAACTGGTGCTCGGCAAGCGGCGAATACTGGAACTTTATCTCAACGTGGTTGAATGGGGCCCTGGGGTTTATGGTGCGGAGTCGGCATGCGGATACTACTATCGATCCTCGGCGCGGAATATCGATCGGGAAGAGGCGGCGCGACTGGCTGCGGTTTTGCCTTTGCCCTTGAAGCGACGGCCTGAGCATATGAATCGGTATAGCGGACTCATACTGGAGCGGATGCGGGAAATGGGTTGGTGATCGGGGTGTGGGGGGCGCGAAGGCTAATGGCTGGCGGTTTCGAAGGGGTTACGCCCGCGGGCGCAGCAAGCGGCGCCCCTACGACGGAGAAATTCAACTGCCGCGGCGGATGTCAACAGAGCCAGATGGATTCACCTAATAAAAAAGCGAAAGGCCCGCGGCTAAAGCCGGTTTTAGGGGCGTGGGCTGTCTCCGCTGGACTGAAGTCCAGCTTCCCCCTGCTGAAGCAGGGGGCTCCCTCCTACGCCAAGGCTTCGGAGGGCAGGGCCACCGAACTGCTTTGCTGGGACAGGCGGCCCCTGCGATCTGCGCCGCTGAAGCAGAGGGTTCCTTCGTGATTTAGAAGGAGGCAGCGTATTTTAGGCGAATGTTGAATTGTTGATAGAGGAAGGATTCGGCTTGGATTCTTTCCGGCGTCGACGTGGGCGGAGTTGAGTTCAGATAGAGGATGTAGCTTTCGGCGGCGGCGTCGGGATTGCCTTCGCGCTCTTGCG
>DATJZF010000038.1:0-10562 GCA_035499255.1 Dongiaceae bacterium | reverse complement strand
TGCTAAATCCTTTCTTGATTGAAACCCATACGGTAAAGGCGACGGTAGCCAGTACAGCGAGGCCAACAATCGAGATGAGTAGCCGCTTCTTCATGCGAAGAATTCACCCTGTATCCAGCCATGCGAGAGACTCTGATGGGCACGAAATTCCCAAGAAATATGTGCTTGTCCGCTCAAACCGGAGGCTGAGCAGTTTTGCTAATCAAATCGAGAGACGATGTTTGCTTTACGAGAGGAAGGGAGGACCGCGGAGTGTACCGAAGGAAATGGGTTCCGAACCAAGAAGGACGATATTACGCGGCAGATAGGACCCGCTGACCGTCAGTCTCGGAACTGCGCCGGACTGTGGAACCACGGCAACGGAGACCGTCAGCGTTCCGACTTGCTCATGGAACGGGCAATCGGAAGCGGATCCTTGGACTTGTGTCAGGCCCTCGGGCGAAGATTCCTGTCGGATCCTGCTCATCTGGCAATGGTGCTTGCCGTCCTTGCGACAGCAAACCGGGGTGGTATCCCCAGTTGCAGCGATCGCCAGCGGGAGTAAGCCTCCCACAGCCATAATCGCGACCAAAAATGTGGCAAAGATCCGCCGCATGATTCGGCGGATAGTACCACAACCGAGGCCCGCGGAATACCAGATCGACATGGAATCCATCGTCGCAGAGCACACCTGCGACAATTTGCCGCACATCTGTATGTCCTAAGTGCTGGTTCAATGAATGAATCTAGCCCATCGGCACGACAAAAGAGAGTTCGATGGCTTCATTCGACAACTACACCTGGAAGAGACGGTCTCTGTTCCCGCTAAGCACACCCTTCTATCGTTTTCACCTCTACTTGATGGCTCTCTTGCTGTCCTTACTTGCATTACCTGTGGATTCACGGCCTCCCTCGCAGAGCGACGCCGCCCGGATCAAGAAATTGGAAGATTCGTTGCTCTCTCCATGCTGCTACGGTGAGCCAGTTTCGAGGCACATGAGCGAAATAGCATTTAAGATAAGGAAAGAAATCGAGGAAAAGGTACGTGTCGGGCGGTCCGATCGAGAAATCCTGGACTATTACAAACAACTCTATGGAGAACGTATACTACTCGAACCCGAGGGAGCAAAACGAACGGCGCTGTACTCTGTGCCTATACTGCTGTCCTTGGCTGGCCTTGCCTTAGTGGTCTTCTTCCTGTGGCATTCGCTGCGGAGGCCTAACACTAGCAGCCGGACCGGCGCCACTAAAAGTTTCGTCGACCCCAGGATTGCCGAGATAATCCGAAGTGCAACCGACACGTGACAAACGCTTGCCGTCGGTTTGTTGATCGACAGTCGCGACCAGCAGCTCTATTCCAACCTTGCCGCAGTTCGCTAAGCTACAGGGCGGTTGCATCGCGACAAGTAAACAGTCCATCCTTGGACATATGTCCCGGTTCCCGGCTAATCAAAAACTCTGGTCAATTCACTTCTGTCGATTCGTATGCGGCCTGATTGTGCTTATGTCGTTGTCGCAATCTCTGCCGGCCCAATCTGGCTCGAACGACATTGCATTTGACGCCTCGATTCCTCCGGCCCCGCCCCAACCTCTTTCACTGACCATGGGAGGGGTTTCACCTCTCGGCCATCGGCTCGAAGGCAATTCCCGTTATCTCACTCTAGATGGCAAGCCTTGGCTTCCCGTCATGGGTGAATTCCATTTTTCTCGATATCCCGAGTCGGAATGGGAAGAAGAACTGCTAAAGATGAAAGCCGCCGGCGTGCAGATCATAGCGACTTACGTCTTTTGGATTCATCACGAGGAGATCGAAGGGCAATTCGATTGGACCGGCCGGCGCGACCTCCGCCATTTCATCGAGCTTTGCGCCAGGCACCAACTCTATGCTTTTGTTCGCATCGGCCCATTCGCGCACGGCGAGGTTCGCAACGGCGGGTTTCCGGACTGGGTAGTTCAAGCGGGTTCGACTCGCCGCAATTCGCCCCAGTACTTGGTGCATGTGGAGCGCTATTACAACGAGATTGGTCGGCAGCTTCACGGATTGCTCTGGAAAGACAGCGGCCCGGTGATCGGTGTGCAACTTGAAAACGAGTACTTCCTCAAAGGTCCGGATGCCGGCGCCAATCACATCGCTGCGCTCAAGAAACTGGCGACCGCAGCAGGGCTGGAGGTTCCGCTGTATACGGTCACCGGCTGGGAACATGCGGATTACCCGCAAGACAAAGTACTCCCAGTGTTCGGAGTTTATCCCGACGAATTCTGGAGCAGTTCACTTCAACCGCTTCCTCCTAGTTATGCCTATTTGTTCTCATTTCCAGATGAAGTGGCAAGGTCATCGGATTCCCTCATGGCTGGCGTTGCGGCGCCAACTTCACGGCCGCAACTGCTTGCGGAAGCCGGCGGTGGAATGCAGGTGGCCTATCACAGGCGCCCTGTGGTATCCGCAAAGGACGTTGCGGCGATGGCCATTACGCAGCTCGGTTCGGGCGCCAATCTTTACGGTTACTACATGTTTCACGGCGGAGAAAATCCGATTGGCAAGAAGTCCACAATGCAAGAATCCGCTGCGACAGACGGCGTCTACGATCTTCCCGTGATTTCCTATGACTTCCGTGCTCCGCTTAGCCAATATGGCGAACTGCGTCCTTCTTATCGCCAACTCAAATCCATTCACTATTTTTTGAATCAGTTCGGGGATCGACTTGCTCCGATGACGGTTTACCGTCCTGACCGCGTACCTTCGGGACCTGAAGATGCCTCGACGCCGCGAGTCGCGCTTCGGTCTGATGGTCATCGCGGCTTTCTGTTCTTGAACGACCATCGCCGAGACTACCCGCTCGAACCTCTAAAAGCGCTGCAACTGCACATTAAGCTCGAAGGAGAACAGCAGACTGTTCCGAACCATCCCATCGACATTCCCGCCGGCTCCTATGCTATTTGGCCGATTAACCTGGACCTGTACGGGATTAACTTGAAATTTGCCACGGCACAGTTGCTATGTAAGCTTGGCGACTCCAACTACAGCTATTTCTTTTTTTTCGCGCCCTCCGGTATCCGCTCCGATTTTTCGTTCGAGGTCTCGACTATCGACTTGCTGCACGCCACCACTGGAGTCACGACAAAGCGTCATGGGCAATGGGAAGTGTCGCGGGTTCGTCCTGGTCTGAAACCTGCGATCGAGCTTGTCGGCAAAGGCGGGAATCACGTTGCCATCGTACTTCTGTCCGAGGAGCAGGCAGAGAATCTGTGGCGCGCGTTTGATGATTCAGCCCAGCTTGTGTTCTCTCCCGCCGATGTATTTTTCGAGAAGTATGCGATTCACTTTCGCGCTACAGATCCTGCGCGCCTTGTGTACGGCATGTTTCCACCACTGACCACAGTCTCAGCGCTAAGTCTTAGTTGGCGCAAAAAAGATCCACTTTTCGAACAACATCCGCTGGACGTTAGGCCCAACGACGTCCGAATTTCCTGGGAACAACTTCAGCCGGCCTCAGTGGTTCCACCAATTCGCCGCGGCGCTTACAATGCCCTCGCTCCAATGGATGCCGACTTCGCTCAGGCAGCCGCGTGGCAGGTAGCGATTCCAGAGCACGCTCTCGATCGCCTCGCCGATTTGTTTCTAGAAGTCCGCTATCAGGGCGACGTGGCTCGCCTTTATGATGGTGACCGATTGCTGGATGACAATTTCTTCGACGGAAAGCCTTGGCGCATCGGATTGAGGCGTTTTCTCGCCAGTTCTGGGCCTCACAGCTTTCAAATCAAGATCATCCCACTACAGAAGAAAGCACGGGTTTTTTTGCCGGAAGACGCATGGCCAAAGTTCGGAGCCAACGGTGACGTCTGTCACATCGAGAGCATCAGGGCGATTCCCATTTATCAAGCTAACCTGACTTCTCCGTACTGACTTGACGCGCGTTGGATAATCGAAGGCGTGAGCTACCTTTCCTTAATCCGCAAAGTATTCGTCATTTTCTGTTTATTATTTGCCTTTAGTGCACCGATTTTCGGCGCTCCGCACGTTTCGCATCTCTTCAGCGACCATATGGTGCTGCAACGTGAAATGCCGATCCGCATCTGGGGAACCGCTGACGCCGGAGAATCCATAAGGGTGACTCTGGCAGCCGAATCTCGCAACACCACCGCATCGGGAAATGGGCACTGGAGCGTTGCGCTGCCCGCGCTGCCCGCCGGGGGCCCCTTCCTCCTTGAGATTCGTGGCAAGGGCACACTTCGCTTCACGGACGTCATGATCGGTGAAGTTTGGGTTGCCTCAGGCCAATCCAACATGACATATGCGCTGTCAGGCGCGGCCACGGGACCGCAAGCTCTGGCTCAGGCAGAAGATCCACAGTTGCGGTTCTTTACGGTCCCGAAACGCATGGCCCTTTCGAATCAATCCGACACTCTTTCCGCATCCTGGCAGATCTGCAACAATGACAGCGCCAAGGAATTCTCCGCCGTTGCGTATTTCTTTGCGCGCGATCTCCGCCGAGCTTTGAATGTTCCCGTGGGCGTTATTCTCTCTGCATGGCCCGGTACAGCCGCAGAAGAATGGACCCCGCCCGGACCTTTGAAGAACGAGCCCGTTCTCGAGCCGATCGTGGCACGCTGGAATAAATCGTCTGCCGCGGAGAAATTGTTCGCCGCAAAGGGGCGAAGTTTTTCTCTGGAGTTCAGCGATTTCGAACTGCTGCCCGCCGATCCTTCAGCGGCACCCGTCACTTTGAGCAACTTCGATCAAGGTTCTTCGCAAGTGTCCACGGGTGGAAGTTGGTCCTATTCCTGGTCCGGCGCGCCACAGACTTCGTTCACACTCGTGCCTCCCAGCCGTAACGGCAAAGGTTACGCCGCACAGATTTCCGGAGTGCTCGACGCCGCGAGCGACTCGCGCTGGGAAGTGCAGCTTCATCCCCATGTGCCGACCGATCTTTCCACCTATTCCGGTGTTCGCTTTTGGGTTCGCGGAAGCGGCGCCTTCGTTTTTCAATCACTCCAACCCACCATCACGGACTGGGACAATTACCGCACGGAAGTTCTTTACGCTGCACCAGCATGGAAACAGGTCACCATTCAGTTCAAGAATTTGAAGCAACAGGGTTGGGGTGTCCACCACGACCTCACCCTCGACCAGATGTCCGGTTTTTCCATTTCCGCCATGACCGAGCTTGGCGACCCGCCGCGCCCTCCGTCGGGTCTTTTCTTTGCGATGATCGCTCCTCTCGTTCCATACGGCATCCGCGGCGCTATTTGGTATCAGGGAGAGAGCAACACTCAGCGCGCTTTTCAGTACCGCACTTTGTTGCCCAGCCTTATTCAAGGCTGGCGATCGGCGTGGCACGAGCCAAATTTCCCTTTCGTGATCGTGCAGCTTCCGAATCAGGGCAACACGGAAGAGTTCGCCGATTCCTGGTGGGCGGAATTACGGGAAGCGCAGCTCTTCACTCTACAAACAGCGCCGAACACCGGCCTCGCCGTCACCATTGACGTCGGCGAAGCTGCCAATCTCCATCCAGCGCGCAAGGAAGAGATCGGTTCGCGCCTTGCTCTCTGGGCGCTCGGAACTACTTACGGACAGAAACTCGAATACTCCGGCCCACTGTATCTGCATTCCAAAACCGAAAATGGTGAAGTGCAAATCTCGTTCACGCATGTCGGCACCGGCCTTGCTGTGCATGGAGATTCCTTGACCGGATTCACAATCGCTGGCGCCGACAAGAAATTCCATCGCGCCACAGCGAGAATCGAGGGCGATACAGTGGTTGTCTCCAGTGCCGATGTTCCGGCTCCAGCGGCTGTTCGCTATGGTTGGGCTGACAGCCCCGATTGCAATCTTTTTAACAAGGACGGATTGCCGGCCTCACCATTCCGCACCGACGACTGGCCTGGCGCCACGGTCTCGAATCGATAAATATGAATACCAGTCGTTCGATCTACGAAGGGATGTCAATGAACACCCGCCTATTGATAGCCACCAGTTCCGTTCTTTTATTGCTCGCGTCGTTCGCTGCGCACGCGCAATCGCCTGCGGTAGCACCAACTCTCTCCACGTCTTCCACGTGGGATCCGTCGAAACTTGGCGAGACTCTTCTGAGAGATCCCGTGTGGGTCTACAACGATTGGTCCTCCTACGATGAACTTTCCGACAACATCCCGCTGACAGAAGAACTAGCGATGAAGGAGTTGAACGAGATCGTTCGCCTCAAAAAGTATGGAGTCCACTTCGACTACTACATGATGGACGCTTTCTGGTTTGATCCGGACGGTGGCTACCGCACCTGGCGCAAACCGAACTGGCCCGATGGCCCCGATCGCTGGATCGCCGCCTGCCAGCAGAACAGGCTGAAACCCGGACTCTGGTTCAGCACGAACACGCTGGTCAAAATCAACGCCGCACCCCAATGGAAAGACTCGCTGAACTCCAAGGGCGGCTCCATGTCCTTTGCCGACGGCGGGTTTCTACCCGATTTCATCGATGTGCTGCAGTATTGGTATGGCCGCGGCATCCGCGCCTTCAAATTCGATTTCGTCGATCTGGACGCCGCCACTTCCGCCCACGAGCACGCCTTTTCCCGCGACGAGATTCGCCAGCGCAACGCAGATGCTTTTCGCGAAGCATTGAAGAAATTCCGCGCCAAGAATCCAGATGTCCTGCTCGTCGCCTTCAACGGTTTTGGCGGCGACATGGAGTCTACCGCCGGGCCGTTCCCCTTTCGCAATCCCGTCGACCTCCGCTGGCTCGAAGTGTTCGACTCCATGTACTCCGGTGATCCCCGTCCCTCCGATGTACCGGAAACCAATTTCTGGCGGTCCATGGATATTTACAGCGACCACATGGTGCGCCGTTATGAACAAAGCGGGCTTCCTCTCGAACGCATTGATTCCACCGGCATGATGATCGGCAACACCGGCACGATTTACTACCGCAAGACCAATGCCTGGCAGGGAATGTTGTGGGGCATGATGGCCCGCGGTGGTTGGGTCAACACCATCCACGGCAACCTGGAATTCCTCGACGCCGAAGAGGCGAGTTGGTTCGCTCGCGCCCAGCATCTTTTCGCCGCGCTTCAGGCCGAAGGCCGTACCAAAACGTTTGGCGGTATTCCCGGCAATGTAGAGCCTTACGGTTTTGGCTCATTCGACACGACCGGCTCCGTCTATACCGTGGTGAATCCGTCGCAATTAGTACAGCAGATCACGTTGCCCCAATTGTCTCGAGTGCAACCGCCGCTTGGTGCTGGTGAAATCATCTTCCGCGATGCTGGATTCGTGCCGATTCTCCGGGGCGATCGAGTCACGCTAGGGCCTGAGCAAATGGCTGCCGTTGGCTTCGGCCGTTACGCCACGGCCCAAATGAATTTCGGCGTACAGCAAGACGTCATCATTCCGAAATCCATTACAGCCATTCCTGCAGACTTTCAGCCAGCCGGAAACAACGCTGTCCAGGCCACTTTCGAGCCGCCTGCGCACGGCGACGTGCGAGTGATTTTTCAGCAGCGCGACGAGCAGGGAAACATAACGCGTAGTTGGCCCGGCGGCCCACCCAATGGAAAATCTGTTGCCACCGTACTGAAGATTTCCGCCGAACAAAATGGTAAGCCCCTTCCCGTCACGATTCCCTATGACAAACTCGTCTGGAGCGGGCTGTCTTGGGGAGCGGGCGAAATTCCTGCCGACAAACTGACGAAATCGGGTCCCATTACCATTCGATGCTCCTCTGAAGAAAAGGGCGCCGTCCGCTTCGAAGCGCAACTGTATGTGGTCACTTACTGATCGGCATTCTGCTATCTGCGAACAACAGCGAATGCGAGCGTAGCGCTAGTTTGCCTTGATGCTTACTACCGCTACGGCAAACGGCCCGAGAACGATCTGGTCTTGCGTCAGAGCACTGGCAGAGATGGTTTGTCCTTTTTGCGATAGATCGACGGCACGCATGCTGGCGCCTTGTGAGCCGGATAGTTTTATTGTCAGCGAATGATCTCGTTTGTTTACGAGTAGCACCTTGCGCGTGCCATTGTTGGAGAGAAACGCCTGTGCCGAAACATAGGGCGTCGAACTTTTCGTCTCGACCATTCGATCGCCCGGAATAAAGCTGTCTTTGATGAGCTTCAAAACGAAATAGCGGGCATTCGGCTCTCCCGTCTCCCAATTCAGCATCGTGACGCTGGGAAACTGAGTTGGAAATCCCATCAACTGCGAAGAGCCAAGAATTTCCACTCCTTCTCGTGCGAGCCCGATATAGAGGTGAGCAAACACCGCGCCGCACAGGTTCCAATACGAAGGATAAATCGAGTCACCTCTTGCTCCTTGCCCGATGTCTTCGGGCAAGATGCAGCCGGCTTCATTCACGTCTGTCCATGTACCGGGAGAGTGGCGATGTCGAATCTCATTCATAAACCGAACCGAGTTCAAGAACGCGTCCGCCTGGTCGAAAAATGTGAACGGATGAATCTCGGCTGTCTGGTCAGCCGTTGGAACCGCATAAAAATGATAGGAGATCATCTGTGGCGGCGTGGGAGAGGAGTGATTTTGCAGGTTCAGAAAGTAATCGAAGAAGCCGGGGCTCTTCGTCGGCTCGGCCAATGACATCCCCACAAACCCAGTTTCCGGTGAAACCTCGTGAACCGCTCGAGTAATCGCGTCGTAAAGCCGTGTGTACTGTTCCGGCGACAGCCCATGCTCGTATTCGGGCTCGTTCAACACTTCCCAATAGTCGATTTTAAAATGATGCGGCGAGTCGTGCCGCACACCATATTCGTCGACGAATCCGCCGCGCGTGTACCAACTCACCAGCCGGGCGAAGTAGTCCGCCACTTCCTTGCCGCTCGGATCACGCAATTCGGTTCCTTGTTCGTACTCCCAGCAAACGTCGTTGGGGTTCGACGGAACTTGCACGGATTCCTTTGTTTTGAACATCCATTGAGGAATCGTGCTGAAATTCAACATCACGCGCCGGCCGACGGAAGCGTGGAAAAAATCCAGCACTAGCGGATCGATCAACGAGAAATCCCACGATGTTTTCCCGTCTGCAGGCGGTTCGAGTTCCGCAACTCCCAGTCGTGGATACGGGTACCAGGGCACAAAGCGTACGTAGTCAGCCTGAAGGGCGCGCAAACTTTCCCAGGCATTGTTGTGTATCGGGGAGGCGGGCCGCAACGGTGGGTTCACCACCACTTGGAGGGTAGGGACAGTCTTCAGCGCTCCCTCGTCTTTCTCCCAAGCGACGCTAATGGTGGGCGCGGGCTGCTGGGCCGCCAGACAAACGGAAAGAAACAGCATGCAGCCTAAACACGCGTATCGGAGCCGCCGCAAACACTTCGAGACCAGCTCTTTCTTTGACATCAACTCTCCTGCCCACCCGCCGGCTGCTCGAAGGAATTCAAAGAAAACGTTTACCCATATCGACTTACCAGTGAATAGAATCCATCCGTAGGCAGGCGAGCGGATCGCCGTGCTGGCCCCCACTTGTATCAGACTTTTTGCTCCCTTGCATCGATTTTCCTTGACATTGCCCGTTTATGAGCATAGGTTTCGGGTATCAAGGGGTGCAGGGTGTACCCCTTTCTTTTTCGCTTTATAAAGTAAACGTTTACTTTCTGCCTCTGATATGGAGTGGAGGTTTCCCAGCATGAACGCTTTCCGCTTTTCCCTCGCTCGTTTCTTCAGTCTTTTTCTCGCGCTTCTTTTGCTTGCGATTTCTGCTTCAGCTCAGACCAACCGCGCCAGCATTAAAGGCACGGTCACCGATCCCACCAAAGGTGTGATCGCTGGCGTGGATGTCACGGCCCGCAATGTCGCCACCAACGTCGAGAGCACCACTACAACGAATGACGATGGCCTGTACTTGATTCCCAACCTGCCGCCGGGCACTTACGCGCTCACCTTCCGTAAAAGCGGTTTCAAAGAAATCACCCAGCCCGCCATCGCGCTCATTTCCACGCAGGTCGCTGGCATCGATGTCACCATGCAGCTCGGCTCCGCTACCGAAAACATCACCGTGACCGCCGAAGCGCCTGTCCTCGATACGGAGAGCACCGCCGTAGGCACCAACATGAACGGCAAAGTTGTGACCGACCTTCCTCTCAGCATTTATGGAGGCGGGCGCTTCGTCGAAAATTTTGCCGTCGCGCTGACTCCCGGATATTCGCCGATCAGCAGCCCTTACGGCGCGGTGGTGAATGGTTCGCAATGGTTTACCAAAGACTTTACCGTTGATGGTACTTCGGCGACCGCATCGATCCGCGGCGACTCTATGGAGACCGGCCCCAGCATGGAAGCTGTGCAAGAATTGCAGGCGCAAACCAGCGGATTGGATTCGGCCAGCGCCATCACCAATGGCGGCGTGATGAGCTTCACCCTGAAGTCAGGAACGAATCAGTTTCACGGCTCGCTGTTTGGATACGGCCATAACGAATTCCTCGACGCCAACACCTGGACCAATGACCTGACCGGCACGTCAAAGCAGGAAGCGCGAGCGTGGGATTATGGCGCGAGCTTGGGTGGACCCATCCTGAAAGACAGGCTCTTCTTTTTTGGCACGTTCGAACGCTACACACAGAACGATTTCACTCTGGGTGGATTTACGC
>DATJZF010000037.1:0-214254 GCA_035499255.1 Dongiaceae bacterium | reverse complement strand
GCGCATGGCGAGCTTGTCGCGAAAATAACGGATGGTAGTAAGGCCGATGCCCGGGATGCGGAGGTGTTCGCGAATGGCAGCTACGTGCTCCATGTCGAATTCGTCGAGAGCGACGACGCGGTCGATGTGGCGAGAGCGAGCCGCGTAGCTGACGGCGCGGAGGAGATCCCCGGCGGGAAGTTCTTCGGGCATGAAGAAGGATTCGTCAATGGCGTCGTGAGGCCACGCGGCATTGCGCAGCTTTTCGGTGGTCAGGAGGTAGACTACGCAGCCGAGTCGTTTGGCGGTGCGCAGGAATTCCTGTCCTTTTTCGTAGGAGGAGACGCAGAGGATGCCGATGGGACGGTTGGGGGTCATGAGTCGGGAGAAAAGCAGATTCCTCGCTTCGCTCGGAATGACAAGTAGTGCAATGAGATGGCCGGATTATATACGGAACTTTTCGAAGCGAATATTGGAAATCGTGCGGACCTGGAGTTCAGCATTGCTGAACCCCTACAAGACAATAGCCGATCTCAGCGGGCGGGAAAGAGGAATTCGAGGAAGGGGCCAACGCGGGCGGCCCAGGCGGCTTCGTTGTGCTCGGCACCCTCGACGCGCTGGTAAGCGAGGTCGCGCCCGAGCTGCCAGCCTTTGTGCAGGAGAATATCGCGGAAGCGTTCGACATCGTCGACGATGCGGGGGCCTTCGCGTGTGCCGATATCGAGCCAGATGCGTGCAAGCGGGTGAACGGGTGCGGACTCGGCGAAACGCAAAATGACGCGCCGATTCCACCACACGGAAGGAGAGAGCGCGGCGATTTTGCCGAAAATCTGCGGCTGGCGGAGCCCCAAATAGAGAGAGACAAGCCCACCGAGGGAGGACCCGCCGATGCCGGTGTTTTCGGCGCCAGCGAGCACACGATAATTCCCTTTCACCATGGGCTGAACTTCTTCGAGAAGGAATTTAGCGTAGCGATTGGCGCTGCCGCCGCCGAGTTTAGGCGCGCGCGTAGGCGTGTACTCGCCGAGGCGCTGCTTCCCAGCATTGTAGATGCCGACAATAATCAGAGGTGCGACGCGGCCTTCGGCAATGAAGTAATCGGCGGTTTGGCCAACGTGCCAATCCATGCCGGGGATGAACGAGGTGGCGCCGTCGAAAAGGTTCTGGCCGTCGTGCAAATAGAGGACGGGAAATTGGCGCTCCGGCTGATCGTCGTAGCCGGGCGGAAGGTAGACGACGAGGTCGCGCTGGTTGCGCAGGAAACGCGACGGGAACCGCTCGTGCTTGATGAGACGCGGGCCGCTCACGGAGCGATGACAACCAGAAGATCTTTGGCTTCGACGTGCTGGCCGGGCGTGACGAGTAGCTTTGTGACTTTGCCGGCGATGGGGGCGTAGATGTTGGATTGCATCTTCATGGCTTCCAGGGTGAGGAGTTTAGCACCGCGCTCGACGGGATGATGGAGCTGCACGGCGATGCTGCTGACGAGGCCGGCGGTAGGAGCGCCGACTTGGCCGGGGTCTTCCGCGTTCGCCTTCGGGTGGGCGCGTTCCTGAACACGAAGAGCGCGGTCGCGGACGTTCACCTCGCGCGGCTGGCCGTTCAATTCGAAGAAGAGGGTGCGCGTGCCGTCCGGGTGCGGCTCGCTGATCGTCAGGAATTTGATGATCATCGTTTTGCCGGACTCGATATCGACAGTGATTTCCTGCGTCGGCCTCAAACCATAGAAAAAGGCCGGAGTAGGAAGGACGCTGACGTCAGAATATGCCTGGCGGAAAGCATTGAATTTGAGGTAGACGTCGGAATAGAGCAGGTAGCTCAGAAGAGCGTCGCGGCGGATGGGATGATTTACTTTATGCTCGAGCTCGGCCTGCGCTGCATCGAAATTCACCGGTGCAAGGCTGGCGCTCGGGAGCCCCTTGAGGGGCGCGGCGCCGCGAAGAATGATGCGCTGCAATTTTTTCGGCCAGCCATCGGGCGGAACACCAAGCGCGCCCGAGAACATTTCCACCACGGAGTTGGGCAACGACAAGTCGTGATGCTCGTCGAGTTCAAGAAGATCGGCGGGTTTGAGTTCGTTCGCAAGTAGAAACAAGGCCATATCCCCCACGACCTTGCTGGATGGAGTGACTTTTACGATGTCGCCGAAGAGCTGGTTCACTTCCGCGTAAGTCTTTTCCACTTCCCGCCAGCGGTGGCCCAGGCCCATGGCGTTCGCCTGTTCGCGCAGGTTGGTGAATTGGCCCCCGGGGATTTCGTGCTCGTATAGACGCGCGCTGCCGGCCTTCGGCCCGGAGTCGAATGGCAGGTAATAGGTGCGGACGGTTTCCCAATAATCAGAGCACTCGTTGAGCGCGGCGATATCGAGGCCGGTGTCACGCGGAGTGTTGCGCAGCGCTTCCACGACCGAGTTGAGATTGGGCTGGCTAGTGCCACCGCTCATGGAGGCGATGGCCCCATCGACAACATCGACGCCGGCGTCCGCAGCTTTGAGCAGGGACGAGGCGTTGATGCCGCTGGTGTCGTGCGTGTGAAAGTGAATTGGGATACCGATCTCTTCGCGAAGGGCTTTGACCAACGTATAAGCGGCGTAAGGTTTGCAGAGGCCAGCCATGTCCTTGATGGCGAGGAAATGCGCGCCAAGCTTTTCCAGTTGCTTGGCCATCTTGACGTAATAAGCGAGCGAATATTTCGGACGGCGTTTGTCGAGGATGTCGCCGGTATAACAGATGGCGGGTTCGCAGATGCCTCCGGTATCGAGGACGGCGTCGATGGCAACGCGCATGTTGTCGATAGAGTTGAGGGAATCGAAGATGCGGAAGATGTCGATACCCTGAGCGTACGCTTCGCGAACGAAGTCGATGATGACGTTGTCGGGGTAGGACGTGTAGCCGACGGCGTTGGCACCGCGAAGCAGCATCTGGAAGCAGATGTTCGGGATGCGGGCGCGCAGTTCACGGAGGCGCTGCCAAGGGTCTTCGCGGAGAAAGCGCATGCTGGTGTCGAAGGTTGCGCCACCCCACATCTCGAGGCTGAAAAGGTCGGGAAGACGCTGGGCAATAGCGTCGGCAGTGGCCAACAGGTCATAAGTGCGAACGCGCGTCGCCATCAGCGACTGGTGCGCGTCGCGGAAAGTCGTGTCGGTGAGGAGAAGGCGCTTTTCCTTGCGAGCCCAGGCAGCAAATTTTTTCGGGCCCAGCTTTTGCAGCAACTGCCGCGTGCCCGGAGGTGGCGCAATTCCGGGCGCTTTCGGCAGCGGCGCCTTCTCGATCTCTTCGGGAACCTTCTTCCCTTTCACCTCGGCGTTGCCGTTGAGGATGACGTCGCCGAGATAGGAGAGAAGTTTTGTGGCGCGATCGGCTCTGCCGGTAAAGCGGAAGAGTTCAGGGGACTCGTCGAGGAACGAGGTGGTGACTTCGCCGGCGCGGAATTTCGGGTGATTGACGACGTTCTCGAGGAAAGGAATGTTCGTCTTGACGCCGCGAATGCGAAATTCGCGAAGGGAGCGATCCATGCGCTGGCAGGCTTCCGGAAGATTGATGCCCCAAGCCGTAACCTTGACGAGCAGCGAATCGTAGTAGGCGGCGAGCAGCGCGCCGGCGTAAGCCGTTCCACCGTCGAGACGGATGCCGAACCCGGCGGGCGAGCGATAGGTGGAGATGCGGCCATAGTCAGGCGCGAAATGTTTTTCAGGGTCTTCGGTAGTGACACGGCACTGGAGCGCAGCACCATACAGCGGAACCTTTTCTTGCTGGGGAAGGGACATCGGTTCTTCGTGGAGTTTGTGGCCTTGTGCGATCAGGATTTGCGCCCGGGCGATGTCGATGCCGGTGACCATCTCGGTGACCGTGTGCTCGACCTGAATGCGCGGGTTGACCTCGATGAAGTACCACTTCTGGGAATCGACGTCGTAGAGGAATTCGACCGTACCGGCATTGCGATAGTCAGCTTGACGAGTGAGAGAAACGGCGGCATCGCAGATTTCTTGGCGGACGCGATCGGGAAGATTGGCGGCGGGAGCGACCTCGACTACTTTTTGGTGGCGGCGCTGAACGGAACAGTCGCGCTCGTAAAGGTGCAAGAGGTTGCCGTGTTCGTCGGCAAGAATCTGCACTTCGATGTGTTTCGCGCGGGGAAGATATTTCTCCAGAAAGACGGAAGCATCGCCGAAAGCGGATTTGGCTTCGCCCTGCGCTTCCTCGAGGCGCGCGGCAAGCTGCTCGGGATCATGGACAACGCGCATGCCGCGGCCACCGCCGCCCATCGCCGCCTTCACAATAACGGGAAAGCCGATCTGGGCGGCAATTTTCTGCGCGTCTCCTGCGGACGCCACTGGATTCTCCGTGCCGGGCAGAGTGGGAACCCCAGCAGAGGCAGCTAAGCGGCGTGCGGCCGTTTTGTCGCCCAGCAATTCGAGCAATTCCGGCGTGGGTCCGACGAAGGCAATACCCGCCTTTGCGCAGGCCCGGGCGAGGGCAGGATTTTCAGAAAGGAAGCCATAACCGGGGTGAATGGCATCGACGTCGTGTGCTTTCGCAACTGCGATGATGCCCGCGATGTCGAGATAAGCCTCGACAGGGCCCTTGCCGATACCAACTTGATAGGCCTCGTCGGCTTTGAAGCGGTGCAGCGCGAGGCGATCTTCCTGAGAATAAATGGCAACGGTACGCAGGCCGAGTTCGTTGGCCGCACGGAAAATGCGGATAGCAATTTCGCTGCGATTTGCGGCAAGCAGCTTGCGGAAAGTGCGCGGTTTCTTCATGCGTAGGTGCTGGTCGACCCCGTCAAGACAAACCAAAATTCTACATGGAATCTGGTGCGAAGCTGAAATGTAGTTTGGCAGCGGGAATGATGATGGGAGCTAGAGGAAAAACGAATGAAGCAGTGAGCGGCAAGGTGCAACGGAAAACACGGGTCTAAAGACCCCGCCACTACAACGGCGGCATAACGCCGCTACAGGCTTGCGCTACGCGCTCGCTTCAATGCTTCAGGAGCGGGTTAGCGAAGCGGATGGGGACGCCGAAGTTGGAGCCACCGAAGCCACGCACCACGGCAAACGTCACGCCAATCACGCCGCCCTGGCGATTCATGATGGGCCCGCCGGAACCGCCGGAGGTGGTCTGAGCGTCGTAGACGATTTTGTCGGGCAGAACATCGCCGACGTGGCCCTGGGTGACCAGAGGCCGGATCAAGTGCCGGGTGGCAAGCTCAGTCAGGACGAGTTTCGGGTCGCCGCCGGTGGTGCTGACGATTTGCCGGACCGTTTCGTCGCCAGCGCGCGCAAGGATCGCATCAAGGCCGGTAGCATAGCCGAGGCTGATCATCGCTTCGCCACTAACCGCTGCTTCTTTGCGGGCATCGAGTTTCAGAATCGGGCGCTTCAGAACGGACAAGTCGGCATGAATCACAGCAAGATCAGCTTCTTCGGAGATTTGCGAAATACCGACGGGAATTCCATTTTTCTCGTTCGGGAAATAGGCAGTCATCTCCGCGATGACCGGATCCAGGCCCTGCTCGAGGATGCCCTTGAGTTCGTCGTTCTGCCACCAAGGCTGGACCACATGATGATTGGTGATTATTTTGCCTTCGCCGGCAATGAAACCTGTGCCAAAGAAATCGGCGCGAACTTCCGGAGCCTTTCCTTCTGTTGTGTAAACAGTTTTACCATCGCTGTCCTTCAGCGGCTCGCCGTCCGGATTAATACCGCCATAGCGAAGGCGCCGGCCTGAAGACTTCTCGTTGAATGCGACGGCAACATGGAGAAGGCAAACACTGGGAGCATAGTCATGAATCACGGCTTCGGCGGACTGGGCATTTCCTTCGAGCTTCGTCAGGCGGCCAGTGGCCTCCTCGAGTTGGTGACGCAATTCGTTAACATCGCCGCCGCCGGGAGCAGCGATTTTCTGTCTTAAAGTTTCGGTTTGCTGCTGGAGCTGTTCTTTTTGTTGCAGCACGTCGGCATTGTTTGGATCTTCGCGCAGCTTGCGGGCGGAGGCCAAAAGTTGTTCCTGGGTTTGGACACTTCGCTCGAGCTGGGAAATCACCATATAAGCGCGGCGGGTTTCCTTGTCAGCCTTGCGGGAAAAGAGGAAGAAAATTCCAGCGATAACGAGGGAGAGGGCGAGCAAAGCGCTGACACCGATTTTCAGAATGCGTTCGAGAGAGAACGCATCGCGGGTCATCTTCTCGGTTACGGCGAGCGCCTGGAAAGCCGTTTGCGCCACCTGATAACTCTCTTCCGCATTGCGAACTTTGCGGCTTAGTTCGCCGAGGGCACGCTGCTGACGCAATTGCGCGCGGACGCGTGCGATCAGTTCTTCGGACTCCCACGGAGCGCCGAGGACGTCGTCGGCACCCAGTTGCAGGGCGCGCACACGTTGTTCCGCACCGCCTTCGGTCAAGACAATGAGACGCGGAACTTTGGCCGCCTGTTTTTCCTTGATCTCATAGATCGATTCGGCTGAACCGTTTTGCGTGGAATTGGCGGAGAGAATTACAACGTCGGGATCAGCATCGGCGATTAGTTGTGCGGCTGGGCCTGTCGAATCGAGAACGCGCGAGCTAAGGCCCGCATCCTGGAGAAGCTTTTGCAGGAAGCTGCGGCGAGCCTCTTCGGCTTCGATAATCAGAATAGTTTCGCCGTTGCTCACAGAACGGTTTTCTCCCGCGGGCCGAACCCGAATTAGATGCACAAGTCTAACAGAGGGACGCGAAATTCATTGAGAAGGGGTACGCGCGTTGGACGGGGAATTCGCGGCGGTTGCGGCGGATTCCTTCAGGAGTTCAACTTCTGCCTGCAGTTTCAACCATGCCTGCGGGTCTTTCTTCGTGTAGTAGGGCGCATCGGGGTGGCTGTAGAAGTTGAGAAGTTCGGCGCGCAACTCGGGAGTGATGTTGCCGAACTTGTTTTCGGCGAGTTTGTGCAGGAGCTTGGCATGGGCTTCGTCGTTCAAGCGGTATTTGCCCGGGAAGGACTCGTCGCCGACATCTAAATTGGTGTTGGGGAGAGCAAGGTGGCCTCCTCGTTCCTGGCGAAGCAATTCCTCGTACTTGGCAACCGAGGCGTTAAAACCAGCTTCGAAGAGCTTTTCCGCCTCCGGCGTGGGTGTTTTGAACTGGAGTACGCGCAGAGGGCCGAATTTAGGCAGCAGCCGGTAAAGGAAGGCCAGGAATTCATCGCCGACGGTAGGTTTGCCGTAGTCCTTGCCCCACTCTTTTTCATACTGTGCCCGAGACAGATGGTAGACGAATTTCTTGTGGGTCAAGCTCGGCTCGGCGGCCATGATTTCCTTCTTTTTGAGACTCCAGGCAATTCGCGTTGCATGCGGAATGGTCTTACTGACCGCGTGGCGGTAAGAATTCAGAGCGTGTTCCTCGTTCGGCATCAGTGACTTTAGAGGAAGACCGTAAACTTCTTGGAACGAACGTTCGAGGAGATCGGGAGAGACTTCGAAACCAATGAAGTCGCGGAACTCTTCGGGCGGGTAGCGGTGCTGGGCGACTTGCAGGACGTCAAAGCCGAACTCCGTTTTCACATGGGCGAGGCGATCGTCTTCGTAGGTAATCGTGTCGCCATATTTCTTGCGGAGGTCCGGGTAGAGCATGGGCACGGCACGATTGGTGGCGATGGGGTGGCCGTCGTTGTCGGAAACATAGTGAGCAAGGGCGCCGAGCGCGAACGCGTATGCGTCGACGTCTTGCGCATCTTTGATCAGTGCGAGAACGAAGTCGCCGCTTCGAACATAGTGGGTCAAATCGCTGAAAAACTGGTTGCCGTAGGGGTAGTAGCCGGCGTCCTGAATGATCGATCCGCCATAGGCGTAGGCCTCGGCAGCGTCCAACTCTGCGTTGGTCGCCGTCGGAAAACGATGATGGAGAAGTGGCTTGAGTTGTGGCTCCCAAACTACGTCGATCAGCGCCTGGTGAGCAAGAACGGCATACGCAGAGGCGTTTTCAGGAGCGAGAAGGGCCAATAAAGCGGCAAGAAGAACGCAAACAACGCGCGAAAGGATTGCTGCGAACGAGTGCGGCCGATGCCCAAGTCTCACATGGTCATTTTACCGCTTACTCAAATTATCGCTGTAGACGGTTTCTGGTAGGCAGACCTTAGTACTTGCGCAGAACGCCGATCACACGACCCTGAATTTTCACGTCGCTGGCCGGAACCATGATCGGGGCCATTTCGGAGTTCGCGGGTTGCAGGCGGATTTTGCCGGAGCCCTCGCGGTAGAAGCGTTTCAAGGTAGCTTCTTCGCCGCCAACAAGGGCAACCACTATATCGCCTGCGTTAGCGACTTGCGTCTGCTCGCAAACCACGTAATCGCCGTCCATGATGTGGTCTTCAATCATGGAGGTGCCCTTCACTTGCAATACGAAAGAGTTTCCACCGCGAGCAAAATCGCCAAGCGAGAGAGTTTCGCGTTCTTCGACGGCTTCCAGCGGGCGCCCCGCCGCGATGCGACCCACGAGAGGCAACTCTTGCACGCGGCGTTCGATGACCTGTTCCTTCGGTGTCTTAGGCAACTGGACGATTTCGATGGAACGGCTCTGATTGTAGCCGCGGCGGATGAAACCTTTTTTCTCCAGCGTGCTGATGTGTTTGTGAACGGTGGCCAGGGAAGTCAGCTTCAGCCCTTTCCCGATTTCCTCGAAACTCGGCGCGTAGCCGTGGCGAGTCTCGAATGCCACGAGATAATCCAGGACTTCCTTCTGTCGTTTGGTCAGGGCCATGAGAGCCTCCGCGGTAGACTGGCGCCCTCGAAAGAGCGCGAGTAGAGAACGTGCGTGCACCTGAGTGCGGGCGTATCCGGACGAAAGCAATCATAGGCGAAAAGAAAGCGAACGTCAAGAGAAGTTTTCGGGCGCAAGGCTCCGGGTTCTATGCACCCCGTACTATTTCGTTTGTAGCCCCACATCTGTCATCTTCTCTGTATGGACACCCATCGGCACCGCTCCGCTGGCGTCACGGCGGCCGCTACGTTTGCCATCCTCGGAAGCGTTACCGCCTTGCTAATTTGGGGATACCTGCTGCTGAATGTGATCAACATTCGAGCCGATGAACAGGGTCACCGCTTATATGAAATCCACACAGTGGCGTTTTTGCTGATCGCTTTAGTTCCGCCCGTGCTTATTGGTTCCCTGATTCGAACTGCAGTTGGACTGTTTCAACTTAAGCCCTGGGCCAGAGTCGGCGCAATGGTGTGGTCGGGTTTCGCGCTGATCGGGTCCTTGTGGCTAATTGCGTTCCGGCCGTTCGAGACTTTCGTCATTCCTGAGCACTTCGTTGGCCCGATGGAGTCAATTCAGCAGCTTTTTTCAATCGCGTTTGTGTTCATGCTTCTTCCCGTGAGCGTGTGGTGGTTGTTTTTGTTTCGGCTGAAGAGCGTGCGCGCGCAGTTTGCGCCGGAGGAAGAGGCAGGCGGAGCGAGGGGCGGGGCGGAGTGCCAGGAAGGGACGGTTTCCTGTACATAACGCTGTGAGCTGAGTCACGCGATATAGTGACGTGCGCGAACGTGCACGCGTCACTCCTTTTCTCCTTTCTTACTGTGTTATTCTCAATGCATTGGCTCCTTGGCGGGCCGGCTCGCGCTCCCGATTGCAGTAGTCCGTTCCGCCCACATTCCTAGGAGCCATGCTCCTCCACTCACCGTTGAGGAGTTGCTGCACGACGGGGGTCACGTCAGAGATGTCCACGCTCGCCGAAGTACCATCAGCAAAAAACAAACGGGAAGTGATTGACCAAGCTGTGATCCGTTTCGCCGGTGATTCCGGCGACGGCATGCAAGTTACGGGCAGTCAATTCACCAACACCGTTGCGCTCTACGGAAATGACATTGCCACGTTTCCCGATTATCCGGCTGAAATTCGTGCCCCTGCCGGAACGGTGCCGGGCGTCAGCGGCTTCCAACTGAACTTCTCTTCCGATGAAGTGCACACCCCCGGTGATTCAATCGACGTGCTGATCGCGATGAATCCGGCAGCGCTGAAGGTGAATGTTGGCGACTTAAAAGCCAACGGGATTCTCATTGTCAATTCCGACGCCTTCAAAGAAGGTGATCTGCGGAAAGCGCATCTGACGACGAACCCGCTCGAGGATCACTCGCTGGACAAGTTCCGCGTGTTTCCGGTGGAACTGCAGAGGCTGACGCGCGCGGCTTTGCAGCATCTCGGGCTGGATGCGAAGGCCATGGACCGCTGCAAAAACTTTTTTGCACTGGGCATGTGCTACTGGCTTTATAACCGGTCGACGGATCCCACGTTTCGCTGGATCGATGACAAATTCAAGAAGAAGCCTCTGTTGGTAGAAGCGAACAAGTTGGCACTGAAGGCCGGGTATTCCTACTGCGAAGCGACGGAAGCGTTTCAGATCAGCTACGAAATTCCACCGGCGCAGTTGAGCCCGGGGATTTATCGCAGCTTAAGCGGCAATCAGGCGTTAGCGCTTGGATTCGTGACCGCGGCGCAGAAGGCGGGACTGAAGCTCTTTCTGGGCAGCTACCCGATCACGCCGGCGTCCGACATTCTACATGAGCTTTCGTCGTACAAAGACTTTGGCGTACTGACGTTTCAGGCGGAGGATGAAATCGCGGCGATTACGTCAGCAATCGGCGCGTCTTACGCCGGTGCGCTTTCGATCACCACAACTTCGGGGCCCGGCATGGCGTTAAAGACCGAGGCGATGGGTCTGGCAATCATGACAGAGTTGCCGCTCGTGATTGTGGACGTACAGCGCGGGGGACCATCGACAGGCTTACCGACGAAAACCGAACAGGCGGACTTGCTACAAGCGTTGTTCGGGCGGAATTCCGAAGCGCCGATCCCGGTGCTTGCCGCGGCGACTCCGGCGGATTGCTTCTGGGTCGCGGTGGAAGCAAGCCGGATTGCGCTGAAATACATGGTGCCGGTGATCATCTTGTCCGACGGCTATCTGGCCAACGGCGCCGAGCCTTGGCGTATCCCGAGCGTCGACGAGATCCCTGGGATTCCCGTGCACTTTGCTTCCGATCCAAATGACTTCCAACCGTATAAGCGGAATCCCGATACGCTGGCGAGGCCCTGGGCAATTCCAGGCACGCCGGGACTCGAGCACCGCATCGGCGGCCTGGAAAAGCAGGATGTGACTGGAAACGTGAACTACGAACCGCTGAACCACGAAAAAATGGTGCGGATCCGCGCAGCCAAAGTGGAGGCCATCGCGCAGGACGTACCGAACGTGCTGCCTGCCGGTGATCCCGAAGGCGATCTACTGATCGTATCGTGGGGCTCAACTTCCGGCTCGATCACGCAATCCGTGAAAGCCCAAAGAGCGCGCGGCCGGAAGATCGGTCATTTACACTTGCGGTATCTCAACCCGTTGCCGGGCAATGTCGGTGAAATTCTGAAGCGCTACAAGAAAGTGCTGGTTCCCGAACTCAACATGGGCCAACTTTTGTGGGTTCTCCGCGCAAAGTATCTCGTCAACGCGGTCGGCCTCAACAAGATTCAGGGCCGTCCGTTCAAGCAAAACGAACTCGACCAGAAGATCGACGAGATGCTGGAGAATTAGGAGAAAGCCATGACGACTACTGCCCTCCCGCCACTGACGAAGAAGGATTTTCAGACCGACCAGGAAGTGCGCTGGTGCCCGGGCTGCGGCGATTACGCGATTCTGGCCGCGGTGCAAGCGGTGTTCCCGGAGCTCGGCATCCGCCGCGAGAATTTCGTGGTGGTTTCGGGGATCGGTTGTTCCAGCCGGTTCCCGTATTACATGAATACGTTTGGCTTCCACTCGATCCATGGCCGCGCACCGGCGGTAGCGAGCGGAATTAAGATCGCGCATCCGGAATTGGAGGTATGGATCGCGACGGGCGACGGCGATGCGCTGGCGATTGGCGGCAATCACACCATTCACATGCTTCGCCGCAATGTGGGTGTGAAGGTTCTGCTCTTCAATAACCGGATTTATGGTTTGACCAAGGGACAGTACTCGCCTACGTCGGAATTTAACAAGATGACCAAGTCGACGCCGTTCGGCTCGCCGGACCGGCCATTCAATCCCATTTCGTTGGCGATTGGTGCGGAAGCGACGTTCGTGGCCCGCTCCGTGGATATTTTCCAGGCTCATCTCAAGGACACATTGAAGGCGGCCGCCGCTCACCGCGGGGCATCTTTCGTGGAGATTCTGCAGAATTGCAATATTTTCAACGACGGTGCATGGACGGGGTTGACGGAGAAGGATGCGCGCAGCGAACACGTCATGCAACTCGAGCATGGCAAGCCGCTGGTGTTCGGCAAGAACCGCGACAAGGGCATACGCCGCAAAACCGACGGTGACATCGAGGTCGTGCAACTGGGCAACGGCATCAGCGAGTCCGACCTGGTAGTGCATGACGCACACCACCCGCGTCCTTCGTATGCGTTCCTGCTGTCGCATATGGAACACCGGCCCGGATTCCCGACTCCCATCGGAGTTTTGCGCGCATGGGATGATCTGCCGCGGTACGAAGATGTGATGAATGAACAGGTGAAGGAAGTCATCGCCAAGAAGGGGCCCGGCAATCTCACAAAGCTGCTGAAAGCCGGCGATACCTGGGAAGTGAAGTAGACTCGAGTTCCTGCAATTGAAAATGTTTGAATCCCACTTTGGAAGTGGCGCGGCGGAAGTTTGCCCGTGGTCAAACTTCGCGCGAACTGTGGGAGTGCCTTTCGATTCCCATTTAGTGCAAAAGGATTTCCTCAGGAAGAGGCGGTTGAGGGCGTTTCAATCTGAAATCGGCGGTCAAAAAGAGCGGTTTCTCTTGGCTTTTTGCATGTTTTACAACTGGCAACTGGTTTGCTATGAGTAACCCGGAGGAACTACTCGGGCGGTCGGGGGATCGCCCGTTGCTTACATGAAGTTGGCGATACAGGGCTCTTTTCAAAGAAATAAAAACTCCAGGGATCCAGGACAAGTCGGCAGTCGAGTATTGGCACTACTAGTTACGGTGTTCGTACTCGCGTGCGGTCTCTGTCTCCCACCGAAGCGCGGCCTCACGAGTTCCGCAGTTCCGGCGGCCACGGAGGATCTGCCTCCTTATTGGTCGTGGCTCGAAGCGGAGCAGGCCAATCGCACGCAAATTCGAACATCCGACCGGCCGGTATACGCCTACTCGGTGATTCCTGGTGGAGTTTCGACCCGCGAGGAGTTGAAGCAGGCATTGGCCCACGACGCTGTCGCGGCAGCACACTATTCGGGATTCCATGCTGAAGCAGCGCGTCCGATTCGGCTCGAAGGCGTGCGTCAAGTTTATGTGTCGTACCGGCTCGGCAACCGGATTTACTGGACCACCAAGAAAGTTACGCTTCACGCGGGAGAAACGGTACTTACCGACGGCTCGAATTTCGTGCGAGGCCGATGTGGAAACCGCATTTCTGAAACACCACTCGGACCTACGGCTCCTGCCGAGCCAACGGAGCCGGTAATGAATGCACCGATCATACGGCGCGATCCCCTGGACACAGAAGATTTGCCTGCACCTCCGCCGATCTGGACGGAGAACCCCACGCCGTTCTTCCTGGCCATGGCGCCTCCTATCACAGCGTCACCCGCGACAGGGAGCGCTCCGTTTGTTGCGCCACTCCCGTTCGTTCCGTGCTGCGGAGGGGGAGTTAGCGCACACACGCCGGCGCCGCCACCCGCTCCACCCATTTTGCCGCCTGGTCCGCCCGACCAGCCACCAGTCGAACCATCACAGCCTCCGGGTCCACCACCACCCGCGGTGCCCGCGCCGGAGCCGGGCGTATGGGCGATGCTGGTGGTGGGATTGGCGGGCGTGCTGGCAATCGCGAAGTTGCGGAACAGGTAGGGCAACGCGCACGCTTCATCTAAATTCCGCCTCTCCTACAGCTGCTCCGTAAATCTTCTGTGTAAGTGAAACCATCTTTCCTGCCTATCATCCAACAAAGCAGTTACAATCTTCGCCTATGGATCCGAAGACCCAAATGGTTCCGTTTTCGTTGCTTGGCGACGCCGATCCTGTTCCACCGACGTTCTTTGTGGCGCAGCCGGAGCAAGCCCGGACGCTCAGCCTGCTGTATGAGATGAGCCACGAGTTGACGTCGATTTTGGATCGGGAGGAGTTGCTTCGACGCATCGCAGAGCGGGTGAAAACGCTGGTGAACTACCAGGTGTTCACAGTGATGCTGTGGAACGAGAACGAACGGGTGCTGGAGAGTGTGTTCTCATTGCGATTTGAGGATGCGCTGCCGTCGCGGCTGCAGATGCCTTTAAATCAGGGGATTACAGGAATCGCTGCCGCCGAGAAGCGGACGATTCGCGTCGTCGACGTGAGGCTCGACCCTCGTTATCTGAAGTGCGACAGCGACGTCGAGGTACGCTCGGAGCTGGTAGTGCCGCTGCTGCGGCAAGAACGCCTCGTCGGCGTATTGGATATGGAGAGCACCGAGCCACATGCGTTCACTGAGGAGCACGAGCGTCTGCTGAATATTCTGGGATCCTACATCGCCGTGGCGCTCGAGAACGCCCGGCTGTTCGAAGACGCCAGGCTCAACCAGACGCGTCTGCAGGACGACTTGGAGACGGCCCGGGAGATTCAGCGGCAACTTTTGCCGTCCGGAGCGCGAGAGGTGCCGGGACTGGATCTGGCGACGGCGTACATTCCCGCGCGCGAATTGGGAGGCGATTTTTACGATCTTTTGCCTTATGGCATCGGAAGGTTGGCGATCGCGATTGGCGACGTGTCCGGCAAAGGCACCGCGGCCGCGCTTTATGGTTCACTGGCCATTGGCATTTTGCGCGAGCTGGTGCACGACCGGGAAGCGGCTGCCGCGGAAATGCTGCAACTGCTAAATCAGCGTTTGCTGGCCGCGCGACTGGATGCACGATTCATCGCGATGCAATTTGCGATTTATGACGCCGCGCTGCGGGAGCTGAATGTTGCCAACGCCGGGGGTACACTTCCAATACTGATTCGTGACGGAATCGTCGAAGAGATCAAGATCACGGGGATGCCTTTGGGGCTAATTGCCGACGTGGAATTTGACGAGGTGCGATTGTCACTGAAGCCTGGGGACATTTTGGTGTTCGCCTCTGACGGAATCCACGAGGCGATGAACAAGGATCAGGAAGAGTTCGGAGTGGAACGCCTGAAGGCAGTGCTGGCTACGGTGGCGGCGAGCGATCCGGGTTACACGGTGGCACAACGCATCGTGAGAGCCACAGACGATCATACCGGCCCGGGACGGGCGCCACACGACGACCGCACGTTGATGATTCTGCGAGTCACTGAAGACACCGAAGCAGATTTCTCCAAACTTCCGATCATTTACTGACTCCCTGAAAAATTGCTTGCAAGTGCGCTGCATGCTGGGTCGTTTGCGGTGGTAAGCTGCAGCATCGCTCGCCGAGGCTGTAATGTCGTGATCCGAGCGCGGGAGGCCTAATGTATCTCGACATCGACACACTCGCGCCGTGGACGTCGGATTGGCTGTGGGGCTTGCCCATCAGCGTGGTGACCGTGGTGATTCACGTGCTTGGATTGTTCGCGATCAAGAGGCAATTCGATCGCTATTTGATTGAGGCATCGCGACGGTCTTTCACCTTCATAGTGCTGTCGCTGATCGCCGGAGCGACGGTATGCGTGACGATGTTGCACGGGATAGAAGGCACGATCTGGGCAATTGCCTTCCGCCTGCTTAATGCCATTCCCACCCAGAAGGAAGCGGTGCTGTATTCCCTGAACGCGATGACGACGTTCGGGCACTCCGGGTTTGTGCTGGCCGGCCAGTGGCATCTCATGGGGTCGCTGGAGGCGCTGAATGGCTGGATTTTGTTCGGATTGTCGACCGCATTTCTGTACGCGGTGATCCAGCAAGTGTGGGCGCGGGCGACCCCGGAAATGCTTCGCAACAAAAAGATCTGAGCTGGCTGTCTTATGGGGCCTTGAGAAAAGTGCCGCGATCCAACTCGTCGAACGCCTGCCGCAGTTCGGCCTGGGTGTTCATGACAATTGGCCCGTACCAGGCTACCGGTTCCTGCAGAGGCTTCCCGGAAACGAGCAGAAAGCGGAGACCGTCGTCACCGGCTTGCACCATTACTTCATCACCGCGATCGAAGAGAATCAGCGAGCGGTTCTCGGCGTCGGCGGGAGGCTTGGTATCGAGCCAGCCCACCGGTTCAGTGGGAACCGCGAGAGGGTCGGACGCATTGCAGAATTTACCGGAACCGGCAAAGACGTAAGCAAAAGCGTGGCGGGTGGTCTCGACGGGAAGGACTTTGCGTTTACCGGGAGGCACGGTCACGTCCAGATAGATCGGGTCTGCGGCGATGCCGTCGACAGGACCTTTCTTGCCCCAGAAATTTCCGCATACAACGCGCACGGCGGTGCCATCGTCGTCGGTGATGTCCGGAATCTCAGGAGATTTGACTTCCTGGTAGCGAGGCGCGGTCATCTTGAGAGACGACGGGAGGTTGGCCCAGAGTTGGAAACCGTGCATGCGGCCAACTTCGTCGCCCTTAGGCATTTCCTGGTGGATGATGCCACTGCCTGCGGTCATCCATTGCACATCGCCTGGGGCGATGGCACCAGCGTTGCCGAGGCTGTCCTTGTGCTCCACGGTTCCAGCCAAAACGTAGGTGATTGTTTCGATCCCACGGTGGGGATGCCAGGGAAAGCCGGCGAGGTAGTCCTCGGGGACGTCGTTGCGAAAATCGTCGAGCAGCAAGAACGGATCGAAGTCCGTGGTATTGCCAAATCCAAAAGCGCGCCGCAGGTGAACACCGGCGCCTTCTCGCGTGGGTTTGGACTGGATTAACCGCTTCACTGGCCGGATGGACATGAGGACCTCCAGAGATCGAGAGTGTACTGCATCTGGTGAAAAGTCGCCTATGCGGTAGCCGGCGAGAGGCAGCGTTTCAATTTTGAATCGAATTCGCACGGAGTCTGGAAGAGTCAGAGGATTGTTCGCTCGTTCATTCACATGGCTGAAACAAAACGACAGCTAGTCACGGGCAGTCGTGCCCTTCATCACTGTGCGCGCCGCTAAAAATTGGCTAACTTGGCATTGTTCGCCCGTCTGGAAATTGCCCCGCGAACAACCTTCCCCCAGAGGACCTCCATGAACCATCGAAGATGGGATCAAACGTGTCGAGTGTTCTGGCACGCCAGAACCAATTCGGCCTTCGCGATCGCCGGTCTGTTATTGCTGAGTATCGCGGGATGCGGCGGCGGGGGTTCGAGGCAGGCCCTGCCGGTCTTCTATCCCGCGGACGCGCAGGTGCCTATCACCGGACCAAACGCCGCGGGTACAGCGGCATTCGACACCGCGGTCCCGGCACTACTCAAGAAATGGAATGTGCCAGGAGCGGCAATCGCGGTCGCCAAAGACGGTAAGCTACTGCTGGCTCGGGGATATGGTTACGCCGACTTCGAAAACCAACAGCAGATGCAGCCGGACACGATGATGCGGATCGGAAGTATCTCGAAAGTGCTCACGTCCATGGCTGTTCTACATCTACACGATCAGGGGATGTTGGACCTCGACCGGCCATTCCTGCAGATCCTCACGCAGTATCAGGTTCCCTCTGGCGGAGACGCGCGTTTAAACAGTGTCACGATCCGGCAATTGCTTCATCACTCGGGAGGGTGGGATCGCAACATCAAAGGCGACCCGCTTGACTTTCAGAAGACCATTGCGGACGCGCTGCAGATCTCGACACCGGTTTTGTGTCCAGACGTGATCCGGTACCAGATGAGCCAGCCCTTAGATTTCGCTCCTGGCACAAAATTCGTGTACTCGAACTTTGGATACTGCATTTTGGGCCAGGTGGTCGAAGTAGTGTCCGGGCAGCCCCTCGAACTCTACATTCGGAACAATGTACTAGAGACGATGGATGTTCATGGTATGTCGATCGGCTACTCGCATTTAGCGCAGCGTGGTCCCAGGGAAGCCCGATACTACGATTACATTGGCGCCCCGCTTGTCGATTCAGTCTTCCCGGGCGAAGGAAAGGTGCCGATGTCCTACGGCAGTTTCGAGATGATGACCTTCTGTGCTTCCGGGGGCTGGATCGGCTCGGCGATCGATCTCACGCGCATCATGACCGCGATCGATGGCAGCCGCATGGCTCAATTTTTGAGCGCGGAAACCATGACGCAATGGGAGCAGAATCCACAGTTGCCCAGCTGGGCAAGCGACGGCACCTGGTATGGCCTGGGCATTTTCGTGCATCCGTCTCCGCGCTGGTGGTATCACGGAGGATCGCTGCCGGGCGGGCAAGCCATGCTGTTCCGGAACGACAAAGGATACGTCTGGACAATTATTGCAAATTCGCGAACCAACGATCCCGACACGTTTTCGACCGACTTGAACAATGCGATGACCGGCGCGTTGGGAAATGGAATTGACGGCGCCGCGGGAGACTTGTACGCACAGTTTCCATCCCCGAACTTGCCGTCCCGCACGCACTGAATTCGAACAACAAGCGTCGTCAATTGCGGTCAGATTTTTGATCCGTATGTACTTTGCTATTGAGCCGCTGCAATTCGGCCAGCTGCTGGCGGGCTTGAGCGTCCGGCGGGGTGCCCGGCACCAGTTGCAGGTAAGTCTCCAGCTCAGAGATGGCACCGGGGTAGTCCTGCTTCTGGGTGTAGATCTGCGCCATCAGCAAATGGGCCTGCGGAAAGCGAGTAAGCAGGTCCAGGTGCAGGGCGGTGCTGACGCTTTTCTCCGCATCATCGAACTTCTCGAGCATGTAATTAGCGGCAGCATTCAGGTAGTAGGCCTGCGCGGATTTCAATGGATCGAAGTCGACCACGTAGGCGGTGAGGTTGGTGTGATTCCACGGATCGAGTTCGATGACATGATTCGTGTAGCGAATGACCTCGAGCCAATTCTGCGATTCAAAAGCCAAGGACGCGAGCCCGACAAATGGCGCAGGAAACTTGGTGTCTAGATTGGTGGCACGGAGATAAGCTGCACGAGCCGAGTCGTTTTGAGCCTGTTTTTGCAGGACAGAACCGAGTTGATACCAGCCGCTGGTATAGCCAGGGTAAATCGCAACGGCCTGTTCAAAATGCTTCCGGGCGTCCGGAAGATTGTTTTTTTGCGCGGCGCTTAGCCCCTTCTCGTAGGCCTTCCTGGCCTTGTCTGGAGCCCTGTAGGCAGCCGCGTTCAGCGTGGCTCCTTCGGCCTTTCCTACCCGCTGAATGACGATCGCGCCGACGTCGACATTGTTGCCCGACGGGATGAGATCGATGAGGCTCATTGTGCCGGGCCGAAAACCCGAGGCGTACGCGCGAAGCTCACACTTTTGCAGCTCCGTCCGGGGGATGCCCATGTTCATCGACTTGCGGCCTTGCACCTGAATGGAGCCCGGATCCCCGCTGGCATCGACGAAAGAGCTCTCAATTGGCGAGCCCATTTGCATGTTGAAATCCCCTCGAAACGTGGCATAAACCTGTTGACGAACATGCTGGTTACAGATGCGCTGAATGGAAGCGTCGTTAGGAAGAGCCGAGCCGTCGCTGGTCCTGACGTGACCTATGAGAAAGAGAATCCGGTCGAAATCGGAACTGTTCGGATCCGTGGGACTGACCGGAGTCGTAGGACGATTGGTGACAGGGGGAGGAGGAGGCGCACTGGGGGGAGGAGCAGGGGGCTTTTGCGCGAAGGTGAGCGGCGCTGTTAATCCAATCAGTGCCAGTGCCAAAATGCCGAAGATGCGGGTGCGAGTCTTCACAATTCATCCCGCGTGCCAACACGAGAGTTGCCCGATTTTAGGGCCCGCCCCGCGGCAAGTCAATGCCTGCCAGGCTGTAGACAAAGATTTGACAAAGTCCGCAGACCTACACAGGTGGAATGAAAAGTGCGCCCGGCGGTAGGCCAAGTTCCGGCTACAACCATAGTGCTGGGTGCTCTAAGGTGGACGGAGGCGTCGTACTTTACCCGGAACGCATGCCTGCCGGGTCTCCCAGGTTGATCCGCGCGAGAGCGCTGCCGCAATTCGGCTTAGTGCAGCGGAAGCCGATTCGCTGCAAAATTGGAGACGCGCTGCGCAGCGGGCGGGTCGAGATTGGCGAGCACCGCGATGATATAGCCGGACTTCGGGCAGATTTTCAGGTCGCCATTCATCCCAGGGGCGCCGCCGCCGTGGCCGAAGCATTCCAGGCCGCCCTCATTGGTATTGAAGAAACCAAAGGCGTATTTATCGGGACCGCGGCCGGTATCGACTTTGCCAGTCACCAGCATGTCGGTGTGCGCAGCATCGAGCAGTTTGTGGTTCTCGAGGGCAGTCGCGAATTTATAGAGGTCCTCGGCGGTAGAGTAGCCGCCACCCGCCGATGTACCACGATAAGGAAGCGTGTCCTTGTTGTCCGTCACCGGGCCGGGGCGCTCCCTCATATAGCCAATCGAACGCATCGAAACCGATTCGCTCTCGGGTAGTGAATCTGTGGAGGTCATGCCCGCGGGCTGGTAAACGTGCTCGCGGACATACTCGTAGTAACTCTGGCCGGTGACCTTTTCGACGACGACACCAAGCAATAGGAAGCCAAAGTTGGAGTATTCGAAGCGCGAGCCGGGTTCGAATGCCAACGAGCGATTCTCGTACAACTTCACATAATCCTGCAGGGTCTTCAGCTCCAAGCGATGCTTGTCGAACTCCGGGCCGAAGAAGTCTCCGGTGCCGCCAGTGTGGGTAAGCAGTTGCTGGATGGTGACCTTCGAGGCCATATCTTTATTGGCGTAGTCCGTCAGGTATTTGCCGAAAGGATCGGATAGCTGAATTTTGCCGGCTTGTACCAGCTGCATGACGCACACCGCGGTGAACATCTTGTTCATCGAACCGATGCGGAATTGCGTGTTGAGCTGATTGGGAGTTTTCCTTTCGCGGTCCGATAAGCCGTAAGCATGTTGGAAAAGGATGCTGCCGTTCCGGGCAAGGAGCGCCGTGCCGGCGAAGCGGTCTGCCGCCGCATCGACTTCGAGTTGCTTGCCCAGAGCGTCGATGGTGTCTTTCTGGCTCATACGCGGAATGGCGAATTCCGGCGGGCGGGGAATGGCGTTCATTTCAAACTTGGTGATCTTGTGCGGCGGGTCGGGCTCGACGTCAATCACCATGCGGGCAAACTGGTCGCTGTTCTTTTCTTTCAGCAGCGCTGAACAATGCGTAGGAGTGGATTCTTCGAGTTTTTCGAAGTCGAAACCGCCAGTGCGTGAATGGAAGTCGAGTAAGCCATCGACGTGCGCGACGTCGCTGGGCCGGTATTTCTCCAGAAATGACTGAAGCGTAGGTTTATCGCCAGAGTTGAAGGCGGCGAGCCAGTCCTTGGTTAACTGTTCAGCAGCAGGGGGAGCGGGAGCCTGGGCGAAACAAAAATGCGCAAAGAGCAGCGCCAGCGCGGCGAGGAATGATTGTTTTCTCATGGGATTCTCCCCTACTCAGACGCAGCAAATCACAATCCGTTAGAGAGCCAGAGGGCATTAGCACCGGGAACTGCTTCGATGAAACTGGGGATATTTGTTGGTGGCCCATAGCTCTCCGGCACGCCGTTCGATGCTACTTGTGAGTCGGCTTCCATCAGCTCAGGCCTGCCGGGGCTATCGGCGCGAACGCACACGCGCAGTAATTCCTGGAAATATCTGCGGCTTGCCTCGCGGTCCCCACTAAGCTGCGCAGCGTGAGCTGCGCCATAAAGAGCGTGGAAGCGACGCGGCTCCCTCTTCAGCGTGGCCTCAAATTCCGCCAAGGCTTGCGCAGGTTGGTGCGTTTCCAACAGCATTTCTCCTAACAGCTCGCGTGCCGGTGCCAGCGGACCAGGAGTAACCGCGCTTTTCTCGGTGCCATCCTCCAACTCCGCCGCCGCCCTCATCTGCAGGAGCGCTTCTTCTCGCTTCCCATCCGCCAACGCTGCCCATGCCAGGACGGCAAGCTGCTGGATTTGTACCTGAAGCGCCCAGTAATTTTCGCCGGCTGCCAAGAGCCGCTCGCGGATTCGCTTGAGAGCCTTCGCGGAATCGAGCACCACTGGGGCTTGCTCCGAGCGGGCCGCGCCCAATCCTCGGGCGAACCATGTAATGGCGTCTGTATGGGGAAATGGAGTTTCGCGTACTGAAAGTTGCGCAGCCTGTTTCCAGTCCCGGCGCTCCAGTGCATAGCGCGCCGGAATTGCTGCCAACGCAAAATATCCGACCGAAGGCCCACCCGCGCCGTTCAAGACGGACGTCGGGTCGAAGCGTGAAGCGATGTCGGGCAATGAATTCACGATGCGCAGGGCAGCCTGGTCCTGTCCGGTCTGCAGGTAGGCGTAAACCTCGTAATCACTGGCGTGCAATTCTTCGGCGGTCTGGCCTTCACGCCGGGCGGCAGCGGCGGCCGCGTTATTGGTATCGATGGACTCTTGCCAATATCCGGTGCGTGTGAAGGTGTGCGAGGGCATGTGCAGCGCATGAGGCGCGTCCGGAGCAATCTCGGAGTAACGACGGGCCGCCACCAGCGCTCGCGGCGCGAGCGACGGCACGTCGTAAGTATGGATGATGTAGTGGGCCAGCCCCGGATGCGATGGCTCCTGTTCAAACAGTTTTTCAAGAATGTCCCCCGCTGCGAGCCTGCCCGCATATGTTTTGTCTGCGGGGTCTACGGAAGCAGCGATGGAGAGGGCATAGAAGATTTGCGCCTCGTGATCGTCAGGATATTTCGATGCGACCGCGTGCATAGTGTCGCGATAGGCGGCCAGGCGCTCAGGTTGTGGCGTAGTTTCATAGTTGAGATACAGCTTGGAGACGGCGGCAAGATAGGCCCGCTCGCGTTCGGTTTTTGAGCCGACGGTCTTGCCTCGTTCCACGCTCTTTTGTCCCGCCTGCAACTGACCCTTGTCTTTCATTCCCGGCGCGAAGGGATTGCTCCAGTCACTCAGCGCGATTCCCCAGTAGGAAATTCCACAGGTCGGGTCCTCGATTAGCGCCAGTTGGAATCCTTCGATGGCACGGCTGAATTGGAAGGAATGCAACAGAGCGACCGCACGATTGACATCTTTCTGTGCCGGCTCGTTGCATGACGTGGCGAACTGCACCGTCCCCAGTTTCTCACCGGCCGGATGTTCGTGCTCCTGCGCTTGGCAGGCCGCCGCAAACGCCAGTGAAAACGCAGCAAGGAGTCGGGCCCGCAATATTCTTGATCCTCCGTCCTCAGGATTATAGGCGGTTCTTGCTGTAGCGACGGGAGTCCATCCCGCGACTGGTTTTACTTCACATTTATTTCTGAGGCCAGCGCCTGCACTTGCTGCTGTTCAGGATGCTCGAGCGCTGGCAGCCACTGATCGCGGACCTCGGCGAATTCGGGCATGTTTTTCTTCGAAACGGGCTCGGACGGTGGCAGGCCGAGATGTTCGAAGTTGAGGAACTGGCCGTTCTTTTGGATGCGGAAATCGAGATGCGGACCGGTGGCGAGGCCAGTCATGCCGACGAGTCCAATGGTTCTACCGATTTCGATGCGTTCGCCAACGTGGACGAAAATTCTGGACAAGTGGAGATACATAGTTTCGTAGCCCTGAGAATGGGCGACCTTCACCATGTTGCCGTCACCGCCCTTGCGTCCGGCAAATTCAACACGTCCGGATCCAATGGATTGCACGGGCGTGCCAACCGGAGCACCATAGTCGGTGCCGAGGTGAGGGCGCGAAACTTTCAAGATGGGATGAAAACGCGACTTGCTGAAGTGCGACGTAACCGGCGCGGCGAACTTGAGCGGTGAACGAAGGAAGGCTTTCTGCAAGGACTTCCCTTCCGCCGTGTAGTAGGCGGGATGACCCTGATCGTCGTGGAAAAGCAGCGCCCGATATTTTTTCCCATTGTTCACATATTCGGCTGCCAAGATTCGGCCGTAGCCCGCAGTTTCGCCGTTGGAGTATCTCTTTTTCTCAAGGACCATGCGGAACGTATCGCCGCGGCGCGGGTCGGTGTAAAAATCCAGATCGTAGCCGAAGATTTGTGCCAGGCGCATGGCCATTTCGGCGGACTCGCCGGCTTCTTCTACGGCATTGAAGAGCGAATCATCGAGCGTCCCACCGACCGATTCGATGTTCATTCGCGTAGCGATACTTTGCACTTCCGCGGAGAATCCTGGAGAGCTTGAAATGATATGCAGCATGCGGTCGGCGTCGATCTTGTAGTTGATTTCGCGTAATTCGCCCACGACGGAGCGGCCGACGATGACGGCGTTACCGGCGCGGAGCTGCCGCAGATTGAATGCCTGTTGCGCCGCCATGACCGCCCCGGCTGCCTCTTCCGGTGTGAGGCCAAAACGCTGAAGCGCGCCGGCAAAATTCTGCCCTTTGGGCAGGCGCTCCACGGTTGGGACGACAATGCTGGCGCGAATGCGCTCGGCATCGGCTCGGGCAAGCGCCACTTCATTTTGAAAAATGGTTTCCGACTCGCGGCGCTGCCGGAGAAGAAAAAGGTTGAACGCGATTCCAGCGGCCAGAATGACAGCCGAGACACAGAGAAAGCTGCGGCTCAAATTTCCCCCAAAAATACTCCGATTTCTTCCTTGGACGAATCGCCCCCACGAAACGCCATGCAGATCCAGAATACCGCACGACTCTTTTGTGTCTCAAGTTTAGTGGCGAGTCAAAGACTTCTAGAGCGAGTGCGCCCAATCGTCTAACCACGGGCCTGCCTCCCTTCTTCAGGAGGATTTTGGCGGCGAGCCTTGGGTGAAATCGCGCAACCGATGTGCTGAGCGGAATGTAAGTGCTTTTCCTTCAACAGCGCGAGGTGGCATTGCATTTGCCACGTACAGATTGAGGGGAGTTTTCCATGATCGAAGTTCATCCCGAGATTCACGCCACCGAACATACAGAGCACCAAGAGATTTCGACCTGCCACCAGTGCCACCGGAGTTTTCGCGCCAAGAACGAAGATCAGTTCTGTTTGCAACTGTGCAAGGACTGCTACGAGACGCACATGAACCTGCGCGAACCGGTGATCTCGGTGCACGTAAAGGCACGGCCGGCTCGGCCCTTGGCCCGGTAAGCCACAAGAAGAACAGCTAGTATACAGGCCAGCGCTGCGCCGTCCCTTTCTTCGCTTCGACCCGAATCAAATAACTAGACAAAATTAGAGCCGCATAGGCTAAAGCCCATGCCACGCGATCCTGCCTAGTTGAATGATTAGCCTGCTATTTGCCGGAGGTGGTTTGCACCGAGGCGACTTGTTGCTTCGGCGCCTCTGTGAAGTAGTTCTGTTCGCGCAGGCGACGATAGATGCCGCCGGCGACCTGCGCCGCGGTGGGCCCTTTTACTTTGCGAGTGTTGCCGCGGAGAAGGACGGCAAGTGCAATCTTGGGATTCGTTTCGTCGGCGTAAGTGACAAACCAGCCGATGCGCGATGGATTTGTGTGGTCATCGCACGTGCCGGTCTTGCCGAGTGGAGTCTCGTCGCCTCCCGCGTCGTAACTGAGCCGCCCTGTGCCGTAGAGAACCGCGGCGAGCATGCCTTCGCGAACACCCGGAAGAACGCCACTGATGTTCAAGTCGCGCTTCACACGCGGCTCAAACGTCTGCGCTTCTTCCTGTGAATGTGGGTATTGCAAATAGTACAGCGTGCCGCCATTGGCAAATGCCGCGGCAATAGCGGCGAGCTGCAATGGCGTAATCTGAATTCCCTCGCCGAAACTGGACATGCGCGCCACTCCACCGAACGCCGGCGGCTGCGTGGGGAATGAGCCCGGATGCTCATCGGGCAAGTTGTAGCCGGCGAGTTCGCCGAGGCCCAGCAAGCGGCCATATTTGGAAACCGTGTCGAAACCCATACGCCGGCCGAGTTCTTCGAAGAACGTGTTGTTCGAATGGGCCAAGGCTTCGGTCAAGTTCATGTACTTGCGTCGGCCGACCTTCAGCATGGTATCGCTGGTAATGACGTTTTCCTGGAGTGCAGCGATTGCGATAGTGGGTTTAATTGTGGAGCAGGGGATGTAACCGTCGCTGAAAGCAATCTTTTGGTTGACGACCGCCAGGATGCGGCCAGTGCGCGGATCGACGGCAACCACCGAGCCATTGTAACGGCCAAGGGCATCGACGGCAGCTTGGCGGACGATGGGATCGTCGTAGGTGGGATCATCGGCGCTGACCGAATCGGCGTACGTCGGGGCGTAGCCGCTGTAGCGGGATGGGGCGAGCTTCTTGTGCGACTTCGATTTGGATTTCGATTTGGAGCTCGAACTGACGATCGGCTTCGCGCCGGGCTCCGCCGCTGGCAAAGGCAATGCCAGAACGGAAACGAGCAACGCCGTAACGACAACTTTTCCCAAGTCTGTAGCCATGCTTCTTTCTTGACCGGAAGCGATTCGCAATCACGAACAGAACGGGTGAGCGCGAATCCTACTGTAAAGCCAGCTTCGAGGTCAACTCCCTGACGGTTCCTCTAGCAGTCCAAGAACCACATCTTGATGCAACATAGGAAAGCACTTACAACTGTCTCACAAGTTCTGTCTCAAGGCCAGAGCTTGCAGACTGTCACAAACTGATACGTAGTTTACGGATTTTAGTTCTAGGCAGGCAATAGTGAAATGGGCCCAGTACGCCGGCATGTGCTGTGACGGAAAATCCTGCCCGAGCGTGCAGAGAAAAACCTGTTCCCTGGCCGAAGGTCTGGCGGGAGTTTCGACCAGGTGGACAGTGATGGGTTTTCCCTGCGACGCCAATCTAGGAGCCTCGCGTTTGGAACGCTGGTTGACTAATACTGTCCGAGGAACACCTGTACCTCAGACCGTGTTGTCTCTGCCGCTTTTCCAGTGTTAACAAGGTGAAGCGAGGTCATTCCGATGCAAAGCAAGAACTGGTTCTGGCCGGATGTTTCGACGCTCGAGGGAGCCAAGGAAGCGGCGCGTATCGGCATGTGGTATGCGGTTTTCGTCGCGGGCGTTACGACGCTATTTGTGCTGCTGGCGATTTTTGGGGTCTCGCTCATGGGAACGAAGCCCGCGGCGCTTGTGGATGCGCTGCTGTTTGTAGGCGTGGCCTATGGTCTGTTCAGGAACTCCCGGTTCGCCGCGGTCGCGGGCCTGGTATTGTTCGTGTTCGAGAAGGTTTACATGCTGGTGAAAACAGGGAGTGTTCTCTCCGTTGGCGTATTGGGCGTGATCATCACACTCGGTTTTGTGAATAGCGTCAGAGGTACTTTTGCATACGCGAAACTAGCCGGCGGAACGTCCAGCAGCGATTTATCCGGGTTCTTCCGTCGAGGTGACGAGCCCTCGCCGGGAGCACGGCCACTACAGATGTAGATTCTGAGCGCGGAACAAAGAAACGGGCGGGGTCACCCTTCCCCGCCCCGCCCGCTCTTTCTTCGAAGAAATTATTAGTTAGCGTGCCGGCTTGCCTTTCTCGGCGGATGCGGCCGCTGCAGCCGCCTTCATCGGAGGCTTCTCTGCTGCGGGAAGGTTGGCATGGCCATTGGGACCGGGCGCCGCAGGCCCCGAATTCTGCGCGCCGCTGACCGGAATCTCGAGTTTCTTGCGCAAGGTGTTCTCAATCTTCTCGCGAATGTCCTTATTTTCCTTCAGGAACACGCGGGCGTTTTCACGGCCCTGCCCCATGCGCTCGCCGCCGTAACTGAGCCACGTCCCGCTCTTTTCGATAACGCCTTTATCGACACCGATGTCGAGGAGGTCGCCCTCGCGGGAGATGCCTTCGCCGTAGACGATGTCGAATTCAGCTTCGCGGAAGGGCGCGGCCACTTTGTTCTTTACGACCTTGGCGCGAGTGCGCGAGCCGACCACGCGATCGCCTTCCTTGATGGCCTGAATGCGGCGAATATCCACGCGCATGGAGGCGTAGAACTTCAGCGCGCGGCCTCCGGTGGTGGTTTCGGGATTGCCGAACATGACGCCAATTTTTTCGCGAATCTGGTTGATGAAAATGAGGCAAGTCTTGGACTTCGAAACGATGGCGGTCAATTTGCGCAGAGCCTGGGACATCAGGCGTGCCTGCAAGCCCATTTGCGGCTCGCCCATTTCGCCTTCGAGTTCGGCCTTGGGAACCAATGCCGCGACCGAGTCCACGACCACAACGTCCACGCCGCCGGAACGAATCAAAGTTTCGGCTATCTCGAGGGCCTGTTCGCCATGGTCGGGCTGAGAGACGAGCAGGTTGTCTACATCGACCCCGAGCTTGCGTGCATAGACCGGATCCAACGCGTGCTCCGCGTCGATGAACGCCGCCTGGCCACCGAGTTTCTGCGCTTCGGCGATGACATGCAGGGTTAACGTCGTCTTACCACCGGATTCAGGACCGTAAATCTCAATCACGCGACCGCGCGGGAAACCGCCCACACCCAATGCCGCATCGAGCGAGAGGCAGCCCGAAGGAATCACGCTGACTGGCACCAAGACATCTTTGCTGCCCAGCCGCATGATCGAGCCCTTGCCGTAGGACTTTTCGATCTGCGATATCGCCGCTTCCAGCAACTTTGCCCGTTCATCTGCCATTTTCACACCTCGGTGGAGGAAATTAGGAATTTGTGCGATTGAGCTTCGAAGGTTTGCATTCTCGAACAGCGCCGGGACTGCGCTGATCCTCCACGAATGATTACGTTAGAGGAAGTTTACCATTTCGTACTAGAGAATGCCAACCCTTTTTTGCCCTTTCGCTAGGTCCGATTGCCGCAGCGCTTTGCCTTTCAGACCGGCAGAGGCCGGACTGAAGCCCCGGCGCCACGGCGAATGTCTTCAACGGCTGCACCCATGTTCCAAGTCATGATCGACCAGGGTCGCCAGGGCCACTCGCTCCCGCCGGTCCCACTCCGCACGTTCCTCCCGGCTTAGGGAGCGCAGGCGGGATAGGTACAGCCCGCGCGTACGCAGTTCCAGCAGCTCAAAGGCGAGTCTCTCATGTTCGATGCAGCTTGGCACACCGGTCAGAAGATCGGTCATAGGGCACCTGTTGAAAACTGACGGGAACAGGTTACGGCAAAAGGCGAACAAAAAGCAAACAGTATTTTCGCCTTGTATTCGCCTACGGCACCCCCTCAATGCCTTGGTGTCGGTAAGAGACCCTTTCCTTGAAACCCTCGCCGTCTCTCGCGAATCAAAGCGGCACTCCGGCTTTCCAAATTGCGTATTGCTGTTCGCAGACAGCCGGGGCAACCAAAGGGGGAAATCAGATGGCTAAGAAGCTGGAAGGCAAAGTCGCGTTAGTTACGGGCGGTTCGCGCGGAATTGGTGCGGCTATTGCCAAGCGACTGGCCGCCGACGGTGCGAACGTGGCGGTCACCTACACGAAGGGCGCAGATGCGGCCGAGGCGGTCGTCAAGGATATCGAACGCGATGGCCGCAAAGCGGTCGCGATACAGGCCGACGCTCGGGATGCCGCTGCCGTCAAAGCCGCAGTGGACAAGACCGTCGCCGCTTTGGGGCGGCTGGACGTGCTGGTGAACAATGCGGGCACGGCGATCCCGAAGAAGTTTGAGGATGCCACCCTGGAGGAGTTGGACCATATTATTGATCTGAACGTGCGCGGCGTATTTGTCGCCACGCAGGCGGCGTTGAAGCATATGAAAAGGGACGGCCGCATCATCATGATTGGTTCCTGCGTGGGCGAACGAATGATGACGCCGGGCTTAGTGCCCTACTCGGCCACGAAAGGCGCGGTGAAGATGTTCACCCAGGGGCTGTCGCGCGAAGTGGGCGACCGCGGCATCACCGTCAACAATATTCAACCGGGGCCGATCGACACGGATCTAAATCCCGCGGCAGGTGACTGGGCGGCGCCGCAGAAGGCGGCTACCGCGCTGAACCGCTACGGTTCCGTCGACGAAGTGGCGGCTTTGGTCGCGTTCGTCGCCAGTCCCGAGGCCTCGTACATCACGGGCGCGAATTTGACCGTGGACGGCGGGACGAACGCGTAGGCCGGAACGATAATCAACGAACAGTAGGCGTATACTAGCCCACTTATGTGGAGCAACTTCTTCATCGCCGGCGCGAGCGCTGCGGCCGCCCTGGCAGGACTTGTCATCGTCGCCGTATCGGTAAACCTGGCGCGCATCCTGCAATTTCCGCATCTGCCTTCGCGTGCCGGGGCGACGATCGCAAGATTGATTCTTATTTTAGTGACAAGCATGGTGGCTCTCATCCCGCAGCCGGTCCGTGCGGTAGGAATCGAGGTGCTATTCCTCGCGGCGGCCTGCTGGATGGTGAGCATCCGCTCGTCGCGACGCAGCGCGCGCGCGCATGCGGAACTGCAGCGCCCGAGATTCGAATCGTTGCTGGAGTCCGTTGCCGTAGAAATTCAAGTGCTGCCCTTCGTGGTCGGAGCGATCCTGCTGATGCTGTCACGCGAAGCCGGCTACTATGCGGTTGCGGGCGGAGTGATCGCCACTTTCGTGTTTTCCACACTCAACATGTGGGTTCTGCTGGTGGAAATTCTCCGGTAGTTCAGCTGGCCGAAGGTGCAGTGCTTCCCGAGACACTTCCGAGGCGGCATTTAACTCGCCGCAATCATCCTTTGTTACGCTGGACTCAAGTACGTTTCCTCGTGGAGGAACCCAGCCATGAAACTGTATCTCGCGGTTGCCGCAACGCTTGTCATGGGCGTTTGCGCTCATGCCCAAGCGGCCAAACCCTGTGAAGAATTGAAGTCGGAAATCACGAAGAAGATTGAGGCAAACGGCGTCAAGTCCTACACGCTGGATATTGTGGCAAAGGACCAGGACGCCGATGGAAAAGTCGTCGGCACGTGCGACGGCGGAACCAAGAAGATTGTCTACAAGCGCGGGGAAGCAGCCGCCACCGAAACCAAGTCTCCCGAAGCCAAGAAATCTTAAGAATAGGTGTAGAAGCCGCGGCCGGACTTGCGGCCGAGCCAGCCGGCTGCCACGTATTTCTTGAGCAGCGGGCAGGCACGGTATTTGGGATCGCCCAAGCCTTCCAGCAAGACGTGCATGATGTCGACGCACACGTCGAGGCCGATGAAATCGGCGAGTTCCAGCGGACCCATCGGGTGATTCATGCCCAGCTTCATGACCGCGTCCACGGATTCCGGCGTGGCGACACCTTCCATCACGGTATAGGCCGCCTCATTGATGAGCGGCATCAGCACGCGATTTGAAACGAAACCGGGTGCATCGTTCACGGCAACCGGTGTTTTGCCGAGCTTCTTTGCCAGTTCCATGGTCGTTGCGAAGGCATCGTCGGCGGTTTGCAGTGCGCGAATTACTTCAACGAGCACCATCATGGGTACGGGATTCATGAAGTGCATACCGACGAAGCGCTCGGGGCGTTTGGTCATCGCCGCAAGCGCGGTCATGGAGATCGAAGAGGTGTTGCTGGCAAGGATGACGCCGGGACGGAGTAGCCGGTCGGCTTCGGTAAGCACGGACCGTTTGACTTCGATTTTTTCCGGGACGGCTTCGACGGCAAAGTCCGCAGCGACAATCGCGCTCATGTCGGTTATGGATTTCAGCCGCGCCAGCACGGCGGGTTTATCAGCTTCGGCCAGCTTGCCCTTCTTGATTTCGCGGTCCAGGTTCTTGCTAATGGTGTCCATACCACGCTGCAAGAAACGCTCTTCCACGTCGCGCAGAATCACGTCGTAGCCCGCGCGTGCGAACACGTGCGCGATGCCGTTGCCCATCGTTCCCGCGCCGAGCACAGCCACTGTTTTGATTGAATCGATGGTCACAAGCTATTCCTCATTTTCGTACCGGCAGCTGCAGACACAGGGGAACTGGGAGGAGTCACACCTCTCGCCCTGGATTATATAGCGTGATCACCCCATAGGCTGGAAGATTGGCTAGTCGGCAGTGGCAAGGGCGAGCCACGCGACCAGGGTGGCGAATTTTTCGTCCTGCGACCAAGGAGCGCCGAGAGGCTTGCCGAGTTCCGCTACGCGGCGCAAGAGAGCCGCTTCTTTCATTCCCAGAGATTCGGCCGCTTCCCGAACCAAAGCTTTTTCCTTGGTACACAGCAACTGCAAGCCACATCGAGCGCTGGCTCGGGTGAGCGCTTCGCGAAACAGTTCGCCGTCCGCGGTGTGAATCAGCGGATGCGCCGCGAGGATCTTCTCCAGGCTCGGCAAGGCTCGTCCCGACCCGAGGAGAAGCCCGCAATGGGTAAGACAGTAGTTCGCGGCGTCGAGTTTTCCCTGGACGCGCTGAAACGCGCCACGCGCCAACTGCTGCGCTTCATTTTTCACCTGCGAAATAAATTCGCGGCCTTCCTCGAGTCCCGCTTTGGCCGCGGTGTGATACGGCTGCCTGTAGGAATAGTTGAAGGTTTTTACCAAGTGAACGCGCTCACGCAATAAGACGACCGGACAACCTCGCTCCAGCGAGACGACAACCAATGACGTCCAACCGGAGTGCGGGCGGAATCCTGCCGCGGCAGCTTTCATCAGGAGCCTCCGGGCGGGAAAAACGGGAATTCAGCCTGACGGCTTCCGGATGCGAAGTCAAGAAAAACAAATGCGAAACAAATAAGCCATCACGCTCGTAGAACACTTTAGAGGGTGCCCTCGGGCCAGCCCGCGTTTACGCGGCGTTCATTTGGCGACTGTCGCCAATATGAGACCATCTGAGGTACGGGCAATGTTCCAGAATCGGCCCGATCACGCCTTCGCTCCAACATTCATCGCTCCGAATGAGAATCTTCCGGGGATCTGAACAATGAACCGCCTGCACATTGTTCTCGCCTGCCTGCTCTTGTTGTTGATGGGCGTGCTGTCAGGAGCCGCGGTCCGGCGCGAGTCCATCACCATGGACGAGATGGCGCATTTGGGCGCGGGGGTCAGTTACGTCCAGAAATTGGACCTGCGGATGAACCAGGAGCATCCGGCACTGCCGAAGATTCTGGCGGCGCTGCCGCTGGTGATCCGCGGTGTACATGCCGACTATTCGAATACATCCTGGAAATTCAGCGGCAGTATTTTCGGCAACATGTTGGGTGAATGGGTGTGGGGTCATTTGGTGGCCTTGCAGTGGAACGATCCTTACTCGACGGTGTTCTGGGCGCGAATACCTATGCTGTTCCTGACGCTGGTGCTTGCGGTTTTCGTGTATCGGTATGCGGCTCAGCTTGGCGGACCGTGGGGTGGATTGCTGTGTCTTGCGGCTTACGTGTCCACACCCGCGTTCATTGTGTTCGGGCCGCTGGTGCTGACGGACGTTCCGGTAACGTTGTTTGTGCTGCTGGCGCTGTGGGGCTTCGCAGAGTTGTGGCGTTTGCCGACACGGAGCAGCATCATCGCGTTTGGCTTGTTCTTTGCGGCCGCGGTGCTGTCCAAGTACTCCGCTGGATTGTTGTTTGTATGCGCCCTGGCATTCCGGTTGAGCCTGCGATGGATGCCGTTGCCAGGAATGCCCGCGGAGAAGCCGGCCCTCAGGGCTTGGCGCAATGAGCGCGGACGAGCGATGTGGAAGGGGATTCTGGTTGCGACAGTCGCATCGTATGTGTTTTATCTTGTTTTTTCCTGGAACCAGCCAAGCGACTCGCTGCAAATCCTCGGCCATAGTTGGCCGGCGCTGGTATTGCGCCGCCTGCTGATGCCGCCATGGCTATACCTGCGCGGCGTAGCGATTTTCGCGCTGAGCTCGCGGCGCGCTACTTTTCTTTTAGGTCACAACTACACGCATGGCGTGTGGTTCTACTTTCCGGTGATGTTCGTGCTGAAGTCGACGCTGGCGTTTCTGGTGATGCTGGCCTCCGCGATTCCGCTGGCTTGGCTGGCGCGGAGACGGGCGAAACCAGTTTCACTGATCCCGACTGAAAAACTCTTCCACTGGCGGGCTCTGTGGACATTCCTGATCGTGTTCACATTTTTTTGCCTGATCAGCCCAATGACAATCAGTATCCGCCATTTCACCATTCCGATCCTGCTAATGATCCTGCTGCTGGCGCCGGTGCCAAAAATTCTGATGCTCCTTTGGGAACACGGCTGGCGCGGCGCACCGGTGCTGGCAGCCACTTACGGCCTTTTGGCTGTGATTTCCATTGCCACCATCTACAGCCATTTTCCGTATTTCATGCCATACATGAACCATCTCGGTTTTGGCCGGCCGGCCTACACGCTGATCAACGATTCGAACCTGGACTGGAACCAGGCGTTGCCGGACGTGGAGCAATACGTGGCGCGGCGTGGAATCAAACATATAGTGCTGGACGAGTATGGTTTCCTCGACCTGTCGGTGTACGTGCCCCAGGCTCAATTCTGGGATTGCCAAACGCCGTCGTCGAACGACGCGGGGCAGGTGGCGGTGGTTTCCGCGTCCATGATCGAGGATGGGGCCAACTGCACCTGGCTGCTTCACTATTCGCACGAATCGCTGGCGGGAGGAAGCATGTATGCGTTCCAGTTGCCGGATATGATTCCGCCGGTAGGTGATCCAGCCGGCCCGCCCCCGCCAGAACTGCACAGGGTATTGGGGGGAGCACCGGGCGGCGACATGCGGCAGATCTTCCTGATTTGCATTAGGGATCCCAATCAACTGCAACCTACATGGGACATGATGATGGCCCGTTTTCGCGAGTTCCAGGCGAAGGAGAAGGCCGAGCGAGAGGCGAGGCGCAGAGCGAAGGGCCATTGAGGCTGACCATTATTCTTGTGGTGGCGTGTTCTCGACTACTTCCTTGATAATCTCTAGCGCACGGATCTCATCTTCCGGCAACACGTAAATCTCGTTGCTTTGCCCGGCGTGGCCGACGCGGCAACGAATCCCGTTTTCGTGGAGAGCAGCGACAAGAAATTCGCTCTGCGCGTCGTCGCGGCCGGCAGAAGCCCAAACTCGCACTGTGGCGTCTTCGGGAAACCAATCGCCGGGCTCACCCGCGCTCGGCGGACCTGGAATATCTTCGCCGGTCGCGGGAGTCAATGTGGGTGGCAATTTTCGCGGAGCGGAGGAACGCTCGGGCAGAACGCGCCCTTGCAACTCTGTTGCCCCGACTTCGTCTACAGCGTCGGTGCCGTACGCTTCCTTTACCGCATTCTCCGCGCGCTCAAACAGGGAGAACGGCACACCGACTTCGTAGGCAGGGTAGTTGGTCAGGTTGAAAAGGTGATCGCGGCGGAAGACCGTGTTATGCGGGATGCCCGCCTCATCGAGCACCTCGCAAAGTTCGGCGTGAACGCGCGCGTCGTCACCTTTCCAGAATGAGCAGAAGGGATCCGAGTTGGGATCGCCGGGCTCGCCTGGGACCGTGTCATGGACATGCCCCCACTCGTCGGTGCGTCTGACGACGATTCCCTTATTCGGCGGTTCCCACACCAGGTCCACATCGCAGTCGGTGCAATGGGTGAAGCCTTGCCGGTATTCGGTGCCGCACTTTGGACAATACATTGCCGCGAACGCCCCACAGAAGCAAAACTCTTCCACGAACGATTCTAATACTTCGGCGTAATGCCGAGATTCCAGAAGATAAAGGAATACATGTCGGCCGTCAGAGCGATAGCTTTGGACGTGTTGCTCGAGCCGTGCGCGGACATCGTGTCGATGCGGATCAGCACGGGGTTTTCTTTGTCGGACGCAGCTTGCAACGTAGCCGCGTATTTGAAGGAATGGGCGGGCACGACGCGATCGTCGTGATCGGCCGTGGTGATGAGGGTGGCCGGATACTTCGCCCCGGACTTGATATTGTGCAGCGGCGAATAGGCATAGATAGCCTTGAACTCGTCGGCATTGTCGCTCGACCCATAGTCGGCAGCCCAGTTCCAACCAATGGTGAATTTCTGGAAACGGAGCATGTCCATCACGCCGACCTGCGGTACTGCCACGCGGAAAAGATCGGGCCGCTGGTTCAACACCGCACCGACAAGTAAGCCGCCATTCGACCCACCGTTGATGGCCAGATGCTCGGAGGAAGTGTATTTGTTTGCGATGAGCCATTCTGCCGCGGCAATGAAATCGTCGAAGACGTTCTGCTTTTTCAGCTTGGTGCCGGCTTCGTGCCATTTCTCGCCGTATTCGCCGCCGCCCCGAAGATTGGCGGAAGCGTAGACGAATCCTTGTTCCAGCAAGGCCAGGCGCAACGGATTGAAGTTGGGCGCCATGGTGATGTTGAATCCTCCATAGGCGTAAAGCAGAGTGGGATTTTGAACGTCCTGTTTCAATCCTTTGCGGTAGACGAGAAACATGGGAACGCGCGTGCCGTCCTTACTCTTGTAGAAGACTTCCTTGGTCTCGTAATCGTCCGGGTGGAAGCCGGGAATTTCCGGGGCTTTGAAGACACTGAGCTTCTTTGTGGCCAGTTCGTACCGCAGAACCGTAGACGGATAATTAAACGAGGAGTAGAGGAAAAAGCCGTTCTTGTCGCTGCGGCCCCCAAGGAAGCCGCTGGTGGTGCCCGCGCCGGGAAGCGCGATCTCGTTCTCAAGCTGGCCCGCGAAGCTGTAGACGTAAACGTGACTCACGACATCCTTGAGATAAGTGAGGAACAGCCTGCCGCCGAGCGAGCGAGCCGTCTCGAGCGATTCGGGCTTCTCGGAAACCAGGTCTTTCAACGGCGCTTTGGGATCCGCCGTGTCAAAGACCACAATTTTGTGATTCGGCGCGCCGTGATCCGTGGCGATCAGCAGCTTGCCGCCGTCATTGTCGATCACGTCGTAAGTGTCGTCGCTGATTTCACTCACGATAGGCGTAAAGGTTTTCTCTCCCTTCGACAGGTCTCGATAGTAAACGGCGTTGCCGCGCTTGCCCTTGCCGCGATCCGAGATCACCAGGATGGCGAAGCGCTCGTCGTCTGTTGTGCCGACGGTGTGGAAGCGTTGGGGATTGGCTTTGTCTTCGTAAACGAGTTCGTCGGCCGATTGTGGCGCGCCCAGCTTGTGGTAGTACACCTTCTGGAATTCGTTCTTAGTGGAGAGTTCATGGCCTTTCTCCGGCTCGTCGAAGCGGCTATAGAAAAATCCGCTGCCGGCCCAGGCCGCACCGCCGAACTTGATCCACTTCAGGTCGTCGGACAGATCCTTTTTCGTGGCCACGTCAAGGACGTGGAACTCCTGCCAATCTGAGCCGCCAACCTGCTGGCCATACGCTGCATACCGCCCGTCATGAGACACGTCGAAGCCACCGAGGCGCGTTGTTCCGTCGGCGGAGAATTTGTTGGGATCGAGGAGCACCTCAGGCGCGCCGTCCAGCCCTTTCTGCGCATAGACGACGTTCTGATTCTGCAGGCCGTCATTTTTCGTAAAGAAGAGCAAGTCGCCACGGCGCACCGGCGGCGTGTACTTTGCGTAATTGTAGAGAGCCTCGAGCCGCTTCTTCACATCCGCGCGATACGGAATTTTGTCGAGGTACGCAAACGTAACTTTGTTCTCCGCATCGACCCACTGCTTGGTTTCCGCCGAATTGTCGTCCTCGAGCCAGCGATATGGGTCAGCTACCTTCGTGCCATGATAGTCGTCGAGCTGATCGGTCTTGCGCGTTTGTGGATATTCGAGCCCCTGCGCGGCACTTAACGATGCTAAGACAGCAAAGACCAGTACTCCCAGACAAATGCGGCCCAAACTCTTCATTCCGTCCCCCTCTAAGCGTGACGAGCGAGTGGCGTTGGTTTCTATGGCACCGGAAAGTATACGTCGATTTTCCATCTAACAACACGTGCGCCAGGGTCCCTGGAAGTCTTGTAAACAATTGGAAGCGGGACGGTTAGGAGCTCTCTCGTTCGTGCGTCTTTCTACCCAGATTGCACGTATACGAGGTAGTATGAGCGCACAAGCATTCACCTTCACCGCAGCGAGGTCGCCGCTTCTCTTCGCGGGGCACATGACCGAAGACACGCAACTGCTGGCTGCGGCTTTGCGCCGCCGCGATCCGGATGTACTCGACCGGCTGATCGAGCAATACCAGCAGCGGCTTTATCGTTATTTGCTCTTCTTAACGGGCAACGCGGCGCTGGCTGAAGACCTGTTCCAGGAGACGTGGGTGCGGGTGCTGGAGCGCGGGCACCAGTACAACGCGAAGAATAAATTTGAATCGTGGCTATTTACGATCGCCAGGAACCTGGTGATAGACGTCTCGCGGCGTAAAAAGATCGCGAGTCTCGAGGACATGGGCGCGCCAGATTCGGAACAATCGTACGATCCCCCGGATCATCGCTCTTTATCGGCGCTGCAGATGCTGGTGGTGCGGGAGAACGAAAAAGCGGTACAGCTTTCCTTGTTGAAAATTGCGCCGTACTACCGCGAGGTCCTGTTGCTGCGTTTCCATGAAGAGCTGCCGCTCGAAGAAATTGCCTCGGTCCTAGCCGCGCCGATTTCCACCGTAAAGTCGCGGCTGTATCGCGGGCTCGAAGCTCTGAAATCCGCCTTACCGGCAGGTGCCGTATGAGTGAAAATCTGCACACACGCGCGCAGAAACTGCTCTCGGGAGCGATGGTCGAAGGAATATCTGCAGCCGACCAGATCTGGTTGGATATGCATCTGGCGGAATGCACCGATTGCGCTCGGGACGCCGAAGTCACGCGCGAACTGCTAGGTGCATTGCGGAGCATCCCCGTCGATGTGCCCCTGGATCTCGCCGCGCGTACGCAATTGCGCGTGCGCTTGCGCGCTCAGCAGGCCGAGAAGGACTCTTCAAGCAGTGCCTTGCTGTGGATCATTACCGCGGCAAGCTGGCTGCTCGGAATTTTCAGTGCTCCGCTGGTGTGGCGCGTGTTTACGTGGATCGGGCAGAGAACAAATCTGCCGAAGCCGGTTCTGGAGCTTGGATTTGTGTTGTGGTGGGCGGTTCCGGCGCTGATTGCAGTTGCAGTTGTGCTGCACCAGCGCGCCGCTAGTAGTCGCGCGTGAGTTTCTGGCAGTCGCTGTGATTGTGAGGAGAAAATGTCTGACGCATTCAATGAACGCCTTCGCTTGATTCGCTTTCGCCGCAAGCGCGAGCGCTCCAACTTCACCCAGGAACTGAAGATCGTTCCCAAGTGGCTGATGGGGATGTGCATCGTCTTGTGGATCGTGGCGCTCATCGTCGGCGTTGCCGTAAACCTGCACAACTTCAGAACCGGCGGCCCGATCTTCCCTGACGAAACGCTGCGAGACGACCCGGGCGCTTCGTGCGCTGCCCTGTTCGGTGCAATAACCGCGATATCGATCGTTGCTTCCGCCTTCTTCTTCATGCTGGGCTACGTGTATCGGGATGCCAAGCGCCGGGAGATGAATCCCGTGCTGTGGGTGCTTCTTGTGCTTATTCTTTCGCCCGCCTACATGTTCATCGGCTTAATCATTTACCTGCTGGTTCGTGAGCCGCTGCCCTACAACTGCCCGCAATGCAGCACGACCGTAACGGCGCGCTTCAATTTCTGCCCGAATTGCAAATACAACCTGCATCCGGCATGTCCGCAATGCCAGCGCGAAGTCTCTGACTCCGATAAGTTCTGCCCTTTCTGTGCCACAGAACTCACTCACGCTCCAAAAACCTCGACGCCGCCCGCGGATGTGTCACCGGCGAATACCTGAAAAACTTCCCAGAAGGTGACATTCCGTTGACTTCTTCGTGACGGATGCCATTCGCCTCTCCTGCATGCTTAGGCCGCGAGTTAATCGGGTGTGCTCGACATCTCTACGCCTTCCGGTCGGCCACTTGCACTCTCGCCAAGATTCGAATCTGAGGCAGGAGGAGTCCGATGAAGTTTTCACTGAAAGCTTTCGCCCTGGGTCTGTGTGCTTCCGCGTTGTTGCCGGCGCTGAGCTCGGCGCAGCACTATGTACAGAAGAACCTGGTATCCGATGTTTCGCAGCCCGCGAACTCGGATGGGTCGGCTGTGATCGTCGATCCAAATTTGAAAAACCCGTGGGGACTGACGCGCAGCGCGACTAGTCCTTGGTGGGTCAATCTGAATGGCACAGGCAATTCCGCAATCTATACCGGAACGGGAGCGCCAGCCAGCGGGTTCCCGGATCCGGCGGGCAGCACCTTTGATAATTTCGTGATTGTGCCGCCTCCGAAGAATGCGCCGGCAGGCACCATTTCCACTCCTACGGGGATCGTGTTCAACGGAAGCCCGACGGATTTCCTGCTCAATAAGGGCACACCAGCTGGCAAACCCGCAGCTTTCATCTTCGTCACCGAAGACGGAACCATCTCCGGTTGGAATGCGGCCGTCGACGTGGCCCAAGGCGCCGCTCCGCCATCGGTCAATGCTGTTCTCGAAGTGGACAATTCCGACAGCAGATCGGGGAAGGGCGCCGTATATAAGGGCGCGACCAGCGCTGAAATTAACGGTAAAAAGTATCTGTATGTGACCAACTTTCGTGCCGGCCGCGTGGAAATTTACGACACCAATTTCAATCGTGTGCACCTGGGTGGGGAGGCATTTGAAGACGAGCGCATTCCCTACGGGTTCGCGCCATTCAACATACAGAATATTGGCGGCAGCCTGTTTGTGACTTATGCCAAGCAGGACGCCCAGAAGCATGATGACGTGGCCGGAGCAGGAAACGGGTTCGTCGACATTTTCACAACTACTGGCCGGCTCGTCGGACACTTGCAGCACGGCCCCTGGATGAATTCCCCGTGGGGCGTCGTCTGGACGCCACGCGATTTCGGAACATTCAGCAATACGATTCTCGTCGGTAATTTCGGCAGCGGCTGGATTGCCGCCTTCAACGGTTTCACTTACCAATTTATCGGGTTTATGAAGAATCCCGACAATTCGCTCGTCACTATCGATGGGCTCTGGGCGCTGACCTTTGGCAACGGCGGCAACGCCGGGCCGGGAAACACGTTGTACTTCAGCGCGGGACTCAATGACGAGGCTGACGGACTGTTTGGCACGTTGACAGCCGTGGCCAGCGAACAGGACGGCTCCGTAGAATAACGCTGGTTGGTTTGAGGATCCCACGGTACGCACCCAGTTCGTGCCGTGGGATTATTTACTTGGCGGCAGGCGTCAAGCCACTGAGCCGCTCCTTCTTCAGCTTAAGGACCATTCCCACATTTCGATCCGCGACTTCGCTGACCTTGTACTCCGACACAGTTCCTAATACCTCGGCAATTTCCGATGGCGTGAGTTTGTATTGGTCCTCGAGCCAGGACGACATGTTCGCGGTAGCCTGGCGGAAGGCGTCGTCGAGCGACCCACCGAGTCCCATCGCAATGATATGTGTCGACGATTCGACGCGCGGCCCCGGCACACTTTTCCCGGTGATGACATCCACCGTGAATTCGACGTCCATTGAGGTTTCCAGCGCGTTTCCGTTGAGTTCGCCGTCGCCCTGCAGAGCATGGCCGTCACCCACGTACAGCAGCGCTCCCGGAACGTTGACGGGCAGATACACTGTTGCTCCTTCTACGATCTCGTTGAAGTCCATATTGCCGCCGAATCGACCCGAATCACCTGTGCCGGGGGCTGCTCCCGCAGGATTCTGCGCTACGCCGACGCAGCCGAGCATAGGCTTAACCGGGATAACGTAGCTCGCGAGATGTTCGCCGGGTTTCTCGAGCGACGCCAACCCCTTGTCCCGATCGAGATGCCAGCGGACGCCCTTGCCGCCATCCTTCATTTTCACGGCCAAGTCGCGATCGACAGCGCGATCCACGAGATAGTCGTCACTTTCCGCCCAATCGCGATTCAGTTTCAATCGCGTGATGTGAACGACGAGCGTGTCGCCCGGCGCGGCACTCTCCACGTAAAACGGTCCGGTTTCGGGGTTGCCTCCGAGCACGCGTGCCACACCCTTTTCGTCCGTGCCAGCCGCATCGACGGTCGTCGTATGAATCGTGTCGCCAGGGTTGACGCTAAGTACGGGTTTGGTCGCGGCGGAGAACTGCCGAAAGAAGGTAGTCGGTACGAAATCGTGACGTTGCGGCGGCGCAACGGGGCGAGGCGGAACGCGCTTCGCCGTGAACGTGTGAGTCTCGGGCCGTGACGGGTCATCACCGTTGATGAAGACTACGCTGCCGGTGAGTGTGTCTCCCTGCAACGTGGCTTTGCCCTCCTCCGAGCCACCATGCTCGTCTTTCGCCAGGAAACGAATCGCGTCACCGCTTCGGCTGCCTTCTAGCTTGTCGCCGTCAAAATCACCGGTCAGATTTCCGCCGTCCTGCTTCAACGTGAGCGTAAAGAAAAGAGGACTGCCGTAGAAATCGACGCTGGCGGTCCACCGACCTGCGGCGCTCTGAGCAACGGTTTGTGCCGGCAGATTCGCTGAAGAAACCAGAACAGCGGCGCAAAATACTATCTGAATCGATTTCATAGTGGCACCCCTTAATCGTCGCATCTTAGACGAGTCAGGTTTACCGGCGGTAGTTCTTTCCACGATGCCCCATTAATTCGATTTAATCATAGCGAAATAGCTCTCCCCTTTTCTGCGACGCGGTGATAGGCTTGCGCCATTGCTGGCCGTCATCCGGGGTACTTGCGCAGGAAGTCCCTCCCTGCTCTTTGCATTTCCTCTTCCGCTTTACGGCGAGCACCTCCGCAGAAATTTGTAAGTAAGGGTGTGATCATGAAAGCTGCCTCGTTGTTGCGTTTTTTCGCTGTGTTCGTTGTGTGTGCTTCCCTGGCCTCCGTCCTCACCTGCCCTGCTTCGGCGCAAGTGAGCGCGGCCGCCAATGCGCCCAAGCGCCTGATCGCCGACTATGGTTACTGGAGCCGTACGCAAACACCGCCTTATAGCGCCGACCAGATTCCCTTCCATAAGCTCACGCACATCAATCATGCGGGAGTGGGCTTCGACGCCAACGGCAATCTATCCGTGCCGTCCGGCTTCCTCGAGCGCGAACTGATTGACAAAGGGCACGACGCGGGCGTGAAAGTCATGCTTCTCATCGGCGGCGACTTCACTGGCCTGGAGACCACCTCTGGCGGTCTGGCGAACCTGCTCAAGAATTTGAAGGCGTTCTTGCTCGCACATGGGTACGACGGCGTGGACATCGACTGGGAATATCCTGCGAGTACGGCCGACGCCACTTTATTCCGCAGCATGCTTCTTGGACTGCGCAGCTTTCTGCCTAGCCCGCGCTACGTGATTTCCGCCGACGTGGCGCCGTGGGGCGGCGACGGCTACGATTTCCCGGACACAAAAGGCATCGTCGATTACTTCAACGTGATGACGTACGACTGCGCCGGTCCGTGGACCGATTCCGGGCAACTCAACTCGCCCATTTTTCTAGACCCTAGTAATCCGCAGCAGTACAACTGCGATCCCGGCGGCAGCGTGAAGGACGCGACCGACCTCTTCGTCAAAGATCTGGAGATCCCCAAGGCGAAGCTCAATATGGGCGCGCCCTTTTACGGCTATTTCTATCATGACGTGAATGCGCTGTGGGGTTTCTGCGCGAATGAGGACTGCTCGGACTCGGCCGATTATCTCAATTACGGCACCGACTTCAAGCCGTTGATCAACAAGAAAGGCTGGCGCACCTACTACGATCCTTACGCGCTGGTGCCTTATATGATCCGCGAGGATGGCGGACCGGGGTTCATCACCTACGACGACGCCTTTTCTACCTTCTATCGCGTCTGGTACGCCGACTGGCAGCGCGGCCTTGGTGGCACGTTTATTTGGGAATTGGATGCGGACTATGACGGGCACTCTCAGGACTTGCTGGACGCGGCGTACAACGCCACGCAGCCACAGACGAAGTGAGTTAGCTTGCTTTCTTCAAGTACGCTGTAAGGCTGTGGGGGATCGCCGGGCGGTCGATGACCCTGAACCCAGCTTCAGCTGCAAGTTTCAATTCGCCTTCGAACATCGCATCTTTGACGTGGCCACGCGGCTCAGCGACAAGCATTGTTGCGCCCTGCTTGGCGCTTGCCGCGACTTCGCGGAAAAATTTCGCTGCGTCCGGTACTTCGTGAACCACCGCAAACGCGAGAATAAAGTCGATGCTGGCATTCAAATCGCCAATTCCCAACGAGTCGGCGCTCACGACGCGCGCGTCGACTCGATCTGCCAGGTCAGCCTTCGTCACACGCCGTTTCAGCCGTTCGATCATCTTCGGCTGAAGATCAATGGCCACTACTCGTCCGTTTGGGCCAACCAGCCGCGCCAACTCCAGCGTAAAAAATCCCATTCCCGGGCCGGGTTCTAACGCCCGCTGGCCTTCCCTGACCAAGGGAGCGAGAACCCTCCGCGGGTCATACCAGAACTTGCGAATCGGAGAAGCAAGCAGATAACCAAGCCACCAGGGACACACGCGTTCGCTCATGGCCGCCTCACTATCGAGATTCCACACTGACAGAGGTCAGCGTGCAAGGTCGGCGGATACGCAAGGCTGTGGGTCGGTCACATCCCAAGGCCTTAGGTGCGCTCGACCGCCAGTGCGACGGCGTTGCCGCCGCCCAGACAGAGAGCCGCGATGCCGCGCTTCAAGTTGCGGCGCTGCAATTCGTAAAGCAAAGTGACGAGGATGCGCGCGCCGGATGCGCCGATTGGATGGCCAAGCGCCACGGCGCCGCCATTCACATTCACTTTATCGGGATTCAGCCGCAGTTGGCGCGTCACCGCAATCGCCGCCACCGCGAAGGCCTCGTTCAGCTCGACGAGGTCCACATCCTTGTCGCGGTCCCAACCGGTTTTCGCCAGCAGCTTCTCGACCGCGTCCACCGGAGCCATCATTACCCATTTCGGCTCTACGCCGCTCACGGCTTGCGCGACGATCCGCGCCATTGGCGGCTTGCCAAGTTGTTGAGCGATTCGCTCGCTGGTGACCGCCAGCGCTGCGGCGCCATCATTTGTTCCGGGCGCGTTTCCGGCTGTCACCGTGCCGTCTTTCTTAAAGGCGGGCTTCAGCTTCGCCAAGGCTTCCAGAGTCGTGTCTTCGCGCGGCGACTCGTCGTACTGAATCACTACCGGTTCGCCTTTTTTCTGCGGCACCTCGATGGGCAGAATCTGCGATGCGAAGAAGCAGGATTTCCGGGCGCGAATGGCCTTCTGGTGACTCTCAAAGGCGAACTTATCCTGCTCCTCCCGCGTGATACCGTATTTTTCCGCCACCAGTTCGCCGGTGTTCCCCATGTGAAAGTTTTCGTACGCGTCCCACAGGCCGTCGGAGATCATCGAGTCGACGACTTTCTGATCGCCGATCCGGTAACCGCTGCGCGCGTTGGGCAGCAGATACGGGCAGTTCGACATGGACTCCATGCCCCCAGCGACAACAATCTCTGATTCGCCGAGCTGCACAGCCTGTGCCGCCAACGCCACGGCTTTCAGGCCTGAGCCGCACACCTTATTAAGGGTCATCGCGGCGACCTTTGGGTCGCAGCCGCCTTTCAATGCAGCTTGCCGCGCGGGATTCTGCCCAAGGCCCGCCTGCACGACATTGCCCATGATGACTTCGTCTATTTGCTTCGCAGCCAGGCCGGCTCGACGAATCGCTTCCTCCACGACTTTGCCGCCGAGCTCTGGAGCACTGAACCCTGCGAGCCCGCCCTGGAATTTCCCGATCGGTGTGCGCACTGCCGAGAGAATTACTGGCGAATCCATGAAACAGCCTCCGAAATTCTGGGGACCGCGACATGCGGCCCCACTAAGCTCAAACAAGCCTCCTCTGACGGCGGTCCCCGCAAAAAGCCGCGTGTCAGAACACTTGTTCGTCCTTACTCGGGCCGTACAGAGACGGCACCGGGACGCCAGCAATGCGGTAGAACGCCGCAAGCTGACCACGATGATGGATCATATGGTTCAGCACAAAAGAGCGCAGCACCGCGATCTTCGGCATCGTAAACACGGTCTGCCCTCGTGCGATGAAGGTCCACGGCTTCATGTACGTTTCGTCGCTGGCGTTCGCCAGTGCGGCGCGCCCGGCCTTGACGGTTTCATCAAACTGTTTAAGCGCTTCCGAACGCGATGTGACGATCGTGGGCTTGTAGGTACTCGGGTCCATCTCCAACTTGTCCTGGTTCATCGTTACCGTGGTCCAGCCGGCGAGCTCGGCGACGTGACCGGCCAAGCGGCCGAGCGTCATGCAGGTGTCGTGCGGACGCCATTCCACCTTGTCCTCGGGAAAGCGTTCGAGCATTTTGCGGGTTGTACCCATTTCGCGATCAAATTCCTGAAGCAGGCCTTCTGAGATTGCCATGGGATTCTCCTGATGAGGATTGGCAGAGGGTTCGGACGGATTTCGAGTTTACTATGTTTCGCGGAATCTTGCGTTACGTGCAACCGGGCGAGACAATGCTCGAATGCCACACCAGTTCACTACCTCTTATCTTCAAGATTCCATCGAGTTATTCCGCTACTACAAGAAGCTGGGCGAACGCGCGATAGAACAGTGTCCGGATAGCGCCCTCTGCGCCACTCTGGACGGAGAATCCAATTCGATCGCGACGATCGTGAAACATATGTGGGGCAACATGCGCTCGCGTTGGACGGACTTTCTTACCTCCGACGGAGAAAAGCCGGACCGCAACCGTGACTCGGAGTTTGAAGCTCCGCCGCAAAGCCGCGCGGAGATTCTAGGAATATGGGAGCAGGGCTGGAAGCACGTGTTTGACGCGCTCGAACCGCTGAACGATGCCGACCTGACGCGCAGCGTGCCGATTCGTACCGAAGCTCATTCCGTGACGCAAGCCATCAACCGGCAGATCGCTCACTACTCGTATCACATTGGGCAGATCACCTATCTGGCGAAGCATTTCGCCGCCGAATCCGGCAAGTGGACCGCGCTCACCGTGCCGCGCAACAAATCCGCCGATTTCACGGCGCGTGTCGCATCGGGTCAAGCCTCCCAGCGATGACGCAAACGCTCTTTGACATGGGAAAGCCGGAAAGCGGCGAATTGCTGCTGAACGAAGCACAGCGGCGCGCGATCACTCACAGCGATGGACCGCTGCTCGTGATTGCAGGAGCGGGTACGGGGAAAACCCGGGTGATCACGGAGCGCATCCGTCATTTGCTGGAATCCGATCCTTCCCTGCTCGGCGAAAATATTCTCGGACTCACGTTCACCAAGAAGGCCGCGGGCGAGATGAAAGCGCGGGTGGTGAAAGCGGTGGGCGAGCGCGGGAAGGACGTGACCCTCGCCACCTTTCATTCGTTCTGTGAAACGCTGCTGAAGGAAATCGACCCGAACCGCATCGCGCTCGAGCAAGTTGATCACTGGATTCTTCTGCGCCGCAACCTGGCGCGGCTTAAACTCGAAAAATATCGCCGCCTCGCGGAGCCCGGCCAGTTCCTCACCGACTTTATCCAGTTTTTCTCACGCTGCCAGGATGAATTGGTGTCCTGCGCCGACTACCAGGCCTACGCCCATGGACTCGCCGCCGAGTTGGAAACGGAAAAAGACGCGCTGGACGAAGACACGTATAAAGAACGAGCCGAGCAGGTTGCGTTGCAACACGAAATCGCACGCGCCTATACCGCCAGCGAAGAAATTCTGCGGGATAAAAAGGCCGTCGCCCTCAATGGCCTGATCACGGAAGCGGTGGTCCTGCTGAAAAGTGACACCGCCAAGCGCCGCCAACTGCAAGAACGCTTCAAACACATTCTGGTCGACGAATTTCAGGATACCAACATCGCGCAGCTTGAACTGCTCCATCTGCTCACCAACGACTCGCGCAACGTCGTGGTAGTCGGTGACAACGATCAAGCGATCTACCGTTTTCGCGGCGCCTCCTTTGGCAGTTTCAAGCTGTTTCTGCAGCGCTTCACCAAGTGGGAGGAAGGGCAAGACTCTACGCAGTTCCGCGTCTCTCTCACGGAAAACTATCGTTCCACGCCGAATATTCTTCGCGTGGCCACCCAGGCCATCGGCATGAATGAGGTGAGTCCCGAGTTCCCCAAGAAGGTGCTGCAGGCGAGTCTTCCTGAGGGCGAAAAGATCCGCATCGTTGAACTGGAAAGTGCCGAACACGAGGCTACCTGGGTCGCCGACGAACTTGAGCGTATCCACAAAGCGGGCCGTCGCTGGAGAGATTTCGCGGTGCTATACCGGCAGCACGCGCATCGGGACCAGATCGTCGAAGAGCTTTCGCTACGCAAGATTCCGTTTGTGATTACGAAACTTTCGATTCTCGAGCACCCCCTGGTTCGCGATGTGCTCGCGTATCTTCGGCTGATTGCGTTTCCTTATGACGACATCGCGTGCGCCCGCGTGCTTTCCGCGCCCGCATGGCATCTGACTGCCCCGGACATCGTTCGCCTGGCGGAACGCGCCGGAAAGAAGCGAGGTACGGCTCTGTATGATGTTCTCCAGGCACCGCAATCCGAGTTGCCATTCGATCCGTCCCACGGCGCGATTCCCGAACTGTTGGAGTTCTTGACCGCACAGCGGAAGACCATGCGGCGGCGGACGGCCCGCGAGATCCACGGGGAACTCGTCGAATGGCTCGAAATCGCGCAACTGGCCAACCCGCACGATCGCAAGTACGTAAACCAATTTGCTCAGTTCGTAAACGACTGGGAACCAAAGAGCGACACCCGCGGCTTACCCGAATTTCTCGAGTACCTCGACTACTTCCAGCAAGCCAACGGCACCATCAGCCTCGAAGAGGAATTTCCAGGCGATGCCGTTCAACTAATGACGGTGCATGGCGCAAAGGGTCTGGAATTTCCGCATGTATTCCTGCTGCGCGTGAATTCACGCGCCTTTCCGGCGGGCGACCGGGCCCCGCTGTTCGAATTCCCTCTGAAGCTGATGAAGGAAGAATTACCCCAGGGCGACTTCCACATCCAGGAGGAGCGCCGCCTTTTCTATGTGGCGCTTACTCGCGCACAAGAGCGCTTGACCATTACGACGATCACGGAGAAAAAGAACCGCGTTCCCATCTTCATTGAAGACCTGCTGATGGACCCCACCGTCAAGCGCCGCGATATCCGACAACTGGCTCCCCGGCTCAAGGTCATGCCGGTAGCAGCCCCTTCGCCTCAAACGCAAGGCGAGTTGGACCTTTTCGGGTCTGCCGGAGGTCCGCCGAAGATTTTCTGCCGCATCGCGCAATGGGCTGAGGAGTTCCATCCTCCTTGTGCGGAACCGATGAAGCTCAGCTGCTCCGCAGTCGAAAACTACCGCAAATGCGCACAACAATATGCCTTCAGCTATCTGTGGTCGCTGAAGGAAGGCCCTCGCGCTACTTTCACCTTCGGCAATGTGATGCACACGACCATCAAGCGCTTCATGGACCAGATCAAGAAGGGCAAGAAACTGCCCTTTGACGAACTGCAGCGTATCTACGAAACGGAATGGAGCAGCGCAGGTTATGAGGACGAGTACCAGGAGGCCGAATACAAGAAGGACGGGCTTGAGCAACTCCGTACCTTTCACGCAGCGATGCTTGCTGGCGCTCCAGAGGTGCTCGAACAGGAGAAAGGTTTCGAACTGCCGTTGGCGAATAACGTGGTGTTGATTGGCCGCATGGATCAGGTGAACAGCCTCGGCCGGAACGACGTGGAGATCGTCGATTACAAGACCGGCAAGCCGAAGAAGGACGTCGATGCCAACAAGAGCCTGCAGCTAAGCATCTATGCGCTCGCCGCCAAGGAGATCTTCGACTGGAACCCAGTACGGCTGACTTTCTATTACCTCCTGAACAATTCTGTTCAGGTGACTGCTCGCGACACAAAGCAGATTGCAGCCGCCGAGAAGATTGTCCAGGAGGTGGCCGCCGATATCCGCGGCCGCGAGTTCGCTCCCAAACCCGGCTACGCCTGCCGCACCTGCGCCTACCAGCCCATCTGCCCAGCCCACGAAGAAACTCTGTTAGGAACCCAGCGGTAGCCGTCCGGAGCGGTACCAAAGGCTACAAAAAAAAGGAGGCGTCTCAAATCGAGGCGCCTCTTATCCAAAATCGTTGCGGGCCGAATTGACGGACTTACTACTTCCCTTTTTTCGGAGCCTTCTTCTCTGCCTTCTTCGCTTTCTTTGCCATTTAGCTTCTCCTTCAGGTTTGTGCCCGGGCGCGGAAAGCGTACGGCATGCGATCCTGCCCGCGTTCCACTCGTATACGGGCAGGAGCAGCGAGTGTCAAGAAAATTCGGCGTAAGACGAAAAATCGCAGTCTACTTCGGAGCTTCGGTGGCGAATGTTCCGCCGTAGTAGCCCTTACGCGTGAGAATTTCCATTCCTTCGCGCCGCACCCGCACTTCGATGGAGTGGTAATCGACCTTGCGGTCGCCCTGCGGGGAATAAACCAACACGTACTGATTCCGCGCTTCCTCGGAAATCCGTGAGTAGAAATCCGAAAAGGACTGCTCCTTGGCACCATAGTACACGTCGCCACCGGTGTTCTGCGCATAGCTCTTCAGGCGGTCAAGTTTTCGGTCAAAGTAAGCATTGGCCGTGGCGACGCTGTACACAGTGATCTGCTGGCGCAGTAATTCAGCCAGCACCTCGTCATACTTGTGAGTATTGAATTTCGCGCCATTGCGGCCGTCCGAGATCAACAGGATGACCTTGCGGCGCTTCTTAGCGTCCCGGTCCTTTAAGAGTTGCGCGCCTTCGTAGACCGCGTCATCCAAAGCCTTGGTAGGTTGGCCCCCGATAACATGAGTGGAAGGAAACTGCGCAGGGTTTGCTCCCGGAGCGGGAGCATTATTGATGGTGGGACCTTCAAAGGGGCCGCCCACCGGTGGCGTGCCGCTATGCGATTCCAATTCCGTGCGGCGCAGTTCCGTAATCAGTTTGTCCTGGTCGCGCGTGAATCCCTTGCCTTCGTGGAAATATTGATCGAAACGGCAGATAAACGCTTCGTCGCTGTTGCTCAGGCCCGATACGATCGAGGCCAAGCTGGGCTCGACCTGCTTTTCGTCCGTCGACTTCAAGTCATTGTCGATCAGCACCACCATAGACAGTGGCACAGGATCGTTCGCGAACTTCAGGATGAACTGTTCGACGTCATCTTCGAATATGCGGAAATCTTCTTTCTTCAGGTCGGGTACCAGATTTTTGGACCGGTCTTTCACAGTGACCGGCACAATGACTTCGGTCGTAGTCGTCGAGATCGTTGGGGCCTTGGGAGTCTGGCCGGGCTTTGCTTGCCCCGTAGCTGGCGCGGGAGTAGGCGGATTCTGTCCCGGAGAAGGTGGATTCTGGGCCTGTAGCAAAAGAGATGCACCGATGGACGCCACCGCAACCACGATATAGCCGACATTTCGTGAACTTTTCATGAGTTAGGAAGTGAACCCTGTTTCAAGCTAAACTGGCTACCCAGCCAGCGATGCCTGGTAAGACGCATCCCGTCGGGCGGCCCGTTGCATCGTACACCACGGAACTGCCCTGCGGTCATCGTCGATTCCGCGACTCGACAGCGTCGCCATGCCAAAGCAGAACTAAGGATAACGGGAAAACGTGAAATTCGGGTACAGGAAGATGGAACGTAAAGAAAAATTCCGGATGCGCGGTTTGGCCTGCCTGGCTGCGCTCGCCTTGGCCGCGCCAGTATTGCCTCAAGCCCAGCAACCTGCTGGACAGACGCCCACCATCAAGGCTGAGGTAAGCCTCGTCAACCTGTTCGCCACCGTTCGCGACAAAAACAAGCGCATCGTCACCGACCTGAAGCAAGACGACTTCAAAGTGTTCGAAGATGGTCACGAAGAGAAAATTTCGTTCTTCTCCAAGGAAATGCAGCTTCCCATTACCCTGGGCTTGCTTCTTGATACGTCCGGCAGCGAAATGTACATGCTCAGTTCCATTCAAGATGCCGGCGAGCGATTTTTGCATCGTGTGCTGAAAAAGGGCGACGAAGCGATGATCATTTCCTTCGATACGGACGTCGACCTCCTTGCGGACTTTACCGATGATTTCGGCATTTTGAGGCGCGCGATCAACAAAGCCCGTATCAATAGTCCCGGCGGGGGCTACGCCGCGGGAAACCCCGGCCCCGTTCCGAGCGGAAACACCGTGGGAACCGCACTGTACGACGCAATCTACCTCGCCTGCGCAGACAAGCTTAATGGCGAGGCCGGCCGCAAGGCCATCGTCATCGTCACCGACGCAGAAGATACCGGCAGCAAAACGCGGCTGGAAGAAGCGATCGAAGCCGCCCAGCGCACTGACACTGTGATTCACGTGCTGTTTGTCGCCGACCGTGCCAATTTCGGCGGCGGCCGCGCGGATGTTGCGCACAAACTTACCGAAGAAACCGGCGGGCGCATGATCGTCGTCAGCTCAGAGAAGAAACTGGAGGAAGCCTTTGACCAGATTTCTGAGGAACTGCGCAGCCAATATACCCTCGGCTACTATCCCACCAACACTTCGAAGGATGGCAAATTCAGAAAGATTCGCGTGGACGCGGATAACAAGGAATACAAAGTCCTGGCGCGCCGTGGCTACTACGCGCCTCGCGGATCAAAAGGGTAACTCCCTCTCGTTTCTGTCCGTTGACCACAAGCCGCCGCTTGGCTAGTATCGCAAGGAGCCTCTTCGCACCCGCAAACTGCGCTCAATGCTCGAAAAAATTGCCCATTACCGGATTATCCGGCAGCTCGGCAGTGGCGGTATGGGCCTCGTGTATGAGGCCGAAGACACCAAGCTTGGCCGGCGTGTCGCGCTGAAATTTCTTCAGGATCGCAGCTCCCATGATCCCGCTTCGCTGGAGCGTTTCCTTCGCGAAGCCCGTTCCGCCTCCGCCCTAAATCATCCAGGTATTTGCACGATTCACGCCATTGAAGAGTCCGACCAACAGACCTTCCTTGCGATGGAACTGCTCGAAGGCCAGTCTCTCGATAAAGTTATGGCCCCCGGCCCGCTGCCGATCACCCGAGCCATTACCATCGGAATAGAGGTGGCCGACGCGCTGGATGCCGCCCACAAAAAGGGCATTATCCATCGCGACATCAAGCCCGCGAACATCTTCATCACCGATCGCGGCAATGCCAAAATTCTCGATTTCGGTTTAGCCAAGCTGGTTGAACCGGACGGCTACTACGATGGCGAGACCGTCACGACCGGGAACGCGCCATTTTTGACCAGTCCCGGCACGACGGTCGGCACCATCGCTTACATGTCCCCCGAACAGGCCCGTGGTGAGAACCTGGACGCGCGCAGTGACCTGTTCTCACTCGGGTCAGTCCTCTACCAAATGGTGACCGGCGCCCTGCCATTCCCGGGCAGCACCAGCGCCGTGATCTTCGGAAACATTTTGCACAGCGCTCCCGTGTCGCCGATCCAACTCAATGGCACGGTGCCCGCCGAGTTGGAACGCATCCTGAACAAGCTGCTCGAGAAAGATAAAGACCTGCGCTATCAGGTTGCTGCTGAGGTTCGTGCTGACTTGAAGCGCTTGCTGCGCGAACTGGAGCCGGGACGCTCGGGAAGCGATTCCGCCGTAGCCGCCAGCCGGGATGCTATTGGCTCAGCGCCATCCGGCTCGGGTCGTGCGACGGTTCGTCCGCCTTCCGGCGTTACTCCGCACTCCGGCAGTGCCGCGGTGCTGGCTGAAGCGGCGCAGAAGAACAAAGTGGGAGCCGCTGCGATTCTGGTTGGGGTGCTCGCGATCGTGGCCGCGGCTGGCTATGGTATCTATTCCCTCACGCGCAAACCGGCCACACCGAAGTTGCTGCCATTCGAAAAGTTCACAATTGAAAACGTTTCGAACAATGGCCACATCACTCAAGCGGCCATTTCTCCTGACGGAAAGTATCTGCTCCAGTCGCTTGATGAAGGCGGCAAGCAATCGCTTTGGCTGCGCCACATCCCCACCTCCACCAACAAAGAAGTGGTCACGCCCGCGCTAACTCGCTATCAAGGGCTGACTTTTTCGCCTGACGGCAACTACATCTACTTCCTTCGCCGCGACGAATCCAACGAAATCGAGTCCCAGCTCTACAGCGCGAGCGTGTTGGGCGGAGAGCCGCGCGTGATCGTCGATGACGTCGATAGCCCGATCAGTTTCTCGCCCGACGGCCAGCACTTCGTCTTTTTGCGAGAGCTGCACAATTCCCCGAACTGGGATCTCATCCTTGCCAAAAACGACGGCACCATGGAGCGGCGCATCTTCAGCAACCACCCGCTCGCGTCTGATAGCCACATTCCGGCGTGGTCACCCGATGGCAAGACCATCGTCATTCCTATCGTGCAGCCTTATAGGGAAGCGGTGAGCGGTTTCCTGGCTGTTGACGCGAACAGTGGACAGGATCGCCTTGTCGGCAGTTCTTCAAACCGCATCTACTACGGGCCTGCTTGGATGCCTGACGGAAGCGCCATCGTGGCCCCTTCGTCGCAGCTCGACGTCGGCCGCATGCAGACCCAAATCGGCCTCATCGCCTATCCGGGCGGAGAGTACCGTCCAATTACCGCGGATACGAATGATTACGGCAGGGTTGGCGTGTCGAAAGACGGCAAGACGATCGTCGCTATACAAAGCAAAGTTCGATTTACCTTGGGAGTCGCGCCTGCTCAGGACCCGGACCAGCTACATAACATCCCACTGGCCAGCCAGATCCTCCCTTGGCGTTGGAGTTGGATGTCAGTCGACCGGCTACTGGTGCCGCAGGCCGGCACACTGAAAGCGGTGAAAGCCGACGGCGCAGAGTCGACCGTTTTCTCCGACCAAAAACATGTTGCGGACCAGGTCACGGTGTGTGGAAGCGCGCAAACGATTGTGTTCCGCCAGGTGGCACACGATGGCGGTGTCAGTGCGAATCTCTGGCGCATTGATGCGAATGGAACCAATCAGAAGCAGCTCACCAGCGGCCTGAACGACCAGGAACCGGCTTGCGATGCCGCGGGCAAATGGGTCTACTACATCGATAACGTCGACAATCGCTATGTGAAACGCGTTTCGCTCGACGGCGGCTCGCCTGAAACCGTCGTGAAATTTGCCGTCGGGTCTTTCGCGGTGTCACCGGATGGCAAGGAGATCGCTTCCTTCGAGGTCAGGGAACTCGATCACAAACTTATGGTGCGCATCGACAACGTTGAAACCCGCCAGTTGACTTACGCCGACATTGATCAACGTGCTTTGCCGGATGGGCTAGCCTTTGCCCCGGATGGAAAAGGCATTGTCTACATCGTGAGAGAAAAAGGCGTGGACAACTTGTGGCTGCAGCCGCTTAACGGTGCGCTGCACCGGCAGCTGACGCACTTCAAGAAAGACAAAACCTTCCGCTTTGCTTTCTCTCCGGACGGCTCGAAGATCGCCATCGAATGCGGCAACGTCGAATCCGATGCCGTGATGCTCCACGACGAGAGCAAGTAGACAGCCGTAAAATGCAAGTAGTGAGACCTACTTTGCCACGCCGGCAGGCTTTGTAGCGGCTTGGTTCACTCTCGCATAGTAACCACGCCGCGCGCGCACCTGGTAGCCCTTATGCTCGGCGACTTCTATCTTGATTTTGTGATAGCGGCCGTCGAGTTGATGATTGGCCGGGTTGTAGGCCAGCGAATACTGATTGCGCAGTTCCTCGCCGATATCCTGAAATGACTGGTCCAGGTCGTCGACGTGATAGGGATAGAACGAACGCCCGCCGGTCTCGTCCGCCAGATCCTGCAAAATCTTGTCGCCTTCGGTGAGGTGATACTTGCGGTTGCCGGATTTTTCCTTGCTGGGGTCGTCGAGCGTCACCCACTGTGTGCTGGTGCTGATGGTATAGATAACCACGCTGGTGCGCTGCGCCATTTCAATGGCTTCGCTGCGCGTGTGTTGCGACAGATTGTCTTCGCCATCGCTGATCAGAATCATCACCCGGCGGACGACGTCGGGCTGATCGCCGGGCGGACGGGGCGGATGGCTCAACTCGTTGAAGCACGCCTGGTAAATCGCGTCGTACACGGCGGTTCCCCCGCCAGCCCGCGTGCGGAGAATCTGATCCCGCAACATGCCGGTGTCGCCGGTAAACCCTTGAATGACCTGCGGCTCATCGTCAAAGGTCATGACGAACGCTTCATCCTTATTGCGTCGTAGCACGCTGAACAGAAAATTATTGGCGGCGTCCTGCTCGAATTTCAGGCGATCGCGAATCGAATTGGAAGTGTCGAGCAGCATACCGATCCGCAGCGGCAGGTCGCTCTGCTTGCTGAAATACCGGATGTCCTGCGGCTGATTGTCGTCAAGCACTCGAAAATCGGCTTGCTCCAAACCCGAGACAAGCTTGTTACGCCGATCGAGCACCGTGAAGAGCACGTCGACGAGGTTGACCACGATTGGAATTGTGGGAGCTTTCTGTGTGGCCTGCGATTGGTTTGCATCGGCCGCGGGCGCCTGGGCTGCCGGATTCGCAGGTGCGGGAGGGGCCGGTTGTTGCGCGAATAGCAGCGCGCTGCCAGCCAGTACGACGATCAACAAAAACGCGAAGGTCCTGGATCGCATGTGCTCTGATTATAAGAAGCCCTTCAGCGCAGCGTCAATTCGTGCCGGCGAGTCACCCGCAGCCGCCGCCAGCTTGCTCAGATATTCCCGCAATTCCTCGGGCAGTGGCGCAGTCAGGCGGATCGGTTCACCCGTGCGCGGCTGCACAAATCCAATCTTCGCAGCATGAAGAAAATTTCTAGCCAACGTAGGCAGTGCGGCGTGTCCCACGCGCAGTTGCTGCGAAGCGCCATACAATTCATCGCCCACCACAGGATGGCGCAGCGCGGAAAAGTGTACGCGAATTTGATGGGTGCGCCCGGTATGCAATCGCACCTCGAGCAGGCTAGTCGAATCGATGTGTGCCAACAAGCACCAATCCGTGCGCGCCGGCCGTGAATCCGGCAGCTCTGCCGCGCGTCGAGCGGTCATGCGGGTACGGCGAACGGGATCGCGTGCGATGGGCAGCTCGATCCGGCCGGTCTGTTCCTTCAGTTGCCCTTGGACCAGCGCGATATAGATCTTGCTTACGGTTCGCTGCCGGAACGCGTCCGCAAGCCTGGCGTGCGAGTAGTCGTTCTTCGCCACCAGCAATATGCCCGACGTATCTTTGTCTAGCCGGTGCACAATGCCCGGCCGCAGAGCATCGCCGTTGTGCGAAAGCGACTGTCCGCGCCCGAGCAGCGCGTTCACCAGCGTGCCAGAATGGTTTCCCGCCCCGGCGTGAACGGTCATGCCGGCAGGTTTATTCACCGCAATGACGTCGTCGTCTTCATAGAGGATGTCGAGCGGAATGGACTCTGCTTCTGCTCGCATCGGTGGGCGGGGGCGGGGCTCAACCTGAATCGCATCGCCTGCGCGCACCTTCTGCGAGCCCTTCGCGGGCTTCCCATTCACCAGGATCAATTCCTCATCGATCAGTTCCTGCACGCGGGTGCGCGAGAGTTCCGGACAGCGAGATGCCACAATACGATCCAACCGCGTGCCCGCCTCTTCGCCGGAAATGAGGAACTGTTGAATATCGGTGTCAGGATGTGCAGCCACGCGAAAATTGTAACAGGGTTCGAAAGGAGGGCTACCTACCGGTCATGATTGGAACTGCGCGACATGATCCTTCGCCCAATCTTCAAATGTTCGCGGCGGTCTTCCAGTGATTTCCTGAAACGTCGAGCTGATGTGCGCGGGGTATCCTCTCGCGGCAGACCATGCGTTCAGCAGCATGTTCAGCGCCGGAAGCGGAAATATGGAAGTCAGTTCAGCGCGAGCTTGGTCTTCAGAAATTTCCTCGATTTTCAAAGGCCTCCTAAGCACTCGGCCTATGATGCCAAGCTGCTCAAACTGCGTCAGCGACTGAGGGCCGGTCAAAACGTATTCGGCCGCGCCATGCCCGTCCTCGCTCAACGCGCGAGTTGCAATCGTGGCGATGTCCCGTTCATCAATCGGCGCGGTCGGAACGTCCAGGTAGGGCCAGCGGACGGGCTCGCCTCGTCGAATCTGCAGTGCCCACCAACCGAGCGCGTTAGCCGCGAACATTCCCGGACGCAAGAATGTCCAATCTGCCCCGGAATTCTGGATTGCGCGTTCAATCTGCTCCATCAGGGCCTTCAGGGGATTGGGCTGTTGGAAAAGCGGATGCGGTGTCTTGAGCGGCGCGGAAAGAAACACAATTCTTTGTGCGTGGCGCGTAATGTTTTCCAGCGCGGAAGGAACAGCTGCAGGGGGAGCAGTCCACACCAGGAATATTGTCCGGACTCCATCCAGGCTGTGCTCGAGCGTTTCGGGCGCTGTCAGGTCCCCTCGCACCACTTCAACCTGCGGAGGCATCTCCGCCCTTGCCGGCTCGCGCACCATGGCGCGAACTTGCTCGCCCCTCGCCGCCAATTGCGAAACAACGTGTCTACCTACGGTGCCGGTGCCGCCGATCACAAGGATACGAGACATGGCGCGAAGCTCCTTGCGGCGTGGGCGCGGCGACTCTTCACGACTCGCATTATGCAGGAAGAGCCTGGAAATAAAGATAAAAATGTACCTATAATCGCCCACTCCCGTGAAGACACAGAGTTATCCATGGTGGATCGTGGTGTTCGCCGCCATGTGCGTGGTCGGCGAGCTGTTTCTCGGCTACTACATCTTGTTCGGTTTGGCCTCGGACGGCGTCAGCCTGGAAGACAAATCCGGTAGCGTGATGGTCACAGATGTGGACCCGCAAACGCCGGGTGCCGCTGCCGGACTCCAACCCGGAGACCGCATTATCAGTGTGGGAGGACAGCCGCTTCGCACCGAAATCGACTGGCTCGCGCAGCGCATGAACTTCGCTGCCAATCTCCCCGCTACCATTCGAGTCGAGCGGGACGGCTCCGCTCTCGACCTGTCTCTGATTCCTCGTGGCAATCGCTGGGGAGAAGCCACGGAAACGGACCACGCCGCCGGCATCATCTTTCTCGGAAGCAAGCTGATTACGTTAGCCATCGGTCTTGTTGTCGTCTTCAGCCGGCCACGCGATTATGTCTCGCGCTTTGGTGGCTGGGTACTGGTCGTGATGGCCACTCCCTTTGAAGCGTTCCAGTGGGGACTTTCGGCCTCGGTGCGCTCCCTGTCGCTGCTCTTGGCGATCCCCATCATGTTGATGTATGTGAGCGCCGCGATCCGCACGACCATGCTGGCGGCCTTCTTCTGCCTGTTTCCGAAGCGCCTGTTCTCCAATCTCTGGCTCTGGGGCGCCTTTTGGCTGGGACCTTTGGCAGCAGGCTTCTACGCCCTGGATCTGTTTCGTCGCACCATTTACGACCCTTCTCACCTCAGTGGCCTGGCGCCCAAGTGGGTTCTGGTTGCCTTCGGCGTACAGAGTCTCGCCTACCTCGTGCTTGTGATCATCATATTGCCCGTCAACTACTGGCGCCTGGAGACGCAAACCGATCGCCGCCGTTTTCGCGTCCTCGTATTCGGCGCGCTCACCGCGATGCTGTTCTATCTCCCGCGCGTGATTGGCACCGCTCTCTTGAACGTCAGTCCCGGCTTCTACGCCTTTTTCAGCCAGCCGGTCATCAACATCATTTACACCGCGGGCATGCTGACGCTGCCGTTTTCCTTCGCCTATGCGATCCTGAAGCAGCGCCTGTTCGATGTGCGCGTGATTATCCGTCGAGGCGTGCAGTACGCGCTTGCGCGGCGGGTATTGCTGGCCATTCCGATCGTCGCGATCGCACTGCTGTTAATAAACGTGCTCGCTCACGGCAAAGAGCCGCTCTTCACGGTGCTCAGAACGCACGCCGCTACCTACATCGCCATTGCCGCGTTGGCAGCCCTGGCTTTGACCCAGCGGCAGAATTGGCTCGACGCTCTCGATCGCCGTTTTTTCCGCGACAAGTACGACGCTCAGCAGCTATTCCACGAAATCGTCGAAGAAATTCGCCATGCGGATACCGTTGAAGAAGTTGCCCCTCGCGTCGTTTCTCGAGTGGCGGAAGGGCTGCATACAAGCGGTTGCGGCCTGCTGCAGCGCAAGCCCGGCGAGCCTTCTTATCGTGTATTGGCGGCCGCTCCAGCCGGATCGCTCAACACAGACTTGCCTGCCACCAACAAACTAATCCCCCTGGTGCGCACGCTCGAATGCTCCGTGCCGATTACGCAGGTGGGCAGCGGCTGGCTCGGCCAGCAGTTGCCTACTGTGGACAAAGAGTTTCTGCAAAAGGCACATATCGAGCTGCTTGTGCCAGTTGCGTTGAAAGAAGGAAGCAATGAAGCGTTGCTGGTGCTGAGCGCGAAACTTTCCGAGGAACCTTACGGCAAGGAAGACATCGCGCTGCTCGAAAATGTAGCCGGCGCGCTGGCCCTGTTGCTCATGCGGCAGGCTTCGATTCGGCCCGGACGGGCGTTCGAAGAATGTCCGGTGTGCGGCAACTGCTACGACACCGGAACCACCCATTGCGCCAAGGAGGGAACGGCGTTGACCTTGGTCGCTTCGCCCCGCCACATGGGCGGCCGCTATCGCCTGGATGCCCGGCTCGGACAAGGCGGCATGGGTAAGGTCTATCGCGCCACCGACATGTCGCTGAATCGCGAAGTGGCCGTGAAAATGATTCGCGATGAATTCTTCGCCGACGGCAAAGCCATCGAAAAGTTCCGGCAAGAATCGCAGTTGACCGGGAGCTTTACTCACCCAAATGTCGTCACCGTGTTCGACTTCGGAGTGGAAAGTGCCCATCGCGTCTTCCTGGTGATGGAGCTTCTCGAAGGACTCACCTTGCGACAGGAACTGCGCTCCAAGAAACGCCTGGACCCGGCGCGCACGCTCGAGTTGTTCGAGGGGATCTGTGCCGGAGTCGGCGCGGCTCACGGGCGTGGTCTGATCCATCGCGACCTGAAGCCCGAGAATATCTTTCTGGCGCGGAAGGGTCCGGACGAAATTGTGAAAGTGACGGATTTCGGAATCGCCAAAGCGCTACCGCATTCCCCGGATGAAACCCGCGACACCATCACCGGGGCGCTCGTGGGCACCATGCGCTATATGTCTCCGGAGCAGCTCCGTGGCCGCTCCATTTCTCCGCGTTGGGATTTATGGGCGCTGGCGGTGATGGCCTATGAGAGCTTGTGCGGCGCTCCTCCCTTTGCCGGCGACGACATGGCCGCCTTGCAAGCGTCCATTCTTGACGTCAGCTTTTTCTCGGTTCAGGAGCGGCTGCCCGATGCGCCACAGAGCTGGCAGGCCTTCTTTGAAAACACCTTCGCGCCACGAGAGGAAAAACGCGCATCGACCGTCGCGGAATTCTGGCAGGGTCTGCAGGACTGCGTTCGCGGATGACTTGCACAAACCAGTTCGTCCAAATTCGGTGCGCGGCGCGCTTTTTTCCGCACGCGCAACGTTTCAGTGGTGTAACGCCGCTGGCCGTTTGACCTTATGCCCCTTTTCGTCCTGGCTGGGAACGGTGGTCGGCGGCGCAGACGGGTTTGCCGGAGCATCGGAGCCAGGCAAGTCAGTTTTGCCCAAGTATTTCAAATGCAAAGAAGGAAGAAACGCCTTGTCCTCGTAAACCGGCATGAGATCCTTCTTCCCGTCATAGCTGGCCCCAAGCCAGCCTGTGCTGTCCGGCTTCCCACCCAGGTCCCACGCCGCTTCCCAAATCGCTCCCAGCGTCACAGCGCCTGCGGCAATCACTTGAATCGTCGCTTCACCGCACGCGTCCCAAAGCGCCGCCAGAACCTGTTTGTCCTTCGTAGCGCTTTTATGGGCCCCGGGCCGCGCCTGGTTATAAACCTCGCAGATCTTCTCTGGCGGCAAAACGCCGTGGCAGAAGTTCATTAAGTCCATAGCCGCCATAGCCGCGTCCCGGGCGGTGTTGATCTTTCGCGGCTTGAGGGGGAGGTTGGCAATCGCGTCGCCAATCCCAGCTGCGATTTTGTCCGCATATTCATCGACCATGTTGTCCTCATAAGTCGAATGCACGCCGGTCGTCGCTCCGTTCAATCCGTCGGAATGCTGAGACGAGTGTAACGGCTGGCACGCGTCCCCGATATAGTGCGCGAGACAACCAGCCGCGGTCAGAAACTTCTTCCCATCCGGACCCTTCGCATAGTTCACCAGCTGCGCGAAAATTTGCCAAACACGAAAAGGCAGCGCGCCCTGATTGTTGCTCTTGCTTGTCGAAGCACTTGGCAGCGGCGCGTTTTGATAGAACGCAGTCCAGTTCGACCAGTTCAGCGTGGCGTTGCTTGCGAGATAGTTTTCGAGAAGCGTTTTTCCGTTCGCTCCCGGAAGATCGATATCCGCGTAGTGGTTCCAGTTTTCCATCGCTCGCGTGACGCTCGGCTTCACCTTGTTGATATTCGTCTTCCACACCACGTCAGGAACATCGCTGAGGGGCACAAACGCGGACGCCTGCAGATGCGTGGCAAGCTGGATTTGCGCATCGCTGCTGAAACTCAGATTGTTGATATTGGCCGCGAAGAATTTCTTCAGCTCGGCGTTGGCGACGAGGAAGCACGCCTGCTGTCCAATCTTGTAATGGCCGACCGGGCCCCAGTATTGGGTGCGCTCGGCGCTGGGATCCTGGATCACGTCCAGGCTGAGTTCCCGCAAGATCACGGCCATGGATGTCGCTAGCGAGAATTGCAAGAATTTACCGGCGGCCGGGCCGCTGTCGACTCGCAACCCGCCCCACTCCATGGCGAGCGGCGCCAGCGTGTTGGGCTCGAAATAGCCGTCGATGCACCACAAGGCTCCGGAGTCGCCAGGCTGCGTGATCAGAGGGTCTTCGCTGTCGGCCTGAGAGCCGATCATGAAATCGGCCACATAGTCGCGGCCTCCGATGGATTTGTACCTGTAAAATAGCGCCTTGATTTCACCACGCATGCCTCCGCTTGCGGCGCCAAAACCTACCAGCGGCCGCCCAATCCAACTGAGTGACGCGGTCCCAGCGCTGAAATCAGCCACTTGACCCAGTGGCTCCGGTACGGCATTGGGATTCCAATTGTTCGAGTCATTCAGTCGAACGATTGCTGCATCGATATTTACCACCGAATCGCGCCCCGGAAGGCTTGGATAAATATTAGAGAACGTCCGCTCCGTCAGGTTACGCGTGCCGTGCGTGGTGCCGACCACTTCAGGTATGCCTTTCAGCAAAGCACGCACAGGGCGGCCCACTTGGCCTGCAAGATGCGTGGCGGTGAGGAGATAGAAATCACTGCCGTCGGAGACCATGCACGCTGCCGTTCCCATGCGGCGCGTGGCTTGTGCGTCCACATAAATCGCCGAGCCGACACCCAGCGCGCTCTCATTGAGCCGAGCTGGGTTGGCAGTGCGGGGCGGCAGGTTTGCGGTCTCCACCAGAACCACGCAGATTGGGACCATGCGCCCATCTGGCATGTACACAAACGGAGGGATGACCTGATCCCCGTGTGCATGCAGCTCATCCAAAGTCTGCCAGCGGTTCACAAAGACCAGAACGCACGGCCAGGAATAATCTTCCTGCACACATGAATTCAGCAGGGTCCGCGGCTTGGCTTTTCTGTGGCGCTCTGGGCGAGGGTGACCCGCCCGCTTGTTCTTGGCATCGGAAGTCCGAATCAGATACAGGCCTATCGCCGTGGCAAACACGTTTGGTTTGCGAGACAGGTGGACGTGAAACTGGTCGCGCGCGTCGAGAAGGTCCCGCACGCTTAATGAGTGAAAATCGGATGCGGACGGATTCCGTGAGGGGGCTGGTGAGTACGAATGCCGGTAAATAGCCATGGGACTCCCTTCAGGAAACTGGGGTCACGAGCCGGCCGTCATTCTAGTCATGGTAGAGAAATAAGCAAGTAAATATTCAGTTATGATACGTCGGTACAATTCGACTTCTAGCACTTCAGTCCGGCGGAACAAGCGGCGGGCGGGCTTCCCTCTATCCGTTCGTATCCTGCGCCTGTCGATCCCTAAATCATGCCTTCCAGGCGTACGTAGCTCGCTTCCATGCCGCGCTGCATTCCGGTGGACAGCATCGCCCCGCGCGTCTTCTCGTCTGGCAGCGTCATTCGTATCGTCATTAGCGTGCCATTGCCGTTTGGCTCGAATGTCGTTTCAACGTGATTATCCGGTGTTTGTTCCGGCAAGAACATCCGTTCAACGTGGACGATCTTGCTGTAGGGCTGCAGTTCCAGCAACTCGCCGGTGAGATAGAACTGCTGGCCTTTAGCTGCGTTTTTCCATTCATAGCGGAACTTGCCGCCGGGCTTGGCTTCAATGAGGCACACGGGCATGGTCCATCCGTCGGGACCAAGCAGCCATTTCTGGATCAAGGCCGGTTCCAGGTGAGCGCGGTATACCGCCTCGGGCGGCGCGGTGAATCGCCGCGTGCACACCACATGGGTGTCTCCTTCGGTTTTAAGCGTGAGTTTGCTCATCGTCCTTCCCCTTTCTTCTTGCCTTCCATTACTGCCAGAACCTCGTCCAGGCGGTCGTAGTTTCTTTCCATCGCTCTATGCAGCATTGCCAGCCACTGGTCGAGTGCGTCAATGCCGGACTTGGCCAGCCGCCGTGGCCGCTTGGCGCCCTCCACCCGGCTGACAATCAACCCAGCTTCTTCGAGAACCTTCAGGTGCTGCGAAATCGCAGGCTGTGTCATCGAAAATGGTTTGGCCAGTTGCAACACCGTCGCCTCCCCCTTCGCCAGCCGCGCCAGGATTGCGCGTCGTGTCGGATCGGCCAAAGCTGCGAAGGTAGCGTCGAGATTATCCATAGCTATTAACTTATATAAGCGAATTCTTATTTGTCAAGCAGGTTTTCAGCCGCCCGGAGCGATGCCTGTCGAGATCCAGTTTTCTGTAATTAACGCCGCCGCACGCTGAGGATCTGTGCGACGTGGTGCCGCGAGTGCCACGCAAAATAACTGAGCGTTTCTTCCAGAGGAATGAGTTCCCCGCGATCGGGATGCCGGTAGCGCCGCTTGAAGTCCGCATCCGGCAGCGAGCGCAATAACATCACCCAACGCTGATGTAGCCCTTCTACGAGCGAGAGCGATGGATCAATGGGCCCCGACTTCGCATCCACCAGTTCTGCCCAGAGCGTTTCTTCGAACGGCTTGACCGTAGGGGTCTCCTCCGTCAATGCCAACCGAAAACGCGTGTAAGCGCTCATATGGCCGTCCGCGATATGGTGTACTACTTGCCGCGCAGTCCATCCCCCGGGCCGGTATGCCGTATCCAGTTCGGATGCTGTCATGCCCTCCACGGCGCGGCGCAGTTTTTGCGGCAACGCCTCCAACTCCGCAATCCACGCATCCAGGTCAACCCGGCTGACGTGAGAGGGCGAGCGATGCGGACCGATGGGATAGCAAAGGTCGACGTGCATGTCCATAGTTTTGATCCTCCAGAACCAGCACTTTAGCAAACGCCATGTTCCCGGACAGGGTCCGATGGGTTAGCAATAATCTCAATTGCGCCAGTCGGGAACATGCTGCATAGTGAAGCCCTGTTTTGAACGTTCCCAGCGCGATGACCGCTTCCGATGCGCACCCGCCCAGGGGGCCTGAGATGGACACCAGTCAGACTGACCGGTTAGGTGTATTGGCGGATCAGCGATTCTCCTGGCGCGTTGCAGGCCGTACGCTGCTCACTGTTGCGGTCTGTTATCTCGCGGCGCGTCTGGGCGGAATCCTGATTATCAACACACCTCAAAAACTCTGGCCGCTGTGGCCTGGTTGCGCCGTGCTCGTCGCCATCGTCCTGATTTCTCCCCGGAAGTCCTGGCCCATTCTCATTCCCGCCGGCCTCGCCGGATTCGTTCTTTACGACTTTCCGGCGGGCGTGCCGCTGCACCTCGTGTCGATTCTCCTTCTCGCAGACATCGTCGAAGTCTCCCTGGCGGTCTGGGGCATCGACTATCTATTGAATGGAGCAGTTCGCCTCGACAGCCTGAAGTCCTTTGGTAAATATGCGCTCGTAACTGTCATTCTCGGACCATTTGTCTCTTCCCTGGTCGGCATCCAGGCATTGAATGTAAACCGTTGGATGAGTTGGTGGAATAACGTTCTCTCGGACGGCCTGGCATTCCTCACGATTGCCCCAGCGATCCTCGGCTGGGCCAGCCATTTCCGGTCAAAGCCTCGCGCCTCGCGTGTGTATTACCTGGAAGCATTGGCGGTCATGACGGGCCTCTTTTTTCTGTCCCTGCGTATGTTTGTGGTCGATAACCGCAACGTATCTCCGGCCCTGCTTTATTCCCTGGTACCCTTCATGCTTTGGTCCGCGATCCGATTTGGCTCTGCCGGAGCCGGTACCGCCGCCTCCATCGTTTCTCTGGTATCCATCTGGGGCGCTATTCACGGACGTGGACCCTTCACAGAGGCCGATCCCATCGACCGGGTCCTTACCTTACAACTGTTCTTGCTGTTTACCGCCGTACCGTTTATGACGTTGGCCGTCCTTGTCGAAGAACGCAAACGGCAAGCCACGGCGGTGCGCGAAAGCGAAGAACGCTTCCGCCTGTTGGCGGACTCCAGCCCCACGCTTATCTGGATGTCGGGAATCGATCGAATGTGCAACTTCTTCAATCGGGGGTGGCTGGACTTCACGGGCCGGTCCCTCTTACAGGAATTAGGTGACGGGTGGGTTTCCGGCGTCCACTCCGATGACCGGGCGCGCTGTCTCGCCACTTATGGCGCTGCCTTTGACCAGCGTACTGCTTTCGAGATGGAGTACCGGCTGCGCCGCCACGACGGCGAGTATCGCTGGATCGTCGACCTTGGCGTGCCCAGGTTCGGCTCGAACGGCGTATTCTGCGGCTATATCGGCTCTTGCGTCGACATCACGGAACGCAAGCTTTCCGAGATTTCCCTTCATGAATTGACCGGACGCCTGATGCGGGCTCAGGAAGAAGAGCGAGCGCACATCGCCCGGGAGTTGCATGATGATATCAGCCAACGCATGGCATTCTTACAGATCGGGCTGGAGCAATTCGAACAGAAGATGCCCGTACTGGGTTTGAGCGACCGGAAGGAACTGCGCAATCTTACAGAAGTAGCATCGGAAATCTCCAGCGACCTTCACAGCATTTCTCACCAACTTCACCCTTCACGATTGGACCTGCAGGGCCTCGTAGCGGCAACGGCAAGTTTGTGCCGCGAAATGTCTCACCAGCATGACCTGCAGATTGAGTTCATTCATCGGGATGTTCCCGGCGAAATTCCCACCGACATCGCAATCTGCCTGTTCCGCATCGTGCAGGAGGCATTGCGAAATGTGGTCAGACACAGCAACACATCCAACGCGGAAGTTGAGCTAATGGGACACGGAGATTCCGTTGGTCTCTGCATCTCCGACTCCGGGACAGGTTTCGACTTGGAGGGTGTGAAACAGAAAGGCGGACTTGGCCTGGTTAGTATGACAGAGCGTTTGCGCCTCATTGGCGGCGACCTCTCGATCGCTTCGCGACCTTCGCGCGGAACTCAACTCCGCGTCCGCGTCCCTCTGCCCAAAGGATCGCCCGATCTCACCTCTGAATCAAAACACTTCAAGGCCAACGCTTAGCCCCTTCATTCCGGCAAACCATCGACTTAACCTGGATTGGAAGGACCCTGCGCACGCCCGAACAATACATCTCCTATGATCAGAATGGCGCCGGCCGTCACACCCGAGTCCGCCACGTTGAACGTGGGCCAGGGATTCAGCACCTGCCAGGGAATGAATTTTACATATACCTGAATGAAGTCTGTTACCGCTCCGTGCACAATTCGGTCGGTCACGTTGCCGGCTGCGCCCGCCAGCAGCAACGCCAATCCCGCCGCGCTCATCGCGCTTAAATGTCTGCTGGCGACCAGCATCCACGCGATCACTGCGATAATCACGATCGTTCCGGCAATCAATATGTAGCGCGTCTTGTTCGACGAAGGATCAGAGAAGAAACTGAACGCGATGCCCGGATTGCGGGAGAGAATAAAGTTGAGATAGCCGGGTATTAAAGTGTGCGGAAAATACTCCGCCGGGCGCGACTCCATCCACGCTTTTGTCGCGCGATCCAAAAACGCTACCACCAGCGTCAGTGCCAGCCAACGAAGTCTCTTCGGAAAGATCATGAACTTCGCTACTGCCCTTTTTCGATCTCTGCAATCGCTTCACTGCACCGTTCGCAGATCGTCGGGTAGCGCGCATTCTCGCCCACGCGCGTCGAATAATTCCAACACCGCTCGCACTTTTTCCCATCCGCGCGCTGCACCGTTACTTCGAGGCTCGGCACCACGTCCGACTTGTAATCTCCCGCACCTGCGCTTAGCAGTTCCACCTGCGACACGATGAACACCCCAGGCAATTGCGGAAGGTAGTGCTTTAACTTGGCTTTCAGCTCTAAATCGGCGTTCAGCAGCACTTTCGCTTCCAGCCCGGAATTGATCAGCTTCTTCTCATTGCGGGCAATCTCGAGTGCTTTCAGCACTTCTCCGCGTACGCGCCCAAGCAGTTCCCACGTGTTCGCCTTCGACGGTGCAATCCCGGTGCGCAGTTCCATTTCTTCGGGAAAAACCGCCATGTGCACGCTGCCCGGTTCGCCCTTCGTCTTCGGCAAGTATCTCCAGATTTCTTCAGACGTGAACACCAGAATCGGGCATGCCAGCCTGACCAGTGCGCTGGTGATCCGCCATATCGCCGTCTGACCCGAGCGCCGCGATTTATTCTTCGGCGCCTTGGTATACAAACGATCCTTCAGCACGTCGTAATAAAACGCGCTCAAGTCCACTACGCAAAAATCGTGAATCGCATGGTAGATGCGGTGGAATTCGTAATTCGCGTACCACTCCCGGCAGCGATTCACCAGGTCGGCGGTCCGCTCGAGCATCCACTGATCCATTTCGTCCAGCTCAGTGTTCGGCAACGCATCCGTCGCCGGATCGAACCCGTTTAAATTCCCCAATGCGAACCGGAAGGTGTTGCGAATCTTGCGGTACGCCTCGCTGAGCTGCGTCATTACCCGCTCGCTCATCTTCACGTCTGCCTGGTACTCCTGCGACGCCACCCACAAGCGCAGCAGGTCCGCACCCCATTTCTCGCAAATCTCGCTCGGCAGCACCACGTTGCCCAGTGATTTCGACATCGGGCGCCCTTGCTCGTCGAGCGTCCAGCCGTGTGTCACCACGCTGCGATACGGCGCCGCATCCTTCACGCCCACCGCGATCAGCAATGAGCTATGGAACCACCCGCGATACTGGTCTGGCCCTTCCAGATACACGTCCGCCGGCCATTCCTTCCCTTTCAACACCGCCAGGTGCGATGACCCGGAGTCGAACCACACGTCCAGAATGTCGTTTTCCTTGCGCCATTTTGTCGACCCGCACGAACACTGCGTCCCCGGCGGCAACAACTCTTCCGCCGTGTGCTTGTACCACGCGTCCGCACCTTCGTCCTGAAACCACCGCACAACATTCCGCAGCGCGTTGAAATCTTCCAAGCGCTTTCCACACGCGTCGCAATAAAACACGATAATCGGCGTGCCCCAGAAACGCTGGCGAGACACGCACCAGTCCGGGCGCTTCTCGATCATTTCGTACATTCGCTCTTCGCCCCACGACGGGATCCACTTCACGCCGGGGATTTGCTCCAGCGCTTCGCGTCGAAAGGTTTCTTTATCGCCTTTGCCGACCTGGTCCATCTTGATGAACCACTGTTCCGTCGCGCGGAAGATCACCGGATTGTGGCACCGCCAGCAGTGCGGGTAGCTGTGCCGGATCTTTTCCTCTGCCAACAAATTCCCATGTGTTTTTAATATTTCGATGATCACGGGATTCGCTTGAAAGACGTTCTTGCCCTTGTATTCCGGGAGACCTTCAATGAAGACGCCTTTGTCATCGAGGGGAGCGTACACCTCCAGTCCATATTCTTGGCCCACCGCGAAATCTTCCGCGCCATGGCCCGGTGCGGTGTGAACGATCCCGCTGCCCTGATCGAGTGTCACGTGAGCGCCGAAAACCGCGGGAACCTCGCGGTCCAGAAAAGGATGTCGAAAGGTGGCTTTTGCAAACGTCGCGCCTGGAAAACTGTCACTGCGTCCCGTGAAACGCAGGCCCGTCGATAATGCAACTCTTTCCAGGAGGTCGGCCGCAACGATGTAGGTGTCGCCTCGCTCATCGTGAGCCAGCGTGTATTGAATCTCGGGATGGAACGCAAGCGCCAGACTGGCGGGAAGGGTCCACGGCGTTGTCGTCCAGACGATGGCATAGAATCCGCCTTGCACATCTACCGGTCCTGGATTTTGAACAACTGGGTATCGAACCCACACGGATGGGCTGGTGTGGTCCTCATACTCCACTTCCGCTTCCGCCAGCGCCGTGTTGTCGTAAATGCACCAGTACACCGGCTTGCGCCCGCGATAGACGTATCCCTTCTCCACGAAATCCAGGAACGCACTCGCGATGGTCGCCTCGTACTCGTGGCTCATCGTCAAATACGGATCATTGAACTGTCCAAACACGCCCAACCGCTTGAAATCCCTTTTATGCTGCTCCACATACTTCGTGGCGTACTCGCGGCACTTCCGCCGGAACTCCGCCGGGGGCACCTTCCCCTTCCCCCCCAACTCCTTTTCCACTTGCGTCTCGATCGGCAGGCCGTGGCAATCCCAGCCAGGTACATAGGGCGCATAGTGCCCTGCCATACTTTTTGATTTCACGATCATGTCTTTGAGGATCTTATTTAGACCGGTTCCCAAGTGGATGGTTCCGGTGGGATATGGCGGCCCGTCATGCAGCACAAAGAGCGGCTTCCCCGCGCGCGCCTCCAGGATTCGCTGATAAACGTCCTCGGTCTGCCAAGCCTCCAATTGCTTCGGCTCGTTCTGCGGCAAACTTGCCTTCATCGGAAAGTCGGTTTTAGGCAGATTTAGAGTCTTCTTCAGCTCCAGTGGCTCGGACATAGATATAGTTTTCGTATCCCTTCTACGCCGCCACTCCGTTCCATGACCGGAAAAGGTCGCACAGCTGGGTTGTACGGCGGGAAACTACCGAAAGCAGTGTAATCACGTATGTTACAATAATTATGCAAGGCGTGTCAGCCGCCGTGGGGGATTCCGCGCAACCTTTTTCCAGCCCGCGCGAATCATAACGGCTGGAGAACTTTTGGCCGCCGTATAGCGTCTAAACTAGTCGAGGGGACACAGGTGCCTGGATTTATCAACCTCCTTCCCGATGAGCTAAGAAAGCCCCGGCGCACAGGGCCTGAAGAGATTATTCCTGTGTCGAGCGAGGCGATGCCCGACTTCGGCACACCGGCGAATCTAATGCCGGACGATTTCTGGTCCAACCTGAAACAGTTCCTCTTCGAACCTCCGGTTAAAGTCATCGACCGACCCGGCGCCCCTTTCACCAAAAACACCTGGAAGAGCGGCCTCTTCGACAACCTGAAGTTCTACTTTTCGGCTCCTGCGGTGCGCAAGGGCCCCATTAACAAGCGCCTTGAGGTCGATTGGGGTGGCAGCTTCGGCGGCTTTACCGATCGCATTAAGGACTTTTTCAATCCTCCGAAGCCCGCGCCGCTGCCTCCGGGCATTCAACCGGTTAAAGTCAAAGACATTTGGACGAAAGACGAGAATTTCGGCTGGACCCAGGGTATTGCATTCGCCGTTCACGCCGGCGTTGTGGCGCTCTTGATCACTCCGTTCATCATGACGTGGACACAGCCCATCAAGGCGGTCAACAAGACTCAAGTCGATGTCACAGCCTTAGACATTTCCCCTTACGTTTCCAAGCTCCCCGCAGGCGCGAACAAAGCCGGCGGCGGTGGCGGTGGTGGTGATCGTTCACCTCAACCGGCGACCAAGGGCAAAGCGCCTCGCTTTGCCATGACGCAATTCACTCCGCCAACCGCGGTGATCAAGAATCCGAATCCCAAGCTGGCCATGGAGCCCACGCTCCTTGGTCCGCCAGAGTTGAAGGTTGCCAATCCGAACCTGTCGAATTTCGGCGATCCTCTGGCTGCTTCCGTGACTATGTCGAACGGTCCTGGAGGCGGTGGCGGTATCGGCTCCGGTGAAGGCGGCGGAATTGGCAGCGGCAGTGGTGGCGGTCTCGGTCCCGGCGAGGGTGGCGGCACGGGCGGCGGTATGTTCCATGCCGGCGTGAACGGCGTCGGCCTGCCCAGCTGCTTCTATATGCCCAATCCTCCGTACTCGGAAGAAGCCCGCAAGGCCAAATACTCCGGTATCGTGCTCGTCGAAGCGGTCGTGAATCTTGACGGCCACCTGAGCAATCTTCGGGTGATTAAGAGCCCTGGTCTCGGTCTTGATGAGAATACGCTGACCACGTTGAAGACCTGGCGCTGCAAACCGGCAGTCGGTCCTAACGGCAAGCCCGTACCGGTCATTGTCCCCTTCGAAGTCAACTTCCGTCTCTACTAACCCTGGGAGCGCCAACCGCCGTGTTGGCGAGTCTCCGTTTTGCGCCTAACAATGACATACCCAAACGGGTCATCCTGAGCGAGGCGAAGGATCCCAACCCTGGCGTCTTGGCAAGCCGCATCCACGCGCAGTCCGTAGCATTGACTTTAGTCTGTGCTGACCCATCCTCGCGTGAACGGGCGAATTACTGATTTAATCGCTTGTACTTCTTCAGAACTGCTTGCAGTTGGTCATGCGGCAATGCTGATACGCGATGATTCTCGATTCCTGTCATCGTCTTCGCCGCCACCATCGCGTTGATAATCGATTCCTCAGTCGCTTCCACCGTTGCCGCAAACACCGGATTCAACCTGTCGTTCGGGAACATTTTCAAATCGACGGCGTGATCGGTCGCGGCCGCCCCGGCATTGGCCGTGGAAAATGCGATAAAAATGTCGCCCGATCCATTTCCGGAAATACTGCCGTCACGTCCCAAGCCCAACGAAACACGCCTGGCCAACCGCTTCAGTTGGTGCGGGAGTAGCGGAGCGTCCGTTGCGACAATCACAATGATCGAGCCGCGCTCCGTAATATCATCCGGCGCGAACGCGTAGGGGTCTTCGCTTTTGATTTCGCGTCCCACCGGGATTCCCGCCACGCGAAAATTCTGCCGCGATCCGTAGTTGCACTGCACCAGCACACCCACCGTGAACCCGCCGTCCTTCTCGGCAAGCTTCCGCGACGCTGTGCCAATGCCGCCCTTGAAGCCGTTGCAGACCATTCCCGTTCCTCCGCCCACCGCGCCTTCCTCGACAGGTCCACCCTTCGAACTATCGATGGCGTGAAAAACATGATCCGGTTTGACATGAAATCCGTTGATGTCGTTCAGGTAGCCGTCCCAGGTTTCCGCAACCACCGGCAGCGACCACCAGTCGTCATCCGGACCAACTTTCCGATGTGCCACCGTCCACTGAATCACCGCATCGCGCACCACTCCTACGCTATGTGTGTTCGTGATCATCACCGGCCCGATCAAGAACCCGGATTCTTCTACCCACGTCGTGCCCGTCATTTCGCCATTGCCGTTGAGGGACCACCAGCCCGCGAACACCCCGGCGTCGTTGCTGTCTTTCCCGCGCGGAAAAACGGCGGTTACCCCGGTGCGCACCGGGCCCTGCCCCACCACCAATTTGCCATCGCCGGAAATTATGGTGGTGTGGCCAACGGTAACGCCCGCCACATCGGTTATGGCGTTCAGCGCACCCGGTGTCCCGTCGAAGGGAACACCGAGAGCGCGTGCCCGAACCTTCGCCCCGCTCGCTTCTTGGGCGGGAAGTCCGGACGCAAATGTCGCGAGGATGCCCAATAGGGCGGCAATATAGCGATGCAATTTCATGAACAGGTCTCCAAGAATGGTCAGGCGATTTAAATCGTTTTAATGCAGCTGCGCGAAACGATCAAGCCGGAAACGTTTTCTCTAGCGCATATCGCACAGCCCCTGCGATTTGCTCGGATTCTGCCCGGCTGATGATAAATGGTGGCGCTAACAATATATGATCCCCGCGCACTCCGTCCACTGTTCCCTGCCCGGGGTAGACCAAAACATTCTTTTCCAGCGCCACTTGTCGAATCCTCTCCGCAATCCCTTCTTCCTTCGGAAACGGCTCGCGATTCGCCTTGTCTCTCACAAATTCGATTCCCTGTAGCAGACCCAAACCGCGCACCTGCCCCACATTCGGATGAGTTTCCAGGCTGGCGAGCTCCCTGCGCAATTCTTGTCCCGCCGGCGTGACGCGGTCGAACAGCTCGTGCTGCTCGAGGTAGTCGAACACGGCATTCCCCGCCGCCGTTGCCACGGGATGCGCCTGGTACGTGAATCCGTGCATGAATGCCGCGCTGCCTTTTTCAAACGCTTCCACGATGCGAGGAGCCACAATCACCGCTCCCAACGGCGCGTATCCGCTCGCAATTCCCTTGCCCGTTAAAATAATGTCCGGCTCCAGGCCCCAGTGCTCGCTCGCGAACGGCTTGCCCGTCCGGCCCATCCCGGTCATCACCTCATCGGCAATCACCAGGATTCCGTGCTTACGGCAAATCTCCGCAATTCGCGTGGTGTAGCCGTCGACCGCGGGAGCCGCGCCGAGCGTCGCTCCCACCACCGGCTCAAACAGAAATGCTGCGACGCTCACGGAATCGCTCTCCTTCAGGTAGCCATCCAGATCATCCGCGCAGGCCAAATTGCATTCGGGATAGGTCTTTCCAAACGGACAGTGGTAGCAGAAACAGGGCGCAACGTGTCCCCACTCCGGAATCATCGGCGCATAGGGCGCCCGCCGGCCTACGTTCCCGCTCACCGACATCGCTCCCAGCGTGCTGCCGTGATAGCTCTGCTTGCGCGAAACTACGCGATAGCGCTCGGGCTGCTTGGTTTCCAGAAAATATTGTCGCGCCAGCTTGATCGCGGTTTCCGTGGCTTCCGATCCGCCGGAAGTGAAATACACTCGACCGCCATTCTGAAAATTCTTTGGAGCGATCGCCAGCACTCGCGCCGCGAGTTTCTCGGCCGCTACCGAATGGAATTGTGTGGTATGAGCGAAGGCAATCCTACCGGACTGTTCAGCCATGGCCCGGCCAATCTCTTGCACGCCGTGACCGATGCTGACAACCGCTGCTTGTCCCGAGGCGTCGAGGTAACGCCGGCCGTCACTCGCGATGATCCAGCACCCTTCGCCACGCTCGGCTGTTGGATATTGTTTCCGAAGATTGCGCGAGAAGAGAGGAGTGGTTTCCGTCTTCGTGCTCATAACGGAAATTGTAACAGATGGCCTGTGAACCAGAGGGTTCTGAGGAGTTGCGCCGCAGACCAACTTGGCTGTAGCGCTGCTCCATCTCGACTATGATAATCTTCCGCCGGTTCCGAGGAACACATTGAAACTGCGAATCGATTCCATCTTTCGATTTTTCCTGATCTTCTTCCTCATCATTTTCGCCGCAGCAGGCCAATCACAGCAGAGTCCGGCTCATCTCGATGTCGACCTGCGAGATGCGCCAAAACACATCTTTCACGCCAAGCTGACCTTGCCCGTCAAGCCCGGCCCCTTGACCTTGGTTTACCCCAAATGGATACCGGGCGAACACTCACCCACTGGACCGATCGCCGATTTGGTTGGACTGAAGATCAGCAGCATCAGCAAAGAAATTCCGTGGCGCAGAGACGACGTGGACATGTATGCGTTTCACATCGACGTTCCCGGGGGAACCGACTCGATCGATTGCGCCTACGACTATCTCTCCCCACCGGAGCCGACCGGTTCGCGCGAGCGGCCTTCTTCCACGGCAAAATTCGCGATCCTGAACTGGTACATGGTTACGCTGTATCCTCAGCGCGCCAAAGCGGACGACCTCACCTACGTAGCGACTCTGCGGCTGCCGCCAAATTGGAAATACGGGACCGCTTTGCCCGTGGCCCGCGAAACCGCCGATGCCATTGAATTTGCACCTGCCTCGCTCACAACCGTAATCGATTCGCCCGTGATTGCCGGCCTCTATCTGCGCCACATCGATCTTTCGCCCGGGCAAACTCCGCAGCACACCGTCCACGTTGTAGCCGATGGGCCGGGTCCGCTCGAAGCCACTCCACAGGAAGTCCAGGCCTTGCGTCAATTGGTCGCGGAAACAGGCGCGCTTTTCGGTGCTCGCCACTACCGCCGCTACGATTTTCTTCTGACGCTGAGCGATCGCATGCCGCCAGACGGCGTGGAGCATCACGAATCCAGCGATGATCGCACGGAAGAAGCTTTTTTTCGGGAACCCGAACTATTCCAGAGTTCCGAGCTCCTCTCTCACGAATTCACCCATTCGTGGAATGGCAAGTACCGTCGCCCGCTAGGACTGGCCGCGCCGGACTATCAGACTCCGATGAAGGGTGAATTGTTGTGGGTCTACGAAGGCCTGACGCAGTACTACGGCGTGATGCTGGCGGCTCGTTCGGGAATGATGCCTCCGGAGATGTTTCGCGAATACATTGCTTCTACCACTGCTGATCTCGACCACCTTCCCGGCCGCACTTGGCGCGATTTGCAGGACACCGCGGTTGCCGCGCAAATCCTTTATAGCGGGCCTCCGGAAGGCGCTTCATGGCGCCGCAGCATCGATTTCTATGACGAAGGCTTGTTGATCTGGCTTGAAGCCGACACGATCATCCGCAAACAATCAAACGGAAAGAGATCTCTGGACGATTTCTGCCGCAAATTTCATGGCGGAGAAAACACGGGCCCTAAGGTCGTCCCCTACACATTCGATGATGTCATCGCGGAGCTCCACGAGATCGCTGACTTTGACTGGCGGGGCTTCTTCACCGACCATCTCAAGTCCCACGGACCGGGTGCCCCTCTTGCCGGCATAGAGAACAGCGGCTGGCGCCTCGCTTATACCGACCTTCCCAATGACTACGAGCACGTCGACGAAGTGGCTGGCCAGCAGTTCGATTTTCAATTCTCACTGGGCTTTCTGCTCCACGGAACCGGAGGCGAAGACAGCGATCGCATTCTCGACGTAATTCCCGCTTCACCCGCAGCTCTGGCCGGACTCACCCCGGGAATGCGGCTCGTGGCTGTCAATGGCCGCAAATGGTCGCCCGACATTCTTCGCGATGCCATCAAGCGCGCAAAAAATAGCAAGGATCCGGTCGATCTGCTTGCGGAAAATGGCGACTTCTTCGCCACCTACCGTGTGGACTATCACGGCGGCGAGCGCTATCCGCATCTCGAGCCCATCAGCGGCAAGCCCGACTTGCTATCCGAGATTGCCAGGCGGCATGCGCCGCAGGCTCCCCTGCCTACGAGCTACTGAGCAAAGGAATTGGATCGTTGACTTCCCGCCCCCACGCGCTCATTCGGACGATCGGCCGTTGGAGTCTGACCGCGCTGATGATCAACTCCATCATCGGCGTGAGCATCTTCAAGCTGCCCGCCGATCTTGCTGCGAAGCTCGGCTGGCTGAGTCCGCTCAGTTGCCTGCTCGCCGGCGCCGGAATTTTGCTTGTCGCGGGCTGCATCGCTGAAGTTTCGTCGCGGTATGAAGAAACTGGCGGCTTGTATCTTTATGCGCGCGATGCGCTGGGCCGCTTCGCGGGATTGCTCGTCGCGTGGCTGACCTGGCTCACCCGCATTGCCGCTCCGGCTGCCGGAGCGAATCTTTTCTGCGCGTATCTCGCTCAGTTTTGCCCCGTGCTGCACTCGCACTCGGCGGAACTTATCGTGCTCTTGCTGCTTATTGGTCATCTCGCTCTCTTGAACTACGTCGGAGTCCGCACCGGACAACGCGTCAACAACTTTTTCACCGCCGTCAAAATCAGCTTCCTGTTGTTCTTCGTGCTGGCCGGCGCGATTGCATGGTTGTTGCGTCCGGAAGTCCGTGTCGGGTTCGTACCAACTCATACGACTCCAACGAACTGGTTCTCTGCCATTCTTCTGCTCGTCTATGCCTACGGCGGCTTCGAAGGTGCGCTTTCTGTTGGCGGCGAAACGAAAAATCCGAAACGAGACACTCCGCTCGCCCTGCTTCTCGCCCTTGCGGTCGTTTGTCTCCTCTATACCGCAGTGCAATTCATCGTGCTCGCACTTCTGCCGCAAGCTACGGGCTCCTCTACGCCTCTGGCGGATGCCATGGGACGAGTTCTTGGACCTGCGGGATCGATGGCCATCGCCGCGGCCGCGCTGCTCTCTGCATACGGCTATCTCACCGCAAACCTGCTGCATGCGCCGCGCATCACTTTTGCCATGGGACAGCAGGGCGACTTCCCCGCTTTCTTCTCCAGGATTCATCCGCGATTTCGTACTCCGTATGTGTCCATTCTGATCTACGCCGCACTGGTGTACATTTTCGCTGCGCTCGGGAATTTCGAATGGAATGCGGTGCTCTCCGCCGTGTCCCGGCTCGCGGTCTATGCCGCTATGGCGATCTCCGTTCCTGTTCTTCGGCAGCGCGACGACGGGCAGGCGCAGTTCCGCTTGCCATTCGCATACCTTTTCTCTGCGGCGGCCCTGTTATTCTCGCTGGTGTTGTTGACACAAATGGGCAAAGCCGAATTTTACGTCGTTGGCGCCACCGCGGTAATTGCACTGGCGAATTGGGTTTTTCGCCGAAGCTGAAGAGCGCAATCTGCTTTCCGCTTTCTTGGATTCACTGTCCAATCGTGTCATTATCATGCTTCGGTCTGTTCCTGTTTGTTTCTTCTAGTTGCTGAGAGGAATCTCCATGAAAATTTGGCAACTTATTGGTGTGTTGTGTAGTTCGCTCGTCCTCATCGCTTCCGCACAAGCGCAAACTCCCTCGAAGCGCGCGATGACTTTCGATGATCTCATCAAGTTGCATCGGGTCAGCGGCGCCACGCTTTCGAAAGACGGACAATGGGTCGCTTATGCGGTCTCCACTCCGGACCTGGATGCGAATCGCAGTTTCACCAACATCTGGGTCGTCAGTATCGCTGGAGGTACTCCGAAGCAAGTTACACAAGGCGGGCGCGACAATTCTCCCGCTTGGTCTCCCGACGGCGGCACTTTGGCTTTCCTCTCCGCCCGAGACGGCAACTCACAGGTTTATCTGCTTTCTATGGCCGGAGGCGAAGCGAAGAAACTCACCCAGCTTTCTACAGGTGCCGATTTGTTCCACTGGTCTCCCGACGGCAAGCTGATCGCGTTTACCTCCTCCGTCTACCCTGACTGCAAGGATGACGCCTGCAACGAAAAGCGCGACGCCGAGAAAGAGAAGAGCAAAGTCAAAGCGCGTATCTATGATCATTTGCTTTATCGGCACTGGGATCACTGGTCCGAGGGAAAGCGTAGCCACCTTTTCGTCGTGCCGGTGGATGGTAGTGTTTCTCCAAAGGATTTAACGGCTGGGGCGGACTACGACGTGCCTCCCGAAGAGCGCGGCGGAGCTGCCGATTTCAACTTTTCTCCCGACTCCAAGGAACTTTGCTTCACGGCGGTTACGGATAAAGTCGAAGCGATCAGCACGAATGCCGACCTCTTCCTTGTTCCGGTTAGCGGCGGTGAGCCCAAGCGTATCACCACGCAGCAGGGTTTCGACGGCAATCCGGTCTACTCACCCGATGGCCGTTACATCGCCTACCATGCGCAGCTCACTCCTGCGTACGAGGCCGACCGCTGGCGCGTCATGCTCTACGACCGCCAAGGCAGCAAGAACGACAACCTGACGGAGAGCGGCTTTGACCGTAGTGCCAGCGAGTTCGCCTGGTCGCCGGACAGCAAAACCCTCTATTTCTTGGCGGAAAACGAAACCCTGCAGCCGATTTATTCGATGGAGCCGCGCGCCGGTGCAGCGCCGAAGAAACTGGCCGACGGCTTTAATGGCGAATTCTCGTTGAGCGCAGACGGGAAAACCTTCGTCATGACGCAAACCAGCCTGACGATGCCCGCCGAAGTGTTCACTTCCTCCGCGGACGGCAGCGGGTTGAAGCAGTTGTCCCATACGAACGACGCGATGCTTGCACAAATTGAAATGAATGCCCCTGAAAAGTTCTGGTTTGATGGCGCGAACGGCACGAAAGTCGAAGCCATGCTCATTCGTCCGCCGCAATTCTCTGCGTCGCAAAGATACCCGGTTCTTGTCCTGCTGCACGGCGGCCCGCAAACCATGTGGTCCGATGCCTGGGGCTATCGCTGGAACCCGCAGGTTTTCTCTGCCGCGGGTTACGCAACGCTGATGATCAACCGCCGCGGCTCGACCGGCTACGGGCAGAAGTTCACCGACGAGATCACCAACGATTGGGGCGGCAAACCCTACGAAGACGTGATGAAAGGGATCGATGCAGCGCTTGCCAAATACCCCTTCCTCGATAAGTCGCGCATGGCCGCCGCGGGGGGCAGCTACGGAGGTTATATGGCGGACTGGCTTGCCACGCATACCGACCGCTTCAAAGCGATCATCAGCCATGCCGGTGTGTACGATAAAGTCTCGATGTACGCCACAGAAGAACTCTGGTTTGAGGAGCACGACCTCAAAGGCACCCCGTGGAGCGCTCCCGAGAACTACAAAAATTGGGCGCCATCTACTTACGCGGGCGAACTCGCGAAATACAAGACGCCGACTTTAGTCATTGCGGGCGAGCGCGACTACCGCGTGCCCTACACGCAGTCCTTGGAATTTTTCAACACCCTTCAGCGCCAGGGTGTTCCCTCCAAACTGATGATCTTTCCGGATGAGGGCCATTGGGTGCTCAAGCCCCAGAATTCTCAGCTGTGGTACAAAACTTTCCTGGATTGGCTCGCCACTTACGTGAAGTGATCCCCGGATCAGGTCGCCGCAAGCTTCTGCAGGGTTCGGCGCAAAAATCGAAATAAGTGGTAGAGCAGGAATACCGAAATCACCATTAGCACGCCAACGACAATCACCGCAACGGTCGGATGCGCGGTCGCGAACCACGTCAACCACACCGCCAATAAATCTTCGCCAAAGCTGAGCGCCCAATTGCTCAGCGGCTCGGGCGACATGTTCGCCGCCGCCCGTGCACTGGCCTTCGTCCCATGTGAAGTCAGCGCGATACCACCCGCCAACAAGGCCGCCGCCCAGCGCCACGGTTCCGATGCCGCTGCGGTTACGCTGAACGCCAGGAGCGCCGCCGCAGGAGGCCGGATAAACGTGTGCACCGCCTGCCATACGGAATCGACATAAGGAATCTTGTCCGCCAGGAACTCCACGACATACAGCGCCAGCGCAACGCTCAATACCATTGGATGTGACAGTACTTGCAGCTTCTCTGGAAGGTGAATCACTCCGAATCGCTGTAGCAATCCCAACGTAGCAACCGTCGCGTACAAGTTCAGTCCCGAGGAAAAACCCGTACCGAGTACAAGACTGATGGTTTCGATCGGATTCATACGCGCATAAGCCGGCTAAACGGCTCATTTCGGCCGTATATTCGAAGGTATCACGGATAAGGGTACGCAGTGCGCCGCAAAAAGAACGTCCCGGCCAATGACCGGGACGCTCGAACATGGTTTGCGATTTGTCTTATTGGCTAGGCAACATCAACCGGGTCCAGCCGGTTGTGTTGGTATCGCGGAACAATGGTGTACGCGGCGGCAACAATGTCGGGTTCAGGAACTCGACGTCGAACTGGTAACCGCGGGTAGGCGGCGCATACACTGTCGCGCAGCACTTGAAGATGCCCGTGGCCTGCCGGTTGTAGTACATGCTGATGAGCGATCCGGTGTAGTAGAGGGTCTGGTTGCTCCAGTCCTCAATGTAGCGCAGGAAGTTGTGAATACCACCGTCGCTGCCGTTATCCGCGCTGCTGCCAAAATACGGGAACGGAATGCCCTTTCCGGCTACCGCTGCCGTGCGCCAATAGGTCGTCGTTGCATTGCGCACGTTTCCACCGTTCAGGTTGTATTGTGCGTAAGAAAACGAGTTAATGTCATTCCAGTTGTTGGAAAGCAACGTTATCGCGTCGGCAGCCACGGATGTTGGCACGTGCGGATCGTTGAAACCTCCGCCCGCAGAGTTCGCGTTGTAGTTGCCCTGAATGTACAGCGGATTTTCTGTCGCGATCGTCAATCCGCACGTGGTGCCGGATGGGCATGACCCGAGACCTGTGAGCAGTTTGCCGTTCACGATCTTCACTGCACGGCGGAAGAAGATGGGAGGGTTCTCTCTGGCGGCATTGGAATTTGATGCGAAGGACATCGGCCAGATACCCGAACCGGGGCCATAGCTTGGATAACCGCAGAAGTTGTTGGCGAGCAGCGCTCCGGTCGTACCTGAAACCAGGCTGTTGTAGAAACCGTACTGCCCGTATGCAGTCGTGGCGTTTCCTGTAATCAGCGCGGTGCCCGCCGGCGCTGGCGGCCAAGTGCCGGTCGTGCCGTAAAGAGTGGAGGGCGCCGCAGCCGTGGCCATCACGTAGTTCGTATCTGTAGAGTTGGCGCCGTAAGTGAACAGCAGTCCGACTCCGTCAAGATCTTCACCAGGGTCCAGAGAGGCATTCTGGCACCCGTTCGAGACTGTGCCGTTCGCGATGTCGTTCCAGCCGTATTCTCCGGTCTCATGGCCGGACGGCGAGACCGGTGGCCAAGGGGTGCTCCAGGTCTTGCTGGAGGCGTAATTCCCGCGCCGATCGGAGATATACACCACGAAATCGTTCGGAGCGATGACCTGATCCTTCGTATTAGGACCCGTAGAGCCGATGGCGCCGCTGAACCATCTCACGAGATTCCCGGCATCCAGCTCGATGTAGTGCATGGTGCCGTTAAGCGTTGGAAGGTTCTGATATGCGCCGCTATTAAGCACGGTTTCGCGCAATTCGCCCTCGCGCGTGTCGAACAGCGTGTTCGGCCAGAAGTCGGATGGTGGATTTGCGGCAGTCAGCGCGCCGCAGTTATTGCCGGCAGACCACGTCGAAGGATTGTCGCGCACGCGCTCCAAGCGGATGATCGCGTTGGGATGCGGATCAGCGCAGGTTGCGGGACCGAGCTGGGCCCCAGGCAAATGCGCTCCCGAAAGCGGAGCGCCCGTCGTTGTAGTAGGGGCGCCATACTGGCCCGCCGTCAGTCCTCCCTGCGGGTTGATGTTGCGGCCGACATAGCCAAGGCCGAGGACCTCCGCGGTCACGTCTTGCCAGGTCCCACACGGCGAACCGTAAGTGGTTTGCGCTTGAATCTTGATGAAACCCTTCACGATCGGATAGCCGTACGGCAACCAATATCCGTCGGCAGAGTTATAGGCACTGGCGTTCGTCGTGTTCGTCGCTGCGCCGGAGGCAGCCAACGGCAATGCCGTTACGCCATTCGCGGTCAACTTTGTCTTCAGCGCTGAGGCACCGCCCGTTGTCGGCCAGTTTGCCACGGGTTGCGCGAGAGTGCTCAAATCGAGCGGCTGCGTAGACTGTTCCACGCAAGGCAGATTCATTATGTCGCTAGGATTGTCGGACAGCAGAATCTGCAGACTTGCCTGCGCAAAATAGCGTTCGCCGGTGATGTTCGCTGCCTCTCCTCCCACTGGCCGGCGGATGAGGTCGATGGCCTGGGTCGAGCCGGTGCCCATAGTTACGATGCCCAGGTTCAGCTGGCGCGCGCCCGTCGAATATTGGGGATAAATGCTTCCCGGACCGTTGATCAGGTTACTGTTGTAATGAGACGGAGCCGCGCCCATCGAGATCGTGGGCCAGCCGGTATTCGCGCATCCAGTGCAGTTTGCTCCAGCCGTCAAGCTACCCTCGCTCATGGCGAGTGACCGGTAGCTCGTTCCTCCCGGGTTCGTCGTGATGTTCACAGTTCCCGCATAACCGTTGCTGCTCGGCCAGCCGTCCGCCAGGTTGGTGCGAATCACGTCCTTGTACGCGTCCACCTTGTCCTTCATCGTCAGCGTCGCGCCCGTGCCTTCCGCAAGGAACAGGTTCCCGTTCGTGTGCGTACGGCCGCCAAATGAGAAGTCCGGACCGGCGTGGAAGGTCAGGTCCATGTCCGAAAACACGCCGAACTGGAACATCGGGATGCCCACCGTCTGTGTAGAGCGCTGCAACTTCACTTCGCGCCCCATTGACGTGCGCGCGTTCACGGTAAGGGTGTATTCGGTGATCAACGCGTTCATGCCCACATAAGGGCCGGATTTGATCGTCGAAACCGTTGGCGCCGGATTGCCGTTGCCGTCAAGCGCTTGCGGCGTAATTACGTAGCCGGAATGCCCGTCCGCGGTTTGGTATGCGATTCCGGGAATCGCCGGCGGCGCCGTTTGCAGAGCGCTGATTTGCGACATGCTCGGCGCGTACGTCTGTGCGAACAGGTTTCCGAGGCCAGCGGTCAGCTCTTCCATACCAGCTTCCGCGCCGTAGAACGCCTGCACGTCGTCGTTATCGGATCCCGCGAGTTGCTGGTTCGACATCAGCAAAACCGCGAACCCGACCAGCAGGCTCGACATCAGGAAGAGGAGCATCAGCGTCGTCAGCAGGGCCACGCCCGCTTCCCGGCCAAGGCTTTTCATTTTCGTGAGAGACTTTTTGCTCATTCTCAACTCCCCTTATTGATACCGATTCACGTAGGCCAGGCTGCGGAGACTGACCTGAGTCTGTAGGTTCGTTCGCGCGAAGAGCGTCTGCGTCTGCGTACCCGAATGAACCTGGTACGCCGATCGCGCTGCGAGGTAGACGTTCACCGAACGAATCTGTGATTCCGAGTTGCCCGATGGAATCGCGGCTTGATTCGTAGGATTGGTTACACCGTCCACGAAGTTGTAGGTGAACTGCAGGTTCTCTAACGTTTCGCCAACCGGCGTCGCGGGATTCATGTTGACTTGGCGGATCAGACGCACGAAAGGCGGAGCAGTTACGTTGTCCAGGTAATAGCTGATCATCCAGATGCGTGTCGCCAGGGTCGGCGGAAAACATGCCGTACCGCCGCCGCAACTGGCGCCACCGGTTTCCAATTGTTGAATCGTGCCGCTTGTTTCCGTGCGGCCGTTCAACGCAAAGGCATCGCCACTTGCGAACGTGAGCACTTGTCCGGAAACGTTGGTTACCGTGAGAACCGCGTTTCCGAGCGTGTTGCTAAACATGATCAGATCGCCCGGTGAGATCGTGATTCCGGAGGTCGACGGATTCAGGTTTACACATGTGCTGTCGAAGGTGGCGGTCAGGGTCGTTCCGGAGAGTCTTAGCGACCCGCCCGGGCATCCTGGGTTCGGTGGGCTCGCCGTCGCCGGCTGGTTCACTGGCTTCTGGTCGAGGCCCAGGGTGTTATCTGCATAAAGGATCGTGATCTCATCGGTGATGCTGCCGGGATTAGTGGCGGTTCCGGTGGTCGCGTCGGCCGCTGTGATTGCCGGCCCGAGCATATTCCCAGGCTCGACGGCTGGCAGAGTTGAATTGCAGGGTGGGAAGGTCGTCATCCCGCCAAGCTTCGGCCGGTTGATCGCCACTGTCGAGCTGCAAGGGTTGCTCGTCGACCCATTCGAGGTGTACGGAATGTTGATGCCTCCGAGAGGGATGCCCGTACCCGCTTGTTGAAGATCCAATTCGATCGAGTTCAACCCGGCGCGGAAGTTCTCGGTCATATCCGCCGCTTGAGTAACCAGCGTGTTGGATTGGGTCGCATCCTTGAAAGTGGCTACCGCCGCGTACAAGATCACCAGCGTGATGCCCATGGCGATCATCATCTCGACCAGTGTAAAGCCAGCGACTTTTTTCCAGTTGTTCGGTGTCATCGAAGGCCTCACGAATAATTTGAAATGTAACTGGTGACGGAGACCGAGCCGTTCTTGCCCTGATAGATCCAGCTGACCGTTACCGTTATGTGGTTCAAATTGACGACTGCCGAGTCAGGTGTAAACGTGATCGTGCGTGTCATCCAGGGATTTAGCGTGAACGACTGGTCATCCGCCGTTCCAAAAATCCGGTCTGGCCCCGGGCCCGTCACCACCGTGTCCGGATTGTTGCAATTGTCGTCCGCGGTGCCGTAGAGCCCATCCGGGCCGGGATCGCAGAGTGGCCGCGCTCCATCCATGAAAACTCCACCCTGGCTCACATTGGCGATTTGCGCCCAGCTCAGCACCTTGGTGTCACGTGCGGTGAATATCGTCTCCATCGCTTCGCGCGCCTTTTGCTGAGCGATGAATTGGATCTGCGATTGGAACGAGTTCGTTAAACCCTGCGAGAACACGCTGACCAGCGACAATATGCCAAAGCTCAGAATCGCCATGGCCACCATGCACTCCAGCAGCGTAAAGCCTGTTTTTCTTCCCTGTTTTCTGCGAATTCGTTTCATAACGCTCACTCCCTTATTCCGTCCAGGCCGTAGTTCCACCGACGTAGTAATACGGGCGCACCCGGCCGGTGCCGCCCATGACGGTTACGGCGCGCGCCGTGGGCTTCTGGTTTGGCACGCCAATAAAGATCGTTCCATTAATCGGAGTTACTCCCGTCGCGTCCGTGAATTGCCCGGTCGATGTGAATTGCATGAATGCCGGACCGCCGCCAACTCCGGCGATGCACACGCCGGCGCCGCCGCAAGTGCCGAATGCCATCGGCGTATCCGGTACCCCGGTTTCCTGCGTGAAGGTGGTTTGCTTGGGAATTACCGATGTCACTGCTGCCTGCGCCGGGTCCGAGCTGCCGGGCCGCGGCAGAATCTGGTAGCTGACCGTTGGCGGCGTGGAGGCGCTGTTTATTCGAACCTGCACATTGCGCCGCTGGCTGATCGCCAATTGCCGCGCGAGGCGCAACTGACTCGCCACGGTGTCCGTTGCGGAATTTACCTGGTAGCCCTCAAACGATCCGAAACTCTGGATGATCGCCATCCCCCCGAGCACCAACATGATGGCAATCACGAGGACCATTTCCAGCATTGTGAAGCCCCGTTCCTGTCTGCGCGCTTTTCTCATGGGCAACTTCCATCCTTCATGCCGCACCATCAAATGTCGTGAGCTTCGGGGCAGCCACATCCCTGCACCTACACGGAGTCCGCCGATGCTCAGTCCTATCCCACAGTTAACTAGTTCACTTGTGCGGGAACAACTGGACGGTGGTACGGGTTCGGAGCAGCCGGGGCGCACCCGTCCCCAAGTTCCAGAAGAACAGTTACGAACGTTTACACGGAATGACCAGAGGAGAAATGAAACGACGCGACCGCAACGGACTGATAATACATCACTTAAACACGGCAGCACGCCTTAAAAGAGGGATCCAAGGATTCTCTTTCGCTTCAGCCTCTTCTCGAAGTTCCAATCGCGATAGTACTTTTGCCTTTAGCTTTCGGACACGCCCGCTCTGAATCGTTGGAGTTTTCTACCGCGCCGGCTGTCTTTTTCCCGAACTTCTGTAGTTCGATTACGTCAATTGTGTCTAGTTGACGGTCAAGGTCCCGGTCGTCGTTGCTGTGATCGACGAGTTCGCGGAGTCCTTCCCTGTGATCGTTACAGAGTAATTTCCAGTCGCTGCATTTCCGCCGCCTCCGCCCCCATTCCCGGACGAACCACCAGACGCGCTCGAGCATCCCGCGCCCCCGAAGCCTACCACCAGCAGAAGCACCGCGAACCCTGCCAGGCTCACCTCGCGCTTGCGCCTGCCAAACCCGATCAGCAGAATCGCGACGGTTGCAAGCCCCGCTTCGGTAATTACGAACAATTCAGTCAGCTGCCCATTGCCTCTCGAGACCGGCGGAAGCAACCCTGCGAACTGTCGTTTTCCTGTCGCTCCAACAATCGCTCCGCTGCCGCACGCCGACGCGCTGGTTTTTATCGTGAGGCTCACGGTGGTAGCCGAAGAAACTGCGGTGTTCGCCATCGAAAAGCATAAATCGGCCGACGCCGGACTGCTCGATACCGTCCAGACAACCGTCCCGGTATATCCGTTTTGCGGAGTTATCGTGACGGTGGACGTGCCCGTGCCCCCAGCCGCGATCGTCACGTTAGTGGCCGCTAGCGTAAATCCGCTCGAGCCGGTGGAACTTCCGCTCCAGGCCGTGAGCAGCCCATCGAAATTGATAGACCCGAGTCCCGAAGCCAAGTCGTAGCCTGACGTCGCGGAATAATCGCTCGCTGCAGAAATGCTAGACGGGCAGGTCGTCGTGCCCGCAGCGCTGCAATTGTTGTTTCCGCTGGTGGTGTCGTGAAACGCCGCGGCGTATGTGGAGGGGTTCGCTGCTAATGTGTAAAGCTTCGGGTTTACTAACCCTTGCGCCGAACCCATCTTCTGATTGATCAGCGCCACCATGCCCGCAAAAATCGGCGCTCCGAAACTCGTTCCTCCCGCGACCGTCAGGTTGGTGTTGGCACTATCGCGAAAACCATTCCCCACGGTGCAGCTGCCGGTGACCTTCGTCGAGGTATCGCTCGAACAATACAAATAGCCGGCATTATTCGGTGAAGCGCTCAAAGATATATCCGGTACCAGCCGAAAAGTGCCGCTGGGTAAGCCAGTTACTCCGGCTTGCCAGCTGGCTCGCGGTGTAAACATGCTGACCCCGCCTCCTCCGGCCGAGATGTTGCCCGTGGAATTGTCATTCCAAACTTGCTCCGGGATGTAGGACTTCGCCGAGCTTGTCACGTCAGAACTGCCGTTCGACGTAAAGTATGTGGAGTTGCCGGCCGCAACGTCAGCCGCGCGAAATGCCGTCCCTCCGATTCCGGTCGCATATTGGCTGCTGGCTGGAAAATCCACAGATAAGGTGGTATTCGGAGTTGATGCGGTTGGATCGTAACAATCCGCAGACCCTCCATCTCCAGCCGCTGCGATCACCGTCTGTCCCTGCGTAGCAGCCTGAGCCAGAAACGTGCCGTTCAGGGAATTGTAGAAGGGCTGACCAAGCAACGGCTCACACAAGCCATAGCTGGAACTGATGATCGGTGCGATCTTATTTTCGATCGCATATTCGATGGAGTTCCAAACATTAAGACTGCCCTTGCCCGTGTACACGAAATAGATCGTCGCGCCAGGCGCAATCGTGCTCGCATATTCCAAATCCAAGTCGGATTCGGATTCGTCTCCCGCAACAATCGTTGCCGTTCCGGAATTGGGCACCAGCTTTCGGATCGGGTCCTTCACACTGAATCCCGCTGCCGTCTGAAAGTGCTCGATATCCGTCATCACGATTTCGGACTGCCCCACCACCGCAATCGATTGCCCGCTGCCGGTTAATCCCGCGGTGTAAGCCGGTGTGAGGTTGTAGATCGTAGCTACATCTTTCGGCGAGAGAAAATGGTTGCCGGTCTGCCCCGAAGTGAAGTGATACTGTGTCGCCGCTTGCGGCCCCTTCCTCACAATGTGCGCCCGCGGACGGAATGTATCGAGATTTGTGACCGCCTGGACCACCGACGCCAACGACGCGGGCACGTTCAGATCGCTGTTTGGCGCAAAGTACCGCTCCGCATTCACATTGTAATAATGCAGTTCCGTGCCAAACGCTTGCTCCGCCTGGCGCGCCGTGCCGGAAAACCGAATGTGATTCTTGCTACGCGCCACCTCATCGACCGTGAAGCCCTCCTGGAGCAACCAATTCTCCATCGACGTGATGTCTGCATCTGCCAGCCCGAATCGCTCCGCGAATTGCTCTGGCGTAAGCCACTGGTGGTAATGCGGGGAATTCGGGTCCTGCTGCGCGCCGATCAGATCCTGCAGATCCTTTTCCTGCGCATCCGTCCGGCTGAACACGATGCTCATTCCTTCCATCCGCGTCTCCGGTGACACGCGCCCGCTCTCATTTTCCGCTTTCGCCCTCGGCGTGTGCGATCCGCGTAGCGTCACGCGCTGGCTGGCGTCCATCTCCGGCGAAATTCGAGCCGCAGGCTGTTGCCCGCTCAACGGCAATCCCAGTAAGAAGAATGCGCCCGCCGCCGGGATCGAAATCCTGGTTCGTCTAGAGGTCCTGGAAAGGAACAAGAGTCTCCTCCATGCACTTGCCTACAAGCTTGTCGTGCGCGCTGGGTCCCGAAATAAACAGGTGCGACGCGGATCGTTTTTTTTCTGGCCAATTCCTGACTGGGTGGGATGTAGGTCAGTAGCCCTGCTCGTGCCGAAGGATTCTCCGCCAGCAACCCCAGGCCGCCTATCTCACCACGTCGCGGCCGCCTTCAGTCAGATGGGGGATCCGCCTTCTGAGTTGTGCGGCCGAATCGCCCGGTGTACCGGGTACATCCCCTGCCGGAAACCAAGCTTCCTTCATACCTAGGAAGCTGGCAAGTTGACCTGTGCTCAACGAGGCACCGGCCCCGCAGCCACCACCCAGAAGACGGAGCGTCGCCAGTCGACTATGCGTCGCGGGCTCCAGGCGTGTAACCCTGCTGCGCACATTTGGCTTCCAACCGTAGCGCCGCGCCTTCAGGCCGGCACCTCCTTCGCCTCTCCTAGCGCCTCCAACTCGTCTCCAAACATCCGCTCCTTTTGCTTTATACTCAGGAAATCAGGCAGCGCGCCCGTAGCTCAGTTGGATAGAGCGTCTGCCTTCTAAGCAGAGGGTCGGGAGTTCGACTCTCCCCGGGCGCGCCACTCTTCCGGCCAAATCATTGGCCAGGTCCCGGCGTAGCCCCTGCCATAGGTAATCACGTCGGCACACCCGCGTTGATTAATCGCGCGCCAGAAAGCGACGGTTCAGCAAACTAGAGAGCAAGTCGGAGTTGCTTTGTCTGGTGGAGCGCCCTGATGTTCTCGCTTTTCAAAGGTCCCTTTGAAAGAGTCGGCTGTGGTTTTGAAGACGGCGGATGGGTCACCACCGACATGAAGCGCGGCCAACGCTTAATGTGGTTCCCTACAAAGAAACAGGCATTTCGTTGGGACGTCATCGAGAACCGCTGGGTCCCTTCCGAAGAAACTCGCAGCGAGTTCTTGGCCATTGCTCGCGAATACCAGGTCAGCGTCCGCCGGTAGCACTACAGGATTGGGTATCTCTTGGCCTGCTACATCCCCTCCCGCCGCGCAACACGAGTCGGCCCCGATGGTCGCCCTTCGCTACAAATAACGCCGTGCCTTTTCTAAACAAGGCTGTAAATTCTTCTTTGCCCCGCTAAAAACCTTCAACGATTACTTCGCGCAGGCCGTCGCGGCCTTGATATCCAGCGTTATCGTCGGTGGATTTTGCAGGGTGTCGTGGATGATGCAATGATGAACCTCATCTTCAACCCCTTTGCGATGCTCTTCGTCCACCGCGGCGGGCACCTCGACTTCGATCTTGAAATTATCGAGCCGCGCAGGATTCTTCACCTTTTCCGCAAACACCCGCACGACGGTTCCCTCCGTCGCCAGCAATTTCTTCTTCAGATACTGCGCGGCGTAAAATCCAGCGCACGATCCGAGCGAAGACACCAACAGTTCCGGCGGCGTCATGCCTTCGTCGAACCCGCCGTTCTCCGCCGGGTCTCTCGTCGCCATTCGAGCCTCGTTTGCCCTCTATTGGGAAAGAGCGGTCGCGGCCCCGAAAGGATTCAGGGAATTCTTCGTTGTTTGACATGCCTCCGCAATGAGGGGAAACTATTTTATTCAGTGGGAGCATCGGACTAAACATTGAGCTCCGTGCTCTTGGCGGCTGCCGCGACGGTGCTGAGAAATCATGTCCGCCGATTCAGCGGAGTTTCGCATTTCGCAAGTCTCGGTCATTTCCTGCGCGTATCTGGCCGCCACTTGAAGCATCCTAGTAACTGGGAAATATTCGTTGCCTATCCTTGTGTCTAAGTGAGAGTGTTTGTGCCTCATCCGCAAAGAACTTGCCCGCTCGAGGCTGAATGGACAAACTGTTCACACCGAAACGTGAACCCGTTTCGCGCTCCGCGCCCAATTGTGGCGCTTCGGAACGCCGTGGCTCTGGCCGTTCTGTTTTTCTTCCCATCTTTTCCAGCCATTGCGCAGAAGACTACGAACAATCCTCATCCTGCTACCGCTAGCATCAAAGGGACGGTGACCGCGCCGACTGGCTCGGTTCTCGTGGGCGCCACCGTTAAACTTACACGCATCGGGTCCTCAGCGGCTCCGGCAACCCTCGAAACCGACGACCACGGCCACTATGAATTCCCAAATCTCGAGCCGGGAAACTACTCGGTTTCTGTCGAGGGCGACGGCTTCAAGAAGGCCGAAAAAAACCTCTTCTTAAAAGTTGGCGATCAGATCGTTCAGGATTTCAGCCTGGAAGTTCAGGTCTTGATCGAAAAAGTCGAGGTCACCGGTCTCGCCTCGATTGTCTCCACAGAAAGCTCTTCCGCGCCCGTGTCCGTTGTAACCAACACGCAGCTGGTCACGCTCCCGACGCAGCAAGAAACCGTGAAGGAAGTCATCCCAGTTACACCCGGTGTGGTGCAGACGCTCGACAGCAAACTGGTCTTCAAGGGTTCCGACGAGAACCAAAGCCTTCTGATTATCAATTCCACCCGAAACACCGACCCCGTAACCGGTAGTTTCGGTATCACCGTTCCCACTGACGCCGTGGAGTCCTTCGCGGTCTATAAGACTCCGTACGATGCGAGTCTCGGCAGTTTCTCCGGTGGGTTAACCACCATCGAGACGAAGCCGCCGGCCGACGGATTGGATTTCAACGTAACCAAACTCGGAATCACCATTCTCGGCAAGAATGGTCACATGGCAGGCCTGGGTGGCGCCAATCCCTCCATCTCGTTTGATGTTCCGCTGATTGCGCACAAACTGTTGCTCTCCGAAGCCTTCCAGTACGAAATGAAGAAAACCACGGTCGAGGGTCTGCCTTGGCCTGACGACATCAGCAAGCGCCAGGGCTTCAATTCCTTTACCACCCTTGAGGCGATTCTCTCCAAGAGCCATCTCTTGACCCTGACCGTTAACGCCTTTCCCCTGCGAACGGATCATATCGACATTAGCGCCCTCATCCCCCAGCCTGCCTCCAACAGCCTCAACCAGACTGGCGTCGCCATCGCCCTGTCCGATCATTACGCCTTTGACTCCGGAGCGATTCTCTCCACCGTGGCGCAATACACGCGGTTCGACAGCAACGCGCATGGATACGGCACCGACGACATGCTCATCACCCCGCAGGGCTATGGCGGCAATTACTTCAACGATTGGTCCCGAAGAGGAAAAGAGTTTCAGTATCTGACAAATTACGAATTCCCCAAGAAGCATTGGTTGGGATCCCACGAGCTCCGCGTGGGAGCGGACATCGACTGGCGCAGTTTTTTTGGAACTACCGTATCTCGCCCAATCCAAATCTTCGACGAAAATAGTCTACTGGCGCAGACCACCACCTTCGGTTCCGCTCCTTCGCAAACTCCCTCCGACACCATTTTCGCCGAATTCGTGCAGGATCACTGGTTGGTGGGTTCGCACCTCAGTGTCGACCTGGGCCTGCGCCTGAGCACCGAGACTTCCGGGTGGCCCGCAGGCTTGGCACCCCGGGTTGGCTTCGCCTACTCGCCAGGTAAAGACGAAAAGACCGTGCTTCGCGCCGGCGCTGGCCTCTTTTACGGAGTACTGCCGTTGCTCGCGGCAGATTGGGCCGCCAATCCCACGCGCACGATCACTCAATTCGATGCCTCCGGAATCCCCATCGCCGGTCCGGTCACCTATACCAACGTCTACACTGCTGGATTGAATCCGTTGCTTTCTTCGAATCTCCCTTCCGAGCCCGGCACTTCCCCCCGCAACTTAACTTGGAATGCCGGCTTCGTTCGCGAACTGCGCAAGAATCTGCAGCTCGATCTGAGTTATCTCAACAGCCACACAACTTATCTCTTTGTTGTCGAGCCGTTCACTGCGCCGGTCCCCGACGAAGCGTCTTTCATGGGGCTGACCAACACCGGATCCTCCACTTATGAGGAAGTGGAAGCGTCCGTGGATTACAAATTTCGCGTCAGTGACCAGATCAAGGCCTCCTACATTTGGAGCCGCGCGCGTGGTGACCTCAACAATCTTCCCAATGTCATGATTCCCTTCGCTGCGCCCGTGTTTCGGCCTGACGTGTATGGAATCTCCTCGTCCGACATCCCGAACCGCTTTGTCGCCTGGGGCATCATTGCGTTGCCCTGGAAGATCACGTTCAGCCCGTTGGTCGATGTCCACACGGGATTCCCTTACTCCGCCATCGACGTCAATCAGCAGTACGTCGGCGCGCCGAATGGACGTCGCTTCCCGGAGTTTTTCTCATTAAACCTGAAGGCTTATCGGACGTTCCGCATTCCGTTTCTGAAGGGCAAAAATGGCAACGGCCATCACTTCCGCCTCGGCGCCTACACTCTCAACGTCACCAATCACGGCAACTTCAGCACCGTCTACAATAACGTCTCTTCTCCCGACTTCGGCAAGTTCGTCGGCTTTCTCTACCGTCACGAAGGCATGACGCTCGACTTCGTCGATTGATCCTAACGCCTGGTTCACGCTGCGCCTGGCGGCCGCAACAGAATCAGTAGGTAAGCAGCTCGCGGCCAGCGCCACCTTGGTGAGATCGTGCGCAGCTTCGGCGCAATCTCGTTTTACTTCTTGACACTTATCTCCGTCTGGATATAAAGACCAACTTCACGGGTCGGCGGAATCACTCACATCTGCGTTTGGAGGCACCTATGCGTCGAACAGCACACTACTTTCTGGTAATCGGCTCGTTTCTGCTGGTTGGAACTCTAGTCGCGCGGCAAGCAAGATCGGCCAGGGATCAAGATCAATCGAATAAGTGGATAGACAAGGGAAATGGCGTGTCCCTGCAGGTGGTCTCCAACAGAGACGAATGGCCCGAACTTGCCGTCTTGAAATTGACCAACGATGCCTACGGAGCGTTCACTAAAAACCCGGCCGGCTTCATAAATAACGTTAAGGTCTTCTCCGTTCCCGTGAGGGATCCGTCGCCGGCAGGCGTGACCCTGATCGCCCCACAAGACGCTGCAGGCGGCTATTACGTCATGGTGGCGCATGGTCACACCAGCACGAGTTACACCGCGTCCGTTCCGGCGCCGCCCTCGAATTAGCTGAGGCCGCCCCAATCGGGGGCACGTTCTTCAAAACTATGGCTGCAGCCCTATCTGGGACAACATTTCCTGAAAGCGGCTGTCCCCGCGCATTTCGTCGAACGCGTTGTCCACCTTTAACCAGGCAAGATTTGGGTCTCTCTCTTGATACGCCTTCGCCAGTTGCGCGAATGCTTGTTCTTTTTCCCCCAGCGCAGCATGCACGGTTGCCGCAAAGTATGGCGGCACATAACGACGCTGCGATTCGGCTTGCAATTCATCTAGCACTTTGCGGGCTTCGCCAGTCTTCCCCGCCGCTGCATAGCCGCGGGCCAATCCTACCTCGCGTAACAAATCGTTTCCCGAGCCGGACGTTGCCTTCTGACATTCCGCGATTGCTTGTTGGTATTCAGCCTTCGCCAGATAGCTGGCGCCCAAACAATCATGCGCTCCTACGAAACCCGGATCCAATTCCAGCGTTTCTCGGCAATGCTGGATCGCTTGCTCGTACTGCCTCGCAAAATAGTAGGCCCATCCCACGTCCACATTCGTAATCAGCGACAACGGATCCAACCGTTGTGCAACTCGAATCTCCGCTATCGCCTCTGCGTGGCGCCCCATGGCCGACAGGAACACGGAATACGCGCGATGTCCTTCTGCGCTGCTTGGATTCAATTCGATGGCCCTTTGGAATTCTTGTTCCGCACCAGGCCAATCCCAGTCCGCATTGAATTTCACGTTGGCCAGCGTGGTGTGCGCTTCGGATAGCCCGTCGTCAATCGCCAACGACTTCAGCACATTTTCTTTTGCTTGCGGCATCGCCACTTTCGGCGAAAGTTCGTCCGTGGTCAGAAAGTAGTAAGCCAACCCCGCCAGCGCCAGCGCGTAATTGGGATCCACGTCGATTGCCCGTCGGAAATGTTTGTACGCGGTCCGGTAATCCTCTTCCGTTCCCTTATTTAGAAAGAACCGCCCTCTCAAGTACTGTTGATACGCCTCCGGGTTGACCGCCTGTACCGCGGCCAATCTTGCCTGTTCCTGCGGCGTGATCTCGATTCGGATTTGGTTCGCGATCGCGTTCGCCACCTCCCCTTGTAGTACGAGGATGTCCGTAAAATCGCGCTCGTAGTTTTCCGCCCACAGAGTCTTGTCGTGTGGTCCATTGATCAATTGCGCCGAGATGCGCACACGATTGCCTACCCGCAAAACACTGCCTTGCACCACTCCGTCCACCTGCAATTCCTGGGCGATCTTTGGCACGGTTTTGCGAGTTCCCTTGAACTGCATGGACGAGGTCCGCGAGATTACTCTCAAGCTGCGGATTCTAGACAGATCGTTTATCAGTGCCTCGGTCATTCCATCGGCGAAGTACTCTTGTTGCGAATCCCCGGAAAGATTCGACAACGGCAACACCACCAGCGAATGGATTTCCGCATACTTCTTTCCGCCAAACACTCTGTCCCGCATGCCCCCGAGGTTTAACCCCACAATCAATCCCACGGTGGCAACAAGCATTACTCCCCCGGCGATATACGCTTTTGCGCCGATCTGTTGCCTTCCCTTCGAGGGCCCTGAGGGAACTCTCCCCGCAGACAACAACCTTCGCAAATCCACGACCAGTTCTTTCGCCGACTGGTAGCGATCCTCCGGATCTTTCTCCAGGCATTTCAGCACGATGTTTTCCAGGCCCGGCGACAAGTGCTGGTTCACGCTTCGCGGAGGCGCCGGTGCCGAGCCCAGGATTAATCCGATCATCTTTGCCGTATCCGCTTCGGGAAACGCCAGCCGCCCCGTAGCCATGCGGTACAGCAGCACCCCGGCAGACCAGATGTCCGTTCGCGCATCCACCGGCTGTCCCCGGAATTGCTCCGGAGCCATGTAAGCCAAAGTTCCCACCAGATCGAACGGACCATTGAGACTGATCGTTGCCGTTTCAGCAGTCTCCCCCTGCACCTGAAGCAACTTGGACAGCCCGAAGTCCAGAATTTTCAGCCGCCCGTCACTCGTCAGCCGCGTGTTGCCTGGCTTCAAGTCCCGGTGGATCACCCCTTGTTCGTGCGCCGCGGCCAGCCCCTCCGCCAACTGCAATCCCAACCGCACGACATCTTTTTCTCCCAACGAACCTTCCCGCACTTTTTGGCTAAGCGTTTCTCCGGACACATACTCCATCACGAGAAACGACGTTGCCCCGTCGCTATCGAAGTCGTACGCCGTCGCAATATTGGGGTGATTTAGCCGGGACAGCGCCAAGGCTTCTTGTCGGAATCTTTTCCGCGCGGTTTCTCCACTTAGCGTTCCGGGATGCAGTACTTTGAGTGCTACGTCGCGGTCAAGGCGGAGGTCGTGGGCCAAGTAGACTTCCCCCATTCCACCTGCACCGATTTTCTCCACAATCCGATAGTGGGAAAGTGTCTGGCCAACCAGTGTTGGACTATCCGCCATTTGGCCGTCATCTTAGGTTGCGCCTCGCGCCTTAGTCAACGCATCCCTGTACTCGAGCCAGCCAAGCATCCAACATGGCATTTGCGCGCCCGGGCTCGCGCCGGACTATTTGATCGGTTTGCTTCCGTCCTGTGGTCCTACTGCCGAGTGGACCGGCACCAGTTGCGGTTTCGCCAGCAAGTTTCCCGCTCCGTCAAACAGCGGACCCCTGCCATCCGCCGCGGGCTCCATCGTGCTCCGCGCCAAAGCATCCCGCACTCGCGCACGATTCGGCCCGGCCGCGCGAATCGCCGCCGCAATCAGCCTCACGGCCTTGTACACTTGCTCGGCCTCGCCCGCCTGGTTCCTCGACACGCCGGCAACCGCCACGCGGACGATCGGACTCGCGGGATTCGCTTCTGGATTCGCAAGCACCGTCTGCGCCGCTTTCTCACTGGCATACACCGACTGCACAGATCGCTCGCCCGCCACGGTGTCCAGCAACTCCTCGAAGACCAGTGAATCCGTCCAGAACACCACAACCGTCGCCTTGGCCGCATCCAACAAATCTCGAACCTTGCCGGTATCAACAAGCTCTCGATCAATATCCAGTTCGACCGCAGCGCTTCCCCCCAACTTCTGCATAGCCTTCAGGAAGGCTGCTTTGCCGCCGCGCCCGTCATGATCGGTGGTTGTGATTAGCAGTACCTTGGAGTTTTTGTCGCGGTCACAAATCGCCTGGGCCATCACTTCCGCCTGCTGCTGGTCGCTGGGCACTACGCGAAAAATCCAGGGAATATTGATTTCCGTCGTCGTTGCGTCGCTCGCCAGCGTTACCACCGAAATTCCCAGCTTGTTTGCGATTTGTTCGGCTTGGTGCGCCAGATTGCCGTCAGCGCCAATGATCAGCGCCAGCGACTGATCTTCCGTGATCAACCGCATCATTTCCGAACTGCTCTGTCCCCAGCTTCCTGATTCATTCCGGATCGCCAGCGAAAATGCCTGGCCGTCCGGAAGCGGCCCATTGCGGTTTTCGTCGGCGATGGCTTGCTGCGCAGCCTTCAGAAGCGTGTGGCCTGGGCCCGCGGCTGCGCCCTGCAGCGGCAACAAAATGCCAATCGTCGCAGTCTTGCCGATGATGTCCGATGAAGTTGCTCGCCCCGGCCCGTGGTAGTCGATCCCTTCGTGGTCTAAGGTCGCATGAGGCGGCGCCTGTGGCCCGGCTGGTTCGCTGGTCTGCCCGGCCGCGTATTCGCACCGCAGAATCGCAAGCAGAGCGCCCATGCAAACGTTCACAACTCGCCGGCCTTGCTTCACCTACAGCGGTCCTCCACTTTGAGCAGCCGTTGAACTATCCGCGCGCGGGTTCCAGTAGACGAACTTCCCACCCTCGACACGCGAGAGACCCAGCGGAGCAATATTATTGAGCGTGGCGTCAAATCGCGCCAGCCCCGCCACTCCGTCGTAACTCTTGTTCACGTACTCCCGAAACGCGTCCATCACTCTTCCGCGGTTGAGCCCGGCCTTCTCCACCGCCCCGATCAGCAGATTTATTCCATCGTACGCATAGGCGGCGTAAGCATCAGGATCCGCATTATATTTTCCGCGATAGCGTTGCACGAACTCCACCCAGCGCGCGTCCGTCCGCGACAAATCCAGGGGAGACGTGGTCACAAAACCTTCCGCGGCCTCGCCGGCAACTGCAATCGTCTCCGCATACGCCGTGCGGCTCGAGCCCAATACCGGCTGCTTCATTCCCGCCGCGCGCATCTGCTTCAGGATCAACCCCGCTTCTTTCGACTCGCCCCAGATCACCACGGCGTCCAGCTTCGCGGTTTGCAGCATGCGAATCTGTTGCGTGAAGTCCGTGTCCCCGCGCTCGAACTTGGTCTCGAACACTGGTACGTGCCCCATCCGCTTCGCTTCGTCAAAGAACTTCGCCACTCCGACCCGCGCATAGCGAGACTGCGTACGAAGCACTCCAATCCTCTTGAGCTTGCGTTGCTTGAAAATGTAGTCCGCAAGTGTGTAACCCTGTTGGCGGTCGTCCGGAAAATTGTGAATGATCCATGGAATGCGCGTCTCCGTCACGGTCGGGTCCGTCGTTCCCGTGTCCATGATCGGCACTTCGAGCTTCAGATCCACACGCAACATGATGTGCGTCGAAGCACCGTCAATCGAACCCAATGTGGTAATCACATGTTCGTCGAAAGCCATTTTCACCGCTTCAAACGAGGAAGCCCCCCACAACGCCACATCATTGTGGATCATCAGCGCATAGGGTTTTGCCACACCTGTACTCGCATCGCGGTAGCCGCCCCGCGCATTGGCTTCTTCGAGCGCCAACTGCGCTCCGCGCAGCATGGCGATACCATAGGGCGATTCGGGATTGTTCTCAATCGGCCCGAGAAAGCCGATATTTACGGTCGCAGACTTGACCATCTCCTCGTCGTTACGATCCCGCGCCGCCCCGTTATATTCCAGCGTTTTGGGATCGACGAACCATTCCTTGTACGGCTTTGTGAAATTCCGGTAGGGAACCGCTTCTTCCGGCATGTTGGCATAGCGCTTCGGGGTCTCTTTTGGCGGCGTGGGATTCTCTGGCACTTGCCCCACAACCGGCGTTACCAAAACGAATGCCGAACCGATGATTCGAAATGCGAGCCTAGACACCACAAGCTTTGCTCTCCAATCTTTGCCCAGCACGGCTGTGAGCGAATTCAATGATTCTTCCAAGAGTCGCCGGACTGATGGCTTGTGCCGCGTCACACTTCGGCCTCGCTGCGTCTGGACGGTCGCTGGCAACCTCGATAATCAGTCCATGACAGCCAGCCTCAAGGGCGGACCGGCTGGCGGGCTCCACCATGCTGGCGACGCCCGTTGCGTGACTGGGATCGACAATGACCGGCAGAAAGGTTTCCGACTGCACCGCGGGAATCACGTTCAGATCGAGAATGAAGCGCGAGTATTCCCCCGACGGATAGGCCTTGATTCCCCGTTCACAAAGCACAATCTGGACGTTTCCTTCCTTAGCGACATATTCCGCCGCCCCCAGCCATTCTCCGAGACTTGCCGCCATCCCGCGTTTGAGCAGCACAGGCTTCCCGAATTTGCCAACTTCCGTGAGCAACGGATAGTTCTGCATGTTGCGCGAGCCGATCTGCAGCATGTCCGCGTATTCTCCGACTTGCTCGACCAGCCGCGGATCCATGACTTCTGTGACAATCGGCAGTCCAGTCTGGAGGCTCGCCTCATGCAAAATCTCCAATCCTTCCAGCCCCAGCCCCTGAAAATCGTGAGGTGATGTGCGTGGCTTGTAAGCGCCGCCGCGCAACATGTCTGCACCGCACGATTTCACCGCGTGCGCCAGTTCGAGCGTTTGCTCGACGCTCTCCACCGAGCAGGGGCCTCCGATTATGACTGGCCGGTTGACGCCGAATTCCACGTGCTTGACGCGGACAACTTGCGTTGAACTCGCCGAATGCTTCGAGTTGGTTCTGCGACTGATCAGTGGACAAATCTTCGTGAGGTCGCCACTGACCGCCGCTCCCGCAATGCTCATGGCATCCTTCCTTCTCGCGCCGCTCGCGAGTGATTACCGCTAGCTTGGCTTACTTCCGGTCCGTGTCAAAAATGGCCATCGCTTCCATTTCGATCAGCAGGTCCGGCCGGCACAATATCGCCTGGATTCCCGTCGACGCCGGTATGGGATTCAATTCCTGTTCCGCGAAAAACTTCGTGCGAGTTTCATTGAACAGCGCGTAGTCGCGCTCGATGTCGCGCAGATAGCAGGTTGTGCGCACCACGTCTTTCCACGTCGCGCCTTCGGAAGCGAGCAGCGCGGTGATGTTCTTATAGGTTCGCAATGTCTGCGCCCTGAAATCACCTTCGTGCACCGTTTTCCCGTACTCGTCGATGCTCGCAGTGCCAGAAATCAATAAAATCGTGACACCTTTGATATCAATGCGGAATCCGCGCGAGAACGAAGACGGCCGAGGATAGTCGTACGCCTCGTTCAATACTTCCTTAGCGGTGATCGCTCGCTTCTTTACGATCTCCTTCTCTTCTGTGACGGCGTCAACGGCTAGCTGGCTTGTGCTCATTTCGATTCCCTTCCTTATTGGATTGACGTTTGGGTTCACGCAGGCCGTGGCTCAAGCCTTTGGCCGTCGCCACCCAAATGTCGTCGCCCTGGAACGCCAGGTTCAGGATGTAGTTGTGTGCCAAGGCAGTGCCGGTTTGCCTGTGCTCGACTTTTTTGTCAGCGCTCGTAATCACGATCTCGCCGGCTTTCCCGTCTACTGCGGGCCGATAGGTGATCCATTCGCCTGTCTTGAAATTCAGGTAGCTTAAGCCCTTGTCGGTGCACGCCCACACATCGTCTCCGCGCGATTGCACCGCATTGATAAAGTCGGAAGCCAGCGCGCTGTCTGTCGAAAGGTAGTTGTGCCAGTTGTGCCCGTCGTAGCCGCTTAAACCAAAGTAGGTCGACGCCCAGACCATCTGCGTCTCATGGTTGTAGGCGACATTGCTGACGATGTCATGAATCAGCCCCTGATTCTGGAACAGCACCATTTCCATCTCTCCATCCGGATCGTTGTGCGGCTTCCACCAGCCGCCTGCGATGTCGTATTCCAGGAGTCCGCCTCCCCAAACTGCGAAATAGACCTTCTTTTCTGTTACCGCGATGCCGTAGGACCAGGGCTCATGCAGCGGCGCGTTCTTTTCACTGAAGATCGACCACTCGCCTGTGCGTGTATTTAACCTGCTGATTCCCGCCGTCGTTGCCGCCCAGACGAATTCGTTCTGCACCGCCACCGCATAGACGATGTCGTTGGCCAAGCCGCTGGTCAGATTCTTGTAGTTTCTGAACTCGCCGCCCGAGAGCCGGCTGAGCCCCCCAAATGTCGAAAGCCATACATCACCCGTCGCAGGATCAATCGCCACGCCTGTCACAACGCGATTCGCTAGCCCGTCCTCCGTTCCATACACCTTCTGAATTTTGCCCTTCTCGATCAGCACTAATCCGTTTTCCGTGCCGGCCCACACGCGGTCCCCGTCCACAGTCGCTTGGAAGACTTTGTCGTCCGGCATTCCATTGGCGGTCGTGAAATTCTCCCAGCGTGTATACAACGGCGATTCCTGCGCCGCGGAACACGCACAGAACAGCAGAATCGCTGCCCCACCCAACACCGCCTTCATAATCCCCTCGTGGTTCATTCTTGCTCTCCAAGCCTCACAACGACTTCAAGAATTCGATCAAATCGTTCAGCTGCTCTTTCGTCATATTCGACGTCACGCCATGTTTGTCATCGTTGTTGTAGACCGTCCAAATCTCTTCGAGTGACAACGCTTCGCCGTTGTGCAGATACGGCGGCTTCTCGTAAATGCGGTCCAACTGCGGAACGTCAAACACGCCCGACGTGTCGTATTGATTTGCCGTGCCCACGTCGAAACTCCGCAAGGCGGTGTAGTGGGTAGCCGCGGGATGGCAGTTGTCGCAGTTCTTCTGATAGAAAATTGCCTTGCCCCGCTCCTGCGGCAACGTGAGTTGACCGTCCGGCGCAAGATGGCGATTGGGCGGCAGGGGAATCGACTTGATGAATGCGACCAGGTCCGCCAGTTGTTCTTTGTTGAACCCTTCCGAGTGAAACAGGAACTTCGCAATCCGTGGCCCGCACTGCGTCTCCAGATCCGGGTTATGTCCGTTCCATTTGTATGGCGCGGTTTCGGCGATACCGCGCAACGTACGGTTCGCCACGCGATCCTTGCCCAGTTCCGGCGTCTCCAAATTCCACGAGACGCCATCAATGTGATTGTCGGGATGGCAGGTCACGCAGGCAAACTGCCCCTGGAAACAATACTTTGCGGAGTGAAAGAGCCTCTCGCCTTTGCGGAGAGTGGTTTCTTCCTTGGGCCCTCCCAAGTCGATTCGACCTTCGAGTCGCGACGTCGTCAGGCTGATCACCGTGAGGCTGTCGTCCAGTCGGTTTACGACGTAAGCCCGGTCGCCCTGTCGAGACACCACCACCGCTGTCGGATTCGCTCCCGTTTCCAGTCGCCGCGTCACGAAAGCCGCCGCGGAGTCCAGTCGATTGGGCAACTGGTCTGCCGGAATCGCTCTTATCCGCTGCTTCAATTTGCCGGCATCGATCAGCGACACCACGTTCGCTTCAGACGATGTGACCAGCACGCGCCTGCCGTCGGGCGTAAAGGCAATGCCGTTCGCGCCGGCATAGTAGGAATCCACGTCATCCAGCAGTACCTGAGTGATCTCGTATCCACCCTTCACTGTGGCTTCTGGATGCAGCATCAGGATGCCGTGCGTCAGAATCCACCCATTCGCCACTTGGATCAGCGGATTCAGGTTCTTGGGCCGCAGAAACGGAATGATCAGGTCATCGCCTGCTGCCGCTGGACTTTCGGCGATGTGCCGCAGCTCGATGACCCCCCGTATCTGAACGCGCTGCGCAATGATTTGCTTTTCCGCATCGATAACCGTAAGTTCGGAAACCGGCGCCTGATCCCACGGGCCCAAATGTCCCAGCATGTTCGAGACATATACGAACTTTCCATCGCGAGAGAGCAGCACGTTATGAGGCGAGCGCCACGAAGCCAGCCTCTTCTTTTCCGTGCCACTCGCCAGATCAATCACTGAAATGTCGTTGCCAATGCTGTTTGCGACGAATAGCGTTTTGCCTGTGCGGTCCGTGGTCAATCCCACGGGCCCCCAGCCGGCCGGGATGGTGCGCGTTACTTGAAATGTCTGGGCGTCAATTTCCGTAACGTTATCGTTCCACTCATTCGATACGTAAATATTCTGGCCCGATGGAGCCTGCGCCACATCCTTGGGCTTGTGCCCCACCGCAACCCGGCGGATCACTTTTTGCGTGCGAATATCGACGACCAGCAGCGCATCCGCATCTTCACACACGACGAACAGCTTCGTGCCATCGTTTGAGAGCTTCGCTTCGACCGGCGTGAGATACCCGGCTTCCGCTTTGTGGGCCGTGTTCTGCGCGCCCGAAGGCCATCCGTACGAAGACGCGACGCATAACGCCGCAACGGCAGTCACGATCCGCACGGCTTTCAAGCTGCGCACACAGCGGCTCACGGCTTGGCTCCCTGCCCCGTGGGTTTACGCTCGCCCGGTTCGGTAATCAACAGGATCTGATCCGCCGCCACGTGCTCCAACGTTTGAACAACGCCGCTCGGCCACTTCACCGTGAGCGTGTCGACTTCGCGATGATTGCCCAACCCGAAATGTGGGCGCGGATCGTTCTGCGACAGGTAACCGGCTGAGGGTTCGTTGTCGACTATCTGCTTCAGATCGCCCGCAGCGGCCTCGATGCGCGCTCCATATCCATCGCGATTGCTTTTCGTCCCAACCAACTTCAGCGTCAGCCAGTGATACCGGTTCGCCGGCGGTGGCGGCACCGCACGCACCAGAATTCCTTTTCCACCCAGGACCACGATGAACGCATCCACATACCCGTCATTGTCAAAGTCAGCGAAGCATGCCCCGCGACCGACTTTCTTCGTTTTGAAGTAGCTTCCCACCTGTGCGGAGATATCGGAGAACGTCCCGTTGCCATTGTTCCGCAACAGCGTGTCTTCCATGGGAATCAGCCAATGCAAGCCGCCGTTTACCACGAATAGATCCTTCAAACCGTCATTGTCGAAATCGAAGATCGCGTCGCCCCAGCCAACATACTGCCCGGCCATCCGGGCGATTCCCGAGTCGGCAGTCGTATCGATGAAAAATCCTTCCTTCAACGAATTGCGGAACATGCGGTGATAACGCATGTCGGAAACGAACAGGTCGAGTGCACCATCGTTGTCGTAGTCCGCAAAGATCGGTCCCATCGCGGAAGGCGTGTCCCCGTTCGTGCCATACGCCACGTTCTGCTCGAGAGACACATTTGTGAAAGTGCCGTCATGATTGTTGTGGTAGAGGTAGCTCTCCATTTGGTCGTTTGCGACATAGATGTCCGGCCAGCCATCGTTATCGAAATCGCCCGCCGTCACTCCCATGGCACGGCCAACCGGATTCGCGACGCCCGCCTGCTCCGAGACATCCGTGAACGTCCCATCCCCGTTGTTGTGAAACAGCCGGTTGCTCTCGCCCTCGTAATCCAATGGGCCGGCGAACGCATCCGCTGTGTAGTAGAGTCGCTTCGCCTTCGGGTCATACTTCAGGTAGTTGCCAACAAACAGGTCGAGCTTTCCGTCGCGGTCATAATCAATCCACACCGCGCCCACGCCAAAGTGCGGATTCTGCACGCCTGCTTTCTCGGTTACATCGGTAAACGTGCCATCGCCGTTGTTGTGGTACAGAATCGCGGAGTTCCAGCTGGTCACATACAGATCTTCAAAGCCGTCGTTGTCGTAGTCGCCCGCCGCAACGCCCATCGAAAATCCCTTACCGGCCACACCCGACTGCTCAGTCACGTCCGTGAAAGTGCCGTCTCCGTTGTTTCGGTAGAGGTGATTGGTCGCGTCTTTTCCGTCCGCGCGGCTATGATCGGTGACACCCTCGATATATTTCCCGCTCAAAACGTACAGGTCCAAGAGCCCGTCGTTGTTGTAGTCAAACCAAACGGCGCCCGAACCCGTGGCTTCCAGAATCGAACTCAGCGATTGCTCACCGAAGGAGTGCCGGAATTGGATCTTCGATTTGTCCGTTACGTCCTCGAATGCTGGAAAGTGTTGCGTAGCGGGGTCTTTTGTATCCGCGTTCTTTGGCGTTTGCGCAAAGCCGCTCGCGACGAGCAGCAAAGTGATCAGCGCCGCGGCCCACTTCGCTCTCCAATTCCTAGTGACCACGATTTTCTCCCGCAGCCCCGGGTTCTCTCGCGCCGCTTAGCATCGTCGGAGGCTCTTTCCGCCGCAGCGCCAGAGGCCAGCGATTTTCCGGCGCCAGAGCCTTATCTCCATGGCAGCCCGTGCATCCGCGCTGCTCCCCGGGCCGCGTCCACACCCAGCTCCGCTCTTCCCGGACCACCGCACCGTGCTCATCCAGCAACACAAACCGCACCGCTTGATTCGCCGGCACACTTAGATAAAACGACCCGTCGGACTCAACTGGCGCCTCGCCCAACGCGACTTCGCCGCCGGCGTTCCTGGCGAGCACGCGGACTTTTCGAATGGGCAACACGCTGTTTGGTTTTTCGACAGTGTTCGCACTGTCCAGCGCGATGAAATAACCGGAAGACGAACTAAGAATCAGGTTGCTCCAGAATCTTCGAGGCACCGGCCGCGCTTCAACGGTAACCGGCTCTACGGCATCGAACTGTGGGTCGCCATAGATCGTGCGTGGCTGGCCAATGCCATTCGCCGCGATGATCGACAGCTGATAGCGCTGTGCGTTTGCCGCTTTCGTGGCGACGACTATGGAGTTCTGGCCGGCGGTACTCGGCGTCTTATACGAGAGCCTTGCCGTGCTGATCTTCTCTTCGTGAAGCGCTCCTCGCTTGATGGCCATCAACGCGCCCGAGCCCTGCGTGAAAGCCACCGTCCCATCTTCCAGTTCGGTGGCTTCGCCGCGATTCGCTGTCGCAGTGTGCTCGCAGCGCAGCGACTCCACCCCCGTGCCGTCGGGTCGCAAGGTGTAGAGCAGGCGGTTCTCGGAGCCGTCGGTCAAAGGCGAATTCGCCGAAGCCAGAATCCGGCCGTCCCGCAATACCGTCTCAAGCCACCACTCGCCTGGACCAAAGGTCACCGCGTGAAGATTGGATCCATCGAGCCCAACAACTTGCAACGAAGTGCGTCGCCGCCCGGACTCCGTCGTCACCCGTGTGAAAGCAATCTCATCCGCCGGCAAATACGCCGGTCGCACGCAATCCGCGTCGTCGCACTTTGTGATTTGCCGGAGTCCACTGCTGTCCAGGCTCATCTCCCAGATCTGCCAATACTCGCCCCGGGCTCGCTGCCCCGCGAACAACACGCGCTTGCCCGCAAAGTCCACTTGCGGATCCGCCGCCGCAAAGAAGCTCGCCGTCAGCACGATCGGTTTCGTATTTTGTAAGCCGCGCGCGAGCAAGACGATCCGGCTGCCCTCTGGAAATCGCCCCGCGCCGAGAGTCTCGGTTAGCTTTGGAGTCTGAACAAAAACGATCTGTGGGCTGTTTGCCAGGACAGCGGACTCGGCCTGCGCACCTTTATTTGCTTTGAGGTCTGCCACAAATATCGCCAAAGCTGCCAGCAGCAGCCCGGCTAGTTTTGCGTAATTGGGAAGAGTGAAAGCGCTCCGAGTCATTTACCCGTGCGGGGGAGCGCCCGCGTGTCCTAACTGCACCAAAATGTATGTTGAGATCAGTACACAACCGGGAAGAAAGACGAACAATAATGCAAAGGCACTAGAAGACCGCCAAACGTGAGGCGGCTCACTCGTTCGAGTGAGAATGGCACATAGTGTGAGTGACCACCGTCACACTTTCTCCACTACTTGCTCTCCTGATAATGCTCTTCCCGCTGCTCTCGCAATCGCTCGGCCGCCACCTCAGCCGTGATGTCTCGTTGCGGCATCGCCAACATTTCGTAACCGACCATGAACTTGCGGATGGTAGCGGAACGCAACAGCGGAGGATAAAAGTGGGCGTGGAGTTGAAACCCGGGATGCGCCCTACCATCGCTCGGGGCTTGGTGGAAGCCCATCGTATATGGGAACGAAGTTTGGAACAGATTGTCGTAACGCGTGGTGACTCGGCGCAGGATATCGGCGAGTGAGCCGCGCTCCTTTTCGTCCAACTCCGGCAACGCGGCAACACACCGGCGACTGATGACCAGAGTTTCGTACGGCCACACCGCCCAGAACGGCACGACGGCAGCGAAGTCATCATTAACGCAGACCACGCGCTCCGTCCGCTCCAGTTCCACTTTCAAATATTCGCCGAGCAGGCTGGCATGATGAGTTTCGAAATACGTATGTTGCGCAGCGGCTTCGCGGGCGAGTTCATCCGGCACCGTTTCGTTCGCCCAAATTTGCCCGTGAGGGTGCGCGTTGCTGCACCCCATCATTTCGCCACGGTTTTCGAAAATCTGAACGGCGCGAACGCCAGGCTGGCCACTGAGCGCCGTGAACTCGTCGCACCAGGTGTCCACGACTCTCTTAATGTCATGCACATCCATTCGCGCCAGGGTTAGATCGTGCCTCGGAGAGAAGCACACCACGCGGCATGTGCCCCGTTCGCTCCGCGCCTGCAGCAGATTGCCATCAAGGAATTCGCCAGTCGGCACGTCCCGTCGCAGAGCCGCAAAATCGTTCTCAAACACGTACGTTGCCTCGTATTTCGGATTTCGCTGGCCTCCCGCGCGCGAATTTCCAGGGCATAAATAACATTCTGCATCGTACTCCAGTGCCGTCTCACGAGCGCCGCGTTCGATCTGGCCTTGCCATGGCCTCTGAGCGCGGTGCGGCGAGACCAGCACCCATTCGCCCGTCAGTGGATTGAAGCGGCGGTGAGGATGTTCGTTGAGTCGAAACGTGGCTTTCCCTGTGCTCATTTGTTCAGCTGCTCTTCGTGTAGCCGTCCGGGTGGTTTCGATGCCACTCCCATGCGCTCTTCAGAATCGCGTCCAAGTCCTGATACTTGGGATCCCAGCCAAGTTCGCGCCGGATTTTTTCAGAACTGGCGATCAGCACAGCCGGATCCCCAGCGCGTCTCGGCGACTCCTTGATGGGAATCGGCTGACCCGTGATCCGCCGCACTCCTTCCACCACTTCCCGCACGCTGAATCCCTTTCCGTTGCCAAGGTTATAGAGCAGACGGTCCGACTTTTCGAGGGCGCCAAGGGCCAGCAAGTGCGCTGCGGCCAGGTCACTCACGTGAACATAATCGCGGACGCAAGTGCCATCCGGCGTGGGGTAGTCTGTCCCAAAAATCTCGCTGTGCGGCTGGCGTCCCAGCGCAACCATCATCAATCGAGGAATCAAATGAGTCTCCGGCTGGTGCGCTTCTCCGTGGTTTGGCGACGCCGCCCCCGCAGCATTGAAATAGCGCAAACTCGCATACCGCAGCCCATGAATCCGGTGCAGCCACGCCAACATCCGTTCCACCAAGAGCTTCGATTCGCCGTAGGCGTTGCTTGGCTGCAACGCGTCTTCTTCTTCAATGGGAATCCTCGCGGGATTGCCAAACAGCGCCGCCGTAGAAGAGAAAACAAACCGCTTCACTCCATGGGCCAACATGGTTTCCAGAACATTCAAAGCATTGGCGGTGTTATTCCGGAAAAAACTCTCGGGCGTCCTCATGGACTCGCCCGCCTCGATGAACGCCGCGAAATGCATTACCGCTTGGAATTCCTTCTCGCGAAATAACCGGCCTAATCTCTGGCGGTCCGCAATATCCGCAATCTCCAGCTCAGCGTCGCTCGGAACCGCCTCGCGATGCCCCCGGCTCAAATCATCAACCACGGTCACGAGATGCCCCGCAGACACGAGTTGCTGCGCTACCACGCTCCCGATGTAGCCGGCTCCGCCCGTAACCAGAACCCTCATCGCACCCGCCTCACGCCCGAAGATGCCACACAAACATAAATCTCCGGACGCCGTCCTACCGCGCGCTCGTATTCCGCTGCGATTCTCGTCTGAAACTCTTCCACGCCGTCCGCCTTCACGAGATTCACCGTGCAGCCGCCAAATCCCCCCCCGGTCATCCGCGCTCCGTAAACACCTTCGATCTGCGTCGCCAGGTCTACCATCAGATCCAGTTCGCGACAGCTCACCTCAAAATCGTCGCGCAAACTTGCGTGCGATTCGCCCATCAACTTTCCAAATTTCGCCAGGTCGCCCTCTCGCAGAGCATTGCTCGCTTCCATCACTCGCGCATTTTCACTGATAACGTGCCGGCAGCGCTTACGGATGGTTTCGGGAAAGGCGCTCTCACTATCGCAGAACTCTTCCAACGAAACATCGCGCAACGCCTTCACACCCGGCCGCCGCTCGGCAAACCAGCGAGCCCCCGTTTCGCACTCCTGCCGACGCCGGTTGTATTCGCCCGCGGCCACACTGTGCTTCACCATGGTGTTACAAATTACTACGCGGACCTCGGCTGGCAACGGCTGCTGGCTGAATTCAAGCGAACGGCAATCGAGTTGAAGCGCATGATTCTGTTCCGCGTGCACGGAAATAAATTGGTCCATGATGCCGCAACGAGCGCCCACAAACTCATTTTCAGCGCGCTGGCAAAGCAAAGCCATCTCCGCCCCGGCAAGACTCTCTCCCGCAACCTCCAGGAGCGCGCGGCAAACAGCCACCTCCAGCGAAGCGGAAGAGCTTAAGCCTGCGCCTTGGGGCACGTCGCCATGAATCAGCAAGCCGCAGCCTGGCAAAGCAACGCCCTGTTGCTGCAGTTCTTGCGCGACGCCAACCACGTAATCGCTCCAGTGGCTCCGCGCGGTCTTCGGCAGGGGGTCCAGATCGAATTCCATCTGTTCCGCATAGTTCTCAGAGAAAACCACAAGCCGTTTCTCCCGCCGCGGCGCAATGGCGACCGTAGTATGGAATTGAACTGCTGCCGGCATTACAAACCCGTCGTTGTAGTCGGTGTGCTCTCCAATCAGATTCACGCGGCCGGGCGCTTCGGCTACGATCGGTTCTGCGCTGAAGATCGTATGAAATTTTTCGACTATCCGTCGCACAGTGTCGGGGCTATTCGCGGGGCTCAAAGGTTTTGCTGATTCCTATTGCCAAGTATATCCGCCAATCTGCGTTTCGCCGAATGCCTCGACAGGCCTGCTGATTTCGGTTTCGCAACGCTCCGCTGTTATCCTGAATAGGCAACTCTACCGGAGATCAGACGCACTCTTGCCACCCATCATCAGCGCCCAGGGTTTATCGAAGCGCTTCGGCGTCTCACCCCTGTTTCAAGATGTTTCCTTCATCGTTTCTGAAGGTGCGCGCATCGGGATTATCGGCCCGAACGGTTCGGGCAAGTCCACACTTTTGGACATTCTCAGCGGCCGCACTTCTCCCGACGCCGGCAATGTCGCCATTCGCAAAGGCACGCGAGTCAGCCTGGTCCGCCAGATTTCCGAGTTCGCGCCGGGAGAAACGGTTCGCCAGATCATAACGCGGTCGTTAGACCGGGCTGACGTTGCTGAAGCGGATCGGGCGCGCCGCACCGCAGAAATTCTCGGGCGCGCCGGAGTCACCGATCTCGATGTGGAAGCGGCGACGCTTTCCGGAGGCTGGCGGAAACGGCTGGCGATTGTCGAAGCCCTGGTTCACGAGCCCGATGTTCTGCTGCTCGATGAGCCGACAAATCACCTCGATTTAGCGGGCATCGAGTGGCTCGAATCCGTCATCCGAAATGCGTCATTTGCCTCCGTCATCGTCAGCCACGACCGGTACTTCCTGGAGAACGTCGCCAATGAGGTCGTCGAACTGAATGCCGCCTATGAGAACGGTGCCCTTCGCGCCGCCGGCAATTACAGCGACTTTCTCGAAGCCAAGGAACTCTATCTCCACGCCCAACGCAACCGCCAGGCGGCCCTCGAGAATCGCGTTCGCACCGAAATTGAATGGCTCCGCCGCGGACCCAAGGCCCGTACCACGAAGGCCAAATCGCGCATCGACAAGGCTCACGAACTGATTGGCGAGCTTGCGGACCTGGATTCCCGAACCCGTACCGCCAGCGCACATATCGATTTCACTTCCTCCGATCGCAAGACTCGTCAGCTCCTTACCCTCGACGACGTTGGCTTTTCCCTCGGCGGACGAAAACTCTTCGATCATATTCATTTCATCGTTACGTCCGGAATGCGCGTGGGGCTCGTCGGCCCCAACGGCAGCGGAAAGACCACCTTGCTGCGTCTTCTCACGGGCGACCTGAAGCCGCAAGAAGGAAAAATCCGGCCGGCGGAGTCCTTGCGCATCGTGTATTTCGATCAGAACCGCGCCTTGGATCCCGCCATCACGCTTCGCCGCGCGCTCGCTCCCGACAGCGACTCCGTCATCTTCCAGGACCAGGTCATCCACGTCGCGGGCTGGGCAGCCCGTTTTCTCTTCACCGGCGAACAATTGAATCAGCCGGTCGGCCGGCTGTCGGGCGGCGAACGCGCCCGCGTTCTGATCGCTCAACTGATGTTGCAACCCGCCGACGTGCTGCTACTCGACGAGCCCACCAACGACCTCGATATTCCCACACTCGAGATTCTGGAAGAGAGTCTGTTGGAATATCGCGGAGCGCTGGTCCTCGTCACGCACGACCGCTACATGCTTGACCGTGTTTCCACCGTGGTTCTCGGCATGGACGGACTCGGCCAAGCGGAGCGTTTTGCGGATTTCTCGCAGTGGGAGTACTGGCAGAAGTCGCAACTCTCCCTGCGGAAAGACGCTGCCTCAAAATCGCCGCCCGCGGAACGCAAAAACACGCCGCCGGCGAACGTGCCAAAGCGCAAGTTATCCTACAAAGAAGCTCGCGAGCTCGATACCATTCAAGAGCGCATCGCTGGCGCGGAAAAACAACTGCAAGCGAAACACGATTCCCTGCTTGATCCGGCCGTCATGAGCGACGCCAACCGGCTGCGTGCTCTTTCCCTCGAGTTGGAAACCGATCAAAAAACAGTTGACGAATTGTACGCGCGGTGGGCGGAGCTGGAAGCGAAGCTCCCGTAAATCAGGCACCACCGCGGAAAATGTTTCCTGCCGGACCTGACAATATCTTTACACCATCCTCGTCTTTACATTCTCTGCCTCACGTCGAATTAAAGGCATTACAATTAACAATTTACAGTCACCGCAAACGAGGCTTTCATGCGCAACTACTCATGAGACTGTCATCAAAAACTGTAACTAATGACAGTTCACATCCCCCCGTTTTTTCGGCATGCTTCTATCGGCGTGGGGCCTCATTGGTGTCGCCCCACCGCTCGAAAGAGCACCTCAAACGGTGCTTACTTTCGAGCAGCCCAGGCGGTTTGCAAGTTTCGTTTCGTTGATTCAACGGGGCGGAGTGCTTCTAGAAATTCTTGGGCGGAGAATTTCTAGGCCGCAATGGGTTGCTCGATGGTGAGCACGTCTCGCAAAGCGATTTCTCCCACCCCGCTTCAGCCCTTCCCGCCGTCATCTCAACACTTCCTGTCTCCCGATGAGTACTGTATCCTCGTATACATCAGCCCCATACAGCACGTGCAATGGACCTGGATGCTGGAGTTCGGGGAGGCGTATTGACCAAGGCGCGAATTCTGCTTGCGGACGATCACACACTTGTCGCAGAGGCGTTCAAGCGGCTTCTCGAACCGGAGTTCGAGGTAGTCGGCACCGTTGGTGACGGCCGCGCCCTCTTGCGAGCGGCCAGCGAACTAAAACCTGACTTGGTCCTGGTGGACCTGAACATGCCTCTGCTCAACGGCCTGGACGCCAGCGAGCAGTTGAAGCAGGCTTTCCCGAAGATAAAAATTATCGTTCTGACTATGAATGAAGACCCCGAAATTGCCGCGGAGACTATGGAAAAATGGGCTTCCGGGTATCTGCTCAAGAAATCCGCCGGCAGTGAGCTTTCCAAGGCGGTGCGCGACGTCCTGCGCGGCGGACGCTATATCGCTCCCGCCTTGAGCGAGGTCATGAGGGAATGGGCCACCCGCGACGCGCGTTCCGATTCCGCTCGCACCTTGACGCCGCGTCAGCGCGAAGTGCTTCAACTCCTCGCAGAAGGCCACACCATGAAAGAGGCGGCGGCTATTCTGAACGTAGCCACCCGCACGATCGCCTTTCACAAATACCGCATCATGCAGGATTTTGCGCTCGAAAATAACGCCGACCTCGTGCGCTTCGCCATCAAACAAGGCTTGATCAACCAAGCTTAGCGAACGTGTGTAACAACTAAGGTAGCGCGCGGTGAATGCCGGCGAAATTCAGCGCCAGAGGCGCGGCACACGCCTGTTGTTGCCGCCCAGCAAGCCCCAACGGAATTCCGGGCTCCCGCCCTCCTTCACTCGCTACTTCGACAGCGTTTGCTGCACGCTGCTGCCCCGCCAAAACTGTTGCCCGAGTTCCGGCAATGTGTACACCGGATCGAAATATTCATAGCGCCTTGACAGCGCCTCCGGATCATCCGTCTCAATTCCCGTCCGGTAATTTTTCGTCCAGTACGAAATGCCCAGCTGCCGGTCGTATTCCTTAACCTGATGCACCCAGCGCTTGCCGACAAACGGCACGTCGCACACCATGCGCGGCGTCGCAAATCCCGGCAGATAGCCCATCACGTCGTGCTGCAGCTGTTGCACCTCATGAATCGCCAGCCGCCAGTGCTCGGCGTTTGGAATCATGTCGCACTGATAGAAGTAGTACGGCATGATTTTCCCGTAATCCAGCAGCGCGAAGCACAATTCCAATAAATCCTTCGCTGTGCCATTTACTCCGCGCAACAACACACCCTGGTTCCGCACATCCCGATAACCCATATCCAGCAGCGCTTCCACCGCCTTGCGCACCAGCGGCGTCACCTGCCGCGCGTTGTTCACGTGCGTGTGCACCGCGATGTCCACGCCCTTCTCGCGCGCCTTCTTCGCCAGCCGCTCCAGCCCCGCCAGCACATCGCTCTGCAGGAAGTGTTGCGGCAACGCGATCAGTCCCTTTGTCGCCAGGCGAATATCCCGAATGTTGGGAATATCCATCAGCTTCGAGCAAAACTCTTCCAGCGTCCCGATGGGCGTGTTGGCAATGTCGCCGCCGCTAACCACCACGTCCCGCACCGACGGCGTCACCCGCAGATAGTCCAGCATCTGCTGGTAGCGGTCTTTTTGCGGAATCTGGAACTTCAGTTTCACCACCTGCGGCACGTCGTTGCCCACAAGGTCCATGCGCGTGCAGTGTCCGCAATATTGCGGGCAGGTCGACAGCAACTCCGCCAGCACCTTCGTCGGGTAGCGGTGCGTCAACCCTTCCACCGCCCACATGTCCGCCTCGTGCAGCGAGTCGCGGCTGGCTTTCGGGTGGCTCGGCCACTCCGGGTGCCGGTCGTCAAACGCCGGCAGCATGTAGCGCCGCACCGGATCGTTCCACAGATCCTTCTCGTCCATGGTGTTCAGCATGTGCGGCGGAATCAGGATGGACATGGTGGCGCGGTCTCGAATATCGCGCTCCACGCTGGCAAACAACGAATCCGGCATCAAGTCGCCGAACACTTCCTTGCACTCGCGCAGGTTCTTCACCGTGTGACGCCGCTGCCACAGCGCGGTCTCCCACTCTTCTTTGCTCACGTTCTTGTAGCCCGGCAGGCGCGTCCAGTCGGGTTCGATAAACTCGCGCTTCAACGGGTAGCTAAACGGCTGCTCCCCGGCATGGACTTTTCCTGCCGGTTTCCAGGTCGGCCGAGGGGCCTTGCTCGCGGGCACAGTGGTTTTCGTCTCGGTCATAGTTGCTTTCCTATTATAGGGGGACAAGTTCGTGCACAACGGTGTGTGTACAATTCAGTGTAGCCGACGCCCAAATTTTCCGCCACCCCCCGTTCAGGACGCATTTTCACTCGGCATTGTTTTGCGGGACCGGATAATGACTTTGCGTCCACGTCGCTTTCGCACAAAGACGTCGCCATTCCCCGCACCGCCACCGCCGTTTTCGTTGGAACCGCGTGAAAGTTGTGTTACGCTTCAGCGCGTTTCAAGGTGTCTTCGGGGTTTCTTCAGCCTAGCCCCTCTTATTTTGAGCTCGCCCGGGAAAATATAGATGACTCGAAGCCTTATCGCTCCATGGCTGTGCGTTGTTGTGTTGGTGATCGCCGGATGTTCTTCCTCTCCACCCGTTATGTTGACTGTTTCACCTAACTCCGCCACGGTGTTCTCGACACAGACCGTTCAACTTATGGCAACCGATTCCAAGGGTCCGACAGACGTAGTCTGGACCGTCGCTGGAACCGCGGGAGGCAGCGTCGACGCGAATGGAGTTTTTACCGCTCCTTCCGTCACGCAGAATACAACCATCACCGTGACCGCCAATAGTCACCACGACCCTACAAAGACTGCCTCGGCCATGATCATCGTTCTGGCGCCCGGTACGGTCACTCCTACCGCCAACCCACAGGTCGCCCAGTACACGTTCACGCCACCGCCCGGCGCGAATGTCTTTGTCCAGTTCGGAACGGATACGAGCTACAACTTGAAAACGTGGACTCAACCCACTCCTTCTTCCGGGCCTTTGCGCTTTTATGTCGCCGGGATGCTGGCCACCACTGAATACCACATGCAGGCCGTTGTACAGGCAGCCGATGGCAGCACGGCCGGCGATCTTGATCACACGTTCACCACCCAAGCGTTCGACCCAGCTCTGATTCCTGCGCTTACGGTAACCACCACGCCGGGGGCTAGCCCGCAGTCAGGCGTGGAGATGCTCGATCTGATTTCGACTCCGCAGACGCTCTACCTCGCGGTGGTTGATCTCTCCGGCAACCTTCTCTGGGGCTATATACCACCCTCCAAAACCGGGAACATTCAGGGCGTGCAGCTGCTGCCTAACGGTCACTTCCTGATCTGCTTGTATACGAATACTCTTCGAGAGATCGATTTGGCGGGCAACACCATCCAACAATTCACTTCCGACCAGATGAACGCGGCGTTTACCGCCAAGAACCTCACTTATCGGACTCAGGACTTCAATCACGACATCATCCAGTTGCCGAATGGCCACTGGATCGCCCTTCTTCAGACCCCACAGCCTTGTTCGGCGATTCCCAATTGTTCGGGCCTCGGCACCATAGAGGGCGACATCATCGTAGACCTTCAACCTGACGGCAACGGCTCATTCACGCTTGCCTGGTATTGGAGTTCTTTTGATCATCTCGATATCAATCGAGCCTTGCAGGGCTATCCAGACTGGACCCACTCCAATGCCCTGTTGTATTCACCCGACGACGGCAATCTCCTCCTTTCCATTCGTCACCAGAGTTGGATTATCAAGATCGACTACAACAATGGCGCTGGTGCCGGCGATGTCTTGTGGAGATTAGGCTATCAGGGCGATTTCACCCTGGTAGGCGGCACGGACCCGACCGACTGGTTTTATGCGCAGCATGGTCCCGCCTTTACCACCCCAAACACGACGGGTAAATTCGGCCTGACCATCATGGATAACGGCAACCTGCGCGTCTTTCCCGCTGGCGTGACCTGCGGAGCGGCCCCGAATCCACCCTGCGCTTACAGTCGATCCATAGCTATGGAGATCGACGAAACCGCCAAAACCGCCACCCTGGTCAACTCCTATGTCCCCCATGAGTATTCGTATTGGGGTGGGAACTCCGAACAGCTAGCCAACAACAATTACGAGGGTAATTTCAATGCCGGCGCTCCACAGAGTTTCTCCGACGTCTTTGAATACACTCCCGATGCTTCACCTCAAGTCGTTTGGCATCTACGAACCTCCAATGGCAACGCCTATCGTGCCTTTCGCATGCCGAGTTTGTATCCGGGAGTGCAGTGGTAGGTAGGATATTTCACTCGCCTGAGCCACACCCCACTTCCCAAATTCGGTGAGTGGGGTGTGTTCTGCGGCTTCTCGATTTCGGCAATCGCCTTTATTTGTGATGGGCGTCAAGGTACTCCGCGGCAGCCTTTAGTTCTGCGTCCGCTGCTTGCATGTGCTGTATCGCCTTCTCGGCATGGCCGCCGAGTTGGTCGCCATGCGCCTTCCGCGCATCTTCCGTCTTGTCGTAAGCCTGCTGAATCGCACGTTGCGCGGCCGCAAGCGCAGCGTGCTTTCCGGGATCAATATTTTCGGCGGGCCGTTGCGCAACCAATATGCTTCCTCCAGCCAACACGAAGCAAAACGCACCGCTGAGAACAATTCTATTTCTTGTCATGTCTGTCTCCTGGCAGGTCTGATGTGAAGAATTGGGAGGGCAGGGGCCCAACGATACTTTTTATTCGACTGATTTTCAATCCAATGTTCGTAGCTTAGGACGATCATACAGTTTCTGACGCTCCGCATCGTCCTTCCTTCCCACGAACGATCTTTGCCTCTGTCGTCGGGTGTCTTGAGATCCTCGCTTTAGGTTGCGTATTGGCCAGTCTTCAGACCGGCCCGTGGCACAGACGCTCTTGCCCTGGGCGTTCAGGGTCCGCCTCCTGCCGTCGCTTCGGCGGGCAAGCAGAAGGCGGACCCCACAAAGGCGAGGATGGCGGCATGAGGCCACCGCTACAAAGGAAGGCGAGCGGTGAGTCACAGGCCAAGATGCGGTTGAGATCCTTCGTCGCACAAAACGCTCGTCAGGATGACAGTGTTTGGGGTTGTACGGTGCGCCGACTCTTCCTACTTGACACCGGCCTCCGCCTCATAGATGCGGCTTTTGACTCTGTCTTCCGTATGAAAGTGACACGCCAAGGCGTGTCACCGTGACATGGAGTTAGATGCGTACCGTGCGGAGGCTGAATTTGTGAATAAGCGACTCTCCGAACTGGACGCAAAGCAGGCGAAAAATCCTCTAACCCGGGAGGAGCAGACATCCCTACGGGTATTGAAAACAATGAAAACTCAGGAGGATAATTTTTTCAAATACCCATCCCTACCTTATGACCAGTAAGGTATCGTGGCGGCCAATCGCGTTTATCGCCAGAGGCGAATAAGACACATGAATCATTCCTCGCGGGAATTGTCGTCCTCGTCGCACTGACCCTTTTTTTCTGGATGTCAGCCAACCTAACCCATCTCAAGTGTTGCTCAGGCTTGGGTCGAGAGTGCACCAGACACAATTACCCTCCAAGTGCGAGCTGAGACACGGATTCGGGCCATGACGCAAGTAGCGGAATTGAAGACAAGATCTCAGAAATCTGCCCTTGTCTGCTTGGTGGGGGCTGCGTTGGTATTGGTTTTCTATTACTCAACACAAAGACGAAGCGGTTCGTCCGCTCGTGCCGAATCATAGAAACTAGCTATCAGTCAGTATCGTGCCGGGCAAAATCTTCGGAATTGGTCAACGTCAAGAGCGTCAAAAACGATTGTACGCCGACTCGATAAGATGTTCCTACCCTTGCATGTCAGTTCCCTCAGATCGGAATTACTTTGGAAGACCCGGGGACAGACGGGACGTTACCCTATATCCAACGATGTCGGATATCCGTTTCTCTTCGCCCGAGAATCCATTTACACAGTGATTGTTTTATGGTAATATAACTGATTGAGTATGTAGCTGGCGGGACCAGCTACCGGGTCGCTCCTAAGACCCACCGTTCTTTGACAACTCGGTCGCAAACCCGCCGACGCCTCGGTAAGACCCCGCTAACCCCAATCATTCCCGCACTTACGCGCCAAATCGCACTTAAGTCCAATCATTCCCGCACATATGAGACCCCCCCGGGGGTGGGGGGAGGTAACCAGAACACAAACACTCGCACCGCATTCTACGGCACCGTACGGTACGCCGTTCCTTCAACCTCTTTCCTTTCAGCTTATTCCGAGTTGTTCTGCAGTACACCAGGGGGAGGGGCTCATTCATCGGTGATAAACTTCCCTTCCACAGATCACCTAAAGAAGGAAAGGGTGCCGTTCCCGCTGAGAGGTTGTTATGGAACTGAACGAATGGAAGCAAAAAGAGTTCGCTGCTCTTGCCGGATCCTTCGAGGGCGCGGAAGCCATTTATGTGGAGAGGCCCCTGATACTGCATGTGCGTGTGACGGACATTTCGTTTGACGACTGGGGAGCGAAGGCCAAAGCCACCGATCTGCTGCAACCAGGTATGCACAAAGTTTCCCAAAGTCCGTTTGACATTTTCTTTGCGTGGGAAGCATTTGCGTTCACCAAGGGTGAGTGGGACACGCCTAACATTCCTCAATGCAGGTTCCACCTGTTCTTCGACGCGAGCGTTGTTCGCCCGGCCATTCAACTTGCGGCCGAGGCGAACCGGACAGGGTCAATCATCGATCGGGACGAGTTCCTGGCGGTCGTGAGGGAGTATCACCAAAGAGGGAACCGCGAGCGCGCAAAGCCAGCGTCAAGTCCGGACCTACACGGGACGTAACCTCGAATTTGAATCTGACCGTTACGCCCAGAATAGGTGCGGCGTGAGAGTGGGCCCATCGTGATGGCCGGACAGCCTTTTTTGGAGCCCCTCCCGGGAAGGCTGCATCTGGTTTCGCAGCCGCTCCATGTCGGCGTCCGTCAACGGAGTGAAACTTCTCGCCGTAGCAATGTTGTGATCCACAAACTCGGGTTTCGGCATGCCCACCACAGCGACCGTCACCGGCAGGCTCAGCGAATATCTCAGCAACGAATTGATATCCGTCTTTCCGGCATCGATTCCCAGCAGAAATTCCTGCCCGGTCACCTTCATCGCAATCACGCCAAGATTCTTGGCACGCGCCGCAGGCAGTGCGGCAACCTCGAAGTTGGAATTCTGCGAAGCGTTCAGCGCCATCTGCACGCAATCCAGGTCGTTGTGCTGAATCGCCTCCGCCAGTACGTGACCGTTGGTATGACTGCTCATGCCGATGGCCCGCGTCATCTTCTGCTCTCGCGCTTCCAACGCGCCCTTCATCGCCCCGTCCGGCGCTTCAATCTTCGCCAGGTCGTCGGCGTTCCCCAGCGAATGAATGTGTACCAGGTCCACATGGTCCGTCTGCAGCCGCTTCAAACTTCCTTCGAGCCGCCGCAGATACCCATCACGCGTACGGTCCGGAATCTTGGTCGCCAGCCAGACATCCTTGCGCCGGGTGGCCATCACTTTGCCAACGCGCGTTTCGCTCTTGCCGTCGCCATAGGCATACGCCGTATCCAGGTAGCTGATTCCGTTATCGATCGCATGATTCAGGATCGCGGTGGCCTTCTCCTCATCCTCATACATCAAGAAGCGGCTGCCGCAGCCAAACGCCAGGATGGAAACGCGTGCGCCGGTGCGGCCGAGAACACGCGTAGGCAACGATTTGGAGTCAACGGGCCGCGCCTCCGCAAGATCGCTCAGCAGCGAGTAGCTCAGTCCGGCCACAGTTCCCTGCCCCAATTTTTCCAGAAACTTTCTGCGCGACAGGTCGTTGGTCATGGCGTAGCACTCCGAATTTGGGATCTAATTTTTGTATGCCGGGGAGGCGCCGCTGTCAACGCTTATCCTCGCTCCCCTCTCCTGGTGATATCCTGCGGTGAGGAGCTCAAGTGCAATTTCCCGAGTGGACCAGCATCATCAGCTTATCCGTACTCCCCGTGGTCATCATCTCCGCTTGCGGGCTTCTCTCGCTTGCATTTTATGGCCGCCTGGCCGCAGTGGTTTCCCGCTTGCGCGGCTTTCAACGCGAAATTCTGGTGGAACAGGAAAAGTTTGAACGAACCGGGTCTGTCGGAGAGGCGCGGCTTCTCGACATGTTGCGCAGGCAAACCGAGCAGGTCAAGCGCCGCGCCCGGCTCATCCGCTCCGCGCTGATGTTCTTTCTCTCCGCCGTTGGCCTGTTGATCCTGTGCAGTCTGGCGCTGGCTTTTACATGGTACGCGCGGGCGGCCACACTGTTTGCCGCCGTCTTTTTCGTCCTGGGATTGTGTTCGATGCAGGGCGGAATCATCGCCGCGCTTACGGAATTGCGGGGTGCGCTTGAGCCCGTGGAACTGGAGACGCGCTTCGTCTCGCGCACCGTCGATCCATCGATCGCCGAAGTCTTGCAGGAGGCCTCGCCTCTCGGAGCGGATGAGGCAGAGAGCAATGATCGTTAGCGCGCTCGCGCAATGACGAGAGTCAAATCGTCCGACTGCTCGCCCACGCTGAATTTCTGCACCGCTTCCTGGATCCGGGTTACCAATTGCTCCGGTGTGGCCTGTCGATTTTGACGGACTGTCTCGATCAAACGAGATTCCCCAAACTCGTTTCCATTACCGTCGTTCGCCTCAGTAACTCCATCCGTATAGATGACCAACAGGTCGCCCGGCTGCAGCGTGACGTGCCGGGTTTCGCACTTCCAGTTGGGGAACAATCCGATCACCGTCGAAGTAGATTCCAGGCGCTCCACCGCACCATTCGCACGAAACAGCAGCGGTGCGTTATGCCCGCAATTGGCATACTCCAACTCTCGCGAACGATCGTCATACACGCAGAAGAACAAGGTCGCATACCGATCATCTGGTGTGTTCTCGTAAAAGAGCTGATTCACCGAACTCAGCAAGCGGGGCAGGTCATCGAGAGCCAGGGCGTACCGGCTGCGAAGATTGGCTTGCAGATTCGCCATCAACAGCGCACCCGCAATTCCCTTCCCGGAAATATCCGCCAACACAAACGCGAGATGCCATGCAGCGGCGTCGAGCGGGCGAGTCGCACCTCGCTCGAGTCTCTGCGAGGAACCCAGATCGAGGAAGTCGTAATAATCGCCGCCCACCTGCCGGGCTTGCATACAATTTCCCGCGTACTCGAGCGATCTCAGTGGCGGCATCAACTGGGGAAAGAGACGGGATTGCACGTCGCGAGCGATCTGCATCTCATGCGCAACACGCCGATCCACCTCCAGACGGTCTGCAATCTGCTCTGCCAGCCGCATATTTTCCAGCGAGACCGCGGCTTGACTCGCGACAGAGTCCAGCAGGCGTTTGTCTTCGCTGGAATACGGTTCTTCCGAGAATCGAGGACCGAGTACTAATAAGCCGAACAACTTGCCATTGCGGCCAAGGATGGGCACCAGACACTCCGGGGTCAAAGCGTCAGTTGTTTCGCACTGATCGGCCACTGGCGGCGGAACATCCCATGCTTTTCCGTTGGCGGCGAGTTCGGCAAGAAGCGGAGCAGCCGGCGAAAGGCTAGGCGCCTCGCTGAGTACAAACCGAGATCCGACTCGAGACGGGAAGTTTGGCACAGGCAGTATGGACAAGGGTTCGTCCGCTTTCTTCGGAACGAGATTTGGTTGGACGGTCAAGCTTCCGTCTTCCGCTTCGAAATAGCATCCCAGCGATTTTGGGTGCAGCGCCGCCTGAATGTGCAGTTGCAACAGCTTGGCCAATTCATTTCGATCCGTGACCGTCCGCGTCTTTTCCGCAAGATCCTGCAAGATTATGCGGGCATCGTAGGAGCTGCGGAAAAACGCGCGGTCAATTCGGTCGGTGCCCCGCCTGACGACCGGCCCGGAAAACCACACCAGCGCAACGCCAAATGCGGCGCTCACCGCCATGCCATACTGCGAATTGCCGGTGAAATAACCGGAGAAGAATCGCGCAAACAGAAGAATCGCCAGCAGGCCTCCGCAAATCAGCAAAACGAAATACCCGCGCTGTACCAGCAAATACCTCACGCTGTTGCGCAGCAATGCCGGAATTTCCAGCACGCGGTGCTTCACGATGGCGTACGCGAAAGCCAGTGGATAGAGCAGCAGCAAAACCGTGAGTACGATGTTGATCCAGAAGGGGGATCGGTAACCCGAAAAATCGACGAACCCGCGCTCAAACGCAACCGGAACTACACCCAAGAGGGTGCCGAAGAGCAGCACGCGCGACTTGCGACGCGCTTCCGGTGATGTCTCGCGGCTGAAACGGTTCCACACCAGGGAAACAATGCCCAGCGCCAAAAATCCGTAGACGAATCCTTTTCGCAATAAGGTGGACGCAGGCTCGCCGATCAGCTCCGCCACCAACGCGGGTAAGCGCGGCTCACTGGTCGGGATACTGGGGATGATCTGCAGTAGTCCGCTCGCCAGGGCAACCCATTTCAACCAACCAGCTCTTCGCTCCAAGGGAGACTTCTCGGGGAACAACGCAAAGAACACGTAAAACAGCGGAGCAATCATCCCCACAAACGCCGCCCGATAAACAAAAAGGAAATCGCGGAACCCGTCGGAATACGCAGCGGGTTGGCTGAAGCTCGGCACCGTCACGAAGCTGCAGAACAGTAAGGTCAGGAGCCACGAGTAGAAGTTGTCGAGCCGCAAAAACAGAACCGTAAATCCCACAACCACAAAAAACAGGGGATAGAAACTTAGAAGCTGGTGCGCGGAGGCACGTGCGGTTCCCTCCCGAGGGGCATCACTATCCACGGCACGAAACACCGCATGCAGGGTGATTGGCGCGGCTTCGCCCGCGCGTCGCACCAGGATTTCGACCGGGTCGCCTGGTTTTGAACGGGTCCAGACCTTGTCGAAATAGCTGTACGACGTGAGCGGGTGTCCGTTTAGACCAACAATTTCGTCGCGCGCGCGGAGTCCAGCCTTCTCCGCTGGACTATTGGGCGCCACGTCATATACCGGGATCGAAGATGTCTTCGGATTGAAATACGTTTCGCGGGCAGTGTTAAATCCGATCTCGACGAAATGCTGCGGGGAGTTTCGCTGGTCATACATCCACGCCAGCGCATAAATGCTAGTCGCCGCACAAAACAAAACCGCAATGGCTAGCAGGAGCCAGCGTGGAGCGCGGAGCCGAAGGGTCGATCCAAAGTTGGATGACGGACTGGTCATTTCGATACAGGGTATGGTCCCACGAAAAAACGGTCAATGCCCGCCGACCAAAGAAAAGGGAGGCGCGCTCATTCCAGGACACGCCTCCCAGCAACACCCATGCAGTTAGCTGCACTCGATTTACAAGGTCTTGACTTCGATCTTCACTTTCTTCACGACCTCGGCCTTGGGCAAGGTGACTTCCAGAATCCCGTGCCTCAAGGTGGCCTTCACGTTGTCTGCCTTCACTTCCACGGGGAACTTCACGGTTTTGTAGATATTCGCTCTCTCCGTGTAGATCGGCATCTCCTCCCTCTTCTCCATCCTGGGCTCTTCCTTGATCTCTTTCTTCCCTGTGATCGTCAAGCGCCAGGGCTCGCAAGTGATGTTTAACTCCCTATCCGTGTAGCCAGGAACTTCGGCGCGCACGATCAGGTTCTCTTCAGTCTCGTACAGCTTCAAAAAGAGCGGACGTAGCAACTCTGGCTCTGTCTTCCAGAGATGCTCCAACTCACGTCCGAACAGCAGGGGCCTCTTCTCGAGCAGTTCAAATGGACGGCGGGCGATCAGGTCGAAAAATTCCTCAACATGCTTGGGGAAGGCTTCGAACTCATCATAGGGAACAGGCAGGGGCTTCATGCCCTTTTCGAGTCTATTCTCAATCATACAGTCCTCCAGTAAAGCAGATGGATCGGGAGCGGGAGGGTCAGCGAGGCGGGGTAGGAAACGGGGGAATTGGGCCCAAATGAGTCTCTCACCAGGTTCTTCTTGCCTACTCCTGGGTACACTTCACTCCTCAGTTCGGGATCCGTTCTATCTTTCGAGCATGTCGGTCACCGAGATGCTGAGCTTGTGCAAAACCTCAGCAACCACTCTTTTTTTCTTTCCGCTCTGCTGGTGATGCAAAAATTCGTTGGCGCATTTGTTCCACTTTCTGTGAGAGAATTCGCGCAGCGGCTGCGTTGCTAACCGCACTGTGCGCCGTTTCGCTCCGCCCATAGTTCTACATTTTCCGTTTTTCGTACAAATTACGAAACGCTCTGCGCCATTAACCTGAAACAGGAACGGATGAAACCTCGTAAGGTCAATCCCGCATGCTGCCTCGTCTGGCTCGTACTAGCCATGAGCGTGATCGCCCGTGCCGATGACATTAAGAATATTCGTCCGACTGGGTACGTTACCGACCTCGCCGGCGTGATCCAGGCGCAGTCGAAGTCCCAGTTGGAAGCGATGTGCACGGAACTCGAGCAAAAAACTGGGGCGCAGCTGGCGATCGTCACGGTCAAGTCCCTGGACGGAAACGAGATTCAACCTTACGCCAGCGAGCTGTTTCAAAAGCTCGGTGTAGGCAAAAAGAAGGAAGACAACGGAGTAATGCTGCTGGTTGCTCCGAACGACCGGAAATATTGGACAGAAGTGGGATACGGCCTGGAGCCTATCATTAACGATGCTCGTGCGGGCGACGCCGGACGCCTCATGGTCCCATACTTCCGCAAGGGAGATTTCAGCGGTGGAATCACCGCTGCGGCATGGCAGTTGGCGAAATACATTGCTGACGACAAAGGGGTGACCCTCACGGGAGCTCCGCAATTGCCACCGGCCCGCCAACCGGACAAGGACTCCAGCGGAATCGGCGTCTGGATTGTTTTAGGCATCATTCTCCTTTTTATTCTTTTGTCCTCCCGTGGCGGTTCGAGCGGCCGAGGCGGCGGTGGCGGAGGCAGCTTCTGGACCGGCCTGCTTATTGGCATGCTCAGCAACAGCGGGCGAGGACGTGGAGGTTGGGGGAGCAGCGGAGGTTGGGGCGGTGGTGGAGGTGGCTGGGGAGGCGGGGGAGGAGGATTTGGAGGTTTTGGTGGTGGCTCGAGCGGCGGGGGCGGCGCAGGCGGGAGTTGGTAGCGAGAGAACGCGCACTAGGACGAGGTAAACAACCATGGATCGCAAATTGAATGAACTGGTGCATCGCCTGAAAGAGGCGGCGGGCAAGAATCTTGAATCTGTGGTTCTATATGGCTCAGCGGCAACAGGGTCTTATCGACCAGGGTCTTCCGACTTGAACGTGATGTGCACGCTAGTCACCATGGACGTTCACGAACTGCAGTTGCTGTCGCCGGTCGTGCTTTGGTGGACCCGCGACGAGAAGGAGCCGCCTCCGCTCTTCTTCTTATCCGAGGAGTTGGCGCGTTCCACGGACGTCTTTGCCATCGAGAGTCTAGACGTCAAGCGTGCCCATCGAGTGCTATTCGGCGCGGATGCGATCGCAAAACTCGACGTGCCGATGAATCTCCACCGCGTTCAAGTGGAACGCGATCTCCGGTTACTGCTTCTCCGCCTGCGCCAGCACGTTCTGATGGCTGGCCGGAATGAAGCGGAGTACACGGCTGTGCTTCGGAAAACGAGTTCCAGCGCGTTGACGCTGCTTCGCCACACGGTGATCGCCTTTGGTGAGGAGCCTCCCTCAGAACCTCGCTCGCTGTTCGCGCGAATCGCCAGCCTGACGGGTTCTGACGCGTCCGCGTTTCAAGCGGCGCACGACTTCCATGAAGGCGAGGCTCATAAGCACGATGCTTTTGCGGCCTACGACCAGTACATTCATGCGTTGGAAAAAGTCATTAACGCCCTGGATAGCTTGGTTCCGAAGAATGAATTGCAGCGGGTAGCGCGGTAAGATTTCAGAATCTCAATCGATCGAGGTGGCTATGAAAGCGGCAATCTTAATCCTTGTGGTGCTCCTGATTATTGCGTTCATCTGTGGCTCGGCGTATTTCAGCCGGCGAAATCAGATGGCCACTAAACGTGAAGCGGTCAACGCCGCGTGGGCTCAGGTGGATGTGGTGCTGCAACGTCGCGCGGATCTGATTCCCAACCTGGTGCAAACCGTAAAGGGCTATGCGGTTCAAGAACAGACGGTGTTCGGAGACATCGCGGCAGCCCGTGCGGCACTGGTGGGCGCGAAAACTCCACAGGACAAGATCGCGGCAAACGGCCAACTCGACTCCGCGCTCAGCCGTTTGCTCGTCATTGTCGAAAATTATCCGCAACTGAAATCCGACCAGAATTTCATGCGTCTGCAAGACGAGTTAGCCGGAACCGAGAATCGCATCGCCGTGGAACGCCGCCGCTACAACGAAGCGGTTCAGGACTACAACACCTACATCGTTCTTTTCCCCAACAGCCTGGTCGCCAGCATCGGGGGCTTCACGCGCAACGACGCCTACTTCAAGACCGAGGAAGGTGCACGCCAGGCTCCCAAGGTGAATTTCGACTATAGCAAGCCCGCGCCGACGCCGGCTCCGACACCAGCTCCCGCGCACCCATAAATTTATTTGCGTCAACCGAGGAACTCCGCCAGCAGCATGTGGAAATGATGAACGCCGTTCTCGCGTTTCACGGAGTAGCGGCCTTTGTCGTAGGTGGACGACTGCAATCCGCGCTGTACCGCCTCGCAAATGTGCATGTCCTCTTGCTGGACCGTATGGCTGAACTCTATGGCTTTGGCCACACGCTTCCGCGCTGCTGGCGATTTCGCATCGTGGAAGTACCACTCAAAGATCGCCAATGTCTTGTCGTGTGATAGAGGCACGATAAGGTTGATTTGCACGTTGTCCGGATAAAAATTCAGCATTAGGTTAGGAAACGCCCAAAAGTACAGCGCTTCACTCAATCCCATGCCTGGCGTGTACACGCGCTGCTCTTCTTCCCCGGGCTTCAATGGCTTCACCGGCCCGAGCTGTTGGGAATGGAAGCGAAAAGTCTGGCAGCGGTAGCGGGGGTAGTCGACTTCCTTCATCAAGCCCGGATGAACGATAGGAATGTGATAGCCCTCAAGATAGTTGTCGACGTACACCTTCCAATTGCAATTCACCGTGTAATCGCGGCGTTCTGCGAATTCCAATCCCCTGAAGGAAAATTCGCGGGCAAGCTCCGGAATATTTCCCAGGTATTCCCGCAACGACGGTCCTTCGTCCGAAAAGTTCACAAAAATGAATTGTTCCCAGGTCTCGCAGCGAAGCGGCACCATACCCATCGTGGAACGATCGAAAAACTCCACGCCGTCGATTTCCGGCGTGCCGATCAGCCGGCCGTCTAGTGTGTATGTCCAGCCGTGGTACGCGCAGTTGAGCACATTGCGGCAGCCGGAACCTTCTGCGATCGGCCCTGCGCGATGCCGGCAGACATTGCTAAAAGCCCGCAGAACGCCAGCATTGTCGCGCACCACGACAACCGGCTCTCCGGCCAAATCAAATGTGAAATACGTTTCGGGATCGGCCATCGTCTGTGGCGCGCCGTTGCGTTCACCGCAAGGTTGACTCAATGTACCGACCAGTTGCCACGTTCGCTGGAAGATGCGCGCCTTCTCGACCGCAAGAATCGCAGGATCAGTATAGAAGCGCGACGCCAGTGTCTCCGCGCATTCCAGTCGAGGATTGACGCCCAGCTTCAACGGTTGACTCGTCATGGCGAAACGAAATTAACAGAGTCGGAGGCACCAGCCAACTGTTGCATGAGATGTGCTGTAGACTGTCGGCTAAACTCTGTCGACGGTTTGTCAGAATTTTCGCGTTTCCTGGCGCGACCAGCGCTCCACCACGATTTTCGATTCCGTGTAGAACTCGATGGCGTCCTTCCCCTGTGCGTGCACAATTCCGAAGAAGCTCTCCTTCCACCCGTTGAACGGAAAGTACGCCATCGGCGCGGCCACTCCGATGTTGATTCCGATGTTCCCCGCCGGCGCTTCGTAGCGGAACTTGCGTGCCGCGGCGCCGCTGGTGGTAAACAACGACGCCTGGTTACCGTACGGGCTCTTGCGGATGAATTCGATCGCTTCATCAATGGTGTTCGCGTGAATCAGGCTGAGAACCGGCCCAAAAATTTCGGTGTTGGCCAGCGAACTCGAGGAAGGCACGCCATCGAGCACCGTCGGCTTCAGGAAGTTGCCGTTCTCGTGATTGGCCACCTTGTAGTCTCGTCCGTCCACAACCGGCTTGGCCCCATCCTTTACGCCTGTCGCGATTAGCCCTTCGATTCGCTTCTTGCTGTCCAGAGAAATCACCGGTCCCATCTGAATGCCAGTGTCTAGTCCGAAGCCGACTTTGATCCCTGATGCGGCATCTGCAATCGCGTCGCGAAACGTCTTTTGCGCCTCGCCAATCGTTACCGCGACGGAAACAGCCAGGCACCGCTGGCCTGCACAACCGAAAGCCGAGTCACTGATAATTTGCTTCGCGAGATCCATGTCGGCATCGGGCAGCACGATTACGTGGTTCTTCGCGCCGCCCTGGCACTGCATGCGCTTTCCCGCGGCCGCAGAGCGCTGGTACACATGCTTCGCCACCGGTGTCGAACCCACAAAACTGACCGCGCGGATCGCCGGGTGATCGCATATCGCGTCTACTACTTCTCTGCTGCCATTAACAATATTGATGACACCCTTCGGCAGACCGGTCTTCTCGATCAATTCCATAGCTCGGCGCATGCTCAGAGGCACGCGCTCGCTGGGCTTCATCACCACGGTGTTTCCGCAAGCAATCGCGTACGGCAGGAACCAAAATGGAATCATTAGCGGGAAATTGAACGGTGCAATGGCGGCGACCACTCCCAGCGGCTGGCGAATCAGCGTTTCATCCACCCCTGGCGTGACGTCTTCCAGGTTATAGCCCTGCATCATCACCGGAATGCCGCAGGCCACCTCGACGTTTTCGATTCCACGCCGGATCTCCGCTTTGGCTTCCCCAAACGTTTTCCCGTTTTCGACGGTGATCAGCCGCGACAGTTCGTCGAGGTGATCTTCCAGCAGGAATTTCAGCTTGAAGAGATACTGCACCCGCTCTCCGGGAGGGGTACGCCGCCATGCCGGGAAAGCGTCGGCGGCCGATCGTACAGCAGCATCCACATCATCCTTCGTGGAAATGGGAGTTCGCGCCAGGAGTTCGCCCGAAGCGGGGTTCGTCACGCTGACAAATTCCGAACCCGACGACTTGCACCAGGTACCCCCGATGTAATTCAAAATTTCGATGACTGGGGTTTGCACCGTACTGCTCATGGGAATTGCTCCGTGCCTTCACCAGCGCGACGGCGGGCGACAGGACTTGCCATATGAAGGATGCGGTCTAGCGACCGTAATAAGAGGACACAGTTTACCAAACTTGGAAGATGTTCGGTTGAAGTAAGGCAGTGTTAGAGAGCAGGAATGCGGTTGCTACTTAATCGTTGCGTACGCCTCGTAAGCCGCCCCGATCAGCGGGGCCGATTCGTTAAGCACGATCTTCAGCGGCACGTCGGCCAACATGGTCGTGAAGTGCCACTTATCCTTGAACGAGTTGAAGAACGTTCCGTCCTGCATCTTCGACAAGATTTTGACCGCAATTCCACCGGCGACATACACGCCACCGAGAGCAAGTACCTTCAGGGCTAGGTTGCCTGCCTCCGCGCCATAAACCGAAGTCCACAAGTCCAGCGTCTCCACGCAGACCGGGCATGATTTATCCAAGCCGCTTTTGGTGATGAACGGAGCGGGGTCCGCGTCGGGGTCCTCGAAGATGGGATGCTTCACACTAGGGGCAATGAACTCATGCAACGTCCGGAAGCCGCGGCCGGAAAGAATTAACTCCCAGCTCACCTGGGGATAGCGATGCCTCATGAATTTCAGGAGCTCAATCTGTTGATCCGTTCGTGGCGCGAAATCGGAGTGGCCGCCCTCGCTCGGCACCACTTTGTACCGCGTACCCTCCCAGAAGAGGATGCCTTCGCCCAGTCCCGTACCGGCAGCCAATAGCGCGCGGGTCGCTCCCGCAAGAGGCGCGCCCTCATTCAGCACGCAGAAATCTTCAGAGGGCAAATGTTCCAGGCTATGCCCCGTCGCGCCTAAATCGTTTAGCAATACAACGGATTTCACACCGACTTCCTGGGCGAGCGTTTCGGCGTCCACCACCCACGGCAAGTTGGTTGCGTGAATGCGATTGTTGATGACCGGACCAGCGACGCCAAATCCGGCCGCTTCGATTTTGCATCCATTAAGGTGGGGCGCAGCCTGGCGGGCAAACTCTCGAATGATCAGATCAAATTGCGCGAAACTCTTACTGGCAAACCGCTCACGAAATACAACTTCCAGCCTCCCATTTCTTTCCGCAAACAGGGCCAGATTGCATTTGGTACCACCCACGTCCCCGGCAAGGATCACCGTGCCTCCTGGGCAAAAGACTATATTAAACCGTTTTAAGGGTTATACCACTGTCTGCCGTCTCTTTCGAGTAGCTGGTCCGATTCTTTTGGTCCCCAGCTACCTGAGGGGTACTCCGGCACCGTGGCCGTCTTCGCCGCGCTCCATACATCCAGGATGGGATCGACCAGGGACCAGGCCGCCTCCACCGAGTCGCCGCGATCGAACAGGGTCGCATCTCCGCGCAGGCAATCATTCAACAACGTGGCATACGCACTCCGGGAATTTCCGCCAAATCCCTCTTTATAGCTGAAGTTCATGGACACGTTCCCGATAGCCATTTCCGTGCCCGGTTTTTTTGCGCCAAACGAGACGCACACCCCTTCGTCTGGCTGAATATTTAGCACCAGGCGGTTGGGTTGCACTTCGCGCTCGCGGAAAACGATGTGCGGCGCACGCTTGAACTGGATCATGATCTCCGTGCTGCGCTTGGCCAGGCGTTTTCCGGTGCGCAAATAAAAAGGCACGCCCGCCCAGCGCCAGTTATCGATCAGCACGCACATACTGACGAACGTTTCGGTGCGCGAACTGCGGCTGACGCCGGGTTCATCGCGATAACCGGCAACGGACTTGCCACCGACGGTTCCCGGTGCGTATTGCCCTCGGATAACGGACTGCGCGACCATTTGCAAATTGAACGGCCGGATCGACTGCAGTACCTTGAGTTTTTCATTCCGTACGGCCGTTGCATCGAAGGAGGCCGGCGGTTCAACGGCTACCAGCGAGGTCAGCTGCAACACGTGGCTTTGGATCATGTCGCGCAATGCGCCGGCAGTCTCATAAAAACCGCCGCGCCGCTCGACGCCCAGGGTCTCGCCCGCAGTAATCTGCACGTGATCAACATAGTTCCGATTCCAGAGTGGTTCGAAAATCCCATTCCCGAAACGCAGCACCAGCAAATTCTGAACGGTATCTTTCCCCAAGTAGTGGTCAATGCGATAGACCTGTTTCTCGTCGAAAACGTTCAGCACCATCTTGTTCAGCTCTTTGGCCGAAGCCAGATCGCGCCCAAACGGCTTCTCCACGATAATGCGCACCCAAGAGCCATCGCAGCTCGGCTGAGCCAACCCAGCCTCGCCGAGGTTCTCGATGATGCTCTGGTAGACTTCCGGCGGAGTGGAGAGATAAAAGAGGCGGTTTCCGCAGAGCTCTCGTTTTGCGTCGATCTCGTCAAGTTTCTCCCCCAGCCGTTTATAGGCTTCGGGATCCGCATAATCGCCGGCGCAATAATGCAAGTTCGCCGCGAAGGCATCCCATTTGGCGGGATCAATCGGTCCAACTTCCGAAATCGTTTTTGCTGCTTCTCCCAAAGTGTTGCGAAACGATTCGTCGGTCATCGGCGTCCGCGCAAAGCCCGTGATCGCGTAACGGTCTCCCAAGGCGCCGTGCTGGGCCAGGTCGAACATCGCCGGGATCACTTTGCGTTTGGCCAGGTCACCAGATGCGCCGAACAGGACGATCGAACAAGGGTCGGAACTGCCTCCATACATCGAAGCGGATCGCGCTGTTTCTTCAGCCATAAATTCCCTCCCGAGAGTCAACCTGCGCAGAATTTGGATGCAGCACCGCCCAAGAACTATACCTCAATCCCCAGCGCCTTCAGGTCGGCCCGCAATTGCTGGGCATTTTGAAACTGAATGACGTGCATCCCCAGCCGCCGTGGATTTTCGAGGTTCAACGGGCGATCGTCGATGAACACTGATCGCTCCGGGGACCGCTGCGAAACGTCGAGAGCAATCCGGTAAATCTGCTCTTCCGGTTTGCGGGAATGCAGATAGCACGAACTGAAGAATGCCTGGAAGTCCTTGCGGAGATTGAAAACCTCAATCCGGTACTGGTTCAGCTCGCGCGGTTCATTGTTAATCGACGCAATGTAGTAGCGGCCCGTCTTCGCCACGTCGGAAAGCACGGCTCGCGATTCCGGGTACTCCTTCGATTGCGCGAACATGAAGGCGGTAAATTCTTCCCGCGTGAATTTACGTGCGCGATAGAACAGTGTGCGGTCCAGATACTGGTCCAGGGTGATTTGACCCGCGTCGAATGCGGGGAAGGACAGGTCGTGCCGCTCTCGAAATTCTTCCCAGTCCAGGTCAAACGCCTGCACGGCTGCCATGCGCGAATTGTGGTCCCACCCGTTTGTCGCCAGCACGCCACCGATGTCCCAAAACAAGCTATCTATGGACAAGGATTCACCTCGGCCCAACCTAAGTGGGCATCCGATTCAACCTTAGGAAAGGGCGGAAATCAACCGCTCTCGTGATTGTCCGTTCCCTTGCAAGCGTGGCGTGGCTGAATCAGAATGTTAATGGGGGTGCAATGTATGGCTAACGATTCCTGCGATCCGACGCCGCAACCGAGCGAGCCCATTAAACCAGGGACGCGCATGGTGCACTGCGTCAAATTTGGCAAAGACTTGCCGGGTTTGGATCGCATACCGTGGAAAGGCGAACTCGGCAAACGCGTTTACGAAAACGTCTCGAAAGATGCGTGGAAGCTCTGGCTCGAGTACTCCAAGATGGTGATGAACGAATATCGCCTAAATCCCCTCGACCCCAACTCCATGAAAATCATGGAAGAACAGATGGAGCAGTTCTTTTTCGGCGAAGGCGCCAAGCTCCCTGAAGGCTACGTCCCGCCCAAGGCCAAGAGCTGATTCGATTAAACTCTAGAGATGAGTTTTACATCCCGACATGCCGCCTTGCTTCTCACAACTCGGCTGGCGGAATTTTGTGAGTTAAGGGATGTTCCACGGGAAGGCGCGGAACTAAAGTGAAGCGCAATTTCGCGTGCGCTGCGCGAAGTGCAGCTTCCGCCTCTTGTGGATCATTCGCCCGCGCAAACACGAACCCCAAATAACTCGAACCCTCCGGCCAAGCCGCGATGTAGTCGTGCGACCTCGCCGTGATTTCCAGGCTCGCAATGAACGGCGTTGCTCGTGCCTCGTCGACGCCCTCCACGCCTTCGAAGATTCCGCTTTGCGGCACAGGGATCATCATCACCCCGGAAGCTACCTCTTCCCGGGCTGCATCGCTGCCACCAAGCGCAAGCGCGTGCCGAAGCAATAGCTCTTCGAGTCCGAACGCGGATCCCCCATTTCGCGGCGCAAAGCGAAGCGAACGCGCGCACAAGCCTCCAATCGGCCGCGCGGCAATCTCAATCGGCCAAACTCCCTGTCGGTTCAACCGAAACTCCGCGTGCACGGGACCGTGCGTCAAGCCGACGGCGCGAACGCAGCTCTGTAGCGAAGTCTCGATTGCTTGTCGTTCGTCGGCCGCCAGCCGTGTTGGAGTGACGTAGATGGACTCTTCAAAATATGGACCCACCAGCGGATCCGGTTTGTCAAAGATCGCCAGGATACGCAGCGCGCCCTCCGTGAGCAGCGCCTCCACCGCCACTTCTTTCCCGTCGAGGTAGCCTTCTACGATCATCTGGTCGCGATTGTGTTCCCGCGCCGCCAAAATCTCGGGTGAATCCAGCAAGCGTTTCAACCGTGCTGCTCCAGCAATGAATTCTTCTCGATTGTTGGCCCGAACGACTCCTTGACTGGCGGATAACGAAATTGGCTTAAGGACGCAGGGATACTCGATCCCAAGCAACGAAGGTTCAGCCAAAGGATAGAGTGGTACCACGCGAAACCAGGGCACAGGCACGCCCGCCTCGCGCAGCACTTCCCGCATTCGCAACTTGCTTCGGCACGCCTCGACGCTAGCAGGATGGTTATACGCCAACCCTAAGCCGCGGGCCACATACGCAGCCGTAACGGTTGGCCGATCTCCCACAGCCACCACGCCGTCCACTGGCAAACCTCGTTGTGCTTCCAGCACCGCTCCGGTGGCGCCTTCCGGCAACTCGAAGTGCACCGGCAACGCGTGGTCGTTCCACGGATCGTCAAGCCGGCTGCATCGGTCGGTCACATAAGCCAGTTCCACACCCAGCTTGTCGGCCGCTTCTTGAAACGATCGGGTCTGGTAGCCAAGTTTGGTGGCGAAGAGGAGCACCCGTTTTTGTACTGTGGTCATCACCGAACTCCGTAGAAACCTATATAAAGGCCTCCCCTTGTTTCACAGCTTCTTTCATTTTTGCAATGGGAACCAACTGTTCCCGTGTCGGTTCCGCTCAACAGTACCAGGGCTCGTTCAGATAGGGCACGGTTGCCCGCGATGCGATCGCCGGGCGGGCCGAGGAATTCACCGCGTGCCACATTTTGGTGAAAGTTTCTGTCCGGCTGCGTTTCAGTTTCTCGCTCGACGCGACAATTCCCTGCAACTCGTCGCACAGCGCATCGATCTTCAGATCGGAGTGTTTCCAGGGGTACACAAGCGCATTCGAATCGAACGGGCCGACGATCTTCCGAACATCCTCTAATTCCAGCAACTTCGATCCGGCGGTGACCAATAGCCGGATCGCAAGCTGTACCGGCGCAACCGCCTCGACCAACTCCAGCCGTGCGATCTGCGCGAATAAATCGGCTAGCTGCTCGCGTGTCGTCCACGGCGTGAAGGGTAAAAAGGTCGGCTGAAGCGTGATCCCTGCTTTGCCGCATAGTTCTACCGCACGCAGAAAGTCGTTGCGGGTATGATTTTTCGCCAACTTCTTCAGCACATCGTCATCCAGCGACTCCACGGCCGACACGATAAACAGGCAACCCGTGGCACGCAATGCATTGAGTAAATCGCTGTTCTGTAGCAAATGCTCAACCTTGATCGTCACGTCATAGGTCAGGTGCGAAAGTTCCCGGTGCAACGCCTCGACCAGCGGCAACGCATGACCTGTGCCGTTGAAAAAATCGGGATCGCCGAAAGTGATGTGCTGCGCGCCGGCGGCCACTTGTTGCCGGATATCGGCCAGAACAACTTCACGATCTACAACCCGAAACACTCCTTCGTACACCGGCACGATCGGGCAATGCCGGCAATGGTGTTTGCACCCGCGGCTCGCCTCCGTATATCCGGCAACCCGATGTTCTCCCGAAGGCATCACCAAATGCGCATACGATTTCAGTGGCCGCATGTTTGCGCGGTCCGGCACCTGAAATTTCAACCGTGCGAGCGATACGTTCGAATCGAGCGGGTGAATCCACGGCAATGCGGAGAGACCGTCCAGATGTTCGACCAAATCGACGAGCGCCTGTTCGAACTCGCCGCCGAGTAAGCTGCTGATGCCCCGCGCGCGAAAAATCTCGGCGGCCAACGGCGCATACAAGCCATAGGCACACAAATGCGCTTTCGGGTTCAGCTTCCGGATCGTGTCGATCAGCTCCAGCGTGAGCCGAGTTGCCGTGTGCATTGGTACATAAAACGCGATCAATCCCGCCTGTCGCAAAGCCTCTTCGTTTAGCGGTTCGCGCGACAGGTCCATGCAGGTCACGGCGTGCCCGCGCTTGCGCAACCATGCCGCCGGTGACGCTAATCCAAACGGCTGCCGCCCCAGTTCGTACGTCGAGATCAGCGCGATTTTCACGCTGCCATTATAGCGTTCCTCGCGCGGCGACGATTTCGGTTATCATAGAAACTCATTTCCACTCCGAAAGGACTGCCTGGATGCCCATATCCGCAGCCAATTCTTTCCATACGCGCGACACGCTCAACGTCGGCGCGCAGAGCTTTGAAATCCACCGTCTCGAAAAGCTCGAAACGCACGGCCCCGGCTCGCTCGGTCACCTCCCCTTCTCCCTGCGCATCCTCCTCGAAAACCTCCTGCGATTTGAAGACGGCCGTTTCGTGCATGCCGAACATATTCAAGCGCTTACGAAGTGGATGCCCAATGGCCCGCAAAAAGAAACCGCGTTTATGCCTGCGCGCGTGTTGCTGCAAGACTTTACGGGCGTGCCCGCCGTCGTTGACCTAGCCACTATGCGCGAAGCTATGAAAACTCTCGGCGGCAACCCGAAGCGCATCAACCCACTCTTCCCTGCGGAACTCGTCATCGACCACTCCGTTCAGGTCGACAGCTTCGGCAACAATCAGGCTTTCGGTCTGAACGCCGAACTCGAATTCCAGCGCAACATTGAACGCTACGAATTCCTCCGCTGGGGCCAGAATGCGTTCCGCAATTTCAAGGTTGTTCCGCCTGATACCGGCATCTGCCATCAGGTAAACATCGAATACCTCGCGCGTGTAGTCTGCGCCATGCCCAACGGGAATCGCGTCGAAGCTTATCCTGATTCGCTGGTTGGTACCGATTCGCACACCACTATGGTGAATGCGCTCGGCGTGTTCGGCTGGGGTGTCGGCGGTATCGAAGCAGAGGCCGCCATGCTGGGCCAGCCGCTCTCCATGCTGGTTCCCGAGGTTGTCGGTTTCAAGTTGCACGGCCGATTGAGCGAAGGCGCCACCGCGACCGACCTGGTGCTGACCGTGACCGAAATGTTACGGAAGAAAGGCGTCGTCGGAAAATTTGTCGAGTTCTACGGCTCCGGTCTCTCCAGTCTGAGCGTTCCAGACCGGGCCACCATCGCAAACATGGCGCCCGAATACGGCGCGACCATGGGCTTCTTCCCCGTTGACAACGAAACGCTCGCTTATCTGCATTTCACCGCGCGCGGCCACGAACAAATCGCGCTGGTCGAAGCCTACTGCAAAGAGCAGATGCTTTTCCGGACCGACAATACTCCGGACCCGCAGTTCAGCGACAAGCTCGAACTGGATTTAGCCACCGTGGAACCGACCGTCGCCGGCCCGAAGCGCCCGCAGGATCGCGTGTCGCTCAAAAACGCCAAATCGTCTTTCACCAAGGTTGTCGAAGGCGCGCCATCCAAAGAGGTCTCCGTCAAGAACAACGGCGACAATTTCCCGCTGTCCAGCGGCGCCGTAGTCATCGCTGCCATCACGAGCTGCACCAACACTTCCAATCCTTCGTTAATGCTGGGTGCGGGATTACTTGCGAAAAAAGCTGTCGAGCGTGGACTGAAGGTGAAGCCCTGGGTCAAAACCAGTTTGGCACCGGGATCGAAGGTCGTCACCGATTATCTTCAGGCGTCCGGCCTCATCGACTATCTGGAAAAACTGAAGTTCCACCTCGTCGGCTACGGCTGCACCACTTGCATCGGCAACAGCGGACCGCTGCCGGAGCCTATTGGAGCGGCGATCAAAGAAAACAACATGGTCGCCGTTGCGGTTCTCAGCGGCAATCGCAATTTTGAAGGCCGCGTCCACCCGCTGGTTCGCGCCAATTATCTCGCTTCCCCGCCGCTGGTTGTCGCGTACGCGCTCGCGGGGCGCATGGATCTCGACCTCACCACCGAACCCATCGGAAACGACTCTGCCGGCAAGCCCGTTTACCTCCGTGAAATCTGGCCCACTCCGCAGGAAGTCGAAAGCACCGTGCGCGCCGCTGTTTCCACGGAGCAATATCGCAAAGAGTACAGCGAAGTTTTCGAAGGTGACGCCCGCTGGAAAGCCATGAAAGTTTCCGAAGGCGATCTTTATCAATGGGACGACAAGTCCACCTACATTAAATTGCCGCCCTACTTCGAAAACATGCCGAAGACGCCGCCGCCACTCACGGATATCCACGGCGCGCGGGTGCTAGCCGTTCTCGGCGACAGCGTAACTACGGATCATATTTCGCCCGCCGGTTCTATCGCCGTCGAATCTCCCGCCGGCAAGTACCTTGTGGCGCATGGCGTCAAGCCGCACGAGTTCAATTCCTATGGCGCGCGGCGTGGGAATCATGAAGTGATGATGCGCGGCACCTTCGCGAACATCCGCTTGCGCAATCAACTCGCGCCGGGCACCGAGGGTAGTTGGACTCTCCACTTGCCTGACGGCGAAAGAATGTTTATCTATGATGCCTCCGTGAAATACCGCGAAGACGGCGTTCCCCTGCTCGTGATTGCTGGAAAGGAATACGGCTCCGGGTCGTCGCGCGACTGGGCCGCGAAAGGTACGCGCCTGCTTGGCATCCGCGCGGTAATTGCCGAGAGCTTCGAGCGCATCCACCGCAGCAACTTGGTAGGCATGGGCGTTCTCCCACTGGAATTCAAGCCCGGCGAAAATCGCGAGTCTCTCGGCCTGACCGGTCATGAAGTATTCGATTTCGAAGGCATCGCCACGCTCACACCGCGCAAAGAGGCAATGGTTCACGCGAAAGCAAAGGACGGAAGCGTCAAGACATTCAAGGTTCTAATCCGCGTCGACACGCCGGAGGAAGTCAGCTACTACAAGCACGGCGGCATCTTACAATACGTGCTTCGCCAGATGCTGGAATAACACCGGAAAACCGGTGAAATGCCGCGGAATTAAGCCCGTTGTGCTTTATTGCTCTTGAGCACGAGAAGCAGGATCACGCCCGCAATCGCGGACGCTAGACTAGCGACCTGCGCGTTGGACAGGCCCAAAATCCACGGCGGGTTGATGCGGATGATTTCGACCAGGTACCGCGCGACACCGGTAAGGATCAGGTAAAGGCAGAAAATCCGCCCCGCGATATTGCGCCCACGAATCCATTTGCCGCCCAAATACCACAGCAGCGCCCCGATCGCGCACCAGATGAAGAATTCGTACAACGGGGTCGGATGCACGCGCTCTGTCGTCGGCACCACTCCGTTCGGGAAGCTCATTCCCCAAGGCAACGAAGTCGGCTTGCCATAATCTCCATCACCCGACAAAAAACAGCCGATCCGGCCGATCGCGTAGCCAAACGAGGCCGCCGGCGAGCACGCATCCAGAAACTCCAGTGTCGGCAGCTTCGCCTGCCAACCCATCACCAGCATCGTTCCAAAACCGCCGAGAAATCCCCCGAACCATGCGAACCCGTATCTGCTGAATACCATCCAGCGATCCGCGGGACTGTCCACCAAATGATAGATCTTCGCGCCAACGATTCCCGCGATTCCTGCAAAGGTAATCATCAGAAACGCGTCGGCTTTCATTTTCCGCCGGTCGAAATCCCACTGCAGGATGTACGCCGAAGTGATCAGCGCCAAAGCAACCATCATTCCGAAGGTCGGCAAAGGCAACGGCCCTAAATGTAGGTAGGGAATCATTAGAAAAGCGGGTGAACCATTAAAAAAGTATACACGACGGCTACGCCGCAGCCGTCTGGGTCCGCCAATGCAGCACAAATCCTAATGCCAGCCAGATTCCTAATGCTGCCCACTCTGCGCCCGAGAAGTGTCCCGGCACGCCAGGCAACAGCTTCATGAGAACCAGCGACAATGCCACGCACGCTCCCACCGCAGCTATGATTCGCAGTTTTAAGGTTCGCTCTACGACACAAAACGACGCACAGGCCGCTAGCCAGCCGAATGCCGAGGCCATCGCACCCACCTCACTCACCGGCACGAGCAACGCGTCTCCCAACAACAAGCCCAGCAGCGTCGCAAGCGCGACCGCAACAATCGCCACCTTTGGCGTCTGAAATCGATCGTGCACCGCCCCAAAGATTCCAGGAATCGTACGCCTTCTTCCGAAGGCGAACAGCAGCCGCGTCGCCGCCACGAAATTTCCATTGAAGACCTGCAACAGCGCCACCAGAGAGATCCCCAGGATCAATCGGGACACCCAGGCGGTATGGGTTCCCTGTTCGAAGGCAATCTCCGTTGCGAAGCGCTTCCCCAGTAAGCTCTGCCACGGCGCTACATAACTCACCGCTCCCACGGCCAACGCCAAGAAACCCGCGCCGATTAACAGTGCAAGCGCGATCGCCACAAAGAACTTCTCCGGCGGAAATCCGGGGTGTGATTCTTCCGCTGCTTTCGGCACGGACTCAAATCCCGTCACGAAGTACGGCACAATCTGCAAGGTCAGAAGGATTGACACGAACGGCGCATGGCTGAAATGTGGCTGGAGATTCGCCGGTGAACCTGTCCCCGCACTGATCACGACCAGCACCAAGAAGACAGCTATCACTGCTGATGTAGCCCAGTTTTGAACGGTGGCGCTGCCACGCACTCCTCGATAGTTCAGCCAGCCCAAGAATGCCGTCACTACCAGTCCGACGAGAAGTCGCGGGAGGTATACAGTTTCACCGCCTACGCGGTAGAGCTCCAAAGCGTCCAGGCTCGGGAACAGGCGCGCCGCGATTTTCCCGACCGCCACGGCTTCCCACGGGCACACAATGAAGTACGCCAAAAACATGATCCAGCCCGTGACATTGCTCACCACGAGCGGAAATACCTGCGCCGTGTAGGCCGCTTCGCCCGCTGCGTCTGGTAATCGCTTTACCCACTGCCCGTAAACATATCCGACGGGAAGCAGCAGAATCCCACCCAGCGCGAATCCCAACATCGCGCCGAACGGACCGCCGCGCGCCAGCCAATCGTCCATCAGCACCACCCAGCCGGTGCCGACCATCGTCCCAAAGCCAAGCGCAAAATAGTTCCACAGGGTCAGCTTGCGAGCGAGTGTCGTCATTTAGAAAAGGCAGAGCATCTCGAAGAGCAAATTCGCAGCGAGCAGCGAAGTAATCTCGCCGGTATCATATGGCGGCGAGACTTCCACCAGATCGCACCCAATAATCTGCAATCCCCGCAGCGCGCGGACCAATTCCACAATTTGATAGCTCGTAAATCCCGCCACCTGCGGCGTTCCCGTGCCCGGTGCGAACGCCGGATCAACACAATCGATATCGAGCGTCACGTAAACGGGCTTATCTCGAAACGCCGCCCGCTCCTTGCGCATCAGGGCAATGCCGCCGGCGTGGAACTCTTCCGCCGTGATCATCCGCACGTGGTGTTCCTTCGCGAACTCGAAGTCCCGCTCGCTGTAGACTTGCCCGCGCAATCCCACCTGCAAGAACTCGCCTTCGCGAATCAACCCTTCCTCGATCGCGCGCCGAAACGGCGTCCCGTGCGAATAGCGGCACCCGAAATACTCGTCCCATAGATCGTTATGCGCGTCAAACTGAATCAGAGCCACCGGACCATGCTTTTTCGCCGCAGCCCGCAGCAGCGGCAAGCTGATGGAATGATCGCCTCCTACCGAAACCGGACGTACACCTGAGTCCAGCAGCGGCTTCATCTGCTCCTCGATTCGCCGGAAAGTGTCCCCTATGGACAGCGGGTTCACGGAAAAGTCGCCGAAATCCGCCACACGCCATTCTTGAAACGGATTAACCTTCAAGACCGGATTCCACGGCCGAATCAACACGCTCTGTTCGCGAATGTGCCGCGGCCCGAACCGCGTCCCTGGACGATAGGTAGTGCCCCCATCAAAGGGTATTCCCACCAGGGCGATTTCCAGTTCCGTTGGATCGGCGACGTGCGGCAACCGCATGAACGTCGCAATACCGCCGGACCGCGCGTGGACCAGCGCGTCCACCGGTTCGGGATGGGGCAAGGCGAACTTCCTGCCAGCTCTAACCATGAAGCCGTATGCTAAGAGGCGCGAATCTCGAAGTCAACGCACACAACTCCCAGACAAGGAAGAAAAAGTCGCCTTCCAGGTTGGACTAAGCGCTGGCTACGCTCGAATCTTTGAACGATTTCACAGCACTAGCTTCATCGACAAAAATCTCGAAAACCTTATCGAGCGCCGTAGCCTTCAGGAGATCACCGACTGGTTTGCTCACGTTGCTGAGTTTCAGAGCTCCTCCAGACTTGCGCATGGCCATGTGACCGCGAACAAGTTCACCAATCCCCGAACTGTCCACGAAAGTGACGCCAGCCATACTGAAAACTACATGCTTCGTGCCTGCAGCCGTAAGATCGGAAACAGTCTCGCGCAACTTGGTGTTGCCGCTGCCAAACGCAATCCGGCCTCGCAGTTCGATCAGGGTAATTCCTTCGACCTGCCGAGTGCTGGTTTCCGTCGTGCCTGGACCGCCGGCCCCCGCACTAATTCCAAGCCGGTTCAGAATCGCGGTCGCCTCCGACGCTACATCGTGAAATCCTGTCTGGACCAGGACCACGGACCTGCCGCTCTTCAGGACGCCCAAAAGGTGCTCCGTATCTTCCGCCGATTCGGCAGGCCTAGGCGAATTGGGCTCGGCGGTGACTTTCTGCGCGATCGATGCGCCGGCTTTCGAACCAAGATAGCCCAGCAGTGCCGCTCCGCCGACGCCCAGAGCAAAGACTTGGCCGAAACCGGGTATCAACGCGAGGGCCGCTCCCACGCACCCGGCTGTCGTGCCCACCGCTCCGCCCAGAAATCCTCCCGCGTATGTGCCCAGCTCTTTTCCGAAATTCATTGCTTCGCTTTCGGAGCGGGTTAGAAACACAATCGCTTGTTCGGGAATTTGATGTTGAAGCAACTCTTTGACAGCTTGCTCTGCCTTTTCTCGCGAATCAAAAACGCCGATCGCTGTCTCCACAATGACCTCCCGGAAGATCAGTTTGAAATGTTCTCTTGCGAACGCTCTTCGAGCAGCCCTTCTTCGTGGTCCTCGTTGAACTGGTTGCGTTTTTTGTAGGCCATCCAGGTGATCCCGAGGCAGATCAGCATCGGGGGCAGTACCAGTATCAGAATTCCGCTGCGAAGCGCGGCAATCATGCGCGAACCCGCGCTGGCCGCTTGTGTGTAGCACAACGCGCAATTCTGCGCCCACGCCACCCCAGGCGCAGCCAGTATTGCCAGCAGCGCCACGGGCCCTCTCATTTCGTTTCTCTTCTTGCTCATCAACCTGGCCCCGTCTATTGCGGGAACGACCGCAGGTGCAACAGCCGAATGCTGTCGCCCCAGATCATGTTCATCATCAACAGCACGAAAATCGTCGCGGGTATGAGGGTCAGAAACAGGCTGCGCCGCTCTTCCGCCAGGTGCATAAAATACATCAGACCCAACGTCGCGCTGCAAAACGCCAGTAGCAGCAAAATCACGACCAGCGCGCTCGTTGACATGTTTCGAAACGAACAAAACACTTCCAGGAAGAAGATCGCCAGCAGCACGACGTAGACCGGCAGGTACTTCGCAATTCCGACGTTCGATGTTGTGGTCACAATCTCACCTGCCCTCCCGCATCACTTTGCAAAATTTGTGAGATACACCAGCGGCACCACGAACATCCACACCAGATCGACGAAATGCCAGTACAGCCCGGTTGTCTCTACATGACTGGGCGTCAGGCGCCCACTTGAGTACTTAGTCCCAACCACAAGCAACGCAATCACACCGCTAATCACGTGTAGCAGGTGCAGGCCAGTGATGGTGAAAAAAGTCTGGCCGAACAGCCCTGAGCCGATGGTGATGCCGCGATGAATCAATTCCATCCACTCCCGAATGTGTAGCAAAGCGAAGATCGCGCCCAGCGCCATGGTCAGATACAAGAAGCGCATCGCTTTCCGTTTGTCGCCCGCTTTCGAATAATCCACCGCTCCGAGCATCGTCAAACTGCTGGTAATCAGCACCACAGTCATTAAGATGACGTTAATCACGCTGCCCGATTCGAAGGGCCGCACCCAGTTCGGAGTACCCACGCGCAGATAGCCGTAAGCAAACAGGAACGCGCCGAACGTCACTGCATCCGAGATAATAAACAGCCACATCGTGAACTTGCGTGAAGGAATCGCGTAGGGGGACTCCTCCATCAACGGGCCGTGCCCAGGATCGAGTGCCATTTGCGCTTGGCTCACCTTGTTCTCCTGTTCCATTAGAGTTCTGCGCGACACAGCAAGAGCAGATAGACCCACAAAACAGCCATGAAATGCCAGTAAATCGCCGCGTTCGCGAAAATGCCCCAACGGAAGTTTTTTTTGCTGCCGCTAAGCCGGTATGCCAGGTAAGCCAGCGCCACTAATCCCGCCAGCACGTGCAGCGCGTGCATGAACGTCAGCACATAAAAGAACGAACTATTCGGATTGGTTGCCAGATAAATGCCCTGTGCCCGCAGGTCCAGCCAGCCGCGGTACTGCCCGAAACAAAACGCCACCCCGAGCAGCAGCGTCAAACCAACCCACGCTCCCGCCTTGCGCGGTTCAATCGAAACGCGCAGGAACCTTCTCGCAATTTCCAGTGTCGCGCTGCTCGCCAGAATGAAGGCAGTGTTCACATACAGAATCGGTGGCAGAACCAGGTGGCTCCAGTCCGTCGTCCCTTCGCGTACCACCAGCGCGCTCGTGAACGCCGCAAAGCTCATGGTGATCGCAAACACGCCCACCCAAATGCCGCTCGAGGAAGTGCGCCGGGCGGATCGCGCTACCTGGGCGGCGGCGTGCTTCCGGTGGAGTGCATTTGCCTGCGAGCTAATCGGTGTTGCAATCGATGACGACATAGTCTCCTTTTGCCTTAAACGGAATTGCGGCGCGACCGTCAGCTTTCGCGCCGCATCCGTGTTCTAGTCACCACTCGCGGGTACCACCTGCTCTGGAGAATCCTGCATCACAAAGTCACCCTTCGACCCGTTCACGCCGTACTGGTAGGGATCGTGGTAGACAATCGGATGCTTTCCGCCGAAATTGTTCCAGGGTGGCGGCGAGGGAATCGACCATTCCAGGGACGTCGCGTTCCAGGGGTTCTCGGGTGCTGGTTTCCCTTTGAAGCGGCTGTAGATCAGATTGAACAGGAAAAGGAACTGCCCCGCTCCCGTGATCAACGCCGCGAACGTCACGAACTTGTGCCATCCGATATAGGGCGCCATGAAATCATCGACGAACGACTGGTAGCGTCGCACGTTGCCGATCAAACCCAGGTAATGGAATGGCATGAAAATGCAGTACGCGCCGACGAACGTGATCCAGAAGTGCAGTTTGCCCAGCGTCTCGCTCATCATCCGGCCGGTCATCTTCGGAAACCAGAAATAGGTCCCCGCGAACACGCCGAATAGCGAAGCGACTCCCATTACCAGATGAAAATGACCGACGACGAAGTAGGTCGCATGCAGGTAAATGTCGATCGAGGGCTGCGCCAGGAAAAACCCGCTCACGCCGCCGGCAACAAACATCGAAATGAAGCCGAGCGCAAACAACGACGCCGAGTTGGTTTGAATGTTCGCGCCGTATAAACTTCCCAGCCAGATGAGCGTCAGCACCGTCGCCGGAATCGTGATCGTTAGCGTCGGAAACGAAAACGCCAGCGACGACATCGGGTTCATCCCGCTGACGAACATGTGGTGCCCCCAGACCATGTAGCTGAGGAATCCGATCGACATCATTGAGTAGATCACTACCTTCGCGCTCAGCAGCGGTTTGCGCATGCTGTTGACCAGGATGTGCGACACGATTCCCATGGAAGGCAGAATCGCGATGTACACTTCCGGGTGGCCGAAAAACCAGAACAGATGCTGCCACAACAGCGGGGAGCCACCTGCGTGCGGCTGTAACCTGTCACTAATCACCAGCCCGCTCGGGATGAAAAAGCTGGTTCCCGCGTGCCGGTCCAAAATCAGCAGGATGCAAGCCGGAAACAATACAGCAAACGCGAGCAGGGCAATGCACGAAGTAACGAACCAAGCCCAGGTGCACAACGGCATGCGCATCAGGGTCATACCCTTGGCCCGCAAGTCCAAAGTGGTCGCTATGAAATTCAGCGCACCTAGCAGCGACGCCACGCAGAAAATGGCGATCGAAATTCCCCACAGGCTTGCGCCCCAAGCCATTCCTGGCCCGGCATCTTTTCCCACGGCGCTCAAGGGCGTGTACTCCGTCCAGCCCGCGATTGGCGGGCCATCTGGGATAAAAAACGCCAGCATCAACACCACCCACGCCGCAAACGTTGTCCAGAACGACATCATGTTGAACCGCGGAAACGCCATATCTTCCGCACCGATCTGGATGGGCAGAAAATAATTCCCGAATGCGGCGAACGGCGCGTTGGTCAGCACGAAGAACACCATCAGCGTTCCGTGCATGGTCAGCAACGAAAGGTAATATTCCGGCGTCATCACTCCGCCTGGAGCGCCGTTCTTCGAAAACATCTCCAACAACGGAATTTTCGAGTTGGGCCACACCATGTGCAGCCGCATCAGCCAGGACAGAATCATTCCGGTAAATACCGCTACCAGCGCCAGAGCGTAGTACTGTTTCCCGATTACTTTGTGATCTAGGCTGAAGACGTACTTCCGGATAAACCCTTCGGGCGGAGCATGTACGTGCGCTTCCTGTACCGAACCTTCCTGCATTGCCTCACCTCGCTCGAATGGAACGCTTCATGCTGCCTATTGCGCCGCCTGCTCCTTCAGCCACTTCTCGTAATCTTCCTGTGACATCACGCTCAAATACGCCTTCATGTTGTAATGCCCTAAACCGCACAGCTGCGTGCACACGATCTCGTACTTGCCGATCTTCGTTGCCGTGAAATGCACGGAAAGATCCAGCCCCGGCACAAAATCCTGTTGGATTCGCAGTTCCCGCACGTAGAACGAGTGCCCTACATCTTTCGCGTGCATGAGCAACTGCACTTCACGGTTCACCGGCACAACCAACTCGCCGGACACGATGTCGTCCCGCGCCTCCACCTCATTTGCGGGATCCAAACCGAAATAGTTTTGGTTCCCTTCGTCGATCTTGTCGGGGTGAATCGTGCCGAATTTTCCATCGGGCCCGGCATAACGGAAATAAAAGGCGAACTGTTCGGCCTGCGCCTGAATCTGAATTGCATCCGGCCGCGGCGGCGTGAAATACACCTGTGCCCAGGCCTTCTGTCCCATCACGCCAAGCGCTAGCACTTCAGTTCCCACCAGCACGAACGCGGCGATCACCGCCACCTTCGCCCCGCCGGGGAAATTCTTGAGGGGGCTTCCCGCCTTGCGGTTCGTGAAACCCCACACAAAAATCGCCAAGACTATCTGGGCGGCGACGAAGGAAAGCCCGGCCTCGAGCATGGTGTCGTGGATCTGTTCGTCAATCGCGTGGCCGTGCGTGGAAATATCTTCAGGCAGCACGAACATGTGCATCACGATCGGATACGCCGAAAGGACCGCAATAAGTACAAGCACCACCGCTAGTGCTTTTCCCATTCGCCTTCGCCTCCGCTCCCGCGCGGGAGCGCTCTCCTTGCAGATTCGTTTGCTTGGCTCCCGCTAGTATGGCTTCGCTTTGAATACGAAGTTGACCGTTTTCGTTTCACTGCCGCTAATGGTTACGTCTTGCGTCTGATCGCCGTAGGATTCGTGCCATGCCGTCACGGTGTATTTGCCGGGCGGCAGATTTGGCAACGAGAACCCTCCACCATCGCCGGTAACGGCGAAATGGGAATTTTTCAGCACCGCAAAATTCCCGTGCATCCACGGATGAACGTTGCACTTCACCGGAAAAATCTCCGCCTTGTCATACTTCTCGCTGATCGGCGGCGTTCCTGGCGGTTGCGACTTGTTCCACTCGCGGTTGATTTTTGGCAGTGGGTGAATGTTGTGAGAAGTCTGATCTTCGTTCTGGATCTTCAGTTCCTGGTTCACCTGAAACGCCAAGACATGCGGAATGTACCGGCAGCCCTTTTGATTGAACACCGCCGCGGTCGACGGCGCCGCGTCATCTGGCGCGCCCGCCGAAATGTACACGACTACATTCTCCAGGCTGTTCCCCGCTCCCGTCACTACGGTTTCCGCCAGCTGCGGCGTGGTGTACATCTTCGCGCACGACGGTTCTTTCGACATGTCGATCGGCTTCATCTTCGCCGGCGTTCCTTCGTACGTCACTTTCCCGCTGACCGTGCCGCCGGCCGGAGGCCCTGCTTGCGCAATCGTGGCAACGCCGAGCATGGCCACCGAAACTACGACTACCTGCTTCGTTCCCATTCCAATTTCCTCCCTAAAGTCTCCGGAGCCAGACTACGGCTTGACTCCCGAACCAGTGTTGGTATTTTCCACTTTCTTTGCTGCTACGATGGTCTTTCCTTCCGGCGTACCCTCCCAAAGAGTTAGTTCCGGACTTGGGTTGTTGTATTGCAGTGTGCGCAGATAATGCACCAGATCCCAAGCATCTTCCGGCTTCACCACATCCGCGAATGACGGCATCGGCGTGCCATCGAGCCCCGTCATGAAGATCCGGTAGAGATCCTGGTTGGTTCTGCCGCACTTGGAGCGATTGTCGGTGGTAAAGTTGTAAGGCCGGATCGGCTGATCGTTGCTGTCCGTCAACGTGGGCGCCGAAGGCCCATCACCACGCCCTTCCTGGCCGTGGCATTTCCAGCACTCCAGCTTTTGAAACAGCTCGCCGCCGTGCTTGATGCTTTCGACGGTGAGTTTCGGTTCGGCGGGAATCGGGATCGGTGTTCCTGGCTTTTCCGTGACCCAGCGGGCGGAAAAAGTCTTGATGAAGGCTACCAGGTCGGCGCGCTCCTGTGCCGTCAATGCGATCCAGCTCGGCATGTTTGTGAAGTTGAATCCGCGGACCAGCGAGTTGTATAGGTCGCTGTCCAACGGCAAGGTCCCCGTCGGTGTAGACCGGCATTTGAACGTCGCCTGCGTGAAATTGCGCGGCTGCGGCGTAACGTACGGCGCGTTCTCTCCATCGCCGTTGCCCCGCGCTCCATGGCATCCCCAGCAGTAGCGGTAATACAACCGCGCTCCCGCTTCCGAGTGCCCGGTCAGATCTCCAATATGAGATTCCATGTGGGGATTAGGCTTCGCCGCCGGTTGATCCGCTTGCTGAGCGGCGATTCCCAATGGAAGAAGAAGAGCGATCGCGATGTTCAAGCAAAACTTGCTGTGCACGTTGTTCTGCATGATCACTCCTCCTTAGAACGCAAAGTCGAAACCGAACATGACGCTGCTGCTTGTCAGTCCGATCGGTAATAGGGTTGTGGGATTAATGTTGATATTGCGCTGCCACACAATCGAGTACTCGTTATGGAACGCAAATCCCGCGCGCGAGCTGATGAATGGGTAGTAGCGGAATCCAAAGGTCAGCGCATCCACGTTGCCGGTGTTCGACGGATTCCCCGAAAGCGCCTGTTGCGACATGCGAATCAGCTCGTACCGGTTGATGAAGATCATCTGCGGATTGAAGGTGTAGTGCGTTTCGATCAGAGCACCGTTCCAACTAGGAGCGTGTGCGTTTGCCGGCAAGGCGGTGCCGTCTCCAGGTGTGCCCGTTCCGAGATAAATGTTGTCGTGACCGTAGAAATACATGGTGGTCACGTCTAACTTGTGCAGGTACCACATGCCAATGAAGCCCAGCCGGTAGTACGCCTCGTTACCGGCGCCCGTTCCTCCGATCGGCGTTCCATCGGTTGTGGACGAGTACTTCGCAAATGTCGGAGCATGGCCGAAATAGGCAAAGCCTCCAACTCGCTGCAACCCCAGGCTGCCCGCTTCAAACGCACGGCTGCCGGCAATGTAAACGTCGTACGTATTTCCGGCTGCGCCACCGACGCCGGACTGGAAGTCCGGATTCCCGTCGGTTGGACTCAGCAAGGACACGGAAAGTCGCGTACGATCGTCCTTGGAGTGCCCCATCCACTCCAAGCCCAACTGGTTGTCGCCGAGTCCAAAGACATAGAGGCTGGAGGGCTGTCCCGGGGCGATATAAGGCTGGAAGTGGTAGTTCTGATAGAACCCACCATTGGATGATAGCGTTAGAATGCGCTTTTCGGAGAGCAGGTTGTCGAGCTCAAACTTCCCCATCTTTATGTTGAACCAGCTCGAATTAAATAAGTTGTCGAGCCGAACGTTTACCGATTCGAAGTGAAACGCCCCCGTTTCATCCGAGGAAGGAACCAGCAAAAAACTGATGTTCCTGGCGAGCGTTCCGGCCGTGAGAATGTCCATACCGGTGTAATCGAATCCCTGCGTGGTCACGCTCTTGACCACCGGAGTCCCGTCCGCCGCCACGACCGGGGTGTTCTGGCTGTTTTCAAGGTGCCAGTTTGGCGTGATACGGAACGCAACCGGCCAGTACGCCGGACTCTGAAAGATCGGAGCGTCCCGATCATTCCCCATCTGGTAGCCGTTATCTTTGAATTGCTGCCCGAACGGACTCAACTTCGGCCACGCCTCGTGACAAGACGAACACGGCATCCCGTATTTGCGGGCAAATGCAGGAATCGCGTTTGCTGCATCACTTACTGTCAGGAGAAATAAAGCGAGGGAAAAGCAGAACACTACCGTCGGTCCGAAACGCCCCAAATCGTTTCGGACCTTGCGTACACACCACAATCCCATGACTGCCTCCTCTGAACGCCTGAGCGCCAACGTCGAGCAGACAACAAGGTCTAGGCTTTATTTTGGGAGGGAGTGTTTTTCACACACAGCGCGGGGGGCGTCCGTTGCTCCCCCAAGAGCAATCAGACGATCAAAGTAGGGCGCTCCACCGAGCTAACCAGTTCCTTCTGCCCAACTCCCCCGTCAAAAGAAGTTGAACCGAATTTCCCGGTCCCTGAACCGTTGCGGATGCTACTCCCTCTTTTCACTTCAATGCAAGAACTTTCTTACATAAATTACAATTTTTGTTCGCGGCACTCTTGCGAGGTTCCGGTACCAATACGTTAGACACTTAACTCTCCCTGCGATTTGACACGGAACCTGCTTCGCGCTAACAAGGGAAAGCGGTCATAAAAATTCGCCATATGCTTAGCAAATTTCATAACACCAACGTTCGGCTTCCCAACTGTGGGCTCCTCCCGATATTTTTCATTCTTTCGGTTGGGCTTCTGGGCTCCCCGATCTTCGCTGCTCCGGCCCCGAAGGAACTTGCCACTCCTGGAATCACGCGCGAGTTCATGGCTCCGCTGGCCACGGTTCGCCAAGCCGTGGTTTCCGTCCAGAAAGACCACATCGTCCATGGCACTCTGATCTTCGACAAGGAACCGATTCTTACCGGCGCCGAGAGCACGGACTCCACTCCTCTTTTTGATCCTTGGAACAACGGCGGCGAAGTGTTCTACAAAATTCGCAATCAAGCCGTTGCCCCGCGCCACTTCCTCCAAAGCGCCGATCAGGGCGTAATCGCGGTGCGCTACGTGATTACTTCGGTTTCCGGCGACCGCACGCGCGTGCACATCGACGCCGTCTACTTCGAAACCGCGCACCGCGTCTATCGTGCTTCCGACGGCAGCGTTGAAAAAGCCGAAATGAAAGAAATCAAGGACGCGCTCGACTCCATGATCCAAGCCGAAATGGAGGCCGCTGACGCTCGCCGCCGCGAACAAAGCTCCGAGCTTGTCCGTCAGAGCTACCTTCGTCAGCGCGAAGACGAATCTACCCGGCTCAGTAAAGCGCAATCCACGGTCAAGGATCTGGAGACCGAAATTGTCGCGCTTCGCCGCGAACTGGAGCGCCGCGTCAAGGCTCCCGGGGCCGACTTGAAAGCTGCGCCCTATAAGTCCTCCGCCAATCTGAAAACGCTCGCCGCTTTCACCGACGTGGTGGTGCTCATCGTCAGTCCTCACTGGCTCGGCGTGGAAACGCCCGAGGGTCAGCGCGGATGGTTGCCGGTTTCACAACTGGAGCAACTGCCGTGAAACACTTTGCGGTTATCGCAGGTTTTCTGCTGGCGTCCTCGTTCGCCGCGGTGCTTTCTTTCCCGCAGGCTGTTCCCTACGCGCGCAGTTTTTCGCAATCGAAAGAACAGATCGAAGAGGCGCTCAAGTCTCTCCAGGCCTTCTCTGGGCAAAAGCTTCCCATTCTCGATGGTTTCGTCGCGTCCACGACAAAACCGCTGGAGCGTTACGAGCGCGGCTTCTATCAGTTCTCCATCGAGACGCTTCCAGGCGACCATAGCGCGACGGTTGTCCGCCTCTCCGCAAAAATAACGGCGTGGTACGCCGACCGGGACGTCTCCAAATCCGGCTACGAGGTCCTTCCTTCTAACGGCCGCCTCGAACTCGACTTCCTTGATCGCCTTCAGGAAAAACTCACCGGCAAACCCGTTGATCCTCCCGCGACTCTTGCGGACCACGTCGATGCTCCCCGCGCAAAACTCGATCTTTCGGGCGTTCCCGGCGCTTCCGCTCCCTCCGCGCCGAATGCACTTTCCAAGACTCCTAACGAAGTCGCGGAAATGCGTAATCAGCGCGTCGCCGAAGAACGCCGTGTTCAACAACTCACGCAGGAACTGCAAAACTTGAAAGAAATTCAGCGCAGTCAGGGCCATCCACAAACTCTTTTGGTGGTTACCCGAGCCGATGCTGCCGTCTACTCGAAGCCCTCCGAAACTGCCCGGCTTCTCTTCCGTGCTGCGGTCAACGACGAATTCGAATATCTCGATTCCGATGACGGTTGGATCCACATCGAGATTTCGGGCGATGCGCGCGGCTACATTCGCGAAAATGTTGTGCAATTACCCGAACGCTTAGCCGCAAAGGCATCGCCGGCCGAGGGAAACCCGGAAGCTAAATTCAAAGGTTTCCAGATTGCCCGGCAGGACGTCAGCAGTTTCCCTGGCGACTGGGCTCCCCTCAAGGGCAAAACCGTCAAGATCTATACCGTCCGGCCAGTTTTGCAGGATCCCCAAGCAAGCGGGCCTTTGGCACGGCTAAGTCTCACCCTGGCGCTCTTTGCAGCCGGCGCAAACGAAGCCGCAAACGCCAGCCCGAAGTTCGACGGCGTTGTTGTTATTGTCGACGCGCCCGACGGCGGCATCGCCAGCGCCACGCTCGCGGATATCCAGAGCTTTTCTTCCGGCTCTCTCACTCGCGACAAATTCCTCGCTCAATGCAATCTCGATCCAGAAGAAGCCTTTCGTCCCGCTAAACAATAATCAAGAGAGCTTGTAGCGGAGGCTTTACGCCTCCAGCTTCCTTGATTAGGGGCCGTCTTCGAGATTCGACCCACTTGCATACCAACGTCCAGTTTGTGCGCATCTCTTCCGTCAAATATCACTGCCGCACCTTCAACTCTCCCCGTAAAATGCTTTCTGCTCAGTAGCGAACTCACAGGAGCCACCATGCCTCTCACTGCCGCCATTGCTGGACTCGGTTTTGTCGGACGCGCTCATCTGGATGCTCTCCGCCGCCTTGGAATTCCCGTGCGAGGCATTCTTGGCAGCACGCCCGAGCGCTCCAAAGCCGCAAGTGACGGCTTTCGTCTGGATCGCGCCTACAACTCCCTCGATGAACTCGCTGCTGACGGCTCCGTGCAAGTCGTCCACCTCTGCACGCCCAATCATCTTCACTTTCAAGAAGCCGGCCAGTTGTTGCGGGCCGGCAAACATGTCCTTTGCGAAAAACCCCTCGCTCTGGATTCACGCGAATCGTCCACACTCGTCGCCCTTCTCAGGGAAACCAACCGCGTCGGAGCCGTTGCCTATAATCTCCGCTACTATCCCCTGCTTCAGGAGGCGCGCTCGCTCATCCGCAAGGGCGCCATTGGCCAGGTGAAACTGGTGCATGGCAGCTTCCTTCAGGATTGGCTGCTCCTTCCCTGGGATTGGAACTGGCGTCTCGAAGCGAAACTCGGTGGCGAGCTTCGCGCGATCTCCGATATTGGCACGCACTGGCTCGACCTCGCTCAGTGGCTCACCGGTTCCAAAGTCTCCGATCTGTGCGCAGACCTTCACACCGTTCTCCCTTCGCGTCGCAAGCCGAAGGGTCGCGTCGAGAGCTTTCAGAAAGCGGACGCTACCGAAACAGAAGAGGTTATGATCACCACCGACGACTACGGCTCCGTCCTTCTCCACTTTGAGAACGAAGCCCGCGGCGTCATGAGCGTCTCCCAGGTCAGCGCAGGACGCAAAGCCCGTTTGTGGATTGAAATCGACGGCTCCGAGGGCTCCCTCGCCTTCAACACCGAATCACCAAACGATCTGTGGATTGGCAGACGCGATCGGCCCAGCGAGATTTTCCCCAAAGACCCCGCGCTGCAAACGCCGGAATCCCGCGGCTATGCGGCCTACCCCGCCGGACACGCCGAGGGATATCCCGACACGTTCTTTCAACTTTTCAAAGATTTTTATGCGTACCTGGCAAAGGATGACCTGAAAGCTCCGCGCACTTTTCCGACGTTTGAAACCGGTCACGACGAACTCGTGCTCTGCGAAGCCATCGCCGAAAGCGCGCAGAAGAAAGCTTGGGTCAGCGTCAGCGGGTAGCATGCAGCTTCACGGCTTTACCGCGCTCGTCGATTCTCGCACTACCAGTTCCGCGGGTATCTTGCGCCGTACCACCGGCACGTCTCTCTTCTGATCCACCGCCTTGATCGAATCCAACATAATCCCCACGCTCATCGATCCCATCGCTTCCATAGGTTGACGCATCGTTGTCAGCGCTGGCACAGACAATCCCGCCTGTGCCACATCATCAAACCCGACGACTGAGCAATCTTCCGGTACCCGCAATCCTTTTTGCTTTAGCGCGCGTAGTGCCCCGAGCGCCGTCATGTCGTCGTAAGCCATCAGTGCCGTGAAGGTCTTGCCCTGCCGCAGCAGTTCCGTGGTCAGCTGCACGCCCGCCTCGAAACTCGAATTCGGATCCAGCGATTCTGGCAGCTCCGCGATTCGCTTGGGGTCCAGCCGCAATCCCACAGAATTTGCAAAAGAGCGAATCCCTTTCCACCGCTGGCCACTGCTCGTCAACACTTTGGGCCCTCGCAAAAACGCGATCTCGCGATGGCCCAGCTTATAAAGGTGTCCCAGCGCCACTGCGGAGCCTGCTTCGTTATCCACCGACACGGTGCTGACCGTGTCGATTTCATACGCGCGTCCAGCGATCACGGTGGGCACCTGCTTTGCATTCAAATCCGCGAGCAGCTTGATGTCCGCCACCAGCCAGTTCGCCACCACGATTAATCCTTCCACTCGCCGGTCCAACAACATTTCCAGGTAGCGTTCGAAGCGGTGCGGCTCGTTGTGGGCATCCGCCAACAGTGACAGGTAATTCGCTTGATATAACGAGTTTTCCAGCCCGCGCAGGATCGGCGTGCAGAACGGATCCGTAATATCGAACACCATCACGCCGACGATGTTCGATCGCTGGCTCCGCAGCGATCGAGCCAACGGGTTTGGCCGGTAGCCCAACCGCCGAGCCGCCGTCTGTATCCGTGCTTTCGTGTCTTCCGGAATGTAGCGCGACAGCGGCGCGCTGTTCAGAACAATCGAGACCGTCGAAGCCGAATAGCCGCTTTCGCGGGCAACATCGCGAATCGTGGAGGTGCCGCTTCTGGCCATACCAGCCTCACTTTCGCGCGGGATATTCGTAGCGCAAATTCGCCGGCATGCGATCCGAACGCGAGCGCGTGTTGTATTCCAATTGATAGCCCAGGTGGTCCACGTCCGCCGGATACTCCTTGTCGTCCGGATACGGATACGAAATCAAGCCGTGATGCGGAAGCGGTTCCACCGTAAACGCGTAAGCTGCGTAAAAATCCAGGTCCTTCTCGAATCCATCCGCGTAGAAGAAATAGTCCCGCACCCAGCCCTGCGACAACCCGGGAAGGGTGCGCGGATCAAATTCCAGCTCCACGCCTTCGCCTGAACTGAACACCGTGAACTTGTCATCCGAGTTCGCTAGCAGCGTTTTCACGTCCCCATAGAGCGTGTAATTCCCCGCCGCCCGCGCGTACGGTCCCGTCATACTGCGCTGCGAATACGAATAGATGGTGTCACTCGCGGGCTGCAGCCGAATTTCTTTCGGGTAGCCCAGAAACGTGAGCCGCGCCTTTGCTAAGGGTATCTCGTTCACACGGATATACGGCAGGTCCGGTGTCTGATCAATTCGCACGTCGTCCCAATAAATCTTTAGATTAGTGACGATTCGCATGCGCCGCGTGCCCGGCGGCATTTTGCCCGTCAAATCTGTCACCATGGTCCGCGCCAACCCCGCTGGAAAGCCCATATCGTCGATAACGCGCACCCACTTCCCCTGCTCTTCTTGCGCTTCCACATACGGCGCGATCACTTTGATCCCCGCCTGATCCGCCGCGTACATCGACGTCGCCGTGAAATAGTCCGTGTAGCCATCCAGCAACAGCCGCAGTGGCTTCGTTGCGTCCCAATTCCCCAGGTCCAGCTCCACCCAGTGCAGCTTCGCGAATCCTGTAAACGGCTCATCCGCGAAATCAGTCACATACTTGCGGTCGTGTTTCGCGAGCAAAGGCAACACATCGCGTCCACGGTCGTCCCACGCGCCCGCAGGCACAAGGGCATTCCGCGAGGCAATCACGCGAAATTCCGGAAACGGCGGATTGCTTACAAACCGCTCGTTCGGATTCACTTCGATACCAGCAGGATGGTCGATCGCCAGCAGTTTCACCTGATCCAGGTACACCGTTTCTTCCATCGGCTCCATGAACCGGAAACTCAGCAAGCCATTCTTCGCGCGCACGCTCTTCGCCGGCACCTTTAGGTACTCGTCTGAATCCGGCACATCGCGTTCTCCTGGCGCGATCCAGTGCCCCACCACGCCCGGGCCAATCATGTCGGCGATAAACTCATACTCTTTCCCATTCCAGCTGAACAGGATCGGGCACGAACTCCCGCGCCGGTCTAACTCTCCGATAGCATGAGTCTTGTTCGCCGCCAGATCGATCTCGTCCTGCGGCACGCCCGTGGGCCAGAGCATCCGCACCGCGTCCGCAACTTTTTGTTCCCCAAGCCCAACCAACAGCGTGCCGGAATTCTGACTCAAGTATCCCGACGCTCCGCCGAACTCGAATTTCTGGTACAGCGCTCCCGCATACAATTCCAGCTTCGTTCCGATTCCGCTTTTGTTGTCATTCAGCGCCTGCAAATCCACCTGCAACCAGTGATTTTTGTTCGCACCGACATTCTGAAGAACGACCGGCGAACCATCATCTTGCGTAACTACGAAATCCGGGCTGCCATCCTTCTTCAGGTCCGCGGTTGCCAGCGCTCGCGGCTGGCTCAACTTCACTCCATCCGGCGCAAGCTTCTTCGTGACGTCCGCCCAACCCGCATCGCCGCGATTCCGCAACACGCGAACCTCTCCTCCATTCGCCCCTTCGCCAACCGCTGCCAAATCTAGCCAGCCGTCATTGTCGTAATCGACCCAAGTGATTCCCCAACCCTGCTTCCAGCCCAAATCCGGCAAGCTTACCCGCTCCAACTTCTTGCCTTGCACGTTCCGCCACAAAGAGATCCCTGGGGCTCCCGCATGTGTGAAGGCCAGGTCCATCCATCCGTCTTTGTCGAAATCGAAAACCGTAACCCCTACGGCTGGCGGCAACCCTTCTTTGGCAAGGTCAATTCCCGTCCAAGGAGTGAACTTTCCTTCTCTCGGATTTAAATAAATCGCCGCGCCACCAACTCCTCCGGCCAGCACAAAATCAATAGCGCGATCATTATTGAAGTCCGTAATCGCTACACCCGCGCCAGTCGCCGCCACGCCCAGACCGGTTTCCTCGGACACCTCCGTAAACGTCGAGTTCCCGTTGTTCCGCCACAATTTGTTCTTGCGTTTCGCTTCACCGGCGCCAGCCTCCACAGTGAGGTACAAATCCAGATCACCGTCGTGATCGTAATCGACAAAAAGCGGCGTCACACAGCCCTTCTCCCGCGCAATCCCAACTTTCTCGGTCACATCGACAAACTTCGCTCCACTCTCATTGTGAAACAGCCGAATCCCATCTGACTCACACACTGCCAGGTCGGTAAACTTGTCGTTGTCAATGTCGCCCGCCGCGCACCCGGCCGCCGATCCAACGCCGGCAAGGCCCATCTTCGTAGTCACATCCTCGAACTTCCCACCGCCCACGTTGTGCAACAATCGGCTCTTCCCATCGCTAGTTCCGCTTAGAAAGAGGTCTGGCTTGCCGTCATTATCGAAATCCAAGAAGCACGCCCCGCGGCTCGCTCCGATCGCGCCGCCTCCATCCACCAGCTTCGTCAGCGCCGCTTCCACATAGCGCACTGGAATCTCTGCAGGCGCGGACGTCTCCGTACCGCGAATGAACTCCGCCAACGAAAATTTCCCTTGTTCGCCGTAGCCCGCGCCGAAAGGAGTGCCTAGCTTCTCCGTCTGCATTTTCTGAAATCGCTTCATCCCTTCGCGAGCAGCGTCCGCTTCTCCCTTGCGAAGGTAGGCTCGGGCCAATCCGAACTGCGCCGAGACATGATATGGCGCGAGCTCCAACGCTTTCTTGAACGCCGGAATGGCCTCGTCGTATTTCTGCAGTTGCGCAAGAAGGAATCCCTGGAAGTAATATGCGTCTGGCTCTTCCGGCGCGATTTTCTGCACGTGTTTGAACGCCTCGATCGCTTTTTCCGGTTCCGCGGCGTCTTTGTAAGCTAACCCCAGGTTGTACCAGGCGTATGGATCGTTCGGCAGCTCCTTGGTGGCCTGTTCAAGCGCTTCGCGTGCCGGCTGTACGTTCTGTTGCGCCAGCAGCGCGACTCCCAGGTTCAACCGCGCTCCCGAGAACTTCGGGTCGGCCGCCAGTGCTCTCTCGAACAGCTTCTGCGCCTCGGCCGACTTACCCTGATTCATTTGCGCCACGCCCAAAGTATTTAACCGTAGCGCTTCCGGCGAGATCTTCGCGCTATCCGTTCCAGCGGAATTCCTCTCCGCCTTCACCGCTTCTGCATGCAGATGATTCGTCGTTGCGAAACTGATGACGACCAAAATGAGCACGGCAACACAAACAACTGAGTGTCTGGACACTGTCTGTCTGAATCCCATCAAGGAGAGTTCTTTCCGGACGCGGACCTGCCACCAGCACTGCCCTATCGATTGTCTTGACTGCCCGGATGATCGTCAACCGTTTTCGTAGCGGCTAAGCCGCCTTGTAGGGGTGCCTCTGAGGCCGCCCGCGATCTAAGCAGGCTCCACTCGAGTTTCCAATTCGCAATCTCGCCATTCCGAGGGTCGGGGAGAATGCTTTTTCCGGGCGCAACAGCCTGGCCTCACCGCACAAACGCTATCTCCATCGGGCTTGCTTCGGGCGCTGCCTGTAGTTCCCGCGCGCGTTTCGTCGCGGCTTCCAACTGTTCGGCCTGCAACTCCATTTGCAGACTGCTCAAATACTGGTCCCCACGGTGATCTCCCGCTTGCGACGCCGCCAAAATCCACCCGTACGCCGCCACCGGATCCTTCTCCACGCCTCGCCCCATCATATGCAGGAATCCAAGTTTGATTCGCGCCCCTGAATGTCCCTTGACCGCCGCTTTCCGAAACCATTCGGCCGCCAATTTATCGCTTTGGACCACTCCAATTCCGCGCAAATACGCGTCTGCAAGGTTGTTTTGGCCCCACATATCGCCTCGTTCCGCTGCTTTCCGGTACCATTCCGCCCCCTCTACCTCGTTCTTTGTCGTCCCCTGGCCGCTCTCTGTCATGTATCCAACGTCCACCATCGCGCCCGTTTCGCCGCGGTCCGCGGCAATTCGAAAGTCCTTCAAGGCCTCGCGATAGTCCTGCGTCACACCTAAGCCCTTTAAATACATGATTCCCAGGTTCGTGTACGCCCGAGGCTGACCCTGTTTCGCGGCTTCTTTCAACCAGTACAGCGACGTGCCGTAGTTTTGTTGGACCCCTCCCCATCCCTCCATGTAAAACACCGCCAAATTCACCATCGCCGGGGCGTACCCCCTCCCCGCGTCCCCCTCAAAACACTTCCTCGCGTCCCGCAAACTCTTTCCAGGTCCGAGGACGAGCGAGGCCTCAACGGCAGCATCGTTTTCAGAAGCCCTCCCGCCAGCATTCACTTCGCTTGTTGTCTGTGCTGACGCCTTGCTTATGCCGGACCCAAACAGTGTCGCTAGCAGCGTAGCGGCTACCAATCTTGGTCCAACTCCAACAATTCTCCGTTTCATAACGCCTCCCCACGAAGGCCGGTTTCGATTTCGCTTCTTGCCTTCGCGAACAAAGAGACGCTTTGGCGCCGCTATCTCCATGCAAATTGGGTCGGTTTCCAGTCAATTCTTGGTCATCGGCCAACATCCTCATTCATTGGCATTTGCAGGCTTTGACGAAACAATTCCAGGCCTTTGCTCGTCTATGATGTTGATACAATCGGGTCCTCGATGGCACGTCTCATTCAAGGTCGCGTCAAGTTCGGCCCCTTCCAGGCTGACCTTGCCACTCGCGAACTCTGGCGCAACGGCATCCGGCTCAAGCTCGGCGGCCAGCCGTTCCAGATTTTGATTGCTTTACTCGAAAAGCCCGGCCAGCTCGTTTCTCGCGAGGAACTCTGTAAACGCGTCTGGTCCGACGACACCTATGTTGATTTCAGCCACGGCCTCAATGCCGCGGTGAACAAGCTCCGGGAAGCCCTCTGTGATTCACCCGAAGATCCCCGCTACATTGAAACGCTACCCCGCCGGGGCTATCGATTCATTGCAAAGGTCGAAGAACTGGAAGCGGAGTTGGCAACCGACGCGAAACCGGAATTCACGCCTCGGGTTGAGACTCGTCCGCCGACGCAGGTAGCCGATCCCTCGGTTGTTGAAGGATTGCAGTCGTCTGTTCCCGTGAATCGTCAGAGGCTTGTGCAACTACTCGCGGTCGTCGCGCCGATCGTTCTTATCCTTGTCGGGCTCACTGGGTCCTTCTGGTCGCATGGGATATCACGTCAACCTTCCCCCGAGGAGATCGAAGCTTTTCAGAAAAAGGGCGCGGAATTGGCATACGAGGACATGGAACGGCGCGCGAAAGAACAACAGGAAGCCCGTGAGTTGGCTGTCTTCGCAGTAGAGAGTGCGGCCCGCTCCCCAAGGAAGCAACCTGCCGTAGTCATCAAGGAACAGTCCTCATCCAATGTGACTGCCAACCCGCATCCGGCAACCACGCTGAGACCGTCGCCATCGGAAGAGTCCTTCCTCCTTCGCATGGCACGACCGGCCGGGACTCGTGTGTTGATGCCTGAAGAACCAGGAGAGGAAAAACCCTCGATCTTGCGCGTCGATATGCCCCACCGCAACGGCTCTTACTCCATATCAAGAATTCTTCGCGGCTGGGACGCGATCGGTGGCCCTCAACCTTCGCCTGACGGAAAGAAGCTTGTCTTCTCCGCAGGTCGACCCAACAGCGGCGAAATTTGGGTGTGCAATATTGACGGCACTTCTCCCAAGATGCTGACGCATCTCAACGACGCCGGCACACCTCGGTGGTCTCCCGATAGCCATTGGATCGCGTTCGATTCGGATGGCAGACTTGCGCGATCGGGAATCTACGTGGTTTCGGCAGAGGGCGGACCGGTTCGCACCATCGTGCAGAACGATACCAACAATTCCGTTCCGAGTTGGTCTCGCGACGGCAAGTACATCTATTTCGCCTCCAATCGCGGCAACAACTGGGAAGGCGACCAAGTCTGGAAAATCCCGTTTGCCGGTGGCGATGCGATTCAGGTCACACATCACGGCGGATTTTCTGCGTTTGAATCACCGGACGGCCAAATGCTCTATTATGCCAAGACGCGTTATCAGAACCCGGAAATCTGGCAGATATCGGTGAACGGTGGGACTGAGACTCGTGTGGCGCTGGTCCATCCGTCAACATGGGCAAGTTGGGCGGTCACCAATAGTGGCATCCTGCTTCTCAGTGAATACAATTCTTCCGCTTCGCAGTTGGAGTATTTTGATTTCGCCACTCGAAGCATTCATTCCTTGGCTACTCTTGAAAAGGCATCCTTCTGGCTCGGTGCTTCCTTTGACGGTTCTTCCATCTGGTACTCCGAACTCACCGATTATCAGGCGCGCCAGTTTTTCACCGCGAGCATGGACTGAGTCTCTCGACTTCCATGGCTCCACTCTATTACTCATCGATTGCGCAGACGCGTCGCGCTTATGTCCAAAAGCAAATCTCGCCGGTAGAGATGGTCACCGCGCACATAGAACGAGTCCAGCAGCTTCAGCCGCGGCTCAACGCGTTCGTCCATTTCGACCCGGAGTCCGCGCTGGCCAGAGCCCGTAGTCTGGAATCAGCCATTGCACGGGGCGATGAACTGCTGCCGCTCGCTGGCATTCCCCTGACGATAAAATCCTGCATCGACGTGGCGGGCTGGCCTTGTCCCGCCGGTTCTCTGTTGCGCAAGGATTACATTCCCACAGCCGATGCGACCTTGGTCGCGCGATTGGAATCCGCCGGCGCCGTTTTGCTCGGGAACACCAACACGCCGGAATTTCTGATGGCCTACGAAACCGACAATCGCGTCAGCGGCAAGACTTCGAATCCTTGGAGCCTCGAATGCTCCGCGGGCGGCTCCAGTGGCGGTGAATCGTCTGCGCTTGCCTCGGGCTGTTCGATGGGTGGCGTGGGCAGTGATGGCGGCGGCTCCATACGAGTGCCCGCTCACTTCACGGGAATCTGCGGACTGAAACCTACGCCCGGTCGAATTCCGATTACCGGCCATTTCCCTCCTGGTGGCGGGGCATTCGGCTGGCTCGGCGTAGTCGGGCCGATGGCTCGTGCGGTCGACGACATGCGGATACTTTTTGAACTTATGGCCGGGCCCGATCCCGGCGACGCCCAGTCTTCGCCCGTGGCCCTTCGAAAAATCTCGCTGAAAGAACTTCGGGGCCTGCGCATCGGCGTGCTTGAAAATCCGGAACTCGGACGTGCCACGCCAGAAACGCTTTTGACGATCCGCCGGGCGGCGCAACATCTCTGTGATCTCGGTTATCGCGTCGAACCAATCACTCTCGCTCAACTCGATCGTGCCCTTGAACTCTGGTGGTTCTTCTTTGGCCCGGTTATCGCGCATCTCTTGAAGCAGGCAACCAAAGATCACGAGGATTTGCTCAGCCCGATGCTCAAGGAGTATTTGGCGATCGCCTCAGGCGACGCGGGTGTCAGTCTCGATGAAGTACTCAAGGCATGCGCGCAACGGGATGCCGTCCGCGCCGAACTTCTTCGCCAGCTCAAGGATATACCGATCCTTCTTTCGCCGGTTTCCACGCAACCGGCGTTCCGTCATGGTCAAGGCAATTATCGTTTCGGCGATCCCTTCAACTATCGCGACGCCATGCGCTTCTGCCAATGGCTCAACCTCGCCGGATTTCCCGGTCTTTCACTTCCCTTCGGCCGTTCACCGGAAGGGCTTCCCATTGGTGTGCAGCTGATCGGCAGACCTTACGAAGAAGAACTCTTGCTTGCGGTGGCAGAGACTCTCGAGCAAGCACGCGGGCCCTGGAACGCGCCTAACCTCTAGCCAATCGTCAGACCACCGTTCACTCGGTCCGCTTGAGCTCAGGGCTCGGCACCATTTTCTCGTCCAGCGTTTCCCGGTCTTTCTGGTCGCTGCCCGCCACCAGGGCCTTGGCCTTCTCGAACTCGACTTTTGCTTCCGCCGTTTTCCCAAGATGCAGCAGAATCTGCGCGCGCAATGCGACCACGTTGTGGTTGGCAGGCGCCAGCTTCGTCGCTGCGTCGATCGCCTTCAATGCTTCCGCATATTTCTTCTCGCGGTCTTTCACCATAGCAAGCACATACCAAGCGGTCGCGGAACGTGGATTCAGCTCCAGTGCTTTTCGGCAAGCCGCTTCCGCCTCTTCGTCCTTTTGCATCCGGCTGTAAAGCCCAGCGAGTTGTTCGTAATTGTCCGCAAGGTCTGGTTCCAACGCGATGTCCTTCCGAAATTCCGCTTCGCTCTTATCGAATTCACCTTGCTTCGCATAGGTCATGCCGAGATTGAAGTGCGCGTAAAGCAAGTCGGGTTTCGCGGCCAGCGCTTTCTGTAGCTCTGCAATCGCTTCTTCATATTCTTGCCTTTGCATATGGGCCTTGCCGAGAATCAGGTGCAGCTCCGGCGAATTCCCTCCTACTTCCACCAACTGCGCCATCGCCTTCTGGTCGAGAGCCTGGTTGCCGGAAAGATTTGCCGCAATCCCGAGCACGTAAAGATAGAGAACGTCACCCGACATGACGCTCCAGAGCGGCTCGAGGGTTTGAGTAGCCTCCGTATATTTTTCTGTGAATGTCAGGCACAGACCCAGCAGGTAGCGTGCCTGCACTGACGAAGGATCATCTCGAAGAACACTCTGGAATGGCTTGATTGCAGCACCATAATTTTCTCGGCGGTATTCCACCAGTCCGATGTTCAGTCGAATCCCGCTCATTTGCGGAGCCAGTTTTTGTGCGGCGCCCAGATTCTTCAGCGCTTCGTCCCAGCGCTTTTGCCGCATAGCGATCACGCCGAGATTAACGAAAGCTGCGGCGGCCTTAGGGTCTAGCGCGAGTACACGGCGAAAGGCTGCCTCCGCACTCTGCAGGTCCCCTGCCCGCATCGCTGCTTGGCCCTTCTGAAACCAACTCCGTGCTTCAACGGCGGTGTCGGAATTCTCCGCCTTCTCCGCTTTTTGTGGCGAGCCATGCCTCGCAGACGCATTCGCGGCGGATAACACAAGGCCTGCGCAGCACAGTAAGAATGTGCCCGTTTTCATCGGCGAGTACATGAGAAATGGTAGCCTCCCCCAACCGTTTTTGCGCTTCAACGATAGTAACTCAGTGCATCGTAGGGAAATCGGGCCGAGGCGGTCCGAATTTTACAAACACTCTGGGCATTTTGTGCTTGACAGTATCGTAACAATCCACTATTAATCCGATTTAATAGGCTCTTTGATCGCACGATTTTCTCGTCGGGGATGATGGGTCGCCAAACGAGTGGTCTGATCCCGGGGAAGGTGTGCTCCGGTTTCCTCGATTGTGCCTCCCTTTTTTCTTATTAGATAACACAAGACTCTTCGGTGTGGAGGGCGCTTCATGCTGTTCAAACAACTGTTTTCTCGTGATTTCCGGCAGATCCTCTCTTATCTCGTTGGGGCAGCCATTTTACTCGTTCTTATCCCGCTGCTTGCCTCCGCCCAAGATACCGGCTATATCAGCGGAACGGTCATGGATAAATCTGGGGCCGCGGTAGCCGGGGCGGAGGTCACACTCACGAACGCCGGCAAGACCATCACGCGCAGCACGACGACGAACGATGTCGGCGCTTACGTAGTCCCAGGCCTGCCCGGGGACACCTACGATCTCACGGTCACGGCAAAGGGCTTTCAGCGCTTTCTCGCCTCCAAGTTCAAATTGAATGTTGGTGACAAGGCCCGTATCGATGTCACGCTGACCATCGGTTCTGTCACGGAAGAGGTCGTCGTCACGGGCGAAAGCGTCGCCCAGGTCGAGACTACTTCTTCGGAACTCGGGTCTACGATCACCGGCAAACAGGTCGATCAACTCACCCTCAACGGACGCAACTTCACGCAACTGGTCACCCTCACTCCCGGCGTAGTCAACCAGACCGGCCAGGATGAGGGCACGGTTGGCGTTAACGGCAGCATCTCTTACGCGATGAATGGCGGCCGCGTCGAGTACAACAATTGGGAGCTCGATGGGGGCGACAACATGGATAATGGCTCCAACGGTACACTCAACGTTTATCCGAACTTAGAAGCCATCGCCGAGTTCAAAGTCCTCACGTCCAACTATGGCGCGCAGTACGGCAAGAACGGTTCCGGCACCATCGAAGTCGAAACCAAATCCGGCACCAACGTTTTTCACGGTAGCGCCTTTTACTATGGCCGTAACGAGGCCTTCAACGCTCGCGACTGGGCTCAGGGACTCGACAATGAACCCAAAGCCCCTTACAAGAAGCACGATTGGGGCTACACCTTCAGTGGCCCAGTGGTCATTCCGAAAATCTACAACCCCGAAAAAAAGAAGACTTTCTTTTTCTGGTCTCAGGAATGGCGCCGCGAAAAGGTTCCATACTCCTACAATCAGAACGTTCCTTCTGACGCCGAGCGTGGAGGGGATTTCAGCGATCTCTGCCCCACCGCCGGCACTCCTTTTATTCGCAGTTCCTCGGATCCTAACGCGACCATTTATCCCGACTGCCCGGCAAGCAGCCAAAACGTTGACGGCACGTACAACACCTTCGCCAATAACATGGTCCCTGTCGATCCGAACGCACAGTACTTGGTCAGCCTCATCCCTCATCAGAACGGTTCCGCAAGTGGATTTCCCGCGTACTTCACCACGGTTTCCGAGCCAACCACCTGGCGCGAGGAACTCATTCGCGTTGACCATAACATCACGGACAATTACCGCCTGACCTTCCGTTATATCCACGATTCCTGGAAAACCATCAATCCCACTCCTCTTTGGGGCAATGGGGCGAACTATCCAAACGTCCAGACAGATTTCCAGGGACCAGGCACCAGCTTCGTCGCCCGCTTAAATGCAACGATCACTCCCACGCTCTTGAACGAATTCGTGGCCAGCTATACCGCTGACCATATTTTCCTCAACGCCATCCCTGTTACCGGCACGGACATCAGCTTGCAAGGCTTTCAGATGGGCAGCCTATACGACAACGGCTTTGGCGGAATCCTGCCGTCGTTCAGCATTGGCAGTGGCACGGCTTATGGCGGGGGTTTCTCGACGGACACCGGCTATTTCCCCTGGAAGAATGCCAACCCCACTTACACTTACCGCGACAACCTCACCAAAATCGTCGGCAATCATACCCTCACCATGGGCGCTTACTTTGTCGCCGCCCAAAAGAACCAGCAGAACTCCGTTTATATCCAAGGCATTCTGAACTTCGACACTTCCTCGCCCTTAAGCAACGGCAACGCGTTCGCCGATCTTCTCCAGGGCAACATCGCCAGCTACCAGCAGGCTCGCAACTTCATTTACTACTACGATCGCTATAAGAACCTTGAACCCTACTTCCAGGACGACTGGCGCATCACCAGAAAGCTGACCCTCAACCTCGGCCTCCGCTGGAGTTTCTTCGGCCGGTACCAGGAGAAGAACAACGCCGAGTTTGGCTTCAGCCCCAGCCTTTGGAGCGCCTCGGCTGCTCCCTCTGTCGATCCTGACACCGGCGCGCTTCGCGCCGATGGATCCGGAACTGTGATCGGCAACCAATACAATGGCTACATTCAGTGCGGCGTTAAGAACAGCACCTATTCCGGCGTGGCTGGCTCCACCACCGGTTGCATGAACAACAAGTGGGTCAATCCCGCTCCCAGACTGGGATTCGCCTACGATCCCTTCGGCGATGGAAAGACGGCAATCCGCGGTGGCTACGGCATTTTCTTCGAGCATATGAATGGCAACGAAGCGAACGCCGAAGTGCTCCAGCAGGGTGCCGCGCCCAATTCTCCTTCCTCCACGCAAAACAATCCTGCGGGCTACGCCCAGGTCGGCGCCGGCGGCGGATTGTTGTTCCCGGTGAATCCAATTTCGATTCCGGGCCGCGCCGCATGGCCTTACGTTCAACAATGGAATCTCGGCGTGCAGCGGGAACTTCCCGCGGGCTTCGTCTTGAGTGCCGCCTACGTCGGCAGCAAAGGCACGCACCTGGCGAACCAGCGCGACATCAACCAGCTCTATTTGGTTCCTGGAGCCAGCAATCCCTACATCACCAACAGTCTCGGCGGGATCTCTTCCAACGACTGCAATAGCATCGTAGCCGGTTCGGATCCGGGCGACCCCTCAACCTACGGTTTGCCGCAATCCGCGATCATCACAGGCACGGCCAACGGCGCTCCCGTTACCGTGACGGACGCGCACGTTCTCGCGAACCTCTTCGTCGCCTGCGGCAATGCCGCGAACCTCGTCCGCGCAAATTACCCTGGTCTTGGGACCGTCAACAGCGTCGAGACCAGCGCGAACTCCATCTACAACGCTCTTCAGGTTTCCGTTCGCCGCAATGTCGGTGCGCTCACCTTCAGCTTGGCTTACACCTACAGCCACTCACTGGACGATTCTTCGGATCGTTATGATGCCGCGTTCGTCGATTCCTACAACATCAAGAACCAGCACGCCAGCTCGAGCTTCGACATGCGGCATAACCTGGACATGAGCCTTGTCTACGCTCTGCCCTTCTTCAAACAGCCCGGCGTCCTGCATACCGCGCTCGGGGGCTGGTCCGCTTCCAGCATCATCACTATCCAGACTGGCACACCGTTCGACATCACCAATGGCACGCAGTTCGGCGACAGCGCGGGTTTGGGCAACGGCGTCGGTACCGGCTCTCGCCCCGACTATGTCGGCAACGCCCACTCCGTATCTTCGGCCGACAAAGCAGCGTCGGCAGCGGCTGGCGTTTTTGGACCGCTCTATTACAATCCGGCGGCTTTCGCTTTGCCGACGGGTTTGACCTATGGCACCGTCGGTCGCAACATCCTGTATTTGCCCGGCCGCACGAACTTCGACGTGGGCCTTTTCAAGCGCTTCCCCATCAAGGAAAAGGCCGCCTTTGAGTTCCGCTGGGAAACTTTCAACTTGTTCAACCACACCCAGTACAACGCTATTAACACGGGCATGGACTGCGTCGGTGGCGCGACCAACTCCGCTGGCGATACGAGTTGTATCTCCGGCACCGCAACCACCGGTGCTTCAGGCTTCTTGCACCTCAGCGGCGCTCATGCTGCTCGCCGCATGCAGTTCGGCCTGCGCTTCCAGTTTTAACACCCCGCCGCCCATCTGTGGGGCATCTGGCTCAGCCCGGTGCCCCACATTTCTGTCTTTGTGTCATACTAGGCGCGCCGAGTGGCGCTCCCTGCCAGCACCAAAATTAGCTACATTGTTCCTCAGGAGACGATGAATGACGAAGCTGAGCATGAATCGACGCACTTTCGTTCAAACCTCTGTCGCCGCGGGAGTTCTCGCTTCCCTCCCCACGCGAGGCTTTGCCGCGATGCACCAAATTCAGAAGGTCGGCGTGCAGCTCTACACCGTTCGCGACGATATGAAGAAAGATTTCGCCGGCACCGTCGCAAAGGTCGCCGCGATCGGCTACAAAGAAGTCGAGTTCGCCGGCTATTTCGATCACAAACCCGCCGAAGTCCGCGCCATGTTGGATAAAGATGGCCTGACCGCTCCGTCCTGCCACGTCAGCTACGACGTGGTCGAAAATCATTGGCCCGAAACCCTCGACGCCGCCCACACCGTCGGTCATAGCTTCATCGTTTGCCCCTGGGTCGAGGAAAAACTTCGCAAAGCGCCGGACGGCTGGAAGCAAGTCGCCGCGGCCTTCAATAAAGCCGGCGAAGCCAGCAAGAAGGCCGGCATTCAATTCGCCTACCACAATCACACTTTCGAGTTTGTTCCGGACCCGAATCTTGGCGGTAAGCTCCCCTACGATTTTCTCCTCGCGAATTGCGATCCGCAGCTCGTGAAGATGGAAATGGATCTCTGCTGGATCAGCGTAACTGGCCAGGATCCCGTCGCTTACTTTGGCAAATACCCCGGCCGCTTCCCCCTGGTCCACGTCAAAGACGTGAAGGAAATCCCCAAGGTGGCGCCGGAAAAATCCAATGAGTTCCTGAACACCTCCTTCGAGAAATCGGTCATGACCTCGGCAGGCTCCGGCGTTATTGACTGGAAGCGCATCTTCGCCCATGCGGACGAAGCGGGCATTCAGCACTTCTTCGTCGAGCACGACGCACCGATCGACTCGTTTGCCAGCATTACCGAGAGCTATAAGTACCTGGCTGCGCTCCGCTTCTAAACAAATACACTTACCCTAGTTTTGCGGCCCGGTCGCAGTTTGCCCCGGGCCGCAAGTATTTTTCGCCCTTCTTCCGTCTAACCTCCGCAAAGGGGGTGTGTATGGCCCGTTTGTGGATATCTGCCCTTCTCCTATTGATTCCCGCCAGTACGGTAGCTAAAGACTCCAATGCTTTCCGCGGCGACGCCAACCATCCTGGTGTCTATGACGAAGCGCCATTGACCAAATTCACGCAGCTCAAGTGGAAGTTTCCCACCAAGGGCATCATCCTCTCTTCTCCTGCGGTGGTTGGCAAAACCGTTTACATCGGCAGCAGCGACCACAATCTCTACGCTATCGATGCCGCGACCGGCTCTCAGAAATGGGTCTTCAAGACCGGCAGTGGCGTTGCGTCCTCTCCCGCCGTTCAGGAGGGGATCGTCTACTTCCTCAGCTACGACTCCAATTTCTACGCAGTCGACGCTGCAACCGGCACCCTGAAATGGAAGTTCGCTACCAAAGGCGAGCGCCGCTACTCCGCCACGCACCTCCACGGATCGCAACCCGCCGCAGAAACCATGCCAGATCCGTTTGACGTGTATCTCTCCTCGCCCCTGCTCTACGGCGGTGCCGTCTTCTTTGGTAGCAGCGATGGAAATATCTACTCGTTGGACGCGGCCTCCGGCAAACTCAACTGGAAGTTCCAGACCGGCGATGTCGTCCACGCTTCGCCTGTCCTCGCCAACGGAATTCTCTACCTCGGCAGTTGGGATACTTACTTCTATGCGCTGGACGCTGCCACGGGCAAAGAAAAGTGGCGCTTCAAAACCGGTGACGATCCCGACATGCACAATCAGGTCGGTATCCAGTCCTCCGCCGTAGTCGCAGACGGCTTGGTCTATTTCGGCTGCCGCGACTCCAACCTTTACGCACTTGACGCCGCTACTGGGGCAAAGAAGTGGACCTACAACAATAAAGGATCTTGGGTGATTGCTTCGCCGGTTGTGTCCGATGGCAAGCTTTATTTCGCCACGTCCGATTCCGGAATGTTCCGCGCGCTCGACGCCAAATCTGGTACGGAGATCTTCGCCATGAAGTTCTCTGGCTGGCCCACGTTCTCCTCGCCGGCCATTGCCCATGGCATGCTTTACGTGGGCTCCCATTCCGGCAAACTTTTCGCTATCGATATCGCCAGCCAAAAGCAAGCTTGGGAATTTGCCACCGATGGCGCCCAGAAAAACGGCGCTACTTACACCAATGCCGACGGCACCCCAAATTACGCTGCCGCCTACGCCAGCGACTTTTATGACGACATGGTCGTGGGCGTCCGCAAGCTCATGACTGTTGGCGGTATTTATTCCTCGCCAGTACTGGCCGACGGCGTGCTCTATTTCGGCAGCACCGACGGCAATCTCTACGCCATCATGTAACGCCAGGCGCATCATTCTTCGCCATTGGCCCGGTTGGCTGTATCAATACTTTCGGCTTTTCACCCGTGCTGGCCCTCGCCTATAATCGCCGCCTGTCACGGAGCCTGCGCGTTGCCCGAATCTGCTGCCAGTCCAGAGCGCTATTCGCTTGCAGTCATCACCGACGACGACGAGCTCTATCCGGAAATTCGTCAGCATCTGGGCGACCAGCTGCGCCTTTCTTTGGCCAGCGACGAATCCCAAATCAAGACCACGCTGGAGCAGTCTAGCCTTCACGCCATTCTCTTTAACCTCGACTGCATTAGTGATGGCCCCGCTGACGGCATCGAAGTCCTTGAGCAAATCCGTAAGATTCGCGATGACATCGTGATTGTCGCGATCACTCGCACCAACTCCCGCGCCATTCCCCTCAAAGCCAGTCAGGCAGGCGCCGACGAATTCTTTCTGTATCCCCTGAACTATGACGAATTGAAGATCGTTCTGAATCGCGCTCTCGAGAAACGCGCTTTGGAGCTGGAAGGCCGTCGCGTCGTCCAACAAGCCGAAGAAAAATCTGCATTCTACGGCCTGGTGGGCGCCAGCGAAGCCATGCAAAAGATCTATCAAGCAGTTGAGGCTGTCGCTCGCACCGGCGCGAGCGTGGTTCTTCGCGGCGAAAGTGGCGTCGGCAAGGAGCTGGTGGCTCAGGCCATCGTCCAATGCAGCGATCGAGCGGACCAGGCCTACGTGGCGCTCAACTGCTCGGCTTTGCCCGAATCCCTGATGGAATCCGAGCTGTTCGGGTATGAAAAAGGGGCCTTCACTGGCGCGGACGCTGCCAAACCCGGCCTTATCGAAACCGCGCACGGCGGCACTGTCTTCCTCGACGAAATCACCACGCTGAACCCCAACCTGCAAAGTAAACTGCTACGCGTACTTCAGGAGCGCTCTGTTCAGCGCCTCGGAGGCCGCGCCGCCCGGAAGATCGACTTCCGGCTCATCACCGCAACCAATGAAGACCTGGAAGACTGTGTCCGCAAAGGCCGTTTCCGCGAAGACCTCTATTTCCGCATCAACGTGGTTCCCATCCATATTCCACCCTTACGCGAGCGCAAAGGGGATATCGCGCTCCTGGTCGACCATTTCCTTCGCATCTACTGTGCCGCAGCTAAAAAACCCGTCAAGGCGATGAAACCCGATGTCGTCGAAATCCTCGAGGACTATCGCTGGCCTGGCAATGTCCGCGAGCTTGAGAACATCGTCCAGCGGCTCGTGGTCATGAATGACGGATCGACCATCACCGCCGTGCACCTGCCTCAAAACCTCCTCTACTCCTCCACCGCCAGCCAGGAGGCCCTTTTGATCCCGGAAAAGGGTGTGGATTTCGACGCGGAACTTCAGAAGATCGAACTGGCCTACCTCAATGCCGCTCTTCGACGCACCGGGGGCAAGAAATCCGCCGCAGCGGCCCTGCTCCAAGTGGATCCCCAACGCATGAAATACCTCTGCCGGAAGCACGGCATTCAATAAATCGTGTAGCGGTTGTGGAGCGGCCTTTCGTGGCGGTGCTTTCGTACCCGAAGCTCGAAGCAGATGGTCAATTTTTAACCCTGTGGAGGTTAATTTTTGACCTAGGGCGAAATTCTCACCCCGCCCTGTCCAGACGGGTAGCTTTTCGGAGCTCATAACTCCTTCGTTTTCAGGTCGAAGCAAAATGTGAATGAGATCCAGCCGCTTTGGCAAACCACCTGCACTATCGGACAGCGTCTGCGGGACAAAAATTTTAGCAAGGAGCGAGTGAATACCATGGCAATCGAAAAGAAGAGCTTGATCAGCACCCTCAAGACCACCAAGAAGGCCAACGTGGCTGCTTCCGAATTGAACGCCAAGCCGTCCAGCGTTACTTCGAAGAAAGTCCACGTGCGAAAGGGACAAGTGTTCACCGCGAAGATGAGCCCGTCGGCAATGAAATCGAAGCGTCGCCCCAATTAAGCAGCCATTTTTCGGTTATCTGCGCAAAGGCCGCCTTCCGGGCGGCCTTTGTTTTTCCAGCTTGTTTACTGGCAGCCAAGACTCTGGACGTTCTGCGAAGCGGCTACCAGACCTTTCGGCTGACGAAGTTTCTGATCCCCTCACAGGTATAACCCCACAAGCTTCGTCGCTCGCCATAGACCCGCGCCGTACCTGTCATGCCCGCCTTAAGCGCTTGATCCGGATTGGCAACCAGTAAGTCCACCACGTAAAAATGTGGGGGTGAGGTGCCGGCTAACTCTTCCTTAGAACTCAATCCCTTTTCCATCTCTTTGGGCTCCACCCCGATGGCACGAATGCTTGCGTCCCACCTGCGGACAAAACCATCGACCTGGATTCTCCCCGGGGCTCCCAGCCCGACCTTCCTCATTTCAAATTCCGAAATATAAATCCTCGCCCGGAGCAATCTCAAGTCCCCGATCTCCACTACTTCGTCGCCCGCCATCACGAACGCCCCGCGCAGGTCCATCGCTCTCGGCGTCAACACAGTGCCGGAGAGGGGGCTCACAAGTTGCAAATTTTTCTGCTTCTCTGCGAGTTGGTCAGTGCGCACCGCCCAGTCTTCTCGGTCTTTCCGAGCCTCGCCATAGTCTGCATATTCCAGGGCCGCACGCCTGGCTCTTTGATTCGCAAGCTCCAGATGCGCTCGCGTGCTCTCATACTCCGATTTCAACGAAAGATTTTCCAGAGTAGCCAACGTATCCCCTAGCGCGACGGACTCCCCTTCCTGCGCGGCAACTCGCTCCACGATTCCAGCGACGGGCGCGCGCACGATTGCGATACGCTCCGGCTCTAGCAGGAATCGTCCAGAAACGTGTTCGCGGTACAGCGGCAGAGCACCCGCGATAACCAGGACCGCCAGGAAGATCCCGAGCCTTTTCGGCGTGACCCACTCAACGACTCGATCTTTCTTGTCCAGATAGAGCAGCTTCATAAAATTCCCCAGTAACCGAATCCTCGATTTGAAGATCCACAACGCCACGGCAATCTCTGGAACGAATCCCCACTCGGGGCTGAAATTTCTCACGATGTTGCCGGCAAATCTGGCCACGATGTACAGCACCGAGTAGCAGTAAACCCCGGACAGAATCGAGTAAACAGCGAATCCCAGCCGCCTTGTCTTCGGGACGTACGGCACGTCCACCGGCAGTCCCCAGATATGCTTGCGAACCCACGCCGAAACGAACGTGGTTGAGTCCTCTTTCAGATCTCTTATTCCCACCACCTCACACAGCATGTAGTAGCCGTCCAACTTCATCAGGGGATTCCAGTTCACCACGAGTGACACCAGTCCCGTCAGCATCATGATGAAGTACGCCCCGTCGTGCACCAGGGTTTGCGGCGGTGTGCCCCACCAGATTGGAGTGGCGACCGAACACACAATCAACTCCGACCAGATTCCCGCCATCGCAATCGTGAACCTCTGGTGTGGCAAGCCGTGAACAAACCCTTCGGTAGTGTCTGTGTAGAACGTGGGGGTAAGGTACATCAGCGCAAAGCCCATTGCAGGTACGCGCCCCCCATAATGCTTGCAGGCATGCGCGTGCGCGAACTCGTGAACGGCAGTTACGAAGATCGTTAGCACATACAGCACCACCACGTCAGCCCATGTTTTATTCGAAAAACTGTAGAACACCTCCATGTCTCGCCCAATCTCGCTCCAGTGCGTGATTGTGATTCCTGCGGTTACCGCGAAGGCAATCGACGTCAGCGCGGTAAACCATGGTGTGTATATGAACTTTGTGAGCGGATAAATCCAATTCAGGAATGGATCAGGATTGAATGCGGGAAACATCACGTCTGAAAGGTCGGCCCACCGGCTCTTTTGCTTCAGCTTCTTCCGGCGTTCCTCAGCCGTCTCTTTCATCAGTAGGATGTTTTTTTCCTGCGGTGTCTTATACCAGAAGTCATTGGCATCCAGATCAGCCGCGAACTCCCGTACTTCATCCACGCTGTACTGAGCTCCATTCTCTTGCGAATACTTCTCCGCGATTTCCTGATACGACCGGCGACCGTCGAATAATTGCGCAAGTTTCCAGTAGTTCCGCGGGAACGTATACATATTGCCCGAGCACGGCACGTAGATTCGAACCACTGGCTTTCCGTCTTCGATGTGTTCTTTCGACGTTGTCCCTGGATCGAGGCGGGGCGGACGATCGGCAAGTTTTCGAGCTGGTATCTCTGGCAGTGCTACTTCGAGTGCCCGTGCAAGATTCATTTCGCGCCTATTGCCGGGTGGCCAGTTGAACTTCCGCGGTCATACCGGGCCGGAACGCGCCGCGTTCGCCCACGAATTCCACCAGTACCTCAAACGTGCCGCTCGCTGGGTCAACCACCGGGCTGATCTCCTTCACCCTGGCGGTGTGCTTCTCGCCGGGTATGTCCGCCGAAATCACATCGAATGCCTGGCCCGCGCGCACCTGTCCGAACATCTTTTCCGGTAATGTAAAACGCATCAGGAGCGGCCCTTCCGCCGTTACCCAGAACAACCGGTCACCTTTTGCAACGTTCTGCCCTTCGCGCACGTATCGTCTTGCGATCAATCCGTCAAACGGCGCAATCACTTTCGACTTTTCCGCTTCCAATTCGAGCGCCAACTCTTCGTGTTTAGCCGTATTCAACGTCTCCTGAACGCGCTGGATATCCCATTTGTCCGATTCCGCTTTATATTTCGCATGCTCCAACTGTTCCTGTGAGATCAATCCCGAATCCCACAACTGTTTTGCGCGCCCGTAATCCGCTTCCAAGACCTGCGCTTCCGCCTGCCAGTTCTTGAGATCCGCAGCGATACTTCGCGTCTTGGCGCGGGCCGCTTCCAGATTCGCCTCAACCTGCCGGTCATCCATCTTGGCTAGCAGCGTCCCGGCTTTCACTCTCGCGGGCGCATCCACAAATATCTTCTCCACAATTCCTTCGTGCTGCGCTGTCATTTCGATCTGGTGCTCGACGATGATTGGCCCGAAGACAACATTCGGATTCGAATCCGCAGGCTCCGCCACCACGGCTGCAGGCTTACTCACCACCGGCGCAGCGGTTACGGCAGGAGGATTCGCCGCATTCGTCACTCCAGGGCTAACCGGCGCGCTGTCACCGCAACTCGCGGCCGCTAACGCCACCCCCATCGCACTCGCCATCCACAAACACCGCATACCCCGCCTCCAACTTCTGCCTACCACCCCAGCCAGTACCAAGCCTTTGCGTATAGCCAAAGGAATGGCCGCCGGAAGAACACATATCCTGCCGGATACCATCCCACTCGCACTTTTCCGCGTCCTTCCATTCCTGCGCGAATCGCCGCATCAGCGTTCGGCACACCCACCCGCGCGAAAAACACCGTCTCATCCTTGAACAGGCTCGCCTTCGGGCTCACAATTTCCACGTCCCCATGAAACGTCCGCGTCGGATAGCTGTTCAGCTTCACCACCGCTTTTTGCCCGTCCTTCAGTAGACCAGCATCCACGTCCTCGATCGCCACATCCACCACCGCCTGCGATGTGTCCACTACTTCCGCGAACGAATCCCCGGGCTGCAATTTGCGCCCTGCAAAAGTCTCCACGTGCGGCGTAGCCACCACTCCATCGATCGGCGAACGCAACTTGGCTCGATCGAGCAACTGTTGTGCGCGCCCCAACTCCGCGGACCAGTAGTCCGCCTGCACGCGCTCCACTCCTGCCTCCGTCCCGTCATTCGATGCCAGCGCGTGATTCATCTTCAGCAATGCCGTTTCGTATTTCGCCTTCGCCTCTGCCACCGCCGAACGGAAATTCCAGGCCTCCATCTCAGCCAGCACTTCTCCACGCTTTATCGCTTCCCCTTCGTGCACGAACACCTTGCCCACTACGCCTTCCACTTCTGGTTGCACCAGCGCCCGTCGCACCGGCGCCACCGTAGCGTCTCCGTCGACGCGCAATGGCAAAGGACACGCCACAAGGAAAAACAGTCCCACCGCGCTGGCCGCATAAATCAGGGTCCGGCGGCGCTTCTCCATGGCCATGAATTTCCGCTTCCGTACCAGCACTGGCTCCAGCACCGAAATGAATGGCACTTCCTTGTACATCTGCGCGTTCCGCAGCGCCACGGTGGCTTGCCCGGCCAGCACTTCCAGAATCTCGATGTGTGCCGGTCCCAGAAAATCCGGGTCCGAGCTCTCCATCGCCAGCATCCCCACTCGCCCGGTGTCGTCATTCAGCGGCCGCGCATAAAACCCGCGCATCCCCGATTCGCCAAAATATTTCCTGAACTTCGCACGGGTCTCTTCGCGGTCCGCGTCAATCTCTTCCCCGTGCTGTTTCACATGGATCGTGCTTTCCGAAAGCGATGCCCATTGCAAGATTTCATTCAACGGCGCGATTTCCGGCGCATCCGCGTTCACCTGCGTCATCCCGGTGACCGCGCTCAACTTGAACCGGCCGCTCTGCTCCAGCACAATCGCGGCTCTCTCGTATGGAATGACCGCCTGCGGCGCATTCACGATCGTCTGCAGCATTCGCTCCAGGTTCAGCGTCGACGTAATTTCATGGCTGACGGTGTTCAGCGTCTCCAGCACTTCCACTTTGCGCTCGGCCAGCAACAAACTGGCATTGTGCAGCGCTGTCGATGCCGTACTCGCAAGGTTGTTCAGCGTAAACAGGTCGTCTTCGTCGAACGCTGTGCCGTCCAGCTTGTTGACCGCTTCCATAACTCCCACAAGCGCCGTTTTATCCATGATCGGCACAGCCATTAAAGTGCGCACCGGCGTTTCCGGGCTCGCTTGATTTCGCTCGGCCAGCCGCGAATCGTTCCTCTCGGTAATGCATACCGGCTCGCCGTTATCCGATAGCACGCCGACAATTCCTTCACCCGCCTTCAATTTTTGCCCGTGAAATACGGTCGCGTCTTCTCCGCTCTGGTGCATCAGCTCGACCGATTCGTCGGGCAGCAGCAACCAGATATTCACCGCCCCGCACCCCAGCAGTTCCGTGAATTTCGCCCCAATCAGTGGCAGCAGCTCTTCCATCTCCAACGTGGAGGAAAAGACTTTTTCCAGGTCATACAGTTGCGTTAGCCGAGTGATCGAAGTCAGCGTTCCGTGACGTTCCTCTTCGTACGCTTGTGCCGAGGCCAAGGCCACCCCCGCCACGTCCGTTGCTGGGACCAGCGTCGCTACATCCTCTTGTGTATTGGCTTCTTCGAACGCCAGAATTTCCACCGCGCCGATTAATTCGTCGCCGTGAATGATCGGCAGGCACGCCAGCGACTGTAAGGTCTTCCGCGTGTCAATGTGCGCGTAATCTTCGCGCTTCAGTTCGCTCGCCTGCAGAAGGACCGGCTCGCTTTCCGCGAACACTCGCCCCAACAAGCCTGATTCCACCGGCACTTCACGATCCGGCAGAATCGCGTCTCCCACCACCGCGCGCGATATCCAGAAATTATTGTCGCCGTCGCTCGCCAACGTGTATACACTGACGGCTGCGTCCGGCAGCAGGCTGGCCACGAATTTCGCGAACATGCGCGCCCGCGGGATGACCTCCTGCTCCCCGAGCAGGTCCGACGCCAGCGTGGTGACGTCTAAAACCGACTCTGGTTGCTGCTCTGTCAAAGATGGGCTCTCTTGCCACCGACTCCTGGAGCGGGGTTCACCGGCGACGCTTTTCTTGCTTTTTGACCGAAGTTTATCTAACTTGAGCGCGCACTCTAACAAAGGGCTTTCCTGGTGTCAACGAAGTGTTGCCAGGCTAACTCGTGGCGGTGGAGGCACCTAACTTGGATATCGAGACCAAAACTCTGGACGGCGTCAAACTCGTCAAGCTCACTGGCCGCCTCAGTATGGGGCCCAGCCTCGATCGCTTCAACGCCACGCTCACCGAGCTGCTCAGCCAGGGCCAGAACCGCATCGTCCTCGACCTCGAAGACGTCCCCTCCATCGATTCCAGCGGCATCGGCATGCTGGTGCGGCACTTGACCACCGCAAAGCAAAGCGGCGGCGCCATTCGCCTTCTGCGACCCTCAAAATTTACGGTTCAGACTCTCAAAATGGTGGGTCTGCTGAATCTCTTCACGACTTTCGACGATTCCAAGGATGCCGTCGCGTCATTCCAGTGACAACTGGCAAGGCTCTTCGCGCCGCGCACTCAAGCCACGACAAAGTCTTGCGCAGCCTCTTTGGCTGTGGCGAACATCGGCACCAACCGGTCCACATGTGTCATCAATAATGTGTCCCCTACGATTCCCTGCGCACCCGCCACTCGCAAACTTCCTCCCGCCTTCTGCAGTTTCGCCTGGCACATCACGATAATTCCCACACCGGTGCTGTCAATCCCGTCCAGCATCGTCAAATCAAAAATGATTTTTTTTACTCCCGAGACCAACAACTCCGATACATTCCACTCTACCTGTTTCGCTTCATTCCCCATCATCAGCTTTCCAACGAATTCCAGCTGGCACAGTTCCGATGACAGCTGATTCTTATGCAGTTGCAGCATCATGATCTGCTCCAATCGCTCTAAGTTGTTCGTAGGCTGTGCAAGATCTCCGACTCGAGCGAGCGGCTAGGCTGGGCGCCGCCCCCACGGCGCGGATGAGTGTAGGTCCGTCTCAGGCTATAGTCAACAGGAAGCTAAGTATCAGTTGTGACCATCTCTTACTCTTCTTTTCTCGTCCACTCGGCTCTATTTGCTCCAAATTCCCCTTTATCTTTCTTCTTTTTATTGGCACTCTATCTTTGAGTGTTCGCTCCACGGTTGTTTTTTCCCGCAATCGCTTACACGCAAATCCTTCACGAGGTGTTCGCATGGGTTCGGCACTCGACGTGCACCGGCTTCATTTCGCTTTCACGGTCACCTTTCATTATCTCTTCCCGCAGCTCACCATGGGTCTCGCACTCCTGATCCTTATTCTCAAGACGGTTCACCTTCGCACCGGAGACGATCACTACAATCACGCTGCGCGCTTCTGGGCCAAAATTTTTGGCATCAACTTTGCCATCGGCGTAGTCACCGGTATTCCGATGGAATTTCAGTTCGGCACCAACTGGGCGGAATTCTCCAAATCCGCAGGGGGAGTGATCGGACAAACGCTGGCCATGGAAGGAGTGTTTTCGTTCTTCCTCGAGTCTAGCTTCCTGGGTCTTTTTCTTTTCGGAGAGAGACGTCTTGGGCGCGTCGGCCACTGGGTCTCCGCGTTCCTGGTTTTCTTGGGCTCCTGGATGTCCGGCTATCTCATTGTCGCTACGGACGCCTGGATGCAGCATCCAGTGGGCTATCGCGTTCTTCCTGATGGACAGCTCGGTCTTGCCAGTTTCTGGCAATTGCTGCTGAATCCCTGGGCACTCGGCCAATATGCACACAATATGCTCGGCGCGGTGCAGACCGGTTGTTTCGTCATGGCCGCCGTTGGCGCCTACTATCTGCTCGCTCACCGCAACATCGTCTATGGCAGGACTTTCGTCCGCCTTGGCGTTGTCGTCGGTATCATTGCGGCCGTTCTTCAGTTGATGCCTACCGGAGACATCCAGGGAAAGATGATCGCCGAGCATCAACCTGTCACTCTTGCCGCCATGGAAGGTCTGTTCCAGTCCCAGCAGGGCGCTCCGCTCGCTATTATTGGCCAGCCCAACGTGAATCAGCGCAAGCTTGATAATCCGCTTCAAATTCCCAACATGCTCAGCTTTCTCACCTACCGCAAATGGTCCGCACATGTTCGCGGCCTCGATGCTTTCCCCCAGGACCAGTGGCCCGATCGCATCGAGCTCCTCTATTTCAGCTATCACATCATGGTTGGCCTCGGCACCATTTTCATTGCGGTCATGGGTCTGGCGGCAATTCTCCTGTGGCGCAAGAAGCTCTACGAATCCCGCTGGATGCTCTGGCTCCTCATGCTCTGCGCCCCTATGCCCTACATCGCCAACACCGCCGGGTGGATGACCGCCGAACTCGGACGGCAACCCTGGCTGATCTACGGACTGATGCGCACCGCCAGCGGAGTTTCACCTCGCGTGAACGCCGGAAGCGCCTGGTTCACTCTGATTGGATTCATGGGCATGTACACGGTGCTGGCCATGCTCTGGCTTTTCCTGATTTATCGCGAGGTCGATCACGGGCCGGAAATTGCCGTCGCCAGCCCGGTTCTCGCCGAAGCTCCAGTCGTTGCAGATTGAGAGGATGATCATGGAAACTCTCTGGTTTTGTATCGTTGCGGTAATGGTCGCGATGTACGTCCTTCTCGATGGCTTCGATCTCGGTGCCGGCGCCATCCACTTCCTCGTCGCGAAAACGGAGGACGAGCGTCGCCAGGTGCTCGCCACCATCGGTCCTGTCTGGGACGGAAACGAAGTGTGGCTACTCGCCGCTGGCGGAGTTCTCTATTTCGCGTTTCCTCTTCTCTATGCCAGCGGCTTCAGTGGTTTCTATCTCCCGCTTATGATGGTTCTCTGGCTTCTCATCCTTCGCGGCACTTCCATCGAATTTCGGAACCACATCAAAAACGCCGTCTGGATCCCCTTCTGGGATTTTCTGTTCTCGTGCTCCAGCCTTCTCCTCGCCATCTTTCTCGGTGCCGCTCTCGGCAATGTGGTGCGCGGCGTGCCGCTCGACGAGTCTCATTACTTTTTTGAGCCTCTCTGGACGAACTTCCGGCTCGGCGAAAATACCGGCATCCTCGATTGGTATACGGTCCTTGTGGGTGTCACCGCGCTCGCCGTCCTGATGATGCACGGCTCTCTCTGGGTTCAACTGAAAACCGAAGGCCCCGTTGCACGTCGCGCCTGCAGTGTCGCCTCCCGGATATGGTGGGCGGTTCTTGTCCTCACAGGCCTTCTGACCATGATCAGCTTCCGCGTGCAGCCGCAAATCATCGCCAATTTCAAAACCTGGCCGATCGGTTACGCTCTTCCCGCACTCGCCATCGCCGGAATCGCCGGAGTCCAGTTCGAGCTTCGCCGCGGCAAGGAATTGAACGCTTTCCTGTCTTCCTGTCTCTACCTGGTCGGAATGCTTACCAGCGTGGTCTTCGGCGTCTACCCCATGGTTCTGCCCGCACGCAACGCTGCGCATGCGCTCACCATTACAAACGCCAAAGCGGGCGACTACGGCCTCAAGATTGGTCTAATTTGGTGGGTCATCGGCATTGCGCTGGCCACCGGCTACTTCATCTACGTCTACCGCACCTTCGCCGGGAAGGTCAGTTCGACCTCCGATTCCTACGGCCACGGCAACTGATTTCCGAGTGGCACAGCCATTCCTGGCTGCGTTTCTGTCCAGGTGCCTCCGCGAGCGATGGATTTTACTCGCCTCCGGAGCGTGCGCCCATATTTGTCCGCACCGCAGGTTTGACCGCTTGCATCAAAACCTCGTACCTTGCTTAAATTAGACTCTGATGAAGCGCACTCGACCCAACCTGCCCTTTCGCGTCGCCGCTTCGCTCCTGGCGCTCATCATCCTCGTCCCCTCCCTCTGCTCCGCACGCTGCTCCTCCCACTTCTGCGCGCCCACCGCTTCACAGCCCGAGGGCGCGTGTCATCAGGGTTCCAGCTCAGACGACTCCACCGGCGTCAAGGCTGCTTCCGGCAAGGAGCCTTGCGCGGTGGCCGAACTAGTGTCTATAGCTCCGCGCTTTGGAGATGTCTCCATCTCTGCAAGCTCACGGCTGGCCTGTTCCGTCTCCACTCTCTTTTCGAATTCACTGACTTCAATTTATCTTGAGCCGGCCTCGTTCGACCCCGGCGGCGGTCCGCCTTCCGGGCGCGTTTCGTCTTCGCATTCCTCTCCTCTTCGTATCTGATACTCCAATCCAGCCCTTCTCTGTAGCATAGCGCGCCTCTTTGCGCGCCATTTCTCCATAAATCGACTCTTTTGGGGAGGCTTTATGAGCGGATCTCGCAGGAATTTCTTTCAAGATGCCCTGTTTTTCAGTGCTGGTTTGCTGGGTTTTAGCGCCAAACTCGACGGCGAAGCCCGCCCTCTGCCTTCGGATGCAGTGTCCAAGGTGCGCAAAGACTCATTCGCGCCGCCGAGTACTCCACCCATTCCCATGCTCGCTCCCGACCTTCTCGATCTTCCCTTCGAACTCGACGGTGCGACTAAAGTTTTTCGCCTTAAGGCCGAACCGCTGAAACTGAAAATCGCTCCCTTTAAAACCATCGACGCCTGGGGCTACAACGGCTCCTGCCCAGGCCCCACCATCCAGATCACCCAAGGCGACCGTGTCCGCGTGATTTTCGAAAACAATCTGCCTGAAAGCACTTCGCTTCACTGGCACGGCCTCGAAGTTCCCATCGATCAGGATGGCGTTCCCTTCATCAGTCAGAAGCCCGTCCCCCCTGGGGGTACCTTCACTTACGAATTCACCGTCCATCAGGAAGGCACTTTCTTCTACCACGCGCATAGCGCCATGCAGGAAATGATTGGACTGATTGGCATGTTCATCGCGCATCCGAAAGTCGCGCACGCGCCTCGCGTCGACCACGACTACGGCATCGTCCTTCAGGAATGGGCCGTGTTGCCCAACAACTCCGTGCCGAACACTTCTTCGATGGAATTTAACTGGCTTACCTTCAACGGCCGGTCAGCCCCGGTCACCACCCCTCTACTCGTGCGCCTCGGCAGCCGCGTTCGCCTTCGTCTCGTAAATCTCGGCATGGACCACCACCCCATCCATCTTCACGGCCACCAATTCGTCATCACCGGTACGGAAGGCGGACGCGCGCCCGAATCCACCTGGTACCCGACCAACACGGTCCTTGTCGGTGTGGCACAAGCCAAGGTTGTCGAGTTCGACGCCAAATATCCCGGTGCGTGGATGATTCACTGTCACTTGCCGCATCACATGATGAACAGCATGGCCGACTTGCTCGGCGAGCGTCAGATCCAAACTGCGGACACTACCGACGCGCGGGCGCTCAGCCAAATGGAAACGCTGGCCCGCTCCATAGGAGTCGAACATGTCCACCACTCGCCGATCGCCGACAACGCCAACTCCGTTCCTGGTTTCCCGCAGGATGCCTTCATGGAGATGGGCATGGACGCTGCCGTCGACAAGCCCGAAAACTACGGGCTTCCTCCCAATTGGTCTGCCGGCATGATGGGCATGATGACCATGCTTCGCGTTCTTCCAGACGACCAATACGACGAAATCCAACGTCGCATTCGGGAACGCACTCCGTCCCCTGCGCCCGACCATCATCACAGCTGATTTGGAGTGCGGCGATGCATCGCCGCTTTTGCGGCCGGAACCCATTCGCCCAACCACAGTCCGAGCAGGAATTTGTAGGGACCGCCTTCTGGGGCAATCCGCCAGGACCGTGGAGGCAAGAAATCAAAAAGTTGTCGCGGGAGAAAAAAGATGAACTCGTCTAAAACAATCAGTGTCGTCATCTTCATCGCGCTATGCTTCGTCCACTCTCCTGCTCAAGCCCAGCAACCACCTATGGACATGCCTCAAGAACACAGGCACCACGACATGCAACCGGTCACGCCCTTCTACCCGCGCTTGGGCCGTGCCCAGGAACAATCCTTCTCAAAACCTTTCATTCTCGAAGATGCACAACGCCTCGCAGCCGAGTCCAATCCTACGCTCCGCCAAGCTGAAGCAGAAATACGCGCCACCAAATCCCGTCGCCTGCAATCTGCGCTCTATCCGAATCCCACCATCGGCTACACCGGCGACGAAATCCGGGGCGGCTCGATCAACGGCGGCAAACAGGGTTTCTTCGTCCAACAGAACATCGTCACGGCAGGCAAACTCGGCAAATCCGCGGCGGTCTTCGATCAGGATATGCGCCTTGCTGAAATTGAAGCCGAAGAACAAAAGCTCCGCGTGCAAACTGCAGTGAAAACCGCTTTCTACCGGGTACTTGCCGCGCAGGAACTTCTGTTCGCCAGCCGCGATCTTGCTCAAATCGAGCAAAGCTATGCGCAAGTCCTGCGCGAAATGAAAAATTCCGGACAGGCCGACGAATCTGAAGTCCTGGAAGCCGAAGTCGACGCTCAGCGTCAACGCCTCTCTGTCCAGATGCAGGAAAACACGCTTCGGGAAGAGTGGAAATCCCTCGCTGCCGTCATCGGTCGCCCCGATCTTCCGCAATCAACGGTGGCCGCCGATCTTGAGCAGGGCTGGCCCGAGATCAACGAAGATCAAATCACCGACGTCATCGCTGCGCAATCTCCTGCGACGCGCATCGCTGATTCGGCCGCCTCTCGCGCCTCGGCAGAAATCACGCGCGCAAGAAGTCAATCCATCCCCGACCTTCAACTTCGAGGTGGTCTCGTCTACAACAACGAGCCGATCTCTCCCGCGCACGCAACCGGCTGGGAAGGGCTCGCCGAAGTCGGCGTGGAAGTCCGAGTCTTCAACCGGAATCAGGGTAACGTCGCCGCCGCTGCCGCCGATCTCGAACGCGCTCGCCTCGAGAAGCAACGCGTGGCTCTTACACTTCGCCAGCGCGCCGCCACCGTCCTGGACGAATACGCCAACGCTAAACTGATGGCCACCCAATATCGCGACGAGATCCTTCCTCGTTCCAAGAGAGCCTACACGCTCCTCAGCGACAAGTACGGCCTCATGCTTGCCTCTTACCCTCGAGTCCTCCAGGCACAGCGAAAACTCTTCCAACTCCAAACCGAATACATCGTCGCTCTTGAAAACGTCTGGACCACCGGTGTAGCCCTGCAGGGGTTCCTTCTCACGGACGGGCTCGAAGCCCCCTCTCGCCCTGGCGAAATCGACCGCCCTGTCCGCGAAACCAATCTTCCCATGCCTGAACGTAACCCCGCCTTTGACCCTACGCCACACCCATAGGAGCACGCCGACCGCTGTTAACACCTGCGCGGGCTGGACCGTCTACGACCACGAAGGAGAGACCCATGCATTCTTCCCGCATCGCATACACCAGCGTTCTAGTTCTCTCGAGCTTAATCGCGTTCTTTGTTGCCACGGAGTCTTCCAGATCGTCGGCGGGTTCTCTCGTCGCCGTCGCACCGATGCTTGAACCGCGCTCCGGCCACACCTCCACCTTGCTTCCGGACGGCCGCGTTTTAATCGCCGGTGGAATGCGGCGCAACCAGGATTTTTACCGCTCGGCGGAGCTCTTCGATCCTTCCACCGGCCGATTTCAGGAGTCCGGAGAAATGAATAGCGCGCGAGTCGGGCACGCAGCGATTCTCCTGAATTCCGGGAAGGTGCTGATTGTTGGAGGCTGGTCCAGCCACGCCTGCACCGATTCTGCTGAACTCTACGATCCCTCAACCGGCAGGTTTGCCTTAGTCGCACACATGACCACCCGCCGCGGACAGCCGCTCGCTACTCTTCTCAAGAACGGAGACGTCTTGATCACTGGTGGCGCGGATCGTGACACACCCGGCGGCGTTGCCTCCGCCGAGATTTTCCATTCGGCGACACAGACGTTTGAGCGCATTTCCTCCATGCACTCCGGCCGCATCTCCCACACCGCCACACTTCTCAATGATGGCCGCGTCCTTATTGCTGGCGGCCGCGGCGATCGCGTTACGAATTCCGCGGAAATCTTCGATCCACAGACCAAGTCCTTCTTCCCAACTGGCGATATGATCACCGCTCGCTACAAGCATACCGCCGGAATTCTCCCCGACGGTCGCGTGCTCGTCGCGGGCGGCTCAGATGAGCGCGATTGGGATGGCAATCTCGCTGCCGCGGAGATTTTCGAACCCCGGTCGGGAAGGTTCACCGCCACGGCCGCTCTGCATGCGAGCCGCTTCAAACTGCCGGAGCAAGCGGCGCAACTTCCCACCGGGCAACTTCTAGTTGCCGGCGGAAGCTCTTTGGTCGAATTGTTCGATCACGACAGCGGCAGTTTCCAACCCGTTTCTGGCCGGCTGGATGGCGCCTGGCACTTTATGACAGAGACTCGGCTGAGGGATGGACGGGTTCTGCTAGCCGGCGGCTATGCGAATAATGACCAGGCCACCGACCACGCTTGGGTCTACCAGCCATGAGCGATGACCCGCCCGCATCTGAAAGATGGAGCCCCTGTCCGTTCGTCCAGATACTTCTCGCGCCACACTAGTACCCTCGTTTCGTTGACCCACCTCTTTCCCCACCGCTACTGTCCTAAGTGGCGAGGGTGTGCATTGATTAAGGATGGGTTTTCTCTTGTCGGTGCGTTTGTACTGACCTTCAGGGATTCTCTTTCCTTGCAGGGTTTCATTTCCTGCGACGGAACTCCCCGCCAGCACCGTATGGATAAGGATCAGCCGCTCGCCCGCGGCTCATGCAAATTCGCATGACTACGATGACCAAAGCAGGTCGGTATGAAATCGTCGGCGAACTCGGCCGCGGCGCGATGGGTGTCGTCTATCGCGCGATCGACCCGGTCATCGGCCGCAACGTGGCGGTCAAGACCATTCGACTGTCGGAAGCCGGTACCGGCCTCACCCGGCAGGAACTTCTCTCTCGTTTCCAGACCGAAGCGCGCGCCGCTGGTGTACTCACGCATCCAAATATCGTCGTGGTCTATGATGCGGGAGAAGAAGACGGCCTTTACTACATCACCATGGAGTTGGTCGAGGGTGAGAGCCTCCAAGCCCTCATCGACAGCGGCGATTCTTTCCCCACCGCTCGCGTGATTCGCATTCTTGAGCAAACCTGCAGCGCTCTCGCTTTCGCCCACGAGCGCAACATCGTTCACCGCGACATCAAGCCTGCCAACTTGATGCTCACTGCCGACGATATCGTCAAGGTCACCGATTTCGGCACCGCCAAAATTCTGCAAATGGGCACCGTCCAGCAGACCACCCACGTCATGGGCACGCCCTCCTACATGTCCCCCGAACAGGTCAAGGGCAAACCCATCGATGGCCGCACGGATATTTTCTCTCTTGGTGTTGTGCTCTACGAGATGCTCACGGGCGAGAAACCCTTTCCTGGCCAGAGCATCACCACGGTCATCTACAAAATCGTTAACGAAGAACCCATTCCCCCGCGCCAGTTAAATCCTTCGATTCATCCTGGCCTCAACGAAATTGTTCTCCGCGCGCTTGCCAAGGAACCCGAAGCCCGTTACCAATCCTGCCGCGAAATGCTCGAAGATCTTCGCAATTATCGAGCGCTTGGCGGATCCGAGCGCAATCCCGACACAACCCTCATCTCTCCCCGTTCAGGCGGCCCTTTCTCCACGCCGACTACCCCCCTTCGTTCTCTTTACGACGACGCAGCCGCGGCCGCTAATCTCCAGTCTTTGCAAAATCGCACTGCCAGCCCCTCGCACACACCCGCGGTTCGCCGTACTGGCCCGCTACCTCCCGTTGAGGAACCTTCCAGAAGAACCACTACCTTCGCCACAGTTCTCGCGGCAATCTTCCTCGTCTGCGTCATCGCTTACGGCGTGAACCGGCTTCGCCCTGAGTGGGAGGCCGTCCGCGAACGAAACAAAGCATCGCAGTTGCAAACCAAGCCAGACCCGCTGCCCGCCGTCGCGAAACCTGTCTCAACAGGCACCGCATCGGCGTCAGCGACAGTGCCTGCCCGGAACGACGCCGTGACCATCGCGGCACCCGCAAACCCGGCGGCAACCGATCCCTCTTCTTCCAATACGCAAACTTCCCCGGACAGCACGGAACCTTCGGTTTCCGAACCTGCAGTAGCTATGCCGGTCACGCCGCCGCCTTCCAAGAAAGTTGAACCACCTGTCTCTGCGGCTGCCGCCGATTACAAGCGGCAGATCGAACAGGTCATCGCGGACAAGTCGCTTACCGGTCGCGTGAAGGTGAACGCTTCCAGCAACACTATTACGCTCACCGGCAACCTGCGCCCTGCCGAATATGCCGGCCTTCTCAAGTTCATGCGCAACGCGCCCTCCAACGTTCGCGTGGTCGATGACATCATTTACGACGATGTGCCTGTCGCCTCCGCGGAGGCCTCCGACAACGGAGCACATCCCCTCCCTCACAAAGGTCTCAGCGCTCTCCATGTGGTGACGGATGTACTGGGCGCCAACGCCGCTCTCATTGGTCCCGGCGGACAAAGACTCTTCGAATGCCAGACCCCGTGCAGCTTCAACAACGTCGATCCTTCCGAGTACAGCCTGCAAATCCGTAAAGACGGTTATCTCCCCATTCAGACTGCTCTTCAGCTCTATCCGAATGAAACCCAGGATCAAAAACTCCATCTCGAGGCCGTCGCCAAAGGACTCTTCGTGAATAGCCATCCCGCGAGTGCGGACGTCTTTATCAATGGTGCCAAACAACCGGGCCAGACTCCGGTGACCCTCCCCCTCGGCCCGGGTCAATATGATCTCGTGATTCGTCTGAACGGTTTCGAACCCTATTCCAGCCACGTCCAGGTCAAAGAAAACAGTCAAACCACTTTGGAAGCTGACTTGAAGGAACGGAACAAGGTTCACGTAGCTTGGGCTCAGGTGCGTTCCACTCCTGAGGGCGCCGATATTTTCGTCGACGGAGAGCCCACCAATCAGCTCACACCAGCTCGCGTCCAAATTCCCTCTGGCACACACATTATCGCGCTCCAGCTCAACGGCTATCAGGTCGCCAAGCACATGGTGCAGGCTAGCGAAGGCGGCACGGTCGGCGTCACCGAGACTCTTCATCCCAAATAGCTTGGCCTGCTGTCGCGAGTCCACTCCCGCGCCCGGTTTTTGAGGCGCGCGTTTCCCCTACCGAAATCACCGTCTCTCACTCCAAATTCCCGCAAAACCTGCGCCGTACAGCGAAACAAAGGCGCAACGCCCACAATCACAACCAAACAAAACCCTTAAATGTGCTCTTTTTGTATACACTGCAGCCCCCTCGTACTATGTCCCTTTTTCGCCTCCCCAACCATGATTAATGTGCCAGATTGGCTGCCCGGCCGTCGTCTTTCTTCCCGCCGGAACCAACCGTTCTGGCAGCCGTCCAGCCCCTACCCGCTGGACCTGAGGATGCACACTTGGTTTTGCACGCAGCTGCACTTCGAGACGAAAAGATCACGCGGAAGTCATCCAATTCTTCCGCCACCGGCCCCAATGCCACCCCCGCGCTTGCAACTCGTCGCGAGCGTCCGTCCTATATAGACCCCCTCCTGAATCAGGTGTCGCAATCCCTGCGCTGTTTTCAACTCCTCCTGCGCGCCAGTCGCCTTTATAATGCCACGCACCCCAGTGTGCTGGACAACCTGGATCAGGCGTATGACACTCTTCGCAACTCCGCCACAGAGCTGAACGGTCTTGAGGTCCGCATCGAGCGGGGCGGCATCGTTGTTCCGCAACTGAGCGACAGCCATCTCCCCGACGCCCGCGGCGAATTCCATGCGCTGGCCACGGACCTGCAACGGGCTGGCATCCACACCCTGTACTTCAGTGCAAAATTTCATGTCGGCGAATTAGACACGCTCGCACAACTCATCCACTCCAGCTTGCTAAACTCGGAAGAGTCGGCCAAACGCCTCCAGCTCGGCGGCTGGTCAGCACGTCTCCGGGAGCGCCGTGTGGAAGGAATCCAGATCAATACCATGACGGAACGCAAAGTCGATTCCGTCTTGGCCAGCCTCATCGCTGCTCTCGTCGCCTATGGTGGGAATGAACCTCAGGACGCCATCGACGCTCCGATTCGCGCACCGCAACGCGCCGAAGTCGCGGAAACACTTCGCCTGATCGGCCGCCTTACTCCTCCCATGGAAGTGGCCCGCGGTCTTGCTCCCGAAGAAGCCGCACGTGCTATTCACGCCTCAATGGCCAGCGCCTCGCGCGATACCGTGCGCATGCTGCTCAGCGCCATGAATCATTTCGGCCCCCTGGAGGGCGAAGCTCCCCAGCTTTATCTCAAACGTCTATCGCAGTCGCTGGTTCTCGAGTTGATGACCACGGAATTTGCCGACGGCGCGCTCGCGCCCATCGGTGTTCGCCCAATGCTCACCCAGCTTGCCGACGAGATTGTCTCTTCCGGCGAATACCGCGGCCCTCACTCGTCACAACATTTCTCGTCGCTTGCCTCGGCTTGGGCTAACGACGGACAGCGCGAGCAGCTCATCGAGCGTTTCTGGCTTGAGCTTGCTCCTCGTGAAAAGTCTTCTGTGCTCCGCGGGCCTGAAATCTGGTGTGTTCCCATAGCTGTCGTTCGGCAAACGCTGGCGCAACTCGTAGAAGCGGGCGCCGAAGCTCCTCGTCGCGAAGCACGCACTATTCTCCTGAACTACGCGCGCCGCCTTGAGCATTCCGATGGGACCGCCCGCCGCACGGTTGCCGCAGGTCTCGGCGATCTGACACACCTCCTCGAATCGCTTTGGCCCAATCAACTACCGGAAGAACTCAACAAGCTCACCATGAACACGCTGGCGAAAGAGAATGCACCGGAAACCAGCGCCCTTCTTGCCGCGTTTCTGGAAACCCTCGGCCGCATCGCCGTTACCCGCGGAGACTTCATCGGCTTCGAAAATATTCTCGTCGGCCTCGAACGCCTGCCCCACGATTCGGAACACGAGCACATGACCGCCCTCGGTCACCGCCTGGTCGCCAACGACCGCTGGATGCTTCTGGTCGACGCGGCCATCGCCAACCGTCCGCTCGATCCTGCTCTTCCTCGTCTGCTCCAGCGCGATCCCGACCGCTTGCTCGATCGCCTCACGCTTTTGCTCACTGACCCCCGCGGCCCTGAGATGCTCGCCCCGATGGCGCGGCTACTTCGCACCATCGGTGTCCCCGTTCTCACAGTTCTGGAAACGCGCCTCTTTGAGGCTCGCCGTCAACGCGTCAGCGCGGCCATCCGTATGTTGGCCGTCGCGGACCCCGACCGCCTGCTGCGCGGCCTTACCCGCGCCATGGCCAGTTGGGAATGGAATCTTCAGGACCTCGCCGTGAGCGAACTTTCCCGTCCAGCAAATTCACCTTCGGCGCAGAGCACCGCGTTCGTTTTCTCCGCGATTCTTCAGGACGCCCATCCGTTAGTCGTGCCCATGATGCTCGATCAAATCGGTATCGGCCAGGAAAATACCGCCGTGCCCCTCCTCATGGAGATTGCAGCAGGCGAACATGAAACTCTGCGCGATCAATTCGTCCGCATCAAAGCCATTGAAGCCCTTGGCCGCCTCCGTGCCACCGAGGCCACCGAACTTCTGCATCAACTCGCGGGAAAACGTGAAGGACTTACCTATGTCGAACCGGGTGGTCTTCGAGCCGCTGCCCAAGACGCTCTCGCACTGATGGAAGAAGGCCCGCATTCCGCACGCGCTCGCGCGGCCTTTGAACCAGCCGCGCCACCCCTCGGCAACTTCGTCATCCCGCGCCGCTATGCTCGCATCCCTCTCGAGTCGCCCCTTCGTGCGCAAATCGGCGCGCAGCAAACCATGAGCATGGCGCGCATTAAAACCATTTCGCTCGGCGGCGCCTTCGTCGAATCCTCGAATCGCCTGAACCCTGGTGACTCCATCCAGCTTGAAATTCGATCCGGCCTGCGCAAGATTCATTCCACTGCAATCGTTCGCAACGTCGGCCCCAACGGCAACGGGGTTGAATTCGTCCACATGAAAGACGAAGACCGCGAACGACTCCGCAAGCTCGTCCAGAAATACCTCTCCACCTGATTTGTTGCGATCCCACCGGCAGGATTGATTCCTGTGGGCCTATTTGGTCCGCTTCTTGCTCGTGGACTTAGCTTTGCTCTTTCCCTTCACATTGAGTGCCACTGCCGCGCGAATCAATTCTTTCAACGCGGCTTCATCGATCTTCTCATCCTCACGCAGGTCAATCGCACGGCGGACGTTTCCATCCAGGCTGGAGTTGAATAGACCGGATGGGTCCTTCAACGCGGCTCCCTTCGCGAATGTCATCTTCACGACGTCTTTGTAAGTCTCGCCCGTGCAGACGATACCGCCGTGATACCACACTGGAACTCCTCTCCATTTCCACTCTTCCACAATTTCCGGGTCTGCCTTATGAATGATGTCGCGCACCTTCGCAAGCATCTTTCCCCGCCAGTCCCCCAACTCCTTGATCCTCTGATCGATAAATACCGAAGCAGATTCCATATATTCCTCCACGAGTTGCTTGGACGCTCTTGTCGCCGTACAGCCTAGTCCGCCCGGAGCATCAGGAGTTCGCGTACGAACCGCTGCCATTCACCGATCTCTTCGAAAAAAGTCTTCGGACCACGTGCCCCTTCCACATCCATAACCCGGAAAGAACCAGGATGGGAACGAACACAAATCGCGTCAACGGCGCGTAATTCGGAATCTGATCGAACGGACTATAGATGTAACCGATGATCGGAATGCTCAGCACAATATGAATCCAACGAAACACCCAACGCGGAATGCCCTGGTTCTTGCTCGTTGCTATGTTTGCGGTTTGCGTCATGTGCTCTACTCCTTCCAGGCTAGGGCGTGTGATGCGCCTCGCTTCACTTTTCTTGCGCTGCGGTCGGCGGCCAGTTAAGCGTTTCAACGCCGAATTGTTGAGCGTACTCTTCGTGCAACCGCCGCCAACCGCCAAACTTAATGGCGTCTGGACCGACAATGCGCCCTATGGGGCGGCCGGCGAGTAGCCGATCCAGCACGTCGAAGCAAATGTGCCAACCCGCAGCACCCATTGCGATAAAGCGGTTTCCGATGTTGGTCCACAGTGTCAGGCGTGTGCCTTCCGCAAGGGCTTCGAGTTCCCACCGCATCTTGAAGCCACCCCACTTGTACTCCAGCGCGTGGGGAGCGTCTGCGCGCGTCACCGTCGTCACCGAAATCCGCGGCGTCGGCGCCCCTACTGTAGTCAGCTTCACCATCGTTCCGGCCGTATCGAGGCTCCCGTCTGCGTCGAACGGCGCCCACTCGCGCAAATGCTCCGGCTCGGTCAGCGCCCGCCACACTTTTTCCGGCGAATGACGCAGCTCTCTTACGAGAATCAGCGTCCAGTTTTCTCCGTCTTTTCGCACCTGCGCCCCGCCTGCCGGGCCCGGTGTGTAGTTTGCGCGATCGTTCGTCATGAACTTGTTCTGAGCGGCGCCTTACCAACGCGCCAGTTGCGTAAGCTGGATCAGGTTGCCGCAGGTGTCCTTCAACATCGCGATCGTGGAACCGGTCACAGCAGTCGGCGGCATCGTGAACTCTCCCCCCAGGCCCTTGATCCGTTCGTAATCCGCTTTCACATCCTCGGTGAAAAACATTGCCGCGGGCTGGTTCTGTTGAAACAGCGCATCTTGATACGCTTTGGCTGCCGGACTGTTGTTCAGCGCCAACTGCAACTCAGTGCCGTTCGGCTCTTCGGACGACGTCACCGTCAGCCAGCGAAACGGACCCTGACTGAAATCGGACTTCTTCGCAAAGCCCAGCACTTCCGTATAGAAGCGCAGCGCCTTACTTTGGTCGTCCACGTACACGCTCGTCAACCTGATTTTCATTTCGTTTCTCCTTTATTCTGTCCGCGGTTTACGCCGCGCCGCCTTCTCGTTGCCTTCCCTTTTACTGGCGGGAAATCATCCATCCGGTCAAGATGGCGCTCCAACGCGTCGAGGTGAGCGGACCAGAACCGCCGGAACGGAGCCAGCCAAGCGTCCACCTCCCGCAATGGTTCGGGCCTCAACCGGTACAGGCGGCGCTGTGCGTCCACCCTGGCCTCCACAAATCCGGCCTCACGCAGCACCCTCAGGTGCTTCGACACGGTCGGTTGCGGCATATGAAGTTGCCGCTCGATCTCTCCCACCGACTGCTGCGACGAGAAGAGCAGGCCCAGAATCGCGCGGCGGTTCGGCTCGGCAATGACTTCGAAAGCGGATTCCATACTCTTTACATACTCCACCGCGCATATACGTGTCAAGGTATATACAATAGCTCCCAACTCCTGCCCGGATTGCTTCTGGGGCCGTTGCACTGAAGAGCACAACGGGCCTTTCTTCACATCTCATTCACGAATGCAACATATCGAATCGTTAGCATTAGCCAGTCCCGGCGCGATTGATAAAATGAGGACTGCAAAACATCAGCTCGCAAATTGCGCCGACCATGGTTCTAGGATTCTTGGGATTTCGGACTCACCAGGAGACTGACGAAGTATGCCTTACCCGCAATGGGTGGAAATCTTGGGTGCGATTGCAGGATTCTGCACCACCTTCGCTTTTGTTCCGCAACTGGTCAAGATTTACAAACAGGGCGGACGTGATCTGTCCTACGGAATGTTGAGTCTCTATTTCGGCGGCGTTTTGATGTGGCTTGCTTACGGCATCCTGTCGCATGCCCAGGCTGTCACGCTGACCAACGCCGCTACGGCCATTCTCATCGCCGCAGCAACAATTCTCAAAGCCTGGAAGGAACGTCAGGCCAACAGCAAGCCCTTGGTCGCCGACTAGATCACCGAGCAAGCTTGAGCCGGGTCCAAGGCATCATCGGATCGCGTTCCAGTTAGCTGCGGGCTGCCTTTATTACCTCGGTTATAATCTCGTGAGAATTCTGGCATTTCGCTTCATACAATTTGCGCAAACGAATTTCAGTCTTCCGCTGGAGGTGTAGCTCGATGCTCAACTGCTGTAAACGTGCCTTCAGATCGATTCGCCCGACGTTTGCTGCTGTCCTCGTTGCTTTTATCCCGTGTTTCCCCGCCTGTGCCCAACAGGTCGGCGGACTCGCCGCGGCGGGCCCCCAGGTTCACGTTGTTCGTTCGGTGATCGGCGCCAAAGGGGAAGCCCGCAACGGCACTTTTGTGATGACCGAGCCACGCACCACGTTTTACGTGCCAGACGACCGCGAAGTAATCGTGTATTTCGAGTGGGAAGGCGCCAAAGGCGCGCACCACTGTGAGGGCAATGTGCGCGGCCCGAACAACGAATTCGCCACCATGTCTAGTTTCGATTACACCGCCACACAACCCAGATTCGCAGGCTTCTGGAAAGTTCCTCTTTCGGAAAGCTCGCCGGCGGGAAGCTGGGTATTCGAGAGCAAAGTGGACGGTGAGATTGCCGGTTCCATCACCTTTCAAATCATTGCTGCCGCAAAGCCAGCCGATCTCGAAAAGACTCGTCCCATCCCCACTCCAGCGGAGATGTACCGCCAAGCGATCGCTGCCACCGTCGAAATCGAGAAACTCGACGATAAGGGCCGGTTGGTCCGCAAAGCCTCCGGCTTCTTTCTCAAAGAGGGCGTTGTCGTCACATCTTTTCGCTCTATCGAAGGCGCCACCGCCCTGCGGCTTCACGCCAGCGATGGCAAATTCATCGAGCATCCCGGCGTTGTCGCCTGGAATCGCCACCAGGATTGGGCACTGCTTTCCACCGATCTGAAATCCGCCAACGGCCTCCGCCTCTCCGACTCCAAAACCTGGAACATCGGTGACCACTGCACTTGGCTCAACACCAGATCGGATGGAACGCGAATTCTTTCCGATGGCCAGATTGTGGGTTCCAAAGCACCGGCCGCCTACGGTGAACGAATCGACATCTCCGGCGTCTATGACTCAGTCTCTCTTGGCGGCCCTCTTTTCAATGATCTCGGCGAAGTGATTGGGATCCTGGGCGGCGCTTTACCGGACTCCCTGCTGAATGGTTACGCTTCGCAATCCCAGGCGGATGCCTCTGAGGCTACTTTTGCCAGCACTGGCGGTATCGCCGTTTCTTCTGTCCTTCTTCCGAAGTCGCTCCCTTCCTCTGCCTCCACCCTTCAGGACGTCTGGGACCAGGGTGACATGATGGTGCCCGTCACCAATTCCAAATACATACTCTTCGGCATGCTCAGCCAGGGTCAAGCCATTAAGGGCAAGAAATTCACTCCCGGCGAACGCGACCTTAAAGTCACTTTCCGTCGCAGTGACAATATCGCAGGCGTGCTCATGCACTTCGCCAATTCCGAGAATTTCAAAGCCACAATTGCCATGCACCTCTATGACCTCGACAATCACTCACTCGCCATGGGAAACCCCGAAAAACTCTCGGTCACCCGCGGTCAACTGTCAGAGCGTCTATGGCAATTCCCGATTGCGAATTTGCAACCGGGCATTTATCGGGTCGATATCGAAATCGACGGTAGAGTGGCATGGAGGCAATTCTTCAAAATCACGGACTAGTCTTCCCCTCCAGCCCCGTGCGATCTGCCGTTAACGCGCAGTCTGGCCTGCGATTGCCCATAACCGGTTGAGCACTGGCGCCTTGTATCGATTTTCCAAATTCACTTGACCCGGTTTACAGTTGCAAAGACCTGGGCTTTGCTGTACAAGCCTACTAATCATATCCATCACAGGTGCTTGGCGGCATTACTCGCCACCGCTCGGAGAGCGGCTGGGTTCGTGGTTTCTTTTGGGCTGGGTATAGCAGTCACTCAAGGAGGAAGTCGCATGCAACGGAGGGGGTTGCTGTTTCTGGGTGTGGTTTTATTCGCAATGTGTCTGCTGGCTTCGAACGCAGCACTCGGCCAAATCAACACCGCAACTCTTAGTGGCGTCGTCACCGATCAGCAGGGTGGAGCTGTTCGCGGCGCACGCATCACTCTCACCAGTGCCGTCACCGGCAGCGAACGCACCGTCACCGTCGACGAGGAAGGCCGCTACACCGTCGCGGGAATCGTGCCCGGTGAGTACAAGATTCGCGTAGATGGCGGCAGCAATTTCGCCGCCTACGAAAATCCCTCTTACCGTCTCAACGTCGGCCAGACCGCCACGCTTGACATCAAGCTCACCCTCGGCACCACTTCCCAGACTGTCACCGTGACCACGGAGTCCGCTCCCATCGAGACTACCCGCAGCGAAAGTGCTCAGACCATCGACCAGCGGCAGATCGACAATCTCCCCATCAACGGCCGCAATTACATCAATTTCACGCTGACCAACTCGCAAGTCACCCGCGACAATTCCAACGCCATCGGTCCCGCCCCGAACAGCGGCCTTGCCATTAGTGGCGCCCGCGCTCGCGGCAATATGGTTAGCGTTGATGGCGCTGACGCCGTCGACAATTCCGTCAACGGCATCCGCTCCACCGTTTCCCAGGAAGCCGTTCAAGAATTCCAGATGATTCTCAGCAATTACAACCCCGAATATGGCCGTGCCAGCGGCGGTGTCGTCAACATCGTCACCAAATCGGGCACCAACGACTTTCACGGCGACGTCTATGGTTTTCTCCGCAACAAGGCTTTCCAGGCGCGGAACCCCTTCTCGTTTCAGGTCGATCCAGCCACGGGCGATCTCGATCCCATCAAGCAGGCTTATACCCGTGTGCAAGCCGGAATCACCCTGGGTGGCGCGCTGAAGAAAGATAAAACCTTCTATTTCTTCTCCTACGAATACACCCAGCGCGAAGAAACGGGGTTCTCCAGCATTGGTCAGGGTAACTTCGGCCTCGCACCCTTTAATTGCGGCGGATGTCAGTTGCAGGGCTTGCAGCTCACTTCCGACCAGGCCACTGCGGTCGGCCAACTTCTCCAGGCCGCTGCCGCCGCGCCTCCACCGGAAGCCGCGCAAATCCAGCAACTGGCCGGGTCCTACGCTACTTTGATGGGTTCCGCGTCGAGCGTCGCCACCAATCGTCTCGACTACGGTGCCGTTGCCGCTGGCCTCACCGGGGGCCTTCTCAACCCTGGACCTGGCGCGCAATTCCCCGTACCTGTGGCTTGCCCTCCAGGTCAGACAGTGAATCTCATGACCTGTAGCGCCATTGGCGAACAGGTCGCACCGCTTCCTTCTTCTTTCGTCGCCCTGAATGCGATCCGCGGAAATTTCCCCGTCATGGAAAAGACCAGCCTCTGGTCCGCCCGGCTCGATCAGCATTGGAACACCCGCAACACTTCTTTCATTCGCGTCGGCGTTTCCCCCTCTAACGTCGATGGCATCCAGTCCACTTCCCAGAATCAGACCTATGGCCAAAACGCCGGCACCCGCGTCGGCTCCAGCCACTATCGCGACGTCAACGCCACATTTCAACACGACACCATTCTCTCGGACACCGCCTTCAACGAATTCCGCTTCCAGTTCGCTCGCCGCGGCGTTCACTTTGGCTATTCCCCGCTGGACTATTCCTCGACAGGCGGCGGCACCGGAGCCGACATCGGTGTCAATATCCCCGGTTATGCTTACTTTGGCCGCGAACCTTACTCCACCGTCGATCGCATCGAGCGCCGCTACCAATTCTCCGACGCCGGCACCATCTCGCACGGTCGCCACACCTTCAAAGTCGGTGTGGATTTTAATTTGATCCAACTGCGCTCCAGCAAGCCGCAGATTTTTGAACTCGACTTTGGCGGCGACGTCAACTTCGGTGGCCTCACGGCCTCCACCTTCGGTTTGCCCGACTGCTTCAGCCCGGCGACTGGGCCACATACCGGTGCTTGTTCCCCAGGCGAAATTTCGTTGCCGGGTACGACCGCTCTCCAGTCTTACGGACTTGGCCTTCCTACCACCTACATTCAAGGCATCGGCTCGTCCCATCAACCTTTCGACAATATTCCGATCGCCTTTTTCGCCCAAGACTCCTGGCGCATCACGCCCAAATTTACGCTGAACTACGGCGTCCGCTATGATCTCGAGCTCTCTCCTCTGTTTGCGCCGGCTACCTCCATCAACGCCGCCGCCGAAAACGCTCTCGGCGTGCAGGAAGGCATTCCGCGCGACTACAACAATGTCGCTCCCCGCATCGGCATCGCTTGGGATCCAAAAGGTAACGGCAAAACCGTTGTGCGCGCCGGCTACGGTCTGTTCTACGATCACCCTCTCCTCGCCATCGCATTCGACTCGGTTACAGCCGATGGCGGGCGTTCCGTCCAGCTCATCAGCTCCGGAGGTAGCCCTTCTGCTTGCGGCTTGCTCACGTTAGTTCCCGTCTGCGGAAACGGCCAGGACTCGCCCCTCAATCTCAACGGCTCGTCCATCTTCCAAGGCGTGCTCAATGCCAATTCTGTCCCGCAGGGATTCCCCAGCATGTACTACCTGCCCGATCAGCAGCGTTTTAATCCCTACCCATCCGATTCTCTCTTCGCGAATCAGAACTATCTGACCGCGGGATTCCCCTTGCCGATTCTTCCCTTTACCTTGCCCGTGGACAAGAATTTCAAATACGGTTACGCACAACAGGCCAATCTCACCATTGAACGCGTAATCGCGGGCACCTGGAAAATTAGTGGCGGCTATCAGTGGACCCGTGGCATCCACCTGAATCGCCCCGTCGACATCAACACCGTTAACCCGCAACTTCTCACCACGAACGAAAAGAAAGCCGAGGAAATTGGAGCCGCCCAGCCCGGCGGCTATCCTCTAAGCGTCGCGCTGCCCACCACCATAAACACTTCGTGCGGCGGACTGCCCGCGTCGAACACCACCGGTGGCGGCAGCGTTCTCTACGCTGCATCGCCAACCCAGCTCCTCGCTCCCGGCTTTCTGGGATTGGGCTTTACTGGACCGGATTGCGGCGGCACTCCCGTCGGCTTTGTCGCCACCCCTGCGTTCTTCAATTATTTCCGCAAATCTGGTCCCAACCCGTCATTCGCCACGGCTGTCGGGCTCGCCTCGCCGCAATGCCTTGGCAATCCCAATCCGTTCGCGTGCGGTTATGGCGTGCAGCAGACTCTTGCAGGCGCCGCCGGTTTTCCAGTCGGCTTTGGCGTACCCGCACCTTATTTCAGCGTCGATACCCAAAAATCTGACGCGAGCTCCTGGTACAACGCTCTTACCATTAACCTGGAGAAAAGCTTCTCGAAGCATTTCACCTTGCTTTCGAGCTACACCTGGTCGCACTCGCTCGATAACGGCACCGACCTGCAATCCACACTCGAGCCGGCAGACAGCCGCTTCCCTCAATATGAAAAGGGTGATTCGGTCAACGACCAGCGTCACCGTTGGGTGACCAGCGCGGTCTTTCAGTCCTCGCCTTCCATTTCTGGTCAGGGCTTCAAGCAGAACTTCCTCAGCAACTGGACTCTCGCACCTCTTGTCGAGTGGTCTTCCGGCCGGCCTTTCAATATCATCACCGGATCCGATACCTTGCTCGACGGCGGCGCTTCCGAAATTCGCCCGCAATCCAGCGGCGGCACGACTTCCCCTTACATCAAGGGCGCCACTTTCGGCATCGGCCAGACCTGCTGGACCGATGCCGGCCAGCCCTACACCATTCCCGGCGTCACTCCACCTTATGGCTGCACGGGCGACCTCAGCCGCGACAAGTTCAAGATGCCCAACTTCTTCCAGTTCGACCTTCGCGTTTCCAAGGGCATCCAACTCGGTGAACGCCTTCGCCTTGACTTGATCGCCGACATGTTCAACCTCTTCAACCACACCAACATCATCGCTGTGAACCAGCTCTGCGATCCCACGGCGGGCTCTACCTGCTTCGCGGGCCAGCCCACTTCCGCCGCCGACGCGCGGCAGTTCCAATTCGCCCTCAAGCTCAACTGGTAGCCCGGGAGCGCCAACCTCGTGCTGGCGTTTCTCGTTTTGGTTATGTGAGAGCAGCGTATTTCAGGCAACAAGAAAGGCCCGGGATCTTCCCCGGGCCTTTTTTCTTTCTGTAGCGGCGAACCCTTAGACCCGTCCGTTACATTTCACGATAAAAGGTTTGTCATCCTGAGGAGCGCCTCGTGCGACGAAGGATCTCAACTTAAACCTCACCGCGATCTCAGCCGGTTCAGCCAATTCCAGACTTCGCCGTTGCCTGAGCTGTTGACTGTGAACTGTCGACTCTCTTCTCACCGCGGCCACAACCACCCAAAAACTCCGGCCGTCAACAACCCATAAACGAGCCCGTCCACCACTTCCTTAATCGTCACGCCCCACGGCTGCCCCTTCCAGATTCCGTTGGCCAAATTTCCCAGTCCATACGCCAAAAACGCCGCCGTTCCCGCCACCCGAAACACCTGCAAGTAATTCGCTCCTGGTTTGACGGTGTGCCCAGTCAGATACGCCACAAAAACTCCAACGACTACACAAAACAGAAACCACATCCCCAAAAATTTCCCGAGCTGCACCACCCCGCTCGGCCTCACAACCATGAACCCCACAGGCCCCGTCTTATACTTCTCCTGTGCTTCGGGGCTCTTCATCTCCTGGTGCGTGCAAAAAGGGAAAACGTACTGCCCCGGCGCCAGCCCTGCGCTGCGCAACACCGCCAGCACTTTTTCTTCGTCCGGCAGTTTCTTATAGTCGCTCTTGTGATACGGCAACACCATGTGCATGATCGAACTTGCGATAAAGACCACCACCGCCGCCAACAAAATCGGTAACCACAAAGCTATCAGCACACTCATCTTCGCCTCCTGAGGATCGACCTGTTTTTTTTCTTGTGGCAGAGGGAAACGGGAATCGCCCGCAAATCTACTCTCTGCCCACTGCAGGGTCAAGCCTCGCATCTATCACATTCGTCGCAGCCTCTTGACGGTTATACTGTTGCTGCCGACGCTTGCAGCACACAAGGCCGATACGTGAACGCACTGCCGCAAGACCTGGATCAAGTCGTCCATCACGCCTGGCTCGTGACACAAAACGTCCCCGGCTTTCTTCTCGAAAACGAAGCGCGCTTCCTCGGCGAACTTGCCGCGTGCATTTCCGCACAAGGCGCAATTGTCGAAATCGGCAGTTTCAAGGGCCGCTCCACGGTAATGCTCGCCAAAGTCGCCGCGCACTACGGTCTTGGCTCCGTCATTTCCATAGACCCGCACACGCATGAACTCTCCACCGGCGCGGCACCGGGCTCTCTGCCCTCCACCTACGACGATTTCCTCTTCTCGCTCCGCTCCGCTAAGGTCGAACAGCACGTCGAAATTCATCGCGCATTCTCCACCGATGTCGCTCGCACCTGGCAACGGCCCATCCGTCTCCTCTGGATCGATGGCGACCACACCTATGCAGGCGCTAAGGCCGACTTCGACGGATTTGCCCGTTTCCTCCAACCCAACGCCGTCGTCGCTCTTCACGATTCTCTGAACGACTTCCCGGGACCCATTCGCGTTTTTGTCGATGACATCCTGCGGAATCCTCAATTCGGCCCCTCTGGTTTTGTTCACTCGATCGCCTGGTCGCAATTTCGCCCATCCGATTCCGCTCGCTTCGCCGCGCACAGATCGCGACTGGCCGACCGCGCATCCCGCCTCATTCCGCTCGCCCAACGCGGCCCCGGCCTTCGCGGACTGGCCAAGCTCCGCTACAAACTCCTTCGCTGTCGAATCCCACGGGCGCCCATCTCCGGGCCTGACCTCGCTGATCTTCTCTCCTAAGACTCGTCCACAATCCCGGGGCCAGGTCCTTCAACTCAGCGCCGACGCGTTCCCAGACCCTGTGACCACTATCACGGTCCCCTGGCCCGCTTCCTCCTACCATAGTTCTGGTCGCCCCATGCGCAAGCTCAGAGCAGGCATCCTCGGTTATGGCAGGATGGGTCGCGGTTTTGTGTCCGCGATGCTCGATAACGACCTTTGGGAAGTCGCCGCCATCTACGATATTTGCGGCCAGGCCCGTCATCTTGCCGCGGAAAATGTTCCGACCGCAGCAATCTACAAAGCACCCGACGCCATCTTCGCCGACCCCTCCATCGACGTCGTCGGCCTGTTCACCCTCGCCGACGCCCGTCCGCAGCAGATCCGCCAAGCCCTCGCTTCGCGCAAACACGTCCTTGCGGAAAAGCCTATCGCCGCCGACGTAAAAACCGAATGGCACCTCGTCCGCGAAATCGAAGCCAGCGATTGCCTCATCGCCGTCAATCTTTTCAACCGCAACGCTTGGTATCACAAGGAAATTCTCAATTTCATCGCGCAGGGCGAAATCGGCGACCTCGCCGTCATTCGTATCTGCCACATGACACCTGGGCATATGCCGCTTGAGGGCCACGATCCCGAGGGCCCGCCTTTCCACGATTGCGGCATGCACTACGTCGACGTGGCTCGCTGGTACGCACAGAGTGAATATCAGACCTGGCACGCCCAAGGCCTTCGCATGTGGAACTACAAAGATCCCTGGTGGGTTCAGGCGCACGGCACATTCGTCAACGGCGTGGTCTTCGACATCACGCAAGGGTTCATCTACGGTCATCTGGCGCAGGAGCAGCCTTACAACTGCTACGTCGACGCGATCGGCACCAAGGGCGTCGCGCGCATGTCGCACAATTTTAACGATGCCACCGTCGAACTGTTTGGCGTCCATAACACCGTCCACAAGACCGCTCCGTTCAACGACAAGAAGCTCGATGTAATGGTCGACGTCTTCGCTCGCTCCGTCCTCGCCGGCAAGAATCTAGGCGTGCCGCAAGCCCGCGACAGCGTCATTGCCTCCGAAATCTCCTGGGCCATGCTCAATGACGCCGTCGCCAACATTCCTCCCGGCCGCGGCACCCCCGAAGAGATGCAACAAATCCTCGAACACCGCTGCAGCCTGACCAACGGTTTCGGTCTCCCCGTACGCCGTCCCGATCTAGTCGTGACATAAGCTTCCGCTGTGTTGTAGCGCAGGGCGAGTCTTCGAGCCCTGCGGCTTTCTGTAGGGGCGGGTCTCAGACCCGGCTTTTTTCCGGGTGCGCCCAGCAGGTTTCCTGTTCCTGTCACTACGCGAATCCCAATCTCCACTTACAGCAATCCCTCGATGTGCTCCCGTGGCTTCCCCCGGTACAGTCCATGAAGACCTCAGTTGCCCAGCCCGCAGTGTTTTTCTTCCAAAGGAGAGAGTATGAAAATCACAAGAATCGCAGTAGTGCTGAGCCTGCTTTTATTCGCCGGTGTCGCTATGGCTCAGAACACCACCAGTAGTGGCAAGTCCAAGTCCGATGTTCGCACCATAACCGGTTGCCTTGTCCAAGGCAGCAGTTCCGACAAGTTTGTTCTCAACGGCAACGATGGCAGCACTTGGGACATCAAGAGTGACAAGGTAGCCCTCGCTGATCACGTCGGTCACACCATTACGATCAAGGGAAACGTCAACAACTCCACGATGCACAACATGAAGGAAGAGAGCAAAGACGCCGCCGCCGATGCCGGCATGAAGAAAACCAATGACGAACACGGCAGCCTGGACGTCACTTCCGTGAAGATGGTCAGCAAGTCCTGCTCAAAGTAGGCCAGAACACCTCTAGTCTCATTCGCGCCCGGGAGCGTCCAGTCCCGCTCTCATCTCCTTTCACTCGCTGTTATAATTGCTGGCAAATGCCGGAGCACATTCGCCCGATTTCGACGGTTTTACGCTGGGTCTTCGTTCTTCTTATCTGTTTCGCTCAGGTACACGCTGCGCATGCGCAGACTGCGCCTTCGTCCGCGCAGTCCCTCCGCAAACGGATGGCTCTCGCCGTCGACACAACCTCGAAACAAGGCATTCACGCGAAGTTGCCTCCGCACATTTCCACTCTCTTGGGCCTCTCCAGTGAACAGGAATGCCCGGTCCTTCAAGCCATCTTCCGTTCAGCCAATCATGTGCAAGGATTCGACGTCTCCTCCACAAACCACAATGACGTGATTATTTTTACCGTCGACGAAACCACTAACAACCAGACCCTCTACTTAACGTCCAAGGACGGCATGCTGCGCAAAGTGGTCCTCGTTCAACAAGGAGTCGGCGAAGTTCAAAAAATCACCGGCACCATGAGGAACGCTTTCGCAAAAGAGAAGCAGTTCTGGCTCGATCGCCTGGCCCCACTTCCATAAAACACTCGTCGCGATCCACCAACCAGGTTACGTCCAAGTAGAAAATCTCCTGGAAGAGAGTACCTGTTTCGGCAGCAATCCTCACTCCTGGCGCTATCGCTGAACGTCGCACCAATACAATGGAGTTAGGCGTACCAATGCGCTGCCCGAAATGTCACTTCGATCATGAACTCCAGACAACCGAATGTCTGAAGTGCGGCATTGTCTTCTCCCGCTACCGGTCTGCGGTCGAACCCGAACCTGCACGAGATTTTTGCGTGGCGCTTGCGCCGGAGCCTTTGTCAGCCTCGTTGCCGTTCGTTGATCCAGGCGATGCTATCCGGGAATTGAAATGCCGCGTTTTCGCGCTTCCGCTGGCGTTACTCGCGGCACGCTTGCTCGCACGCACACCTTTACAGCTCGCTGCCGCCATGCTCGCCATGGTGCTTCATGAGAGCGGGCACGCCATCACCGCCTGGTTCACCGGCCGTTGGGCTATCCCGCTGCTCTGGGTCACACCTCACGGGCAGGAACGCTCCTGGTTCATCGTTCTGCTTCTAACCGCGGGCATTCTCTTTGGCGCACTCTATGCCTGGAAAACGGAACGCTGGCGATGGGTTTGCGCTGCCGCGGTGGCATTGCTTCTGCAAGTCATCTTTCTCTCGCTGCCGGCCGAACCAACGATCGTTTTCTGCGGCGATGGCGGAGCGTTGGTGTTTTCCACGCTTCTGATGGCTGGGTTTTACACCCCGCGCGACAGCTCGCTTTACAAAGCTTGGGGCTTGCGTTGGGGATTGCTCATCATCGGCGCGCTCAGCTTCATGCACGTTTTCGTGCTTTGGACCGGCCCGTGGGAAGATATTCCCTTCGGCGAGATCGAAGGAGTGAATCTTTCTGATCCCAGCCTGCTCACTGAAATGTATGGCTGGCCCGAAACGCAATTGGTGGATCGCTACGTCCGCCTCGGCACGATCTGCCTTTTGGCTCTTCTCGCAGTTTATATTTGGGGCCTAGTGTCCACATACCTGGAATTCCACCGCAGCTCAGCTCCGGGGGAACCGCATCATTCGCCAGCCACAGGGCTCGCGAACCGTACACAGCGACTGTGAAGCTCGTTACTCCGAAATCCATCCTGCTCTCGTCAGCATTTCGAGAGCAACTTCGGTCACCGAAAGATTCTCGCTACTCACGCAAAAATCCTCGACCCGCGCGCGGTCGAGGATGGCGTTCAGTTCGGCCACGCGGCTAACGTATTGCTCCCGCAACACGCCGGTCTCGCGGATCCTGACCCGCTCCTCCATCGTCTCCACACAAGCTGTGAGGCGGCACACCCTTACCTCTGCAACCGAAACGATGTCCCTCCAGGTCTCCAGTTCCGAACGGCTTTCCAGCGCCCGCGCCAACAAAAATCGCGTTACTCCGAGGCCGGCATAGTCTCGGCAGACAGAACGAAGATTGTTATAAATGGCCACGTTGTTTCGGTCCGTCGCGCCCAGATAGCTCAGTCCCAGCGCATCCACATCAATTGCAGCATGTACGGTCCCGCGATGCCCCAAAATATCCGACGCCTCGCCCAAAGCACTCGTCTTCCCAGCACCCATGGAGCCGGTAATGATGAGCAATGCTCCCATAGCTCACCCCCGGCCCATCCTGCCACAACTTGCCGAAATGCCCCTCACTGCACAGCATCGAGCCGGATTCAGGGGTTGACTCCAAGTGCAGCAGACCTTCGTTTTTTCCGGGCAATTTCAAAGAATCTGACAAACTAACCATAAGGAAAGACCCGTTCGCAACGCCTCTCGCAGGCCAACCCGGACCATTAGGAGATGCGCCCATGGCACACAGAAGCAGCTTCGCGGACATGAAAGCCGAACAGGCCAGGCTAACCCAAAGTTGGAGAGCGGAAGGCCGCCTGAGTGAGGCCTGGGTAGTTGCCGACCCCGAAGTTGTCGAAATATTCTCCGCCGGCGTTACCTTCGGCATGGAAATGGCCCGCCGAGGCGATGGCTCCTACTCCCAGGACGAATGGAGGAAAGCCCTCCGCGAAGCCGTCGAACGCGCAGCCTCCCTCGAATCCCGTCTCGAATCCGCGAAAGCTGGTATGGCCAGTAAACCGAAGGCCTGAGTCCCTTGGCCAAGGTATCTTGGAAATCAAATAGTCTCGTGATGGCGGTCCTTGACGGCCCACGCGCATTGTGCGATGAAGCAGGCGGAAACAGGTTCTTCGGACGGCTCTCGTTTGGAGGACGCCATGAGAGGTTTCCATATTTACCTGCCGCACTTCCGGCATTTTTCCGCACAAAGCGTATTTCTCTCGGCCCACGAAAAGTTGAGTAACCATAGCATCGAGATCGCCGTGGGACTGACCGTCCTTTTCGGTGCTTTGATGGCGTTGACTTTTTGGGCCGTGTTAGCTCGTTGAAACGAGATACCGCGACTTTTGTCGCGGATTGGGCGCGAATTGGCGCCCCAGGGGCCCGGTCGACAGTTGACCCGGGCCCCTTTTTGCTCCGTACGTCACGCAACGCTGTCCGATTGACGGCGAGGCATTGGGCGATCACCGTCCAGCGACATGTAAGCAACTTGCCTTCGTTGACTTGACCTTGAGCACCACCTAAGATACCCGCAAAACAAGAACTCGCTGGTGTACGCCTTGAGGTTGCATATAGACATGGTTCGTCACCAGAAGCCAGTTTCGTCGTGACGCGGCTACCCTGCCCCGTTTTCGCTTCACTTTCGCCCCATTTTCCGCTAAAGTAGGACTTCCCTTTTCTCCCACTCGATTGGAGCAGCCATGAATCCGCTTTGGATCGCCGGAGTCCTCTTCGCCCTCATCGTCGTCGGACTGATTGTCTGGATCCTTGTCCAGAACACTCAGGACCAGAAGAAAAACGACGCGATGGAAGCGCAAATGAACGAACTCCGGCGCGACCTGCTCACCCTTTCCAACTCTCAAGCGGAATCTTCTGCCACCATGCAGACCATTGCCTCCAACGTCGCGGCCCGCCTCGAAGCCGTCACCACAGCCGTTCAGCAGGGCGCCAAGAATTCCGCCGAGATCACCTCACAGATCACTTCTCAAGCCCAAGCGGCGATGTCCACCGAACTCAAAAATACCCGCGAGCAAATTAACCAGATTCAGCAACAGCTTGGCCAGGTTCAGGAAGCTGGCCATCTGATGCACGAAAGCGCATCCCGCCTCGAGAGTATTCTCGGCGGCGCCAAAAGCCGTGGCACCTTTGGCGAAACCACTCTCGAGCGTCTACTCGAAGATTGCCTCGCCCCCTCGCAATACTCCCTGCAGTACCGTTTTCGCAGCGGCGAAGCCGTCGACGCCATCGTCCGTCTGCGCGACAAAAAAATCCTGGCTATTGATTCCAAGTTCCCACTCGATGCCTTCCAGCGCCTCGAAACCGAGGGCGATCAGGCTCGCAAGGACTTCATCAACGCCATAAAGCTGCATGCCGATTCCATCGCCAAGAAATACATCGTCCCCGACGAAGACACGCTCGAACTCGCATTGATGTTCGTCCCCAGCGAAGCCGTCTATTACGAACTTTTGCGCAGCTTTGATACACGCGGCCAGGCCGCCGACGCTTACTGCCGCACCCGGAAAATCATTCCAGTTTCCCCCAACTCGCTTTATGCGCATCTCTCCATCATCTCCATGGGCCTGCGCGGCATGCAGATTGAAGAAAACGCCAAGCGCCTCCAGGCCAACCTCGCCGGATTGCGCAAGCAGGTCGAGCAATTCTCCGAAAGCTTCGAGAAAATCGGTACCCACCTGAAAAATGCCGGCCTTAGTTACGCCGAAGCGGACAAGCGTCTCGACAAAGCCTCCAACTCGCTCGACAACCTTCTCGACAATCGCGACGCCATCGGCGTGGTCGACGAACGCCAGGGCACACTTGCTCTTCCTCCGGGCAATGAGAAGGCCGCCAAAAAGTCCGCCTGAAGTCATTTCTTTGGGATTACTTGGAAGAAGAGTCCGTAGGCTCGGGCGGTTCTCCCGCTAATACAACCGTTACAACCTCCAGGGCAATGGCTGAAAACGCTACGACTCCAATGGCGGTTTTCTCACCCGGATTGAAAAATCCCGGCAATCTGCTCGTTATCATTACCGCGGCAATCGCCGCCGCGCTCAACAGCGCAGCACCCAACCCGGCGAGCCACCGGTGTCGCACCCAGCAGCCGTACGCCACCACGCCACACGCCAACATCGCCCCATACACCAGAGGCGCTTGCGACCGCGGAATTGTCGTCGCGAAACAAGCCAGGATTGCCGCAATCAATCCATGACTTACCGCAACAATCTTCGCGGCCACCTGGCTGCTCCTCTGCAATATCCGGAATCTTGAACTTCCAGTATGCGAAGCCACGGCGTTCAGACGCTCTTCACAACCGCGGCGCGCTCAGTGGCGCTACCAGACGGATCGAGATCGTAAAGTTCCCGTGCGTCCGGCCCACCAGCTCGAACTTCGCCACATTCTCCGTCCCGCCGCTCGAGGTCGCCTTTACAATTCCGCCGCCCACCAACTCCGCCACGTCCGCTCCCAGGTTGCGCGCCTCCAACATCACCTTCGCTGTGGTTCCCTTCACTCTCACCGCTAGTGCCCGGTGCTCGCCCGGCGACAGCGTCCCGCTGCTCGCTTCCAAGTCCAGGCTCACAAACACGATCGTGAATGAAGCGGCGATTTTTTGCCCGCAGCTCGCCTGCACCTTCGTCGGTCCGGGTTCTGCTTCGGTTGGAGGCAGCACGATCAGGCTGCCCGGCGAAGAAGCCAGCACCAACGCCGGCATCCCCCCAATGGTCACGTGGTTTGTGTCCGCGTCCCCGCAGAATCCATGCCCCTGCAGCTCAAACCGGTCGCTCAGCGTCGCAAGGCGCGGCGCCGCCGTGACTTCCTCCGTGGCCGACGAAATCTCGGCGGGAGTAACGATCGTCGCGCTTACTTTCCCGCTGCGCCCTTCGATCCCCGCATAGATTGTGCCCGGATTCAGAGGCGCCACAAACCGTGCTCTGCCCGTCGTGTCGGTTGTGACCTTTTCGCCATACGAAAACGCCACATTCACCCCCGGTGTCAGCCGCCCGTTCACGTCCAGCACTGCCAGTGTTGCTCTTTCTCCGATCACCAGCCTTCGTGGCAACAGTAGAATCCGCGCGCCGCCGGGAGCCGGAGCCTGCTGCGCACGGCACACTCCTCCCGCTAGTCCCAACAACGCTAGTAGACCTAACCTCGATAAGCTTCCGGCAAGTGCGGTTCTTCGACGGCGTGGGTGAGGGCGCACAAATGGATTGTAGTGGACTTTTTCCCCGGGCAGAAGCATCGCTACTTGCCTGGCCCTCCGTAAGATGTGTTTCACCATTCGTCCTACTCGCTCCGTCGCCACTGTGGGTTTTCCCCCATTTCGGGTATCCTTTCCAGCTGTCCGTTCGGACAGTTTTCTGGGGGGCGGTAATCACTTGGGCGCAAAGCCTTTCACAGCGCATAGGCGTCTGCTAGCGTGGATTAGAACTGGTCGGTTTGTGTGTCCGCGCTTGGGGTGTGGCCTGTGCTCACGAAGAGCTTGGAAGGAGACGTCGTGCAGATCGTCAGCGGTGGTGTGACCGACGTGGGGCGCGTGCGCACCAACAACGAAGACTCTTTCCGCATCCTCGAAAACATCAACCTTTTCATCCTCTCCGACGGTATGGGGGGTGAGGCCCACGGCGAAATCGCCAGTTCCATGGCAGTCGAGACTATCGCCAAGTACTGCACTGAGAAAGAAGCTACGGACGAAACCGGGGTCACCCTCAGCGGTTCCGAATCCGATCATTTGGCCCCGGAAACCAGGCGCCTCCGCAACGCCGTCTCCCAGGCTAACTTCAATATCTATCAATCTGCTCAGAAGCACCCCGAGCAGCGAGGCATGGGCGCCACTTGCACCGCTGGTTGGGTCAATGGCAGTAAGCTCGGCATCGCTCATGTGGGGGACAGCCGCGCCTACCTTCTTCGTACCGGCGGCCTTCAACAACTCACCAACGACCACTCCCTTGTCGCCGAACAAGTTCGCCGGGGCATCCTCACCCCTCAGCAGGCCGAAGAGAGCGAAATGCAGAGCGTGCTTCTCCGCGCACTCGGTGCTCATCCTGAAGTCGATGTCGACACCGAAGAAATCGACCTCATGCCTCGCGATGTCCTCCTTTTCTGCTCGGACGGCCTCACGCGCATGGTCACCGAACCCGAAATCGCCGGCTGTCTTCAGGCCGAGACTGTTCCCATGGCCGCCGCGCAAAAACTCGTCGAACTTGCCAACGAACGTGGTGGCCTCGATAACGTCACCGTCATCGTCGCGAGAGTCGAGGATGAATCCAAAGGTTGGTTTTCCTGGTTGCGGCGCGACTCGAGTAAGAAAGCGTAAGTCTTCGCGGGAGGAGACTCATGGCGAAGCTCAGCCTCATGTTTGAAAACAAATTGATGAAGGAAGTCCCCATCGGCTCTCGCCCGGTGACCATTGGCCGCTCCCCCGACAACGATTTGCCTGTCGATAACCTCGCCGTATCGAACCATCACGCCCGCGTGTACTTTGAAGGTGGCCGCCTTGTAGTCGAAGATCTGGACAGTCTCAACGGTACCTTCGTGAACGATCTTCGCGTCGAACGGGCCACGCTCCATGACGGCGATTCCATCTGGATCGGCAAACATCACATCAAGGTCGACGCCACCGCCGACACCGCTCTCCCCTTCGACTCTGGCCGCAAAACCGCCGCTCCCAAAATTAACGAAACCATGGTCCTCGACACCAAGGTTCGCCGGGACATGCTTCAACAAGCCGCCGCGATGGGCGAGCGATCCCAGTTTTCCCCTACCCGGGTCAAGATGCCGACTCTCGTCATCCTCAGCGGCAGGGTCGACCAAAAAGAGTACGTGCTCACCAACAAGCTCACCGTGATCGGCAGCTCTCCTATGGCGACCATTCGTCTCCGCGGTTGGTTTAAGCCCAAGGTGGCAGCACAAATCAACCAACGGGACGACGGCTACTACCTCGGCACGGGCTCAAAAATCCCTCACGTCAATGGCGCTCCAATTCAAGGGCCGGTTCGCCTCAATGACGGTGATCTCGTCGAAGTCAGCGGCATTCGGATGAACTTCATTTTCCGCGAATAGCTTTCTTACTGATGCCCACCGCTCTCCAAGATGGCGCTCCAAGCGGCGGTTCTCTGCGCATTCGAGCGCTGCTCGCCGACTGGTGGCAGCATCGCGCCTCCTTTCTCATTAGTCTGGTAATCACGCTGGCCGCGCTCAGCATCTACCTCTTCACCTTCCTCGGGGATCGCAGCACCACCCTGTTCGACTTTCTGAAGCGCTTCGAATACAACACCCTCGACACGCGTTTCCGTTATCGGCCCGCCCGTTACAGCCCACCGGATTCGCGCATCGTCGTGGTCTCCGTCGACCAAAAATCGCAGGAGGTGCTCGGCAAGTGGCCCTTCCCACGCAAATACTTCGGCCAGATGCTTGATGCGCTTCACGACGACGGCGCCAGCGTCGCCGCGTTCGACATTACTTTCGACAAGCCCGACCAAACCTCCGCCCCGATTCGCGCGCTCTGGGCCAAGATCGAACAGGAGAAAAAGGCTGGTGAAACTCCCGACCCCAAATTAGAAGTCCGCGTCGCCGAATTGGCTCACGAATTTGATTCCGACGCACAATTCGCCGCGGCTCTTCGCCGCTTCGGTCCAGTGGTCCTGGGCAATTTCTATCTCGAGCCCCAGGAGGTTCGCGGCATCGATTCCGCCGCTCTCGACAAATACGCCGAAATGGTGCAGTGGTACGCCCTCAATCGCGCTTCGCTGAATCCCGCCACCGGCAAAATAGACTTCGCCTCTCTCCTCAACAGTTATCAATTCGAGGGCACA
>DATJZF010000036.1:0-82446 GCA_035499255.1 Dongiaceae bacterium | reverse complement strand
GCGACCGCATTCACCGTGACATTCCGGGAAGCAATCTCCATCGCGATAGCCTTGGTCAGGCCGATCAGTCCGCCCTTCGCCGCCACGTAGTTCGCCTGCCCGGCATTGCCCATCTGCGCTACGACCGACGCAATGTTGATGATCCGCCCTGCGCGCGCCCGCATCATCGTCGCGAGCGCCTGTTGCGTGCACAAATGCGCGCCCGTCAGGTTCGTCCGAATTACCGCGTCCCAATCATCCTGCTTCATGCGCATCGCCAGCCCGTCGCGGGTAATCGCCGCGTTGTTCACCAAAATATCCAGCTTACCGAACTTCTCCAGCACCGCCTTGAATCCCGCCTTAACCTGTTCGCTGTCCGCCACATCCATCCTCACCTCAAACGCTTCCCCGCCCTTGCCGGTAATCTCGGACGCCAGTGCCGCCAACTTCTCTTCATTCCGCGCGGCCACCGCAACCTTAGCGCCCGCTTCGGCCAACGCCAGCGCGGTATCGCGCCCAATCCCCTGCGACGCACCAGTCACCAACGCCACTTTTCCCGCCAAACTAAACATGATGTCTCCGGGCCCTCTGCGCCTCTGCTTCCTCTGCGTTAATTTTAACGGCCCGCCTCAGAAGGCGGCCCCTACAAAGTCATGCCGCGTCCGACTTTGCCGCCGCAATCTTCTCCATGGTCGTCGCCAGGCTCTTCTCGTCTTCCACGTTCAACGTAGCCACCGACCGCTCGATCTGCCGCATCAGCCCAGTCAACACTCGTCCCGGCCCCACTTCCACAAACGTGTTCACGCCCTCATCCAGTAGCAGCCGCATTGACTCTTCCCAGCGCACCGGCATGGTCACCTGCCGCACCAGCGCACTGCGAGCCTCGTCGCCAGCGCGAGTGGTGTCCGCGTCGACGTTGGTCACCAGCGGAACCTGCAATTCGCCAAACGTGGTCGCCTTCAAATCCTTCTCCAGCTTTTCCTGTGCCGGCATCATCAACGCCGAATGGAAAGGCGCCGACACCGCCAGCATCACCGCCCGCTTCGCACCTTTCTGCGAGGCGATTTCCACCGCGCGCTTCACCGCGCCCGCATGGCCCGAAATTACCGTCTGTTCCGGGGAATTCAGGTTCGCCGGCGAGCAAACCTCGCTCTGCGCCGCCTGCTTGCACACTTCCATCACGTCTGCCGGCGACAAGCCCATGATCGCTGCCATAGCGCCTTGTCCCGCAGGCACGGCTTCCTGCATATACTGCCCGCGGTTGCGCACCAGCCTCACCGCATCCGAAAACTTCAATGAGCCTGCGGCTACCAGCGCCGAATATTCACCCAGGCTGTGACCTGCTACGTAATCCGGCGTCACGCCCTTCTCTGCAAGAACGCGGTACACCGCAACCGAGACGGTCAGAATGCACGGCTGCGTATTCGCCGTGAGCTTCAGCTCATCTTCCGTGCCGGCAAAACACATGTTCGACACTGAAAATCCCACTGCCTTGTCCGCCTCGTCAAACACAGCTTTCGCCGACGGATATTTCTCCGCCAGCTCTTTTCCCATGCCGCTGTATTGCGAAGCCTGACCTGGAAACACAAATGCGACTTTTCCCATACGCCACTCCTCTCTCCCGCCTCACGCGTGTGCGTGCGTCAGGGAGAGCTCCTGCTCGATTTTTTCGTTCACGCGCGCCTTGGCCAACCCCGCGGCTACGCGAATTGCGTTTTTCATAGCATTAGCGTTCGATTTTCCGTGTGATATCACGCACACGCCGCGGACTCCCAGGAGCGGCGCCCCGCCGTACTCCGAGTAGTCCATCGTCCGCTTGATGCCCTTCAACGCCCCCCTGGATAACAGATAGCCCAATTGCGACGCCAGCGAACCCTTGTACGTCTTGCGGAGAAACTTCACAATCTCCATCGCCAGCCCTTCGCAAATCTTCAGCGCGATGTTGCCCACAAAACCATCGCACACAATCACGTCCACCTTGCCGGAAAACAAGTCGCTGCCTTCCACATTCCCGACAAAGTGTACCGGCAAATCCTTCAGCCGCTCGTAGACCGCTTTCGTCAGCTCGTTGCCCTTGGTCTTTTCTTCCCCAATCGAGAGCAAACCGACGCGCGGCCTCCTGCTCCCAAACGTCAGCCGGTAATAAATCTCGCCCATAACGCCAAACTGCAACAGGTGCTCCGGCTTCGAATCCACATTGGCGCCCACGTCCAACAGCACGCTTGCGCCGCCCTTGGCGTTCGGAAACGGCGCCGCCAGCGCCACACGGTCCACCGAGGGCAATGTGCCCATGATGAACTTCGCTGCGGTCATCACCGCTCCGGTGTTCCCGGCGCTCACAAACGCATCGGCGTCCCCGTCTTTCACCAGCCGTGCGCCCACGTGCACCGAACTGTCCTTTTTCCGCCGGAACGCTTGCGCCGGATGATCCTCCATGGTGATCACTTCCGTCGCCGGAACAATCTCGATCGGCAGGGCTGGCCTTGAAAGCCGTGCCAGCTCGCCGCGAATCACGCTAGGCTGCCCCACCAGCAGCACGCGCACTCCATATTCCTGCGCCGCCAATACACTCCCCTCCACCTCCGGACGGGGTGCATGGTCTCCCCCCATGGCATCTACCGCGATAGTGATCATGGGATTCCGTTGACTCAGGCAAGTTCAGGTGGGCACTGGCCAACTTGTGCCGATCGGGACTTCGCGAGTCCAGCTCTCCGCCGAATGCTACTTCGCGTCGTGAACGGGCCGGCCTTTATAATAACCACAATGAGGGCAAGCCTGGTGCGGCTGCTTCATTTCGTGGCAGTTCGGACACTTCGCAAGCGCCGGTCCCGCCAGATGATCGTGCGCCCGTCGCGTGCTGGTGCGCCGCTTCGAATGACGTCGCTTTGGATTTGGCATACTCCTACCTCTTTCTTTTCCTCACTTCTTTATCTCTTTACTTCGCCTTTTCTTTCTTTCAAAACACACACATCGCGCGGCGAAAATCGCCGGATTTCAGCACGTAATTTACTGTTTTTTGAGCCAGTCCTGCTTCAGTCGCGCGAGGGGCGCCAGACGCGGGTCGGTCGAGTGCGTCTCACAACGGCACTCTTCGTGGTTCAGGTTGGCCCCACAGCTTGGGCACAACCCCCGGCAATCGCTCTGGCAGATGACTTTCATCGGTAATGACAGCAGCACCTGTTCCTTCAGCACATCCGCAAGGAACAAGCCTTCTCCTTCGAAAAAACCTATATCCGTTTCATCGTCTTTCAGCCGCTCTTCTTCGTGCCGGGTTCCCTTCGGCAACGGCTGATAAAACAGATCGAAGTCCTTGTGTACTTCCTCAACTACGGGGTCCAGGCAGCGCGCACAGGCCATCTCAATCTTGGTCTCCAGCTCGCCCGCAACGCGAATCTGCCCCTCTACCAACTCGGCCGTTGCTGTTACTTCTAGCGCCTCCACCTGCCGAATCTCGCTGATCCCGTAATCGATACTCCCCGGAGCATACGTCTTCCGGATGCGCACTTTGCGGACGGCAAGATCCTTGACGTCAAGAAACATATCGTCTACGCCTCCGGCGCGTACGCTCATGCCTTTCTATTATTTGGGCACTTCGTGTCCAAGTCAAGAAAACGACGGTCCCGGGCGTTTGGCGTGCGCCAGGTTGGGCAACCCTAACTCCTAGTACCGCGAAACCTTATTGTCCGCGAGATAGCCCGACATTACTTTCACATACTCGGGGAAGGCCACCTCGGGATCGAGCAGGTCCGGATGCCAAACCTTCTCCCACTCAAAGCAGTAGTAGCCCTTGTAGTCGATCCGCCGCAGAGCGTCTACTTGCGCCTTCATAGGCACCTCGCCCTTGCCCGGCAGAACGTACTTGCGCTCCTTGCCGTCCTGAACGGAATCCTTCAGGTGCGTATGGCGAATCCACTGGCCGAGTTCCGCCACGGTGCGCCCGGGCTGCTCGTGTCCGTCGACGAATGTATGGTGCGCATCCCAGAGCAGGCCGACGTGATTCGAGTTGGCCCGCGTTAGCACTTCTTTCAGTGTCGGCGAATCCACGAAATCACCGTGGGATTCGATGATCACGGTAACGCCGCGCGGGCCCGCGTACTCCGCCATCTCGTGCATACCCCCGGCTACCCGGGCGATCACTTCGTCTCGCGTCCCGCCTTCGAATTTGTTGCCGAAGACACGCACATTCGGCGCGCCAAGCGCTTGCGCCAGGTCGATAAAGCGCTTGCCATCCGCGATTCCCTGTGCGCGCTTGGATTGGTTCGGAATATGCAATTCCGTCGAGCTGCTCACGCAAGCGATTTTGATTCCGTGGTCGGCAATTTCTTTTTTCGTTTGCGCCATGCGCTCGGGCGCGAACTCCGGACGCGAGGGCAAATCCAGCGTCCCCATCAGCCCGCGCAGTTCCACAGCCGCAAAGCCGTTGGTCGGGGCAAACTCAAGGATTTTCGACAGTTCCCATTTCGGGCAGCCTAACGTAGAAAATGCCAGTGGGAGTTTTTCTTGCTTCGCCGTCCAGGCAAGTCGGTTCGCGACAAGTGCCGCCGCGCCTGTCCCCACAAACTCTCTCCTCGTGATCTTCATGACTCCCCCAGGCCTGCTTCGCTGCGTCCGGAACTTAAGACTTATAGCTTCAAACTGCTCTCATGATACCCTCGAATTTTCCACGGGAGGTTCTTTTGCGGCGCCGTGAAGTGCTGAAACTGCTGGTCACCGGATCCGTCCTCCCCACACTCTCCCCGCCCCTCCTCGCCGCCTGCCGCGAGATTCATGAAGCCATCACAGAATCGAAATCGTTGAAGGCGCTATCCGTCCACCAGCACGCCACGCTGATTGCCATGGCTGAATTGATCCTGCCGCGTACTGATACGCCTGGCGCTAAAGACACCAATGTGAATCTGTTTATCGACCGCATTCTGGCCGACTGGTGTACGATCGCCGAACGCGATCGGTTCCTCACCGGGCTCGCAGACGTCGACCGTCGCGCGCAGTCACTCTTCCAGAAGAATTTTGTCGACAGTTCCGTTGCACAGCAAACCGAAATCCTTCGGGGGCTCGGCGAGGAACTTGCCGAAGCCGTCGCAGCGGTGGCCAGCGGGGCGCGCGGCAATCGCGGTTCGACGCCAGAGCCGCAAGACAATTTCTATCTGCAATTCCGTAAACTCACGCTGACCGGCTATTTCACTTCGGAACCCGGCTTCACGCAGCAGCTTGGCCAAGAAATTGTTCCAGGGCGCTTCGATAGCTGCGCCCCCGTTCGATCCGCAGTGCAGACAAAGGGTTCCTGAACATGGCGCCATCGAAATACGACGCAATCGTCATCGGCTCGGGCATCACTGGCGGCTGGGCCGCCAAAGAGCTTACAGAAAAAGGCCTGCGTACTTTGGTTCTGGAAGCTGGCCGGCCGATTGTTCCGGAGAAGGATTATGTCGAGCACGTCCCATCCTGGGAGATGCCCTATCGCGGCATGAAGGATCGCCGGAAATTGGAAAAAGAGCAGCCCATCCAGAGCCTCTGTTACGCCTGCGAAGAAGTGAATTCAAATTTCTTCGTAAAAGACACCGAGCATCCTTACACCACCGCCCCTGATAAGCCTTTCTGGTGGATTCGCGGGCGGCAGGTGGGCGGCCGCTCGATTCTGTGGGGTCGGCAATCTTACCGTTGGAGCGACCTCGACTTCGCCGCGAATCTTCGCGATGGCATCGCAGTGGACTGGCCAATCCGCTACGCCGATCTGGCGCCTTGGTACGACTACGTGGAACAGTTCATTGGGGTCTCCGGCGAAGCAATGGGTCTGGCGCAGCTGCCCGACGGCAAATTTCTGCCGCCCATGGAGCTAACGTGCGCCGAAAAAACGGTGAAGGAAGCCGTCGCCAAATCGTTCGGCCCTGAGCGCGTGCTCACCATCGGGCGAGTCGCGGTGTTGACCCAGGATCACAACGGCCGTGCGCCGTGCCACTATTGCGGCCCCTGCCATCGTGGCTGCATCTCGCTCTCGTATTTCAGCAGCGTCAATGCCACGCTGCCCGCCGCTGAAAAAACCCGGCGGCTGACGCTGCGGCCGTTCAGCACCGTGCATAGCTTGATCTTCGATTCGAAAACCCGCCGCATCACGGGCGTACGGGTCATTGACACGAATACCCGCGAGGCGTTGGAATTTAACGCACCGCTGATCTTTCTCTGCGCCTCCACTCTGGAATCCGCCCGTATCCTGCTTAATTCCGCCACGCCGGAGTTTCCCAATGGCCTTGCCAACTCCTCCGGCGAGGTCGGGCACAACCTTATGGACCACATCAAGGCGGGAGGCGCGCGGGGCATCGTCCCTGGCCATGAGAAGATGCGCACGATCGGCAACCGCCCCAACATCGCGTACATGCCGCGCTTTCGCAACGTGAAAGACCAGCGGCACGATTTCATCCGCGGTTACGGCATGCAGGCTTACTCGTTTCAGGACGATTGGCGCCGCGGGGCGATGGAAGTCGATTTTGGAGCGGACTTCAAGCGGCGCATCAGCGATCCCGGCCCGTGGAACTTTATTTTTGAGGGCTACGGTGAGTGCCTGCCGCGCTACGACAATTTCGTGGAAATCGACAAGAACACCGTGGACGCGTGGGGCATTCCCAGCCTGAGAATTCACTGCGCGTTCGGTGAAAATGAGTTGGCGTTGCGGAAGGATGCGTCCATCTCTGCCACGGAAATGCTTTCTGCCTCAGGGGCGCGAGAGATTCAGCCGTTTCGCGATAGCGACCCGCCCGGCTTTTCGATTCACGAGATGGGCACCGCGAGGATGGGTCGCGACCCTAAAACATCGGTGCTGAATTCCTGGAACCAGTCGCACGACATCAAAAACCTGTTCATCACCGACGGGGCCTGTATGACATCGTCCGGTTGCGCGAATCCTTCGCTCACCTACATGGCCCTGACCGCACGCGCTTGCGATTACGCCGTAAATCAGTTAAAACGCGGCGAGCTGTAATTTGGGAGTGCGGCGATACCTCGCCGCTTTCGAGGTGCACACATGGCCGGCAACACCCTCAGTCGCAGACAATTTCTTCAGAATTCCGCCTCGGTCGTAGCCGCCTCAACCGTTCTCCCCGCGTCGAGCTACGCCCGTATCGCCGGTGCCAATGATCGCGTCCGCGTCGGCATCGTGGGCTTCTCGGACCGTTTCCGCTCCAGCCTGCTGCCCGCCTTCTTGCAGCACTCCAAAGAGCTCAACTTCGACATTGTCGCGCTCTCCGACATCTGGACTATGCGCCGCGATGCCGGGAAAGCGCACATCGACAGGCTCACCAGCGGCTCGCTCACGGCCGTCCGCAATAACGACGAACTCTACGACCGCAAGGATGTCGACGCGGTCATCATTTCCACCGCCGATTTCCAGCACGCATTGCACGGCGTCGAAGCGGTCCACGCCGGACGCGATGCCTACGTCGAAAAGCCGTTGGCGCATACGATGGAGAACGCACACGCGATCCGCAAAGCCGTCCATGGTTCGGGCAAGATCGTGCAGATCGGCACGCAGCGCCGCAGTTCCCCTGTTTATCAAGCTGCCTACGAATATATCCGCAGCGGAAAATTCGGCGACATCGTCTCGGTGTTGATGACCTGGAATGTGAACCAGCCAGGGCGCTGGCGCCGTCCGAAGCTCGTCGCTGGAATCACCGAGGATCAAGTCGACTGGAAGCGCTATCTGCTGAATCTGCCGGAACAACCCTTTGATCCTCGTAAATATGTCGAATTTCGTTTGTTCTGGCCGTTTTCTTCCGGCATTCCGGATCAGTGGATGGTCCACCAGATTGACACCGTGCACTGGTTTACTGGCTTGCCTCGACCACGCAGCGTCGTCGCCAACGGCGGAATCTATTACTGGCACGATGGCCGCAAGAACTGGGACACCATGACCGCGGTGTTCGACTACGGGCCGCTCGACGATGCGTCGAGAGGCTTCCAGGTCGTTTACACCTCCCGCATGACCAACGATGCCGGCGATGTGAAAGAACTCTATTACGCAAACGGCGGCACCCTCGATCTCGACAAGCAGACCGTTTCCTCGGAAGGCGGCCTGACCAAGCACTACGCCGATGAGATGGACATGAAACCGAACCTGCTCCCCCAAATGTCACTACGGGAAAACGCGCGCAAGATCGCAACAGGCGCGGATACAGGCGGTGATCCCGACACCTCAGCCAACATGCGCAACTGGATGGAATGCGTGCGCAGCCGTAAGACCCCGAATGCCGGCATCGAAGCGGGCTACAGCCATTCCGTCGCGCTGTGTATGACTATTGCCGCCATCCAGACCGGCCGCCGCGTCACTTTCGACGACGCCAAGCAGGAAGTCGTCGTCACTTAACCCGCTCATCTAAACCCAGAAATTCTCTCTTTCGTGTTGCCGAGCGACGAATGACCGGACCGTGTTTCTCCGCAACGGCTAGGCTTGCTTGATTACCTTCAGCAAGCCGTCCATCGATTCGCGGCTCGAGGCTTCCTTGTCCTTCGCCGCATTCAGGTAATGGGTTTCAAGTGACATCGTGCCTTTGTAGCCGTCCTTGATCAGCGCGCGGAATTGCCCGACGAAGTCAATCTTGCCGCCGCCGATCGGCGCCCACGCAACTCCGTTCGCACCCGGCGCACCATCCTTCAGATGCATGTGAAAAATTCGCGACTTATCGAGTGCCGCATAACCGTCCGGAAATGGCGTCTCGCCCGCATCGTACGCATTTCCCGGATCCCAATTCAGCCCCAGCGAGGGCGATTTCACGATCTTCAGCATACTGGCGCTCTCCATGCCGGTCGCCACATTGCAGGAAAATTCGTTTTCGAGCACCAAGCGAATACCTTCACGATGCGCAACCGCCGCTGTCTTTTCCAACTCCGTAGCCACCCGGGTGAGAACGGTCTTGGGATCGTCCACACGCAAAAAGGAAAAAATTCGCACTTTGTCCGTACCGAAATCCTTGGCGCGGGCAATGGCTCGCTCCAGGATCGCCTGCTGCTGCGAGTAGTCGCTCACCAAAGGATCCGGCCTACCGGTATCGAACTTCGATTTCGTCCCCGGCAACAGGGTCTTGAAATAGGGTGAATCGACCACTGAAACTTTCAATCCATATTTCGCCAGCAGGTCTTTGGCGCGTTTCACCTCATCGGCATTGAAGTCGGTCACATATTTATTCCAGACCAGTCGCAGTTCCACCCACTGCAATCCGTAACCCTTAGCCCATTGCAGCGCTTTCTCGAAGTCTTGCGTAATCTCATCCGTAATCACGCCCAACTGGAATTGCTTCACGTCCGCCGCCCAAGCGGGAATCGCGCTAAACACTGCCGCTGTCGTCGCGCCCGCCACAAATTCTCGTCGTTGCATCTCATTCACCCCGCCTCATCGTAGTTTCCTGAGTTGTCTGCCGTCAATCGCATGACCGCGTGTTATTCTCGATGAACTGGGACCAACAGCTATGCCGCACATCGTTCTGCTCGGGGATTCGATTCTGGATAACCGCTGCTACACCGCTGGCGGGCCCGACGTAATCTCCCAGGTCAAGGCGCTGCTCCCAAAGGCCTGGCGCGCCTCTTTGTTGGCAGTAGATGGTTCCACCGCAACGGATGTTCCAGGTCAAATGCGCCAACTGCCAACAGACGCCTCGCACCTGGTTCTGAGCGTGGGCGGCAACGACGCGATCATGAATTCCGGCATGTTGAATAAGCCGATAGATTTGGCTTCAGAGGCAATCGCGGAACTTGCCGAAATTGCGGAAGGGTTCGAATTTCTGTATCGCGAAGCGATACGAGCCTGCCAGAAAGCGAATTTGCCACTCTGCATTTGTACGATTTACAACGGAAACTTTCCCGATCCTGCGTACCAACGCCTTGCCTCCACTGCATTGATGGCCTTCAATGACGTGATTCTCCGAGTGGGAATCGGCCTTGCCCTGGCAATTATCGACCTGCGTCTCATCTGCACGGCTCCGGAGGATTACGCGAATCCAATCGAGCCCTCCTCCGTCGGAGGCGTCAAAATCGCCCGAGCGATCGTCTCCTGGGCCTGTGACGATGCCCGAAGCAGACCACGCTCTGAGGTCATCGCTGGATGAACTCTCTGTTGCGATGGTTCGTGCGACCACGGATGCACTTTGTAGTAGTTGGCGTGCTGGGCGCCTGCCTGCGGCTTTGTGGCCAAGACAAACCCATCCAATTCACGAATGTGACAGACCAGGCTGGCATCAAATTCACCCATTTCAAAGGCAACAAGGGCATTTCGATCAACCTCGAGGAATTTGGTCCCGGCGTATGCGTTGCCGATTTCGACGGCGATGGCTGGCCCGATATTTATTTTGTGAACGCACGCGACCGTTACGATCGCGGAATCAAGGTGCAGAACGCGCTTTATCGCAACAATGGCGACGGCACCTTCACCGATGTCACAGACAAAGCCAAGGCTCCCGGTACGGGCTTTGGCCTTGGCTGCGTCTGGGGCGATTACGACAACGACGGCTACCCCGATCTGTACATCACGCAGTACGGGCGCAACGTGCTGTATCACAACAACGGCGATGGCACCTTCACGGACGTGACCGACAAAGCTGGCGTCGCCGGAATGGAATTCGACACGTGGTTCCACGCGGGCGCCACCTTTCTTGACTATGATCGCGACGGAAAGCTCGATTTATACATCGGTGGCTATGTCGCATTCGGTCCGAACGCGCAGCGCTATTGCAACCTAGGCGGGGTAACCAGCAGTTGCCCGCCCAGCGCTTATGAAGGCAGCGCAAATATCCTCTACCACAACAACGGCGACGGCACGTTCACCAACGTTACGAAAAAAGCCGGCATCTATCAGCCTCATGGCAAGAATCTGGCTGTCGGCGCAGCGGATGCCGACAATGATGGCTGGCCGGACATTTTCGTCGCCAACGACGGCCTGAACGCTTACCTCTATCACAACGAGCACGACGGCACCTTCAAAGAGCAGGGTTCGCTGTCAGGTATGGCCTTCACCGGACAGGGCCGCACCATGGCCGCAATGTGCATCTCTCTCGGGGATTTTAATAACGATGGCTGGCTCGATCTATATGTCTCCGATTTTCAAGGCAGCTCCGACCACCTCTGGCAGAACGATGGAACCGGTTTGTTCGATGACGTCAGCGACCACGCGGGCATCACCGTTCCCACGAAAGCCATCTTGAGCTTCGGCGGCGGCTTTCTTGACTACGACAATGACGGCTGGCTCGATCTCTACATCGCCAACGGCCACGTCTATCCGGAAATCGAGCAGGTCTCACCGGAGACCAAGTACCGCCAGACCGACACGTTGTTTCACAACGGCGGTCACGGAAAATTCACCGATGTCTCTAAACTTTCGGGAGACGCGTTTCAAGTGTCGCACGTCGGGCGTGGGGTAGCTTTTGCGGATTTCGACAACGACGGTTTCGTGGACGTGGTCGTGGCGAGCAACGGCGGGCTTCCTTTCTTACTTCACAATGGAGGCGGAAACGGCAATCACTTCGTTTCCTTCCGGTTGACCGGCACAAAGAGTAATCGAGACGCGATGGGTGCCCGCTTGAAATTGACGGCCGGTGGCGTCACGCAGATCCGCGAGATCATCGGAGGCGGCAGCTATCTTTCCCAGGGCGACCTCCGCGCGCACTTTGGGCTCGGCTCGAACGCCACCATCGATAAGCTCGAAATCACGTGGCCCAGCGGCACAAAACAATCTTTCCAGGGCTTCGCCGCGGACCGCTTCTACGCCATAGCGGAAGGTAAGGACGAACTCGCGCTGGAAAAAATAGCGAAGCCGGCACCACTTCCTGCAAAGCCAAACAAATAGATCTGCGCTTCTCTCGAGCCTATTCCTCGGCGAAGCATGCTAACATGCAGCCACTACAGAATTACGGAGTTGGTCGAATGTCTTTGCGTTCCCGCAGTGGTGCGCTCATCCTCATTCTGATTCTCGCCGCGATGCCGCTTGGGGCTGACACTCGGATTGTGCATCGTTGGGTCCTCACCGGCGTGCCTATGCCGAAGTTTAGAAAAATTCTGGTCGCCAGCGTCCTGGAGAATTACCTGATCCGCCAGGAATTCGAAGACGAAATGAAAAAGCAGCTCGCCAAGTATGGCGTGGAGGGCGTGCAGAGTTACATGGTCATGCCGCCGAAAAACGAAATGATGGAAGGCGAGCTGAAGCAGCGCATCAAGGAGAGTTCACTGGACAGCGTGTTAGTGATCCGCCCGAAGAACGTCCGCCGGGAGACCGAGGAAGTCATAACCGGAGGAATCTGGGTGCCGCCGCCGGGCTATTACAACTTCTGGCCCTATTGGAACACCGCCTATGGCGATTTTTTTCCAACCAGTTCTTACACCAAGGAAAACGTCGTCGTCCGCGTTGAATTCAATCTTTACAATGCCAAAGACGAAAAACTGGTGTGGAGCGGCGAAACCGACACGGTCTATTCCACGGATTTCGAGAAGCTCGGAAAGTCCTACGCGAAAACGCTGGTCAACCAGCTCAAGAAAGACAAGGTAATCAGCAAGAAGTAACGACTCCAAGCTCTTATTTCCGCAGCACCAGCGTGCTGGCGATCATGTCGTGCAGCGCCTGCTTGCGTTCCGTGAAACCCGCCATGATGTACCCGATGAAAAGGGGAATGAGTCCACTCACAATCTTCCCGAAAAAGCGGCCGCTGGCACGTCCGAAACTGATCCGATTGCCGGCCAGATCCGTGACATAGATATTCATCGCCTGTTTGCCCCACGTGGCCTGCTTTTCCCCGCTCTCCAGGTAAGCGAAGTACAGCCACTGCGCAAGCACCCCAAGGCCTGCCAGCGTGAAGATCAGCATTAGAAGCCCCCCGACCACCGCCGGGTTGGGCTCTTCGCCGTTCCGCGGTATCGAGCCGATGATCGCCACGCCGCCCATTAGAAAGAAAAGCGGCACAATCAGCAGCAGGGCGCCAAACCCGATAATCACGCTGTCGATCAGGTGCGCCACGAATCGCAACCAGAAACCCGCGTACGCCACATTCGATGCGTACACAATCGCACCCACTCCCGCATGCGGCGAGATCACTCCGCCGGCAGGCGCCGCCACCACAACCGATTGACTGACCGGAGAGCCGCACGTCTGACAAAACGACGAATTCGCCGCAACCGCTGCACCGCATTTCGAGCAGAACACTCGCGCCTCCTTTGTTGCTGCTTCACATCACACAACGCAAAGCGAGAAACCGGCGACTCCGCTCGCAGCTATTCGCAGCCTTCGCGCTGAAACTGCTGCAGGCGCTTCTGTGCTTCGGCATTCCCCTTCCGTGCTGCAGCTGTCAACAGGATGCGCGTCTGATCGCAATTCTGCGCCACTCCTCGACCATGCCAGTACAAGTCGGCAAGCGTCACTTCCGCCCCCGGATTCCCTTTTTCGACGGCGATCCATAACAAGCGCACAGCCTCCGGTGTGTCGATACTCGCGTTTCGTCCGCGCAAAATTTGCACCGCTTGCGAGTATTCAGCCTCGCCAACGTCCGAGCTGGCGTCCGGCGATACCGGCGTAGCAATTCCGCCAAGCGGCGTTACAGGCGCCGGCGCAGTTTGTGAGGCGCCGGATAGCGAGGACGCGCTGTTATTGTTCCCTATGCCCGCCTTCGTCGGCTTCGCGGGGTTATTGGCTCCTGCTTCATTCCCGGAATTCGCATCGCCGTCAATAGCCCCGCTGCCCGTCGCACTGATGGATGCGGCAGGCGGATGTGCTATCGAAACGCCGCCCATGGCTTCGCCAACCCCAATCAGCACATTTCCCAACTCGCGGTGGTATACATAGGTTCCGGCCACGGCGGTCAGCGCAATCATGCTGAGGACCGCGCGCCGAAGGGTGAACCACTCCAGACCACGGCGCATCTTCTGCGAAGGTTCCGGAAGTTCTGGTAGCGCTCGCGTTGCCGCGATTCGCCCACTGTCCTTCTGGGGAATTCCATGAGGTTGGATCAGAATCTCGGAGATGTCCGGAAGCGGCTGCTGCGTCGGCTGCTCATCAGCCAATTCCGGCTCGATGCCGCTGCTCTGCATTTCAGAAAACGTACGAGGTGGCGTCTGTAAAATGGATGGCAGCGCGACCTCGGGCATTTGACCTTCCCCGCCCCGCGACGACGGCGGGTCCTTCGGCCATTTGCGGAAGAATCCGTCGGTGACCGAAGACTTCCCAGCTAGGGGTTCAGGTGCTGGCGTCGCCGGTTTCGAATCTGTTTTGAACGCAGTTTTCTGTCCCCCCACGATTTCCTGGTCGACCGGCGGTTCGACGTTTGCTTCCGCTTCCACAGAGGGCGACGCGATGTTAGGCTCCTCGCTCTTCACCGATGCCAGCGGGTCAGGCTCTGCGGGAGTTTCTTCGACGCGGGCCGGCACGGTTCGGAGTTCCTCGCGCAACTCGTCGATCGTCGAAGCGGGTGCGATGGCCGGCTCCTTCTCGGGCGGCGCTTCGCGAGGATCTTCGATTTTCTCGTCCTCGATAAGCCAGTCGTCGATACGCATCCTCATCTCAGGGGAAATTTGTAGGAATTCCACCCCCGCGACTCGCCCAGCTTCTTCAATCCACAAAATCTTGCCTTCTCCCTCGATGCGCGTCGCGTCGCCCAGCATGAAAGAGAAAGGGGTTTTGTCGCCCTGGCGCACTGGCATCATGGCGCGGACAGCGAATCCTTCTTCCGAAAGATCGCGCATCATCCCGCCATTACCGAAGGCGAGCTCCACATAGACCAGTCGCAGTGGCTTTTTGCGGAGCTTATTGCGGCGTTCGTTGACAGGAGCCAATGACATCGTGAATTCCTTGCATTTTATCGCGTCGACCGCTCCGTAGATAGATGCCGTGACGTTTCGGTACGCTTACGCCATTTGAACGGCCGGGCAAGTTCTTCGTTGGGCACATGCGCTTGCGAACGGGCGATAGTCGCCGGAAAGTGAGGCAAAATTGGCCAAAGCGCTGTTCTTCCCTCTATGAAAATACTCCTATTGCTCTCCCTTACGCTGTTCATCGCTGCCGTCGGGTTCGCTTACTGGCACTGGGCGCGCCCTGCCGCTCTCGCGGAAACAGATTTGCTCCTGGTTGGCGATTTTTCCAACCGCACCGGCGATCCAAACTTTGACGGTGCGCTGCGAGAGGCGCTGCGCGTCTCCTTACAGCAATCGCCTTTTCTAAACCTGACTTCCGACGAGAAACTGCGAGCGATGTTGACCTCGATGGGAAGAGCTGCCGACACGCCACTCACAGGGGAAGTGGCAAAAGAAATCTGCCAGCGCGTGGGAGCCAAAGCGTATCTGACAGGCGAAATAGCCAAAATAGCGTCGAACTATACCATCCAACTGGAAGCGCGAAGCTGCCCCAATGGCGCCCGCATTGCTCGCATTTGCGGTGATGCCAGCCGCCCCGACCAAGTCATTCATCAAGTAGGCGTCGCCGCAAGTGCATTGCGCGCGAAACTTGGCGAACCCGCACCGACATTGAAGCAATACGACCTGCCACTCGAGCGCGCGACCACTCCGGTTCCCGCCGCGCTCAAGCTCTATGAGCGGGCCCGCAAGATGATTCAGGAAAAGGGCGATTTCGAAGCTGTCCCTTTTTACAAACAAGCGATTGATCTTGATTCCCGTTTCGCACTGGCTCGCTCCGGCCTTGCGGTCAGTTATTACAATCTGAGTCAGATGGCTCTCGCCGGCGACGAAATCCGCCAGGCTTTCGAGGCCGGAGATCGCCAGACCGTTCGCGAGCGCTTCAACATTCAGACCTTGTACTACGATCTGGCGCAGGGTGACATCGAGAAAGCTATTGCTGGCTACAAGGAATACATCCGCATCTATCCACGGGACAGCATCGCCCTTGGGAATCTGTCCAGCGAATTTTTCGTTGTTGGCGACTACGAACAAGCCGCGCATTATGCGGATTTGGCCTTGAAGCTCGACCCCGAGACCTCTGCCTGGTACGAAAACGGATCGATCGCCCTCCTGGCACTCGGCCGCACACAAGATGCGGAACAACTGCTTAAGGAGGCGTTTTCCAGGAAGCTCGACGACACCGCGTTGCACGCCAATCTCTATTCCGTCGCCTTCGTCATGGGTGACTCTGCACTCATGCAGGAGCAACTGGCGTGGTCCCAGGGGAAGGCCAACGGGCAGGACTCCCTCTTGGGCGCGCAAGCTGATACCGAAGCATATTTCGGGCACCTGAAAAAGGCGCGCGAATATTCCCGGCGAGCGATTGACGCGGCGACGGCTTCGGATCTGAAGGAGTCTGCTGCGATCTGGGCCGCCACCGCGGCGATTCGGGAGTCGATGTACGGTTTTCCCGCCGAAGCACAGAAGTATGCTGACGAAGCCCTTAAACTCAGTCCTGAGAGTAAAGACGTTCGCGCGTTGGTGGCGCTGGTGTTTGCACGCGATGGCAATGAAGCAAAAGCGCAGAGCACCACGGATGATCTTCGCGCATTGTACGTTTCAAATACGGCGATGCAAAAAGCCTGGCTGCCAGTCATTCGAGCCCAGCTCGCCATGCGCCATCGGCGCGACGCAGAAGCGATCCAGCAGCTCGAAATCGTTTTGCCGTACGAAAAGGGTCAACTCACCGGTAACTCCAGTGACTCTTGCATGATTCCGGCCTATTTGCGCGGCGAAACCCAATTGGCGATGCAGCATGGACGCCAAGCTGCCCTCGAATTTCAGAAAATCGAAGCGAATCCCGGTGTGGTCGCGAACTGCTGGTCAGGCGCTCTGGCCCACTTGGGCAAAGCGCGAGCAGAATCCGTCGGACACGCAACGGCTGATGCGAAGATTTCTTACCAACAATTCTTCACGCTGTGGAAAGACGCCGACCCCGATATACCTGTACTGAAACAGGCTCGTCTGGAAGCTGCCAAGCTTCGCTAACTGCTGGAATTGCTTCACGATGACGGCTCTTCACAATCACCATTCACTTCCCGTCCCGGAATGATAGGATTTGAGAGTTTCCCGCCCAAAGCTACACTCAGTCCCGCGAACTGAATTCTTTGTTCTTTCTAAGGAGAGCCTGCCATGCGTTGGACCCCAGGCGGAACCAGTGACGATATCGAGGATCGCCGAGACCAGGGCGGCGGCGGAGGTAGCGGTTTTGGCGGTATGCACATCGGTATTGGCGGCGTCATCATCCTTTTGATACTCAGCGTGGTATTTAAGCAGAATTTCTTTGCGCTTCTCGGTGGCGGTGGAACAGGCGCTGGCGGGTCTGCGGCCGTCAGCCAGCCCGATCCAGCGCGGGACGCTGCGGAAAAGCCACTCGTGCAATTTGTATCCTTCGTTTTGGACGACACCCAAAAAACATGGGAACAAGTTCTGCCTCAACAACTCGGTACTCCTTACCGTCACGCGAAGCTGGTCCTCTTTCGCGACTATACGCAATCCGGTTGCGGCGGCGCGCAGTCCGCTACCGGCCCTTTCTATTGCCCTGCCGATGAAAAGGTCTATATCGATCTCGGATTCTACGATGAATTGAAACAACGCTTCGGCGCGCCCGGCCAGTTTGCGCAAGCGTACGTCCTGGCCCACGAGGTCGGTCATCACGTCCAAAAGATCACAGGGATTGAAAATAAAGTGCGGCGATTACAGAGCGACAATCCCGGCGCCGAAAACCAGCTGTCCGTGAACATGGAACTACAGGCGGATTGCCTCGCCGGTGTCTGGGCGCATTCAACGCAGCAGCGTGGATTATTGGACCCGGGTGACGTGGAGTCGGCTTTGGGAGCCGCCGCGGCGGTGGGCGACGACCACATCCAGAAGATGACGCGAGGCCGGGTCCAGCCGGAAACATTCACGCACGGAAGTTCGGAGCAGCGAATGAGCTGGTTCCGCAAAGGTCTCGATTCCGGGTCGCTCGCCGCCTGTAACACATTCGCGCAGTGAGTATTTCAGGTGCTCGGAAGCTGCGAAGACGCTCCGGGCACTCCGGGGTCGCGCATTTTTTCCATGGCTTTTTTCGCGGCCTGCGCTTTTTCGGGATTCACCCACGCATCTTGAGTCACGTAAGTCGTTTGCGACGGCAATGCCAACACCGCTCCCGCTTGTTCCAGTTCGTCCATGATGGAAAGCAGCAGCGCCTCCTGGGCCTCCAGAAACACGTTGAAGTCCGCCTCCAGGATGTAGCAGAAGATCTCCACATCCAGCGAATTGTCAGAGAATCGCAGGAAACGCACACGAGCGCTGGACCCTTCGATCCTAGAATTCTCCTGCATGATCTGGCGAATTTTCTCCAGCACGTAACGGACATGATCGGGAGAAAGCTCGTAGCGCAGACGGATGATCTGCTGGCAAAGGAATTTGTCGCGAAAGCGCAGATTCTCAAGTACCGCCGTAGCCATGGTGCCGTTTGGGACGGAGAGTACCGTGCGTTCCGGCGTGCGCAAGCGCGTCGACCGCAAGCCAATATCCTCGACAACCCCAACCTGCCCGTTCACTTTGACGTTATCTCCGACCTGAATCACCTTATCGAATAGAACCGACACGCCTCCAAACATGTTTTCGAAAGTCTTCTGCGCCCCAAGACCTAAGGCCAACGTGCCAATCCCGAGGCCGGCCAGCGCCGTGGAAACATCGAAGCCCAGCCCGCGAAGCACCACCAACAACACAAAGACAAAGATGGTGACTTCGACGAAGCGCCGTAGCAACGAGACGATCGATCGCTCCGCGTACAATCCGCGGCTTGATAAACTGGCGCCCAGGCGTGTGGCCAGCGCTCGCGTCAACCGCGTGAGCATCCAGTAAAAACCGAAGGCGATGCAAATCCAGATGATCCGCCGGTAGTACAGGCGGTACAGCAACGACGTGCCGATATAGGCCACCCAGGTGTAGTGCAGCAACAGGGCAATGATGAACGTCAGTGGACCGATGCGACGCAGCGGCTCGATTGGCCCCAGCGGCACATGACGCACTTTCCGCGAGTAACGTAGAGCGTATTCAAAAGTCAAACTGACGAGCCGTCCGACAACCAGCACCACCGGCATGCACAGCAGGATCGCCAGCCACTGCCAATAAGGCATAGCCAGAAGCCGGTGCTGCACCAGGTACTCCGGTATGTGCTTTTCCATCTCCGGGAACGACAGCGCGTCGTAAGCCGCTGGAACTTTTTCAAGCGTCTGCCGCGAGAAGTACCAGAGCTTGCGGCCCTGGTCGTCTTCCCGGCGCACCATCAGAATGGGAAGTGGGTCCGAGCCCACAGCATTGCTGAGCAGTTCTTGATCCGGCGGCAAGCCGTCGTCCAGGCGCCCCTGGGGATCGCGGCTCAGAAAATCAAGCGGACCGCCGAATCTCTGGTTGAGGATGGCCAGCAACTGGGAAGCCAGTTCCTCCTCGTCGTTTTCTGCCGCATGCTTGCGGCTCCTGGCGGGCTCGAAATACTCCGCGGCAAGCGCAAACTTGTCGTCTTGCGCCGCTTTGATGAAACCGAGGACAGCCCCGCGAGGATTTTCGCGACCCAGCGGGTCGGGTTGCGCCGCAGGCTGGGCCGCTGGTGTCGTAGCAGAGGAGGAGGTAATTCCCGGGATTTGGGCCAAGACGGAGGCCGAGCCCGGCAATAACAGGCCGACTAACAGGGTATAAGGCAAGAAGCGGCGTAGCATGAGTCCGTCTCCCGGGCCGGGGACTTATTCTAACTGTTTGCCGTTACCGCATAGAAGCGCGTGAAGCGGCCTCTGACCCGAAGTGCTCCTGATGCTGGCGGAGGAGATACTGATCGGTCATTCCTGCGATGTAGTCGCAAACCACAATGTGTCTGGGCGTATCTTGCGACATTTCTTCGTACGAATCGGGCATCGAGTCCGGCTGGGCGAGGTAAAAACGAAAGAGTTCTTCCAGGCAGCGTACGGAGCGATCGCAATCTTCGGTGATGAGCGGGTGATTGTAAACATGCGTAAAGAGGAACTTCTTGAGTAAAGCGTTCTGTTCGCGGCCGAAGCCGCTAAATCCGGCAAGACGCTTGGGTAGGTGCCGGATTTGTTGCGCCGTACGCACTCCAGCCTCTTCCACGGCGCGTTGCGTATTTGAAATCAGATCGGATACCAGAAAATCGACCACCTGACGTAGCGCCTCATTGAATTTCAGTTTGGTGCGAGCTTCGGGATGCTGCGATTCGATCCGTTCGTAGAATCCGCCGAAAAACTTGTCTTCGCGGCACAGCGTGTCGAGGTCGAGCAGCTTCGCTTCCAGCGCATCGTCAAGGTCGGCGGTGTTGTAAGCGATTTCATCCACCCAGTCGATGAGTTGCGCCTCCAGAGTTGGACGGAAATTCAGTTCATATTCAACCAGGTGCGGAACCTCCGCTTCGGTGTAGTCGTGCGAATGCTTGACGATGCCTTCGCGCACCTCGAATGTCAGATTCAGTCCCTGGAAAGCGAGATATCGATGCTCGAAGTATTCGACGATCCGAAGAGCGTGCAGATTATGATTGAACGCGCTGCCGCGCTCTTTCATCAGCTGATCCAGCTTGCGTTCCCCGGCATGGCCGAAAGGGGGATGGCCGATGTCGTGGACTAAAGCCAGTGTTTCTGCCAGATCGGTGTTCAGAGCCAGCGCGTCGGCAACCGTCCGCGCAATTTGGGAAACCTCCAGCGTGTGTGTCAAACGATTGCGAAAATGGTCGGAGAATCGTGCGGTGAACACTTGTGTTTTCGCTTCAAGCCTGCGGAAAGAGCGTGAATGCACAATGCGGTCGCGGTCGCGGGCATATTCGCTACGGTAAGGGTGCGCCGCTTCCGGAAATCGCCTGCCGCGGCTGTCTTCGGCCCGCATGGCCCAAGGTGCGAGAGCGCGGTGCGTTTCGATGAGAGAGGCCTCCGGGAAATTCGCTTGGCTGCAGGTCAGGTCTTCGAGGAGAGCAGCTCGAGCCCGCGGTCCGCCTGGTCTGCCACCGATGTGTTCGGATAATCCTTCTTGAGCTGTTCGTAGACGATAGTCGCCTGTTTGGGGTCGGTCTGACTGAGAATATTGGCCATTTCCAGCAGGACCATCGGCTTGGGCACGAGGACGGAACCCGAAGTGGATAGGGCCTTGAGTTCGTTTATCGCCTCATCTTTCTTGCCATTACGTTCGGCGATCAGCGCCGTCTGGAATTTTGCGAGAGCGGCAAGTTCTTTATCGCCGCTGGTGTCCAGTCTCTTCAACTCTTCCGAGGCCTGGTTCAGCTTGTCCTGATCCATCAGGCAGAGGGCCGAGTAGTAGCGTGCGAGCTTCCCGGGCTTGGTGCTGGGCCACTGGGAAGCAACCGCGGCGAATTTCACCTGCGCATCGGAAGAACGCTTAGCCGGATCAGAATAGGTGACCTCGCCGGGAAGGGTAGGCTGGCCGGCTTCCGCAATTGGCGCGCCGAAGATCTTCATTGCATCATCGAGCGCCGCCTGCGCCTGACCGGCTTGGCGATCCGAATAGTATTTGTAGCCGAAGTACCCGGCAGCAATCACCACGATCACGAGTACAGCTATCGCCATGATGGTGGTGTGGGAGAGGACCGCTTCCGCGCCGTGCTCGAAGGTCTCACGGACCTTGTCCTGTTTGAGTTCCTTACGTGAAATGTGATCAGACACGTGCCGCTCTCCTCAATAAGTGTGGAAAGTTCATGTTAACACAGGTGGAAGCAGGGGCGAGGCACCCGGCGTAACGCTTGTCGCACCGGGCTGGGAGTGCAGAACCCCCGCAGTGAAGCGGCGTGCTATTTTGGGGGTATGCAGACGGGCTGTATTCATTGCGGGCAGCAGCATCTGCTGAACGACGAAGTCCTCGCACAGCACACAAAAGTGCAGTTCCGCTGCACCAAGTGCGGCAAAACCACAATTGTGGAAGTGAAAAAGCGCGTGGATGAGACCGTCGTCATCTCACCGATGCCATCGTTTGCGCGAGCGGACGCGGCAACCGCGAACCTCGATGTGCCACCCGTCGACGAAACCCTGGTGCTTCCCACCGACGTGGATGTGCTCTTGACGGTGACCGCTGGGCCGGATAGCGGCCGGACCGTGGTTCTGACGAAGCCGCGTGTGATTATCGGGAGAAAAGGTGCGGAATTTGCCTTGAACGACCCGGAGATTTCGCGCCATCACTGCGTGTTGGAATTTCGCGACCGGTTCGTGAATCTGAAAGATCTGGATTCGACAAACGGAACTTTCTTTGAGGAAGAGCGGGTGAGAGCCGCAGTGCTGCAGGATGGCGCTGAATTTCGCGTGGGCAGCAGCGTGCTCCGCCTGAATTTTCGAAAGAAATGAATTACTGTTGAGGCTGGGTGCCCCATCCTTTCGCGCTTTCTGCGAAAGGGTGGGGCTTCTCCAGGTTTCCGCCGTTTCCGTGGCTTGCTGCTCGAAATCTTGTAGGGGTTCAGCACCGCTGAACCCCAGGTCCGCGAGATCGCTCCATCCAACTCCGGCCGCCACTCTTCACTCGCCGCCGCGCCTAACTCCTGGGTTTCCCCTTGCCCCAAGCGGAATTCGCGAACGGTCCAGTCCGTAAGTCCCTTGTTTCCCCTTCATAGAACAAGCCGGGGGCTACCCCCCTCCCCAACCAGAGAAGTCGCGACGCTAGGATATACTTGGCGCGGGTGAGCAGGCATTGGCAGAAAAGAATCGGATTAGCGTGTGCATCATTGCGCAGAATGAAGAACAGAGTCTGCCGCGTGTGCTGAAGTCGGTGGCCGGCGGGGTGGCAGATGAGGTGGTGGTGGTCGACGGCGGGAGCAGCGATCGCACGCAGGAAATCGCGCGAACTCTTGGGGCAAAGGTCCACTTTCGGGCATTCACGAATCACGCTGATCAGAAGAACTATGCCGCTTCTCTGGCGTCAAACGACTGGATCCTCCTGCTGGACGCGGACGAAGAACTCAGCCCCGAGCTGCGCAACTCGTTGCTGGAATGGAAGAAGTTGGAAGCGGATTTCGCTGTATATGAAATGCCGCGGCTCACTTGGTACCTTGGCGCGTGGGTCCGGCACTCGCGGTGGTATCCGGACTACCAGAGAAGACTCTACCGCCGGGATCGAACGAAGTTCAGTGGAGTAATTCATTCCGGGTTGGACTACCAAGGGCGGATCGGCCGGCTGCGCGGGGATATGCTGCACTACACGATTCGGACATTTCCGGAGCACGAAGCGAAATTGGAGAAGTACACCACAGCAATCGCAAAAGAGATGTTCGAGCGGGGAAAGAGGAGCTGGAGGTGGGGAGTGTGGGTGGCGGCGCCGTGGAGCTGGTTTCGGCACTTTGTTCTGGGCGCAGGCTTCCTGGATGGCCGTCGGGGCGTCCTGATTGCCCTGATGGCAGCGCGGGGTGTGCGGCTGAAGTACCAGAAGTTGGGTGAACTGGTTGCGGAAGTGAACGCTCGAAATGATGGTGTGAAGTGATCCCACTGATTGTGGACCTGGAGACAGAGTGGCGCGGGGGGCAGAACCAGGCGTTGCTCCTGCTGAAAGGTCTGTACGAGCGAGGTCACGCAGCGGAATTGATATCTGCACACGGATCGTCCTTAGGGCATCGCGCGAAAAAAGAAGGAATTTATGTGCATTCGGTGTCGCGAGGGAAATTGCGATTCGCGGCGGCGGCGAAAATCCGGTCGTTGCTGGCCGATGGACGAATCGAAGTGGTTCATGTGAATGAAGCGCACGCGTTGACGGCGGCGTGGCTGGCTTTGCCCAAAGGAACTCCTCCGCTGGTAGCGTCCAGGCGTGTAGGATTTCCGTTGAAGCGCGGCTGGCTCTCGCAGAAAAGGTACCGGCGAGCGGATTTGATCCTGGCAAATTCGCTGTGGGTAGCGGAGCAGGCTGCGGCGTCCGGGGCGCCGAAAGAAAAGATCCGGGTGGTTTACGAAGGGGTCGAAGTACCGGCGCTGCCTACGGACACGGCGCGCGCCGCGGCGCGGAAGCGGTTCTCTCTGGATGGCTCGCAAATGGTGCTGGGATGTGTGGGAGCACTCGAAAAGGATAAAGGGCACGAGTGGGTCATTCGGGCATTGGCTGAATTGCGAAACGAATTTCCAAACTGCAAGCTCCTGATCGCCGGCGAAGGCGAGTATCGGCGAGAACTAACCGTGTTAGCGAGAGAATTGAATTGTCACGATCGTGTCGTTTTTGCGGGGTTTTTGAAAGACATTACCGCCGTATACGAGGCTATCGACGTCTTTGTGTTCCCGTCACTGTTTGAGGGATTGGGCACTTCCCTGCTCTCCGCCATGTCGTACGCGGTGCCGTCGATCACATTCTCCGGCTGCGCGCTGGGTGAGATCGTCGAGAACCAAGTGAGCGGGATCCAGGTGGACGCGAGGAACGCTGCAGCTATCGCTGAAGCGGCTGGGCAAATTCTGCGCCAGCCGGAATGCGCGAAGAAATTGGGGCAAGCTGGACGAGCCCGTATCGGGGAGAAATTCTCGGCGGAGAGAATGGTGGAGAATACTCTGGCAATTTATGAGGAATTGATTGGGAGAGCGTAGCGAGTCGCGCGAAACAAGACACCGCTCTGGACGGCGTCCAGCAATGCTGGACCTCTGCTTATTTGTGAGATAGGCTCTCGCAATCTCATCCCCATTCCATATTTTGAAGGGAAGACTCGAATGCGCTCGCTCCTGCACGTAGTTCTGCTATGCGCGTTGTTCGCGCCCGTGATCAACGCACAACAGAATGCTCCGGCGGCAAAGCCGATGGATTTGTCCATGACGGCAGTTGGCCGCCAACATCACCCGATCGCAACCAAAAACCAGGAGGCGCAGGATTACTTCGATCAAGGCCTGACGCTGATCTACGGATTCAACCATGAAGAGGCGGCACGATCGTTTCAGCGCGCGGCGGAGTTGGATCCCCATTCGCCAATGCCGCTGTGGGGAATCGCCCTGGCGGTCGGGCCGAACTACAACGTGGATGTGGATGCGGACCGGGAGAAGTTGGCATATGACACGGTCCAGAGGGCCAGGAAGTTGGCAGTGAACGCGCCGCAAGTGGAAAGGGATTACGTCGATGCTTTAGCGATTCGATATTCGGCGGATGCGAGCCCAGACTACAAGAAATTGGCGCGCGATTATGCCGCAGCCATGAAGGCTCTAGCTTCGAAATATCCAGACGATCTGGACGCGACAACGATTTATGCGGAAAGCCTGATGGACTTGAATCCGTGGAAACTGTGGAGTAACGACGAACGGCCGGGCGAGAACACAGAAGAAATCGTTCGCGCGCTGGAGTCGGTGCTGGCACGAAACCCGCTGCACGTCGGGGCAAACCATTACTACATCCACGCGGTGGAAGCTTCGCCGAGTCCGGAGCGGGCGCTGCCGAGCGCGCATCGACTGGACACGCTTGTGCCACAGGCGGGGCACCTGGTGCACATGCCCGCGCATATTTACGAGCGGACTGGGTTTTACGAATCGGCGGCGAAGAACAACCAAATGGCGGCCGCTGCGGACAAGGCATACGCGGAAAAAAGCGGGACCACTGGCAGCATGTACGATCTGATGTACCACAGCCACAACGAACATTTCCTGGTGATGGCAGCGAGCATGGCCGGAAACTACGCGCAGGCCAAAGGCGCGGCGGACGCGATGACTGCGCGGCTCGCTCCACACGCGAAGATGATGCCCATGCTGGATGGGTTCATGTCGACGACCGTATGGGTGGATGCGCGCTTCGGAAAGTGGCGGGAGATTCTGGCATCACCCGAACCGATGAAGGAATTGGTAGGCACACATGCCTTGTGGAGATACGCGCGCGTGCTGGCATTTGCGCAGGCCGGAAAAATCTCGGAGGCAGAGAAAGAAAGAACTTCATTTGCCGTGGAAGTAGAAGCCGTGCCAGCGGATGCCATGTTTGGCGAAATGAACAAGGCGCACGACGTGTTTGGCGTAGCCTCGCACGTAGCGGAAGCCCGTATTGCTGCGGCGAAGGGGCAAAAGGATGACGCGGTGATGCATTGGAAAAAGGCCGTGGAGATTCAGGACAGCCTGAATTATGACGAGCCGGCGGATTGGTATTACCCGGTGAGAGAGTCGTTGGGGGCGGCGCTACTTGCGGACGGAAAAGCTGGAGAGGCAGAGGAAGTGTTTCGCGCGGATCTGCTGAAGAATCCGAGGAACCCGCGGTCCTTGTTTGGATTGCAACAGGCGTTGCTCGCGCAGCAAAAGGCCAGCGATGCGGCGTGGGTAGAGACTCAGTTTACGGAGGCCTGGAAGAACGCGGATGTGAAGTTAGGGAGCGTAGGAGAGTTGTAAGAAGTCGACAGTTTCCCGTAGCACAGGTTTTAGCCTGTGCTATTCCAGTCGAGCCAACCGTACAAAAATGGCGAAAGCGCCGTTCGGATCCTTCTCAATCCGTCCGGCGCTTCGCTTGCGCTAGTAACTGAACTTCCTTCAAGTCGTTCGCGTTCCCTCCTAACCGCTTGCCGAAAGCGTCAAGCTAATTCGCAGATTCAACTACCCATCGTCCCTTGGACTCGAGGAACTCCAGCCCAATCGCATAGCCGTCGCCATGAACGGGTTGGCAGTACGCAACACGAGCCGAGGAACGAAACTCTCCGGTGCGCGAGGCAAAAGTAAGCCGCGCATTTTTCTCCCAGTGCCGCACGCTGATCACCCGCGCGCCTTTGGCACTGACGTTTTCCGTAAATGTGGTTTCCACGCCGGGAAGGTGGCGATGACCTTCGAGCATCACCGGAATCTCCATGGGGATGCGGCTCTCGCTACGCGGGAAGGTGAACTTGTTTCTGTGAGGGGGCATGAGCGCATGTTCCTCACAAGCACGCCGCAATGCGGGCGATGGAATTGATGGCGCTGCCGCGATGCTTCATGCGATAGAGAGCGCGATCCGCAGCGGCAAGCAGTTTCTCGGCCGTGTCGCCGTCTTCCGGGTAGGCGGCGATGCCGGCGCTGACGGAGAGGGCTGGTTCCTCCGTCTCGTTCGCCAGGCGTTCACGAACACGGGCGGAAACGCGGCTGGCGAGCTCTTTCGGCGCCTCGGGCAGAACGATGGCGAATTCATCACCACCGTAACGGGCTGGAGTATCGATTGCGCGAGAGTGATTGCGCAGAATCTTTCCAAGGCGAACGAGCGAGCGGCTGCCGACCAGGTGGCCGAAGCGGTCGTTGATGGACTTGAGGCCGTCCATATCGAGAAGCACGACGCTGAAAGGACGGCGAGTGCGGCGGGAACGGTCGAGCTCGGATTCGATGACGGCGATGAGCCGGCGGTAATTCGCGAGCCCGGTCAGGGGATCGCTGATGGCAAGTGAACGGACCTGATCGAACAGTCGGGCCTGATCAATAAGTGCGCCACAGAGAATAACGGTGTAGCCGGCAACTTTGGCCAGTTCAGCGAGGAAGAAAGGTCCGTCGAACAGGCGTTGCGAGAACATGGCCGAGAGATGGCACGCAGCGTTCAGCAAAGCCGCCAGAAAGAGCGAGTAATCGTAGAGAGAAGTCTCGGCGTCGGTCTTCTGATGCTCTTGATAGCGGCGGTAGAAGAAGAAAGCGGCGAGGACAAACAGCACGCCCGGGAGTGTTTCCCAGGGGCGAGAGAAAAACGCACCCAATTTTGCTACGGGAGTAGCAGGAGCGGCAATGAATGCCGCGCTGGTGATGTAAGCGGCGGCAGCCACTACGAAAAGAGCGCCGGCGGTCTCCCGGCTGGGCTGGCGCGAAATCGGGAGGAAGCGTTCCACGGCGAGCGCGGCGAGCAACAGAACCGCGAGAAGAGTGCGGCCGACCATCCAGCCCATAGGAACCTGAGACAGAGCTATCTGGGCCGAGCGCAACAAAGAGGTCAATCCGAAGTAACCGACGGTTTCGATCATGCCGGAAAGAACGAAGCCAAATGCGAGGATCAGCGCGATGCGGTCGTGGGTGCCGCGGAAACGAATCAGAGCATTTGCAGCGTAGCAGAAGCTCAGAAGAGAGCCGCCAACTTCGAGGTAGAGATATGTGGTGGGGCTTCCGCCCAGATGGGCCGTGCGGGAGTACAGGACGGCGGCAAGGAAGAGGACCAGCGCCGCTCCGTAAGCCACGGCGGGCAGGTTTCCGCGATCTTTGCGGAGAAACCCGGTGATCTTTGCCCAATCCCCCACGAAAACCCCCAATGTCCTAAGAAACCCGGCCAACACCCGAGGAAATGCACGTAGGTGCCCCTTTCCTGTGCGCGAAATCGTGCTTGTAGACTTTTTATTTTGTGAGACTTACAGCAGAGGCGAGCACAATTTGTCGCGATTGAGACGGATGCGAGACACGACGCGGGCCGCGAGGCGTTCTATTTCGAAACGATATTCTGCGTGTATCCAGAGAGTTAGCAGGGGTTTGGACAAATTTGAACCGAAAGAGGACAGAATCTCAGAATGAGACAGTCTCACGGTGCGAATGACCGAGTTTCAGGTCCGCACGATCGGGGGTAAATCGCGAGCTGAGACAGGGCTGACAAAATTGACGCGCTTGTGGGTGCCGTCGCAGAAGGGAGCGTTAGCAGATTGTCCGCACCGGCAAAGTGTCACGGATGTGCGCCCGCCGAGACCGAACGTGTTGCCGGCCTGATCGACGATTTCGAAGTCGCCTTCAATGCGAATGGAACCGTTATTGAAAACTGTGACGCGGGTGCTGGCCACGAATGTCCTCCGGTGGGGGATGGGTCTGCGAAGAATACGATAGCGAGAGACTCCCTGAATGTAAACGGCACGAGTTAGAAGTCGACAGTTGACAGTCAACAGTCAGAATCAAAAACAAGAGAGGACTAATAGCGGGGGACGGTGGGGTCGACTTCGGTGGACCAGGAGAGGATGCCGCCGCGTAGGTTGTAGATCTTGCGGAAGCCCGCCTGACGAAGGAAGTCGACGGCTTGGGCAGAGCGTTTGCCGCTCTTGCAATGCGCGACGATCTCGTGTGCAGAGTCGAGTTCGTGAACCCGTCTCGGCAATTCTCCCAACGGAATCAAATGACCGCGGAGGTTGCAGATCTGGTATTCGTGCGGCTCGCGAACATCGAGGATGAAGACGTGTTCGCCGCGATCGAGTTTTTCTTTCAGCTCCCGCGGGGTAATTTCCGGGACGTGCAGTTCGCTCTCGGGCTCTTCCTCGCCGCGGATGCCGCAGAACTCATTGTAGTCGATCAACTCGTTAATTTTGCGATGGGTGCCGCACATCGGGCAGTGCGGATTCTTGCGAAGCTTGAGTTCGCGGAATTTCATTGCGAGCGCGTCGAACAAAACGAGACGGCCTTCAAGAGACTCGCCCCTGCCGATGATGAGCTTGATGGCTTCGAGAGCTTGCAGGGAGCCGACGATGCCAGGGAGTACGCCCAGAACGCCACCTTCCGCGCAGGAGGGGACCAAGCCGGGGGGAGGGGGCTCGGGGTAGAGACAGCGGTAACACGGACCTTCGGGCATGCCGAAAACGGTGACCTGACCTTCGAAACGGAAAATCGAACCGTAGACGTTAGGCTTGCCCAGGAGAATGCAGGCGTCGTTGACAAGGTAGCGGGTCGGGAAATTGTCGGTGCCGTCGACGACCACGTCGTAATCCTTGAAGAGTTCGAGAGCGTTGGCGCTGGTGAGCTTGGTTTCGTAGGTGGTGATTTGAACGTCCGGATTGAGATTGATAAGGCGCGCGGCGGCTGCTTCGGTTTTGGGCTTGCCGACGTCGCTGGTGCCGAAGGTAACCTGGCGCTGAAGGTTGGTGAAGTCGACGACATCGAAATCGACGAGACCAATGTGACCCACGCCCGCGGCCGTGAGATAGAGGCCGAGGGGCGCGCCCAGTCCGCCGGTCCCGATCAGCAATACTTTGGCGCCTTTGAGCTTGAGCTGACCCTCCATGCCGACTTCCGGCATGATGAGGTGACGGCTGTAACGGAGGATTTCTTCGTTGGTAAGGCTCGCTGCCGGCGTAGCGCCGGTCAACGGCTGAGGTTTTGTGGCCATGGGTTATCCTGGGAATAGTTTACTTGGGTGGAAGGTGGGATGGAAGGGACACCGAATTCGCGCAAGTTGGTGGTTTGGCTTTGGGATACAGATATCAGATATCGGATATCAGCAATAACCCGCGGAGTTGAAGACTTGCCCTGCGTTGCCGGCCGCTCTCTGACTTTACTTGGGATGGGAGATTGATTAGGCTGAATAACTATGTGGAATGTAGACGAACGATTTATAAAAGAACAGATGGATAAGCTGGCGTCGCTGGGATTTTCAGTGGGCAGCACACGCGGCGTGGTGCGCGTAGAAAAGTACGGTTGCGGCGCAGAGTTTCGCCAGGACCCCGACGCCCGATTCCATATGACGGTATTGCCGACGATCATGGTGAAGGGTCAATTCGGACGGCTGTGGGATGCGGGTTATCAGAAGTTTTTGTTGACGGATGACGGCGCAAAATATCCGGCGCTTGCGGAGCAATTGGCGAATCTGCGGAAGTTCAATGAGGAATTGCGGACGGCGTTAGGAGTGCCAACGTTTTACAACGAGGCGCTGGGGTCGGTGAGCTTGCTGAGCGTGTACGACCGCGTGAAAGGCCGGGCGGGAGACGTGCCGGACAAGACGGTGGGAGCACACGAGCCGACAGAAGGACACTGAGAGTCAAGTCGATAGCCAACAGCCTACAGCAGACAGCAAAAGGTAAAAGCAGCGTCGCCATCCATAAATTCGTAAGCCCAAAGAGAGGACACACTCTTTCCGCACAGTCTGCGGAAAGGACGAAGATCGGGACCGCACAGGCTAAAGCCGATGCTGCGAACTTCACGGCTTGGGGTTGGAGTAGCGCTGGAAGGGGCCGGCGTGGGGATAGAACGCGTAGGCGCGATAGAGTTCGGCGACCTGGCGCAGATGGCTCAGGTCGTGGTTGGCAAGCTCGTGAAGCATATGTGAAAGAGTGATCGTGCCCATCTCGTAGTGTTCGCCTGTGCGTGAACCCGCAGCGTTGGGGATGGAGTGCAAATAGACAACAAAGGCGCGGCGCAGAGTAAGAAATTCCTCCAACTGTCGAGCCGCGGTTTTGTGGCGCACATCAGTTTCAGAATGCGGGATAAACTTGGGAAGAGTAGGCGAGTGCTCAAGCATAATGAGCTTGGCGCGCTGCTTATAGAGCGCTTCGATAACGTTCATGTGCGCGAGCACTTCAAGAATGGACCAGCGGTCTGCGGCAGGCTTCCGTTCGAGAAGATCGTTCGGAAGATCTCGAAGTAGAATTTCGAGGATGGCCGGCGTCTTTTCGAGCAAAGAGATGGGAGCCTGGATGGAAGCGGCGGGCTGCATCGGGAACCTCGCAATGGCTGGGAAGCGAAATTGTAGTCGAATGAAAGCGAGACGCCAAGGAAGGCAGTTAGGTAGGAGGAGTGAATCATGGGACGGGTCGTTGGGCTGATGGATGATTTGTTCTTCCAGATGAAGGTGCTGGAAACGGCGAAGCATGTCGGGGTGGAGTTCAAAGTGGCGCAGAACGCGGAGGTGCTGGCAACGATGCTGGAGGCACCGACGAAGCTGGTAATCGTAGACCTAAACTCGCGAAGCGAGCCCGTGGCAACCATTGAACGGATTCGGGCAACCCAAAAAGGACTGCCGGTGGTGGCGTTTTTGTCGCATGTCCAGACGGAACTGGCAGCGCAGGCCCGAGCGGCGGGATCGACGGAAGTGATGCCGCGGTCGGTGTTCACACAAAATCTGGCGCGCATTTTAGAGACCGCAAAGGATTGAAAATTGAGAGCGGCAAGATGATAGGGCGTGGGGCTTTCGGTTGTTTGGTGTTGCTGTTGTGTGTTTCCGCGGGCGAAGTGCGAGCGGGCGACACGCCCTCCGATGCCGCGACGACCCTGCGCGACATTTTGATGGCCGCGTGTTCGCACGACGCAAAACAGTTCGTGGCGCACTTGACGGCGAGGAACGCGGAGGCATTCGGAAAATTGACCCCCGCGGCGCAGGTGACTCTGCTGAAACGGTTCGTGTTGCTGGACACCACGGGAACACCGAATGCAGAGGTCGACGAACACGGCAACGTAACGGTGACCTGCAGAACGGAGCAGGCGTCTACGGAGATGCAGATCGGCAAGGCTGAAATCCGCGAGAACCTGGCCTTTCTGCCGCTGGTGGCGAAGGACGCCTCTGGCGCGTCGGGAGCGAACGAAAGACGAGTGCAGATGGGCTTAGTGCGGGAAAACGGGCAGTGGAGGCTGCTGTCGCTGGGATTGTTGCTGTTGGATTTGACGTCGCTGGGCGAAGAGTGGGACCGCGCCGAGATTCAGACAAACGAGAAATCAGCATTGGCATCCATGCGCGAGCTTATCGCAGCAATTGAAAAATATCGTGTGAGTTATACCCGGCTGCCCGATTCGCTGAGTGCGCTGGGGCCGTCGTCGAAAGGGACCGCATCCATAGACGAAGCAGGACTGGTAACTGCAGACTTGGCCGCCGGGAGAAAAGACGGTTATGCGTTCCGGTACGCGATCGTTGGTGCGAACAATTCTGGAGCGCCAGCGAAGTATGAACTGGCGGCGATGCCTGTAGCGTACGGTCGAACGGGCACCATATCGTATTTCCGGGATGCGGCGGGCACGCTGCATGGCGGCGACCACAAAGGGGCAGTAGGTACGGCAACAGATCCTAAAGTGGAATAAGCCGCGCTGGCTAATTAACTGATTAGAACATTCCACGGATGGGCTATTGCGAGCGCCGAATCCAAAAGCGAAAATCGCGATGGGATCATCCGGCTTTAGCGCAAAGGATAACTGCGCGCAAAAGCACACCCTATCCAGAGGCACGCTGGAAGTGCGCCAGCGCACGGAGAGGGAGCATGCCGGAGGTCACAGTAGAACGGCGAAACGCGTCGCGATACCCGATGGTGCTGGGGGCGGACGTGGTGGAGTTGCCGCGTGGGGCGCGATTAAGCGCGCGAACTTCGGACATCAGTCTGAGCGGCTGTTATATCGATACGTTGAACCCCATTCCGGTTGGGTCGAACGTCCGCTTACGTGTCACACACAATAATGAAAACTTTGAGGCGGTAGGATGCGTGGTGTATGTGAGCTACGGACTGGGAATGGGCATAGTGTTTACGAAAGTGGAAGAAGAGGAGAGGGCGAGGCTGAGAAGGCGGATCGATGCCCGGGATAGCGAGTTTTGAGAGAAGGCCGGTAGCCGACAGTCAATGCCTACGCTGCGGATTTTTGTGGCGAGGGTGAAGTAGGCTAACATCAACGAAACAAGTTATGCGTCCGGGCGTTTCACGTGCCATTACCGGGATTTGCCTCAGCGCGTTGCTGGCGCTGACGTTTGGTGTGTCCACCCCGCGCGCGCAGGACACGGACACGATGGACGCCTCCCTGCCGGTGTTTGAGTTCCACAGTGGTTTCTGGGTCAACCTGCACCATTTTCTGTACCACGAAGCGCGGGCGAAGCTTGCCGCTCGGGAGAGCGCGTCGGGCGGAAACGCGCTAGCAAGAAGCGATGGACCTGTTCTCAAACAATCGGGCGCGGCGGCAAATCCACTCACGCCGCCACAGCAAAAGCTTTGGGACGACGCAATCGCGTATTACATCGAGAACTACGCGAGCAAAGACCTGCTGGTGAACATCGACCTGATCCTGCTGAAGAACCAGCTTGGGGATTTTGAAGATTGCACCGAGTTGACCGGGAAAAAACAGCCGCGGTGCGACGCGGGTTTGCCGGGCAGGATCGGGCCAGTGCTGGAATCGGTAGCGCCGATCTACCGGTCACGCTGGTGGGCCGATCACGACCGGGCTAACCGGCGGTGGGTGGCGCGAGTGGCACCTTTAGTGCGGGAACAAGGCGTGGGGTTGTCAGAACGCTTGGCGGATATTTACCAGACGCGCTGGCCCAAGGAGCGAATTCGCGTGGACGTGTGCGCGTACGCGAATGGCGCCGGCGCATATACAACACTTGATCCGGTGCGGGTGACGATCGCTAGTACTGATTCCCGAAACCAGGGAACGGAAGCGTTCGAGGTGCTTTTCCACGAAGCCTCGCACAGCATCGCGCTGCCTGTGGAAGCAGCGATCAGCCGGGAATGCAAGCAACGGGACAAACCGATTCCCAGGAATCTGTGGCACGCGCTAATCTTCTACACCACGGGAGAAGTCTTGCGGCCCATCATGAAAGGCCCGCCGGAACCCGAAAAAGAGGGAGGGGACGCAGCGCCGAAACCTGTACCCACTCCGCCAAAATCGAGCATCGTGCCCTATGAGTTGCGGGATATTCTGACGCAGCGGGGCTGGGAGCAATACCATTTGCTGCTGTTGATGTATTGGCAACCGTATCTGGACGGCAAGGTGACCTTCGGCGACGCCATCGCGCATTTGATTTCGGCGGCCTGAATTGACGATCGGATTTGTTCACTGCGGGTTGGTGTGTTAGGCTTTTGCCTGCAAGAACTCAGCCCGGCTAGCGCCACGCAAGTCCCAACGTCGCTCGACCTCTTCCGGAACCGTCCCCGAGCCGCACGAGGTGTACTTGTCTCTGCGCAGAAGCCAGGCGAAGGATTCTCTGGAACACATGCCCGGTAGACAAGTGGCTTCCCAACCCGAAAAAGAGGCCCGCGAGATCAAGCTCGCGCACTCCCCGGATTCTGACGACGCATTCATGTTTTACGCGCTGGCGACGCATAAACTCGCCACACCGGGATACAAATACACGCATATTCTCTCGGACATTCAGTCGCTGAACGAAGCGGCGCTCACGGAAACGTACGACGTAACGGCGGTGAGCTTCGCCGCATATCCATCGCTGCGGGACAAGTACATTCTGCTGGACTGTGGCGCGAGCTTTGGCGAAGGGTACGGGCCAATCGTGGTGGCCACGCATTCGATGAAACCGACGGAGCTCAAGGGCACGCGGGTAGGCGTGCCGGGATTGAAGACGTCGGCTTACCTGTCGCTGAAATTGTACGAGCCCGATTTTGAAGCAGTGGTCATGCCGTTCGATAAGATCATCGAAGCGGTGAAGAACGGCTTGGTGGAAGCCGGATTGCTCATTCATGAGGGCCAGCTGTTCTTTCCGCAGTTGGGGCTGCACCGGGTGGTGGACTTGGGAGTCTGGTGGCAGGAGCTGACCGGATTGCCGCTGCCGCTTGGGGGGAACGCGGTGCGACGGTCCCTAGGGCCCGATCTGGCACGACTGATCGCGCGCACGATTCGCGACAGCGTGTCGTATGGGTTGGAGCACCGGGAAGAAGCGCTGAATTATGCGATGCAGTTTGCGCGAGAGATGGATACCGAACTGGCGGACAAGTTTGTGGGAATGTATGTGAACAAGTGGACGCTCGGGTACGGGGAAAAAGGGAAAAAGGCCGTGCGGGAGTTGATTGAGCGCGGGACAGCAGCGGGGTTGTTGCCCGGCCCGGCGAATGTGGAGTTTTTGGAAGAGTAGGCAGGGCGCAGGTCCTGCACCCAGTACCCTCGTGAAATTCACAATTCGCGCCAAGACACAGCGGCTGAGATCCTTCGTCGCCAACGGCGCTCCTCAGGATGACAAGTCTTCTTTGGAGTTCAGCCGATAGGCTGTGGTCTCCTACTTTTTGGGGATGGGCGTGAAGTACAGATCCTGGTAGTCGAAACTGAAATCGGCTAACGGTGAGACGGCAACCATGGTGAAGTGGTGAATGGAGCCGTCAGGGTTGAGCGCAAAGGTAGCGAAGGCGTCTTCGACGGTGCGGTCGCGCCAGTGAGCCTTGAAGGTGTCGTACTGCCAGTGCTGAAGGTCGGCGATTCCTTTGGGAGTGCGTTCGAAGTTCAAGACCAGGCCGCTGTTTTCCACCTTGATGTTGACCTTGCCATACCAGGGATCGGAGTAGTCGCCGGCATACTTTTCGAGAGGAAGAACAGATTTAGAGTCAGCCGCGCGGGATTGCGCGGCTTTGTCCATGGTGTCTTCAGCGTCCTTTTTGTTCTTGTCATTGAGGGTCTTGAAGGCGGCGATGTAGTCGATTGTTGATCCGCCGAAATACGAATCGAGGATGTGAAAGAGCACGGAGTCAAACGCGGCGGTTTCCTCGGCATTCGTGAGAATGACGACTCCGAGACTTTCTTCCGGAACCAACATGACGCGGGTCACAAAGCCTGCAACGCCGCCGGTGTGGCCAACCAGTTTTCGGCCTTTGTAATCGCGCAAGCCCCAGCCCATGCCGTAACCACCGAAATGAGCCTGCAGATTTTTGACTTCTTCCGGGAGGTTGCTGACGGGAACCACCATTTGCTGCGCCCACATGGCGCGCGATGCCTGTTCGCTAAAGACCCGTGCCTCGCTCCCCGGTATTTTGCCGCGATTCAGTTGCAGCAGAACCCACTTAGACATGTCGGCAATGGACGAGTCGATGGAGCCGGCGGGGCCTGCATTGTCGAGATTCTCGAAAGGGATGGTCTGGAGCTTGCCGTCGACTTTGGAATGCGGATAGGCCCAGTTGCCGCTGGCGTTAAAAAGAGAGTTGCTGGTGTTGGAACTGTTCATGCCGAGCGGCTGAAAAATGTTTTCGCGAATGTAGTCGTCCCAGGATTTGCCGGAGACTTCCGCGACGACTTGTCCGGCGGTAAGGAACATGAGGTTGTTGTAGGCGTAGGTGGTGCGGAAACTGGTTGCGGGCTTGAGAAAGCGGAGACGATAGACGACTTCATCGCGGGTAAAGGTGGTATGCGGCCAGAACATAAGGTCGCCTTCGCCAAGGCCGAGGCCGCTGCGATGGCAGAGAAGATCCCGAATGCGCATTTCCTTGGACACGTAGGGATCGTACATCTGGAACCCTTTCAGGCGTTCGTAGACGGGATCATCCCAGGAGATTTTGCCGGCATCGACGAGCGTGGCGAGAGCGGCGGCGGTAAACGCCTTGGTGTTGGAGCCAATGCCGAAGAGGGTGTTTTCGTCGACAGGAGTAGCATCGCCCAGCTTGCGAACACCGTAGCCTTTCGAGAAGACGACTTTGCCGTCTTTGACGATGGCGACGGCCATGCCGGGCACTTCGAAGGTTTTCATCGAACGGGCAACATAGTCATCGAGATCGGCGGGAGGAGCGGCGGGCTGCTGCTGAGCGAGAATGGGCAATGCAACAAGTAGCGCAACTAGCAAAGTCGCAGGCAATGCGATGCGGCGGGAACGCATAGTTAGAGGAGCTCCTTATCCGGATTCAAGTTGGTGCAAGCATAGTAAAAGCGCAAAACCGTATAAAGTGAAAAGTGGCCAGTGCAAGGTTCCAGCGAGCCAACTTGACGCGGCGAACTGGAATCACATAGTGTCGGATTTCCATCATGCCAACAAAACACCTGAGAAGTGTTGCGCTCGTATTTGTGACGCTGGCGCCGATTTGCGTATTGGGGCAGGCAGCGCATGAGTTTCGCGACCATCCGGAGATTCCTAAGGAGTGGCCGCGAGAGGCAGTGCGGGGTGCGCATGGCATGGTGGCCACGGACGAAAAGCTGGCGTCGGAAGCTGGCGTGGCAATTTTGAAACGCGGCGGAAACGCCATCGATGCAGCGGTGGCCACGGCGTTCGCGCTGGCGGTGGTGGAACCCGCTGCGGGCAACATCGGGGGCGGCGGATTCATGCTGGTGCGGATGGCGGACGGCAAGACAAACTTTTTCGACTATCGCGAGATGGCGCCGGGAAAAGCGACCCGCGAGATGTACGTCAAGCCGGACGGAAGGCTGGATAATGAGGCGGCTACGATTGGCTACAGATCAGTGGCTGTGCCGGGGACGGTGGCAGGTCTGGCGCTGGCGTTGCGAACGCACGGAACGATGAAGTTATCGGAGGTAATGGCGCCGGCGATTCGCTACGCGGAGGACGGGATACCCGTCACCGAGAAACTGATTCGGGAATTTGCGGAGGAGCGCAAAGACCTGCAGCGATTTTCTATGAGCAGTCGAGTGTTCCTGAACGACGGAAAGTTCTATCACGCCGGCGACACGCTGAAGCAGCCGGAGCTGGCAGCGACGCTGAAGCGCATAGCGAAGAATGGGCCCGATGACTTTTATCGCGGCGAGACGGCAAAAATATTGGCAAGCGACATGGCGGCGATGGACGGGCTGATCACATTGGAGGATTTGGCAAAATATCAGCCGAAGATTCGCGAAGTGCTGCACGCAAATTACACGGTGAATGGCGCGCGGTGGGAAGTAATTTCGGCGCCGCCGCCGAGTTCAGGTGGAGTAGCGGTGATCGAAGCGCTGAACATGCTCCAGGGCGTGCCACTGAAGGGTTGGGACGATCCGCAAAGTATGCACATGGCGGTAGAAGTGATGCGGCGGGTATTTGTGGATCGCGCGGCCTATCTGGCCGACCCGGACTTTTCGAATGTGCCAGTGGCGGGGCTAACGAGCCCTTGCTACGCACAGGAGTTGCTGGCGACGATCCATCCACTGCACGCGAGTTCGAGCGCGGACGTGAGGGCCGGCAATCCACACGTGTGTACTTCGGGAGTGAGCGCGAGTGTGCCGCCGAATACGATCGTCAGTTTGGGCGAGGGGCCGCATACCACACATTTTTCGGTGGTGGACGCGGCGGGAAATGCAGTCGCAAGCACGACGACGTTGAATGACAGCTATGGATCGCACGTGACTTCGTCGGCGGGCTTCTTGCTGAATGATGAGATGGATGACTTCACGACGCAGCCGGGCGTGCCCAACGCGTTGTTTGGGCTGATCCAGTCAGAGGGGAACACGATTGCTCCGGGAAAGCGGCCGTTGAGTTCGATGACGCCGACCATTGTGCTGCGGGACGGGCAACTGAGTTTCGTGACAGGATCGCCGGGCGGTCCCACAATCATTTCCGCAACGCTGCTGACCGTGCTCAATTGGATGACGCTGGGGATGGACGCACAGACGGCAATCAATGCGCCGCGGTTTCATCATCAATGGCTGCCGGACCAAATTGTGATGGAGCGGCTGTTTTCCCCGGAGATGGAAGAGCAGATGAAGGCTCGCGGGTACGCGGTGAAGCGGAAGGGTCACATCGGACTGGTGAACGCGATTGGGATTGATGCGAAGACGAATGAGCGATGTGGGGCGGCCGACCCTCGGGATGAGGGGTGGGCGGTAGGATATTAGACAGGCATGAGGGCGTGGAGCTTCTCGCGGCCAGCTTGAATGAGCCAAGACGCACCGGTTGCGTGCTGGATCGGTCATTTTTGGTAGTAACCAAAACTGTGAGGTGGGTTTCGCAACGCCCGCTCGAAATTGCGCCTGCAGGCTAAACTAGTCACTTATGCAACGAATCCTTTCGACATATCTATTCGTTTCGAAAAAGCTGACGCGCGAGTTGTTGGGGCAAGTGCGCGAGGCGGGTTTCCAGGCCGTGGAAATTTTCGCAACCCGGAGTCATTTCGACTACGCGACCAAGGCGGAAGTCCAGGCGATTGCGCACGCATTGGCGGATCACCAGTTGCTGCTGAATTCACTCCATGCGCCGACGAGCCGGGACGTGAGCGTCAACCGCGAGGGAGGAGTGCCCCTTTCCGTGACGGAAGTGGAGCGAGTGCGGCGGATCGAAGCAACGGATGAGTTAAAGCGGGTGATTGACGTAGCGGAGGACTTGCCGTTCCCGCGAATGATTCTGCACATGGGTGGATCGCGTGAATCGGCGGACCCGCGGAAGCGAGATGCGGCGTTCAGCACCCTGGAGCACCTGGTGCTGCATGCGCGCCACGCCGGGGTGACGATTTGCCTGGAAAATACCACAAGCGAAATGGGGGAGCCGGCGTACTTGCGTTCGTTTGTCGACGAGACGCGGCTGACGGGGTTGCGCTTCAATTTTGACATTGGGCATGCGCATTTGTCCGATGGAGAGGAAACCGGAAGAATTGCGAGGAATCTGGAACCATTGAAGGACTTGGTGGCCAGCACGCACATCCACGACAATCACGGGGAAAAGGACGAGCATCTGCCGCCGTATGAGGGAACGATCGACTGGCCGGAAGCGCTCAAGGCGTTGAAGACCGTCCCCGGTGTTGACGTGCCGCTGACGGTCGAGCTGAAGGAGAAGGCCGGGCCGGACGCACCGGGGCTGAGCGAGCAGATTACGGCGGCGGCAAAAGCGCTGGACAAACTCGAGGCAGAATGGGCTTCCGCTTGACGCCAGCGAATTTGACCATTTTTTTGACTATGGTCTATAATTTTGACTATAGGGCCGAACGATGAAACACGTAGCCATTTCCGAATTCAAGGCCAAGTGCCTGGAACTGTTAGAGCAAGTACGGCGTACACGCCAACCTCTGCGGGTCACGCGCCACGGGAAGCCAGTGGCAGAAATTGTGCCTCCAACGCCAGTGGCTGATCGAAAGGCAATGTTCGGATCCATGAAAGGGTCGATCGAGATTCTTGGCGACATCATTTCCCCGGCAAACGACCCAGACGATTGGGAGGCGCTCCGCGATTGAAGCTCCTGCTGGACACGCACATTTGGCTGTGGTTTAGGACCGATACGCCACGATTGACTCGAGCTGTGTCGCGAGCACTTGGAAATCAAGAAAACGAGCTTTGGTTGTCACCCATAAGCACGTGGGAAGTGCTGATGCTAAACAGCAAAGGGCGAATAAAATTATCCGGAGATGCAGGCGTCTGGATACAGAGGGCAATTGAGGGGATAAACGAAGCCGTTTTAACTCACGAGATCGTCTCTGTCGCTGGAAATCTTCTCGTCCAAAGAGATCCTTCGGATTGTATGATCGCGGCGACGGCCATCGTGAACGACATGACTCTCCTTACGGCGGACGACAAACTTCTCCAACTGCCCGGGCTGAAGACTCTGGCGAATCGCTGACGAATCTGACTCAGAGAACCGGGAAAAAAGTCTCGCGGAAAATCGGGAAGAAGATCTCTTTAGAGTTCGGACTCCAGCCTTGAATGGATTGCGGACTCACGAGCACAGGATTGCGCGCCTCCGGGCTGCTCATCTTGAGAGAATAACCATTTGCCAAGTAGGAAGGGAGTTCCCGGTCATCCGAGACGGGAATATACGGGCCTTGCTTGCCCAAGTGGACGTGATAGCGATTGTCCTGGAACCGGTGCGGAAGCAAACGGGCTCCGGCATTTTTCCCGCGCGAAACGGTGGCAAACAACATTCGGTTTCTCCCGAGAGCTGGATTTCGCGGAAAAGTGTAGCGGGCGGTGGAGTTGGGAGTAAGTGCAGCTTCTGTGGAAAAATGTGCGCGCCTGTGAATGTTTAGGCGCCCGCCGACGCGCACTCTTCTTTGTTAGACTATGTGTTTGCGGTAACGGTGGCGAACCCATATGACGACGATCACGATTGAACAGGCGGGGCAGCACGACGGCCAGGAAGCGACGATTCGCGGCTGGCTCTACAACATACGCGAGGCGGGGAAGCTGCTGTTCCCCATTTTTCGCGACGGCACGGGAATCATTCAGGGCGTGTGTTCGTTGAAGGAGTCGCCGGAAGCGTTCGAGCGGCTGAAGGGCCTGACGCAAGAGTCGAGCGTCATGGTGACGGGAAAGATTCGCGCGGAGCAGCGCGCGCCGGGCGGCTACGAGATTGGCATCACCGGGATCGAAATTGTGCAGAAGGTGCCGGAGGACACGCCCTTTCCAATTCAGCTTAAGGAGCACGGCGTGGATTTCCTGCTAGACCAGCGGCATTTGTGGATTCGCACGCCGCGGCAGGCAGCGATTTTGCGGATTCGCGCGGAAGCGGTGCGTGCGGCGCGCAATTACATGGATTCGCAAGGCTACACGCTGACGGACGCGCCGATGTTCACGCCAGCTGCGTGCGAGGGCACGTCGACGCTGTTCGAAGTGAATTACATCGACGACCAAAAGGCCTACCTTACGCAGAGCGGACAGCTGTACATCGAAGCGACAGCCATGGCGCTCGGGAAGGTGTATACGTTCGGGCCGACGTTTCGCGCGGAGAAATCGAAGACGCGGCGGCACCTGACGGAATTCTGGATGCTCGAGCCCGAGGCGGCATACGCAACGCTCGACGACATGATGGACTTGGGCGAAGGCCTGGTGAGCGCAATCGTGCAGGGTGTGGTGAAGAACCGTTCGCGCGAATTGGAGATGTTGAAGCGCGACATCAAAAAGCTGGAGAACATCAAGCCGCCGTTCCCGCGCGTAACATACGAGGAAGCGATCGAGATTCTGGCAAAGAACGGGAAGCCGGCGAAGTTCGGGGATGATTTTGGGGGGGACGAAGAGACGGTGATCTCGAACAGCTTCGATCGGCCGGTAATGGTGCACCACTACCCGACGGCGATCAAAGCGTTCTACATGCAGCCGGACTCGGAGCGACCCGATCTGGCGCTGTCGTTTGACATGCTGGCACCGGAGGGGGCGGGAGAGATCATCGGGGGTAGCCAGCGCATCCACGACTACGACTTACTCGTTAAGCGATTGAAAGAGCACAACTTACCAGAGGACGCGTTCCAGTGGTATCTGGATTTGCGGCGGTATGGAAGCGTGCCCCACGCGGGGTTTGGGCTGGGTTTGGAGCGTACGGTCGGATGGATTTGCGGCACCGAACACATCCGCGAGGTGATTCCCTTCCCGCGGATGATTTACCGCGTGTATCCTTAGGTTGGGTAGTTGATTCGGTAGTTCAGGTTGGGTAGTTGATTCGGTAGTTCCTCATCGCAGCACGTTTAAATTCGAGCGTTTATTGCCTGTAGCTGTGCGCGGAGAGAGATTCCTCGCTTCGCTCGGAATGACGGGCTGCTTTGTGATTGCGCGAAAGGGCTGCCGACTTCTTTCGAAGTTGACGATCGCAAGTCGCAAGGAATCGTATGGCACAGAAGATCCGGATTATTGGCGTACCTATGGATTTGGGAGCGAGTCGGCGGGGAGTCGATATGGGTCCGTCGGCGGTGCGCGTGGCGGGATTGCAGGCGCGCATCAAACAGCTCGGGCATCAAGTGGAAGACTTCGGAAACATCTCCGTGAAGCAGCCCGAAGAGATGCCGTACGGGGAGAAGCGCGCGAAGTACATCGAGGAGATCGCGGACGCGTGCAAGGATTTGGGTGAGGCGGTGCAGAAATCGTTGGCGGAAGGCTATCTGCCGCTGGTGCTGGGCGGAGACCATTCGATCGCGGCGGGATCGATCAGCGGAGTGGCGGCACACTTCAAGAAAGAAAAGAGAAATATTGGCTGCATCTGGCTGGATGCGCACAGCGACATGAACACGCCGGAGACTTCGCCGTCGGGGAACGTTCACGGTATGCCGCTTTCCGGGATTATGGGGTATGGCACGGAAGAGTTGTACGACCTGTTTGGGTTCAAGCCAAAGATCGAGCCGCAGAACGTGGTGCTGGTGGGGGTGCGGGATTTGGACTCGCACGAGAAGAAATTCATCAAGAAACTAGGGGTGAAGACCTTCACGATGCGGGAGATCGATGAACGCGGAATGCGCGAAGTGATGTCCGACGCGTTGAAATATGCGATGGACGATACCGACGGGATTGCGGTGAGCCTGGACATGGACTTTGTGGACCCGAGCGACGCGCCGGGGGTGGGAACACCGGTGCGCGGGGGAGTGACCTATCGCGAAGCGCACCTGGCGATGGAGATGATCGCGGACAGCGAGGCGATGGTGTCCATGGAGATCGTGGAGATTAATCCGGTCATTGACGAGCATAACCGAACGGCGTTGCTGGCGGTGGAGTTGGCGCTGTCGGGGCTCGGGAAGAAAATTTTGTAGGGGGGCTGTAAGCAACGCTGGCACCCAACCGATCCGCAATCGGTTGGGAATCATCAGCTCGGAAAATTAGTGCGGAGGCCCTAAGATTCATCTTAACCTCCGCACGGTAACACTCTCTGGTTATTCACTGGCGTGTGATGCGGCCTTCTTCTCCAGTTCTTCCTTCAGTTGTTGAAGATTGAAGCTGGCGCCCTTCTGCATCGGTGGAAACTCCAAAAAAGTTTGTGCCGCCTGCGCGACTTGTTTCTGGACAAACGCGAAGCGCCAGAATTCATACGCAAACCAGTTGTAGTAATTGAGCGAGCCAGTCAAACCGGTGCGCTCATACGGGTCAAGTCTGAGGTTCGTCAGGATCGGCCAATCGACTTTGACGGTAGCGCCCAGCCAACCGTTTGGCTGGTCCGTGAAGCGGTATTTGTAATCATCGATCCGCACCGCCGAAAGGGTTCCCTCGGTCAGGTAGTAAATCTCGTGTCGCTTTGATGATCCCGTTCCGGTGATCAGGTCGGTTTGGTCGTAGCCGTCGAGATGAACCTTGTAGGTGCGATCTCCAATCTTCTTTCCTGCTTTGAGTTCCTCAACAATATTAGGGTTACCGGCCGCGGCCACAAATGTCGGGAACCAATCGAGTCCGGACACGATGCCATTCTCGACCTTGCCCTCTGGAGTGTGCCCTGGCCAACGGATAATCATCGGCACACGAAATCCACCTTCGAGCGCCGTTCCTTTGCCGCCCGCGAAGGGAGTTTGTCCGCCATCCGGCCATGTGAAATTCTCAGCCCCGTTGTCTGTGCTAAACGCGAGAATCGTGTCGTTATCCATGCCGTTATCTTGAACGTACTGCATCACGCTGCCCACGATATCGTCGAGTTGCGCCAGTCCCCCTTCTTGGACTGACCATCCGTTTTCAGGCGTGCGCATCTTCTCGTATTTGTCCGAAAGGTGCGTGACCACGTGCATGCGCGTCGGATTGAGCCACAAGAAGAACGGCTTGTTATCCTTGCGGGCCTTATCCACAAACGCCAGTGCTTTCGACAGGATTTCGTCATCAACGGTTTTCATTCGCTCCGGACAGAGTTCGCCAGCATCCTCGATCTTCTGCTTGCCGATCTTGCCCCAACGCGGCTGTTCTGTGGGGTCGTCCACGTCGGTCGCCCAGCTATGCACGATGTTTCGCGGTCCTATTGTCGTCTTTAAGGCTGGCGGATAATTTGGATGGCATGGGTCTTCCATTGCGTCAAGATGGTAAAGATAACCGAAAAACTCATCGAAGCCGTGCGCCGTGGGCAGAAAGCGATTCAGGTCGCCCAGGTGATTCTTGCCGAATTGACCTGTCGTATAGCCCATCGATTTCAAGACAGTTGCGATCGTCGGCGCATCGTCCGGCATGCCGAGGGGCGATCCGGCCTGACCTACGGTGGTGAGCCCCGTTCGGATCGGCAGTTCGCCTGTAATAAAGTTGGCTCGTCCCGCGGTGCAACTCGCTTCCGCGTAGTAGTCAGTGAACCGCATGCCTCGCGCCGCAAGCTTGTCTAGATTTGGCGTACGGGCCGCCATGATTCCTTGATTGTAGACACCAATGTTGGCCCAGCCTACGTCATCGCCCATGATGAAGATGATGTTTGGTTTTTTGTTCTGTGAGTGAGCAACACTGGCGAATAGAAGTAAGGACAAACCCGCCAACACCCGAAACACACCAACTCGATACCAGGACATATCGGACCTCCTCGTGGCGTTCTGATTGGGCGGTAAAATCGGCGTCGTTTCCCGCCAGGCGGCCTTCGGATCAACTTCAATTGGGGAGGTGAGAAAGACGCGGAGCGGATTCTACATCAATAAGGAACATGAGCAAGAGAGGATTTTCCGATCGGCAGGAATATCAATAAGTTGTGACTCCCGATTAGCGGTGACGGTTCAAACGGTCCAAGTACGTATCAGTGCCACGGTTTTCCATCGTCGCACGAACGGGTCCCCTCCTTCGTCAGGCCTAGCCAATGACCTGCCGCTAAAATGAATATTTTGGGGATTTTTGTGTGGATTCCCGGTACTCTGAAGAAGCCAACAGAGAAGTCCTAAGTACTTCCTTGCCCGAACCCTCCCCGGGCTGAAAACCAAATCCCAGCGACGCCAGGAGCTGAAAGGGAGAGGAATGTGAACAGCGGAGTTATAGGCAGGAGTTTTCGAAACCTGCGAGGCGGGGTGTGTGTCGCCGCGCTGATTTTGTGCGGCCTGCTTTGCGCGGCACCCCATGTTTCCGCGGACGCACACGCGTTTGACTTGATGGGGCCGCGGATCGCACTGACCGTCACGCGCGGTGGAAAGACTTTGCCGATTTCGAATGTGACGGAATTGTTGCCGGGAGACCAGCTATGGATTCACCCGGATTTTCCCGGCGACGAGTCGGTTCACTATCTGTTGGTGGTAGCGTTTTTGCAGGGTCCGACGAATCCGCCGCCGGAAGCCTGGTTCACGCGGACGGAAACGTGGACGAAGCGGGCGAAAGAGCAGGGCACCTATGTGACGGTGCCGGACGGGGCGCAGCAAGCGTTATTGTTCCTGGCGCCAGAGACCGGAGGAGATTTCAGCACGCTGCGGGGAGCGGTGCGCGGCAAGCCGGGCGTTTTTGTGCGGGCAACCCAGGACTTGGAGCAGGCCAGTCTGGATCGCACCAGGCTCGACAAATATCTCTCGGAAATCACCGCCACGTCGAACACCGACCCGAGCGCACTAAAGAAAAACTCGACGCTGCTGGCGCAAACGCTGCGGTTGAAGATCAATGAAGATTGCTTCAGCCGGCCGGTAGAGCAGCAGTCGGTGTGCCTGACGCAGGGCAGCGACCAGATGGTGCTGGACGACTCGCACGATCAATCGCTGGTGGCAACGCTGACGTCGGGACCTTCGACTGATTTGGTCAACGCACTGAACGCCACGCCGATGGCGAGCCGGATTGCGTTCAGCCCGTACGTGGGCGCGGTCGTGGACGCGGTGCGCTTGATGGGAACACTGCACACAGCAACGTATCAGTACATTCCTGCGCTGACCCTTCCAGACCAGGACCAGTTGATTCTGAAATTGAACGCCGCGCCTTCGTTTAAGAATCCCAAGTCGGTGCTGGTAGTCGGGCTGCCATCGATTGGGCAGTCCCCGGTGCCGGTGCTGCATCCCGTCGATCCAAAGCAGATCTTTTGCGTGCAGCAGCGGCCGCTGGTGTTGCCCGTGGAGGGTGCGCCACTGATGTTCTCGACGGGGATGGGGTACGACTTCACGGCGCGAGTGGAGGGAAAGGGTGTAAGTCCCGTGGAACTGCCAGCTACGCCGGACGCGGTACTGGGAGGGTTCGTGGTGGATACGCGCGGGCTGCACACGACAGCAACGGATCCCAAGCTGACGGCTACGATTCACGGGATGTGGGGGTTCACGCCCTTCGAAGGGCCATCATTCCAGTTACGTAACGCGAGCGAGCAGCACTGGAGCATGGCCGGCACGGAAGCGAGCGGATTGCTAGCGGGACATCCCTCGACAGTGCATATCGAGGGCGAATGCGCGCCGTGCGTGGAAAAAGTGGCGCTACTGGATTCATCCAGGAAGGACCTGAAACCGACCTGGAAGGCTGCCCCGCCGAATCGGGTAGAGGTGGAGTTGCCGCTGAAAGACGCAGCGCCGGGCGTGCTGAATCTGGCGGTAACGCAATACGGCCAGGCTAAGCCAGACGTTGTGTCGCTTCACGTGTATTCGGATGCGGTACACCTGGAACATTTCAATATGTTCGCCGGCGACACCCATGGCGTGTTGACGGGAACGCATCTTGAGGAAGTAGCCGGTCTGGAATTGAACGGTGTGCACTTTGCACCCGCCGAGTCTTCGCGAAACGATAAAGGGAGCTCGTTGGAGCTGGCGACGCAAGGATCGAGCAACGCGTTGAAAACCGACGCGGCGCTTTCGGCGCATGTAACGCTGAAGGACGGCCGGATGCTGGATGTGCCCGCCACGATTGATCCTCCCCGTCCAAAAGTGGACCTGGTGAGCAAGAATCTGCAGGCGGCTTCGGGAACGGCGACGCTGGTGCGATTTGCGAAGCCGGAAGCGCTGCCGCAAGACGCGAGGCTTTCCTTCTTCCTGAAGGCCGCAGTGCCGTCGCAATTCTCGCGAACGGAAAAGATTGAAGTAGGCACGATTGATGGAGCATTTTCAACGACCCTGAGCTTGAGCGATGGGTCGTTGGTACAGCAGGACGCCGGAAGTGTCTTGGGCCTGCTGGACCCGCTGAAAGCGTTCGGTCCCGCGGCGTTTGGACCTTTGCGATTCCGGCCGGTGGAAGCGAATGGGGCGAAGGGCGACTGGCAGCCGCTGGCAACGCTGGTGCGCGTTCCGGCGCTGAAGGAAGTACACTGCCCGGACACGACGGAGAAACAATGCACGCTGAGCGGAACGAATCTGTTCTTGCTGGACTCCGTGGCATCGGATTCGCAGTTCAAGAATGCAGTAACGGTTCCGGCGGGATACGTCAGCGATACGCTCTTTGTGCCGCGGCCGTATGGAACGCGGCTGTATATCAAGCTGCGCGACGACCCGGCGACGGTGGGAACGGTATCCTTGCCGGTGCTACCGGATGCCCGCTGAGTTCTGCTAACTTTGCGGACATGGGTACGCGGTTTGTTGACGAAAGCGCCGAGCCCGTGGTTCAGGGCTATCTGGAAGAGCCGGAGCGGGTGAACGGCGATGGCGTGGTGTTGGCACATGGAGCTGGGTCCAATTGCCAAGCGAAGCTGCTGATTGGCCTGTCGGAAGCGCTGGCTCAAGCGGGATTCGTTGTGCTGCGAATCGATCTCCCCTTTCGCGTCGAGCGGCCCACCGGACCGCCGCGACCGGGCAGCGCGGAAAAGGATCGCGCCGGGATAAAGCGGGCGGCGCAATTACTGAGAGTCCGGATTCGCGGGCGATTGTTCATCGGCGGCCACTCGTATGGAGGACGGCAAGCGTCGATGCTCGCGGCAGAGGAGCCTGGCTTGGCGGACGGACTGCTCTTGCTGTCGTATCCATTGCATCCGCCGAAGAAGCCCGTGGAGCTGCGCACGAAACATTTTGGCGAACTAACTGCGCCGGCGTTCTTTGCGCATGGAACGCGAGACCCGTTCGGCTCCATCGCGGAAATGAAGGCAGCGCTGAAATTGCTGCGCGCGAAGCATGAATTGCTGGCGGTCGAAGGTGCGGGCCACGACTTGCTGTTGCGGAAGGCCTCCGCGAATGTTCCCACGCGAGTCGCCCAAGCGTTTACAGCATTTGCGGGTAATTTTTAGGACCTGCGGCATTCTGGAAAAATCTTTCTGACCCAGCCTTCCAGTAGACTGAAGCTATCCACACGAGCGCATCGCTCCAACCAGAACTGCCGAGGGAAGCGGTTATGACACCAGCGCAGCGGGAATTGCTGCAGGAGTTCCAGAAATTCGCGCAAACTGCGCCGAATGCAACGGCGCTGATGGATCATATTGCGAAACGTCTGCATGAAAAGCAGACCCGGTACAACTGGGTGGGATTCTATCTGGTCGATCCAGTGGATTCGAATTACCTGGTTGTAGGGCCGTTCGCCGGAAGTTTCACGCCGAACCAGCGGTTCACCCTGCAGACAGGACTGTGCGGGGCAGCGGCAACCAGCGGAAACGTGGTGGTGGTGCAAGACGTGACGAAGGATCCGCGATATCTGGCGGGGTCCTCGATGGTGAAATCCGAGATCGTGGTACCGATTTTCGTAAACAAGAAGCTGGCGGCGGAGCTGGACATCGAGAGCTATTTCGCGGATACGTTCGCGCCGATGGAGCAGGAATTTGTCGAGGCTGGGGCACAAGTGGTAGCGGGATATCTGGCGAAGGCGTGATTGCTGGCGAAAATCGCGCGCCAAAAAGCATCGAGACAAGACTCAACGAATGAGATCCTTCGCCCGCCGCGGCGGGCTCCTCAAGATGACACGGTTTGATTTGTGGCTGCCTGGAGCCCTGCGCGATGCGCCCGACGATGCGAAGCTGCGAGACGCGCCAACACGGCGGTCGACGTTCCCAGGCTAGTCGCGTTCGAAGAAGGCGTTGGCGCCTGGTTTTGGCGCGGCGTCGGAATCGCTGTTGGCGGCGTCCCAATCTTTGCGCGTTATCGGCTGAATCGCGGGGAGCTTGCTCTTCGTCAGGGTCTTATTGACGCCCGGAAGCTCCTTCGCTACGAAGGCGTCGAATTCCGATTCGACATCGCCTAGTTCCTTTTTCAGCGAGTCGATGCGGGCAAGCTGGTAATCGCCGGGGCGGCCCTCATACAGGTTCAACGACCCGTAAAGCTGCGTGCTCTTCTCGCGGATGCGCTCCTCGCCCGTGATTGCTCCGCCTTCCTTCGTGGCGACGATTTTGCGGCGAATGTCGTCGACTTTGCCCGCAAGTTCTTGCAAATGCTTCGCGAGTACCGGGTCTTTTCCGACTTTCTCGGAATCCTGCAAGAGGGCCATGCGAACGCCGTTGATACGGTCGACGTCGTAGGACATATCGCCAAGCAAATCGTAAATGCGCATGACGGCGGCGAATTGTGCCTTGCGATCGTCGACGCTGTATTTGGCGCGGGAGTCGAGGCCAACCGTGATCGTCTCGGTGTAAGTGTCCTTGCCGCGCGTGAGCTTCACGGTGTAGTTGCCGGGCAACACGCGGGGGCCTTCCGAGGCCTCAAACGCAGCGGTGGCAGCCGGCGGAACGTGCGGCGCTTTGAGCTGCATGGGCCATTCGACGCGGCTGATACCCCGGCGATTGTTGGAAGGCAGCGTGTCGACGAGCTTGCCATCCGCGTCGAGTATTTCCAGTTTCATGCGGCCGAAAATATGCCGCTTCTGCTGATAGTAGTTGATGACCGCGGCGTTAGGCGGGTTGGGCCCGGTAAACGAAGCGCTGCCTTCTGCCCATCCGCCAAAGGTGTTGATGTGCTGTTGTGTGGGAACGCCGGGAAGGAAAGCTGCTTCCGAGGCGAGGACTTTGGGCGTGAGATTACGAAGCGGAGTGATGTCGTCAACGATCCAGATGCCGCGGCCGTGCGTAGCAACCACCAGGTCGGACGTTCTTGGATGAACGACAATGTCGCGAACTGCGACGCAAGGGAACTTTTGACCCTTGTATTGCGCCCAGTGCTTTCCACCATCGGGTGAGATCCACAGACCCAGCTCGGTACCGGCAAACAGAAGGTCGGGCACAACCCTGTCTTCTTTGATGACGTGAGCATAGCCGACCATGCCAGAGTCGGCCGAAACGATAGGTGCCCAAGTCTTTCCGTAGTCGCTGGTCTTAAAGATGTACGGCGCCATGTCGCCGAAGGTGTGGCGATCAAAGGCCGCGTAAGCGGTGGCGGGATCATAAAGACTGGCTTCCACCCAGGAAACCCAGGAGAACTTAGGAAGGTTGGGAACATTGGCGACGACATTATTCCAGGTTTTGCCGCCGTCGCGCGTAAGTTGGACGTTGCCGTCATCGGTTCCAACCCAAATAGTGTTGCCGTCTCTGGGTGATTCGCTGATGGAGTAGACCGTCGTGTGCGTTTCGGCGGAAGAGTTGTCCACGGTGACGCCGCCGGATTCTTCCTGTTTCTGCTTCTCAGGGTCGTTCGTAGTGAGATCGGGAGAAATCTTGTCCCAGGTCTGGCCGTGGTCGCGGGAACGGAAGAGATATTGCGCGCCGATGTAGATCGTGCCCTTTTCGTTGGGGCTCATGTGAATGGGCGTGTTCCAGTTAAAGCGTAGCTTGGGTTCGCCATAGCCGGGTTGGGGTTTAATGAGGCGCTTCTCGAGAGTATGACGGTTCACGCGAGCGATTTCGCCGCCTTGCGCCTCCGCATAGGCGTAATTGGGATCGCCAGTATCGGAAAACGCCCAGAAACCGTCGCCGCCGAAAAGATTTTCCCAGCGACCGTTAGTGATGCCGCCGGGATATTGGGTATCACCCGCCCAGGAACTGTTGTCCTGCAAGCCGCCGTAGACCTGGTAAGGGTCGGCCATGTCAACGCTGACATGGTAGAACTGCGAAATCGGCAGGTTGTTGGCCTTCCACCAGGTGTTTGCGCCGTCGTAGGAATACCAGACGCCGCCATCGTCACCAGCGATGAGTTTATCGGTGTTGTCAGGATCGATCCACACGTCGTGCCAGTCGCCGTGGCCGCCATTGCCGACGCCACTGAAGCTCTTACCGCCATCGTCGCTCATGATGAGGGTAAGGTCGGTTTTGTAGACTTTGTCTGCGTTCTTGGGATCGACGATGAGATTGGCGAAGTAGAACGGCCGCCACACCATCCAGTTGCTGCGGTCGCGTTCTTCCCAGGTCTTGCCGCCGTCCTTGGAATAGTAGAGAGCGCTGTGAGGAGATTCGATCAAGGCGTAAATGACATCAGGATTCGACGGCGCGATGGTGACGGCAACACGGCCCCACGGCTTCGCGGGAAGACCCTTTGCAGATTTTTCGTCGAGATCGTTCCAGGTGGCGCCGCCGTCGGTGGACATAAAGAAACCGCTGCCACTGGGAGCGGTTGCGTTTTCCCCGCCGGAGCGGAACGTCCAACCTTTGCGGCGGAAATCCCACATGCCGGCGAACAGGACTTTGGGATTCTGCGGGTTCATGGAAATCATGGAGCAGCCGGTGGAGAGATTGGAACCCTTGAGAATTTTGTTCCAGGTCTTCCCGCCGTCGGTGGTCTTGTAGACGCCGCGATCGTCACTATCGCTCCAGAGTTTTCCTGGTGCGCAGGCATAGACGGTGTTGGAGTCCTTGGGATCAACAATGATTTTGGTGATGCGCTCGGAATTTTTGAGCCCCATGTTGGTCCAGTTTTCGCCGGCGTCTTTTGAAACGTAGATGCCGTCGCCGATGGACACGCTGTTGCGCGTCCAGGATTCGCCGGTGCCGACCCATATGGTTTTGGGAGCTTGTGGGTCGATAGCGATGGCGCCGATGGACTGCACGGGCTGTTTATCAAACATGGGCTTATACGTAGTTCCGCCGTTCACCGATTTCCAGACGCCGCCGCTGGCCGCGCCGATGTAAACAGTGAGGCGGCCGTTTTCCTTGACTGCGGCTAGGGTTGAAACACGGCCGCTCATGGTGGCGGAGCCGATATTGCGGGCGCCGAGGCCGGAGATGGTGTCGGAATCAAATTTGGCTTCCTGTGCGAAAGCACGTGGCGCGACGAGAGACAACGCGAGCAACAGCCAAGCAACAAAATGAGCAGCAGTGGTTTTCGACATGATTTTTCTCTCAATCCTGTTCATTAAATTGGCTCGAGTCATGGTGAGATGGAACTTCACTTGGCGGCAGCAGGCTTGGCAGGCACGGAGAAGCGCGTGTCATCGAGGTTTGGATTGATTTCGACCTTTTCGATGCTCAAGCGGATGTGCTGGTCCGAAGGACTGTTGCTTTCGCCCGCCTCGACCGAGAAGGGGAAAAAGACGCCGTCGACCTGCTCGTAGTCGCCGAGCATGGTGTCGGTGTAGACCACGGCGCCGCGAACCGTGGATTGCGTTTCAATCTTGATTTCGAGGTAGGAGTCCGCGTCGAGATAGTAGTAGCGCACGTCTCCGTCTTTCAGCGTAAGTTTGATCTTGTAGCAATCGGTCCCCTCGACCGAATCATGTCCGACAAGTTCTGCCTTGTGCCCTTTCTCCTTGTAGTCGATCAGGAAGCCTTCCAGGTCGGAATCGAGGATAAGCTGCTTGGTGTCGTCGGCGGACATGAGTTCAGGGTCCTTACGGCCGCCAAACGGATTGATCTGCCACGCGCTCTTGCCATCGTATGCCTGAATCTGGGCCATCCCCTGAATGATGGTTTCCTCGCGGACTTTATCGGCGCGCTTATTTTCCTGAACGTACGTAGCGCGGAACGTGCCTTGAGAGAGACGCGCAGTGATCCGCACACTCTTTATCGCACGCAGCTTTTCAATGCCGCCGCGGGCCTGCGCGTTTTTGGCGATAATCTCGTCGACCGTTTGGGACCGCACCGCAGAGGGAGAGAGGAACGCAACAGCTAAAAGCAGATAGACACACCGTTTCATCGAGTAAGGCTCCTTCCAAATACCTGCTTACGAATGGACCAGGGCCGTGGGAGAGCGGCTCCAAGATAACCGCCCCAAAAGTGAGCTCTAACGAATGCCCAGGAAGACTTTAGAATGTTTGATCAGCCTCGCGCGCCAATTAATTAGCAAAGTCTGCACTAAATTCCAAGTGATTTCCTCACAGAGTCCCTTGGCTAGCCGAAATTACAACAAACACCGTCGAAACCGAAAAGAGAGGGTTAACGCAGTGGACGCGGAGGATTCATCTGCGAGTTCACGGAGTTGGTTGCAGGCTGGGAAACGCGAGAGCGAGTCGGCCTCCCCTCGCCATGGTTTATGCCGTATAAAAGAGGACGGATACCAAGAGCGGCCCAGCTCGACAGGAACGGAAAGTGACCCCAGACAAGAAGAAGAGATTGCGTGTAGGCGTGCTATTTGGAGGACGCTCGGGAGAGCATGAAGTGTCGCTGGTGTCGGCGGCGTCGGTGATCCGAGGAATGGACCCCGACAAATACGAGCCCGTGCCGATCGGAATCACCAAGGATGGCCACTGGCTGGTCGGAGAAGGTGCCGTCAAGATGCTGCCGGACGTGCTGAAGGGCGGGCGGCGAGTGATGTTGACGGCGGACCCGACCGAAGCGGCGCTGGTGCCACTGGATCGTGGCGCGGGGGCGCAGCGGCTGGATGTGATTTTTCCGGTAATGCACGGAACCTTTGGGGAAGACGGGACGATTCAAGGCATGCTGGACCTTGCCGGGCTGCCGTTCGTGGGGGCGGGCGTGCTGGGTTCCGCTGTCGGAATGGATAAGGATGTCGCCAAGCGGCTGTGCCAGGAAGCGGGAATTCCCGTCGTGCCGTGGGTGACGGTGCACCGCTGGCGCTGGGAGAAAGACCCTGGAGCGGTGAAGGAAGAGATTGAGAAGAGTTTTGAGTGTCCGGTGTTTGTGAAGCCGGCGACACTCGGGTCATCCGTGGGCATGACCAAAGTGCATAGCGCGGACGAGTTGGGCGCGGCGCTGGATCTGGCTTGCGAGTACGGGATGAAGATATTGGTGGAAAAGGCCGTCGTCGCACGGGAGATTGAAGTGTCGGTGCTGGGGAATTTCGAACCGAAGGCTTCCGTGCCGGGAGAGATCGTGCCGCATCGCGAGTTTTACGATTACACGGCGAAATACCTGGAAGAGGGAACGCAGTTGAATATTCCGGCGGATTTGAAGCCGGCGCAGGTCACGAAAATTCAAGAACTGGCGGTGAAGGCGTTCCAGACTCTGGAATTGAGCGGGATGGCACGAGTGGATTTTTTCCTCGACAAGAAAACCAGCAAGCTCTTCTTGAACGAGGTAAATACCATTCCGGGATTCACGTCGATCAGCATGTATCCGAAGTTGTGGGAGGCCAGCGGGATTCCGTTCAAGGAGCTGATTGATCAGTTGATCGAACTGGCCTTTGAGATCCACCGCGAAAAAGCGCGCACCAAATATGCAATCGATCTGCCGGAAGGCTCGGGCGGCGCGCTAACGAATTAGAGTTTGCTGCTGATTTCTTTGCTTGGGCGAAAATTCCTAGTCTCTCTTATTGGTAAGCGAAGGCAGGTCGGACGAACGATCTGGGAAAAATATCCGCAGCACCAGAAAAATCACGAATGCATAACTCAGAATATTCAGCAGCAGGAACAGGGCTACCTCGGAGATAAGGTTGTCCGCATACTGCCACGGAATCCACTCGAGGAATCTCTGGAAGAACGTCTCCATTAAGTAAGCGCCGCCATAGCTCAGATACGGCACCGGCCCGGTGATTCCGGCAGAGCGCAAAATGACAGCCAGCAAAGTGATAAGCACTCCGCCCAGAATGGACCACCAGATGAGCTTTCGACGCATGCAAAGTCACCGTGAGCCGATTCGATCCGATACCGACTCGCAAGTATTAGAGTTGATTAGCGTACTACGGGATACCAGGCGCACCGCAGACTCGCCGCTCCGATGCTCGAGTAATAGTTTGTAATTATTCATATTAACTATATGGTATAATAGGAACGCGGTAGTGTGGGTGTGGAGGCCTCCAGGATTCGGGGCCGGGGAATCGTGGAAAATTCGCTAACTCTTTTGTTTCCGCCACATCGACGCCCCCTTTCCGTAACCCCAATTATTCCCACACTTACATGAAAACTGGGGGTAGGGTGCCGATTATTGTTAACCAGAACTTTCTATGGTGATGCATATAAGGCCCGGCACCGTGCGTGGTGATGTTTGGACTGGCGGCTGTAGACTGACGGCTGTCGACTCCCCAAGGTATTATGGTTTGTGAGCCCTTCGACCCAGTCCGGCCCTCCGTTCCATCTCGCTCTTATCCTTCATGCACACCAGCCAGCGGGCAATTTCGACACCGTTTTCGAACAATGCTATCGCGACTCCTACAGCCGCTTTCTATCTCTCCTGGAAAAACATCCCACACTGCGGGTCGCCATCCACTACTCCGGCCCACTGCTTCTATGGATCGAGAAAAATCATCCCGAATACTTCGTTCGCCTGCGCGATCTTGTCGCTTCCGGGAGGCTTGAACTGGTCGGCGGCGGATTCTATGAACCGATTCTCATCTCCATTCCGGAACCTGACCGCATCGAGCAGATCACTCGCCTGGCGGACTACCTCGAACGTACTTTCGGCAAGCGGCCCACCGGCGCGTGGCTGGCGGAACGCGTTTGGGAACCACAGCTCCCCTCGACGCTGGCGGAAGCGAACGTCGGCTACACGCTGATCGACGACCTGCCGTTTTTCGCGGCGGGGTTCCAGCCTAATGAGCTGTATGGACCGTACGTGGCCGAGGATTGCGGCAAGTCGGTTTGGCTCTTTCCCGGCCTGAAAGAACTTCGCTACCTCATCCCTTTCCGCACGGTCGAAGACAACATCAACTTCTTCCGCCGGGCCGCCGAGATCCATCCCGGTGGGATCGCCGCGTTTGGCGACGACATGGAGAAGTTCGGCGTGTGGCCCGGCACGCTCAAGCACTGCTACGAAGACAGCTGGCTGGAGAATTTCTTTCGCGCGCTTGAGACAAATTCGTCCTGGCTGAAGACGGTCACGCCATCCGAGTGGATCGCCGAACAAGTGCCCCTCGGCCGCGCGGATCTTCCTACCGCTTCTTACGCCGAGATGATGGAATGGGTTCTTCCTACGTCGACGCGCTTGCAGTATTACCATCTCCGCCGCGAATTTGAAAACCGTTCCGACTTGCTCCTGTTTCTCCGGGGAGGCGGCTGGCGAGGTTTCTTGCGCAAGTATCCCGAATCCAATCTGCTTCACAAGAAAATGCTTCGCACTTCGGCTTGCGTGGCCGCCGTTCCCGCGCGCCGCAGCAGCCCCGAACATACTGCCCAACTGGCCGAAGCTCGCGACCTGCTTCTCCGGGCGCAAGGCAATGACGCTTATTGGCATGGAGTTTTTGGCGGCCTGTACGCCCCGCACCTGCGCACGGAAATCTGGCGCAATCTGGTGCGTGCCGAGACGCTCGTCGATCAACTCACCCCGGGGCGCAACATGCCGCGGGTCGAACTTCTGGATTACGACGCCGATGGAGATGCGGAACTGCTCTTCTCCGCTCCGGAATATCAGGCTCTTCTCAAGCCTTCCGACGGCGGCACCATCGCAGCGTTCGATTTTCGCCCGAGCGGCGCGACGCTCATCAACTCGATCCAGCGCCGCGCCGAGGCTTATCACACTCGTCTCCGTGAGGCCGCCGCGAACCCGGACCACGGAAATAGCGCCGTTTCCATTCATGATCAGGTGGGTGTGAAAGAGGCCAATCTTGAACGCTTCTTACGCTACGACCGTTTCCCGCGCCACTCGTTCCGCCTGCTCCTTTTCGAGACTTCACGGACGCCAGGCGACTACGAGAATCTGCAGTTGAATGAGCTGGCGTCTCCCGCGTCTGGAAATTTCGCCATCCGCACGTCTTCCTTCAATAGCGCGGAACTCGCTTTCGAAACTGCCCTTCCGGAATTTGCGGTCGATCCGTCCAATCCACCGAAACTTTCGATCATCAAAAAATTCCTGTTTGGACCGGCGCCGCGCGGCTGTGAAGCGAGCTGCGACATTTCGCTGGCTCTTTCTTCCCCTCTCTCCCGTCCTTGCCAGCTCGGCATTGAATCCATTCTCAATTTTCTGGCGCCCAACGCCGCCGATCGCTTCTTCGAGACTTCCAACGGCCCGCAATCCCTGCGTTTTTCCGGCTCTCTACCAGCCCCGCTCCTTCGCGCGGAAGATGGCTGGCAACGCGTTCGCGCGACACTGCACGCCCCCGGCAGCCAGGAATTCTGGATCGCTCCCATTGATACGGTGTCGGAGTCGGAGGGTGGGTTTGAGAGGGTCTATCAGGGCTCGCAAATTCTCGCGTTGTGGCGCCCGAATCTCACGGCGAAAACCTCGTTCACCGCCCGCCTGATGTGGCGCCTCGAATCGTTTTGATCAGTTTGTTTTGATATTCAGTTTGGCCATCAAGTCGGCCAATTCCTGTTTCAATTGCGAGGCCTTCTTCACCGCTTCCCCGACAAAGCCTTGGGTTGCCGACGATGCCGCGTCGGTCCACTCTTGTTTCAGTTTCTCGAACTGTGCCTTCGCTTGTTCCATTCCGTCTTTGTCCATGCCTTCCGGCAGACGTCCGTTTCGCGCATAGGAGTCCAGCTTCGCCTTAACCTGCGCCATCGATTTCGGCAGCGATTCATTCAGACTGTTCCAAGTGTCTGACCATTCCTTCCTCTTCGCTGCCGAGGAAACCGCTAGATCACGCGCTCGATTTGCGGCGTCGCGCGCGGATGCCAGCGCTCCCTGGTAGTCACTTTTTGCGAGCGAGTCTCTTGCCGATTGCAACGCCTGCTTGGCCTTGTCCAACTCTTCGGGCACGTATTTCGCCGCCTCGGCTTGCACCGAATCCACGGCTTGCTGCGCAGCGTTAATGGCGGCTTCCGTTCCTTCCCGTTGTGCGTTACTGCACGCAAACAAAATCAGCGCCGTTGCGGCGCATCCGAAGAACAGTGCTCGTCTCATTTTGGTTCTTCCTCTCGGAATCTCAGAAGCGGGCAGGGCAGGCTGTGGCGGGCCATTCGCGTCTCCTCCAATCTACTTGACTCTTCCGCTTTCTGACAACCAGGCGGCGGTCCGCGTTTTCCTATTTCGTCCCACCGGCGGTATGCTGCAACTTCTATGCGCGAGAGATTGGCTGGACTTCTGTCCTCTTCCTGGTTCATTGTCCTGATCGCTTTGCTTCTTCGTGTCGCTTACCTGTTTTATCGCGCACACCTGATTCCGGCTGAAGTCCTGGCCTCCGCTCCGTTCGAAAATGAGGTCGGCAACGTGGCCGCGGCCCTCGCCGGCGGCGATGGTTTTTGCTGCGTATTTCGCCAGGCGACTGGCCCGACGGCGTGGGTCGCGCCCGCTTATCCGTTGATCCTTGCGGCGATCTTCAAAGTGTTCGGCACGTTTACACTGGGTGCCTTCTACGCTGCGGTTATCGTCAACTGTATTTTCTCCGCGCTGGTTTGCTCTCCATTGCTGGCTATTGGCAGGCAACTCGGCGGTCCGCAGGTCGGAGCGCTGGCTGCGTGGGTCTGGGCTGTTTTTCCCTCCGCGATCATCCTGCCATATGCGTGGATCTGGGACACATCGCTGTCCGCATTGATCGCTTCCGTGCTCCTGCTCATCACGATGCAGTTACCAGAATCTTTTCGTCCCAGCAGGTACGTTTTGTACTGGTTACTTTGGTCTTTGGGGTTGTTGGTGAATCCTTCGTTGGGGGCGCTGCTGCCGTTTTGCCTTGGGTGGATTTTCTTGCGAGAGTCCGGCAGCATCTCTTCCAGGCTCCGCCGCGTCATGATTGCGTTGGCAGCGATGTTCTTCTGTTGTTTTCCGTGGACCCTCCGCAACTATGACGCTTTCCATCGGGTCGTGCCCATACGATCCAACTTCCCTTACGAATTCTGGTCGGGTAACAACGAAATTTTCGACCCGAACTCCCGTGCCGTGAATCGGATCACCCGCTATGAACAAGTCCACCTTTACGCCACACTCGGCGAAACCGCCTTCTTGGACGACAAATGGCAGCAGGCGAAACGGTTTGTGCACACCCGTCCGGCGTTGTACCTTCATCTCTGCAGTCAACGCATCGTTGCTACGTGGTTTGGGACGGATGCTCCCCTGCGGGATTTCTGGCAAGGCGACTCTCTTCTAGGAAAATTCCTGCTCGTCTGGAATAGCCTTTGTCTTGTGGCGATGCTCGCCGGCCTCCTTCGGCTGATGCTCAAACGTTCGCTGTATCTATTCCCGATCGCTTCCTTTCCATTCGTTTTTCCAATTCCGTTTTATCTGGCGCACACATCGCTGCGCCACCGCCATCCCTGCGATCCGGTGGTCGCGCTTCTGATAGCGGTAGCAATCCTCGGCCCTCATTTTTCGGCAAAATGAGGTAGACTCTTCTCACTGCCGCCCGGTCAAATCATTGTCTTATTAAAGGAAGGCCCAGAAGCTGTTCCAGGCCGCAGCATGCTTTCGGTCTCCGACACTCTATATCTGGCAGTCAATTTCCAGCTTTTGCTCACGCTGTTCCTGGTGGTGTTGCTGTGGTCTCTGTATTACTGGATCCAGCGGTTCCGATTTTTTCGGTGGTGGGCCTGGGCTTGGACCGCATTCGTCATTTTCCTCGCGTCAGCCACGATTTCTCTGCGAATCGGGCCTGCGTGGACGCCGGCGAAAGTTGCTTTGATCGCGACGTTGCTCCTCGCGGGATTCGCGCAGCCGTTTCTGCTGGTCTGCGGCGGTTTGAGCTGGCACGCGCCGTCACGCCCTTCACGCCGCTTTTTCTGGAACGGTGTGATGGTGGTGGTGGCCGCAGCGGGCATCAGCTTGTTCCTTGGGTACGCCTACCGTTCAATCCCTAGTGTCAGCTTCGCTCTCCGGAACGCACCGAGATCTCTTAGCATGGTGGTGGCGCTGTGCTGCTGTTTCGCGGTGTTCTGGCATCAGTTCCGCACGTCGCGTTCGTACGCGGCGGCGATTACAGGGGCCTTCTGTTTCGCCTACGCCTTCGACCAGTCCATCTATTTTCTGAGTTTTTGCAAAATTCTATTTGAGCATTTCCAAGTTTCTTACCCGGTGGCGCTAACCAGGATTACGAAAACGGTTTTTTCCGTCGAGTCACGGCTGCTATTTCTCGACCTGGTAGATACGTGCGGCATTTGCCTGGGCATGATCCTTCTGCTGGTAGAGCGTTTCCGTCACACCGCATTCGAACTGGAGAGGAGCGAGCGCAGCAGACGAGGCCTTGCCGAGGATAACGCGTCGCTGCAAAGCGAAATCGAAAGCCGCGATAAAGCGGAACAAGAACTGCGGCGCAGCGAAGCACTCAGCCGTCAGCTGATTCTCAGCTCTCCTGTAGCGATGATTGTCTCCCGGGAGTCTGGCCAGGAGCACGTACTGGCCAATGACCGATTCACCGCGCTTTTCGGATATTCCAAGGAGGATGTGCGGGATATCGAAGCCTGGTGGCCGCGTGCTTACCCGGATCCTGAGTATCGAGGACTCGTCGAGGCGCAGTGGCGAGCATTGCTCGATCGTGCCGGCCGCGGAGAAACAGAGAAGCTTTCGATGGAAGCCCGAGTTCGATGTAAAGACGGCGGCTTCCGTGACATCGAATTCCACGTTTCATTGGTAAACGATCTGCACCTGGTCAGCTTCGTCGACCTGACCGAACGCAAGCGTGCGGAAAAGGAACTGAGGGCCAGTGAGGAACGCTACCGCGACTTGGTGGAGCACAGCGAGGACCTTATCGGAACTCATGATCTGAACGGGCAGATCCTGTCGATCAACGAAGCGCCGTGCAAGAGCCTGGGCTATACCGTCGATCAGGTGCTTAAGATGAACATGCGAGAACTTCTCGCGCCCCGCTTCCGCCATCTTTACGTGGAGTTCGTACAACGTGTTTTGCAGCACGGTCACGCGGCAGGACAGATGGTCGTTGTGACACAGGGCGGGGAAGAGCGGGTATGGGACTATGTTTCTACGCTGCGCACCGAGGGTGTGCCCGCACCGCTTATTCGTGGCGTGGCTCGCGATGTCACCGAAAAATTCCGCGCCGAAGAGGCCATGCGTCGCTCTGAAGCAAAATTCGCCACCGCTTTCCGCTGCAGTCCCAACGCTATGACGATCACTTCCCTGCGCGACGGCCGTTTTATCGATGTCAATGCCGCCTTCGAACGGCAAAGCGGCTACATCCGGGAGGAGGTGGTCGGGAAAACCGTTCAGGAACTAGGCCTGTGGGCTGACGAGAAAGATTTCGCCGCGGTGATGGCCGATTCACTGGCTCGAGAGAAAGTTATCGATCGCGAAGTTAGGCTGCGGAATAAAGCTGGCCAGCTCGTCACCGCCATTTATTCGGTTGAGGTGATCCATGTTGGAGGCGAGCCCTGCGCTCTTGCTGCCGGTGAGGACATAACCGACCGCCTCCAGATGGAGCGCGCCCTTCGCGAAAGCGAAGCCAAGTTTCGTTCCGTCACCGACTTGGCGGCGTGCGCGATCTGGATTCTTCAGGACGGCCATATCGTTTACCTGAACCAAAGCGTGATCAACATCACGGGTTACACGCGCCAAGAGCTGTTGGACATGGATGCGCAAGCACTGGTGCATCCTGATTTTCGCGATCCACTGCGCATGCGCGCGGAGGCGAGACGCCGTCTCACGAACTATCAGTACAAAATCTGCACAAAATCCGGCGAGGAGCGTTGGCTCGAGCTTACCGATAACTTCATATCTTATGAAGGGCGCCCCGCGATTCTCTGCTCGGCGTTTGATATCACCGCCGCGAAGCAAGCGGAGATGGAACTGCAGGAACGGACTCTGTACCTCGAGTCGCTCATCGCGAATAGTCCGCTGGGGATCGTGGTGAAGGATGAGCAGCGCCGCGTGCTTTTCTGTAATCCGGCCTTCGAGCAGATGTTCCAATACACACAAGCTGAACTTCAGGGAAAAGACCTGGATGATTTCATCGCACCGCACGCCCGAGAAGAAGCTGTGCGGCTTTCGAATTCTGTGCAGTATGGAGGAATGGCGCAGGCTCGTACCCAGCGAGTGCGCAAAGACGGGACTTTTTTGGACGTCGAGCTCTACGGAGTGCGTGTGTATTCGGGTGACAAATTCGTCGCTTCTTTCGTGATCTATCAAGACATTACGGAACGCAAGAAATCCGAAGAGAAGCTACTGGCCTTGCGCAATCGCATCTCCCGTGCCCAGGAAGAAGAACGTGCCCGCATTGCGCGAGACCTCCACGACGACACGGGCCAGCGCCTGGCGCTTCTAAGCATCGACCTCGAGCAACTCAAGCAAGCGTCGATCAAGCTGAAATCGTCGCTCACGCACCAACTGGAGGCGCTGGTGAAGGCCGCCAGTGAAATCACTTCCGACGTCCACAACGCTTCGCGCCGGCTGCATCCATCGCAGGTTGAACTTCTCGGACTGGTTCCCGCGCTTTCGAATTTTTGCAAGGATTTTTCGGCGCGCAACGGAATGGAAATCCAGTTCTATCACGAGAGCCTGCATCACAAACCGCCGCAGGACGCGGCTCTCTGCCTGTTTCGGGTTGCTCAGGAAGCGATTCGCAACGTGCAGAAACACAGCGGCACACGCAGCGCGCTGGTTCAACTGGATGAAAACTCGGGTTCGCTGCGGCTTCGCGTTTCCGATCACGGCTCTGGCTTCGACTTGGAGGCGTCCGAACCCCCCCAAGGCCTAGGACTGCTCAGCATGCAAGAGCGGCTCCACAGTCTGGGCGGCGAATTGTTTGTTCACTCACGTCCGGGTGGCGGCACGTGCATCGAAGCGTGCATTCCATTGAAGCCGGCAGTCCCGGCGTAAAGGCTACCAGACCTTGCAGATTTTTTCGGGGGGCTTCACCATCGGCTGTCCCGCTTTGCAAGCGAAAGCCTTCGCGAACTCCGGCATATTGACCACCACACCGTTGATGCGGTACTGGCCGGGCGAATGGGGATCCGTTGCCGCCCTGACGCGCAACTCTTCCGGTCTTTCGTTGTCGCAAACCCATTGGGCGAACCCGATAAAGAAGCGTTGCTCGGGTGTCAGCCCATCCCGGGGCTGCAGGTTCTGGCCTTTGCTCGCGTCCTGCCAAGCCATATATGCCAAAATCTCGCCGCCAAGGTCGGCTACGTCTTCGCCCAGGGTCAGCTTGCTATTGATATGAATGTCGTCGACGACGATGTAGCCCGCGTACTGATCTTCCACACATTTGGTTCGTGCATCAAATTTCTCGCGGTCTTCCTTCGTCCACCAATTGCGCAGATTACCGTTGGCATCGAACTGGCTTCCCTCGTCGTCAAACCCGTGGGTCAACTCGTGCCCGATCGTGCCGCCGGTATCCCCATAGTTCGGAGCAGCGTCCATCTTGGCGTCGTATAGCGGCGGCTGCAGTACTCCGGCCGGGAAGTTGATATCGTTCATCTGCGAATCGTAGTACGCATTTACCGTCGGTGGGCTCATACCCCATTCACCGCGATCGAGTGGTTTCCCGATCTTGTCGATCTGACGACGCCGCTCGAAGCTGTTGGTCCGTGCCTGGTTGCCGGCAAAATCGTCCCGTTTCACGAGCACGCTGCTGTAGTCACGCCACTTGTCGGGGTAACCGATCTTGTTGCGGATGCCATGCAGCTTTTGGAGCGCCTGAGCCTTCGTTTCCGGCCCCATCCAATCCAGGTTCTGGATGCGGAGGGCCATGGCGTCCTCGATGCGCGTAACCATGTCCAATGTGCTGGTTTTCAATTCCGGCGAGAATACTCTGGCCACATACACCTGTCCCAGGGCTTCACCTAACTCGCGATCGGTAAAGCTGACGCAGCGTTTCCACCGCGGTTGCTGCTCTTTCGCTCCCCGGAGATACTTCCGGTAAAATTCAAATTGTTCGTCCACAAAAGCCGAAGACAAATACGGCGAAGCCGCATCTACGATGTGAAACCGGAGATAGGTTTTCCAGTTCTCCAGTGGTTCGCTCTTCAGTTGCTCATTTACTCCCTTGAAAAAGTCCGGGGTGTCCACGTTCAGAATCTCGAACGCCGGGTACGGCGCCACGCTGTAGTACGCCTTCCAATCGAAGTTAGGCGCCAGAGCGTCCAAGCCCGCCATCTTCATCTTGTGTTTCAGGTTGTAGGGATTCCGGCGATCGACCCGAGTCATCGAGGACTTCGCTAATGCGGTTTCGATGCGCATCACGGTTTCGGCGTCTTTCCTTGCCTGGTCAGCCGTTTCGCCCATGAGTTCAAAGATCTTCTGAGCGTGCTGAACGTATCGTGCCTGGGTCTCTTTGGATTTGGCATCGTCTTTGGTGTAGTAATCGCGGTCCGGCAATCCCAAGCCGCCCTGATCCAATTCCGCGATGACCTTTTCCGCGTCGTCCGGGTCCTGAGTCGAGCCTCCGCGGAACAACAGGGATCGCCCGTAAATCAATTGCAGGCGCGCCACGAGGGGCGCAATCTCCTTTGCGGCGGTTAATTTGTCGACTGCATCCAACTCGCCACGGACCGGCGCCAGTCCCTGCTTCTCGACGGTAGTTTCATCCATGCACGCTGCGTAAAAATCACCGATCTTCTGTTCGACAGTCGAGCGCCCGGGCTTATCCGCCGAGACCTGCTCGAGAATCCCCTTCAGAAACTGCAAATTATCCTGATACAACTTGCCATAGACAGACCACGATGTCTGGTCTGCAGGAATTGGATTGTTCTTTTTCCAACCGCCACACGAATACTGGTAAAAATTCACGCAGGGATCGGCGGTTTTGTCCATCGAACTCAAATCCAAGCTCGGTATATAAGGAAGAGCCGGCTCCTGACTCGAGCTGGCGGTGCCCGAGTTTTGTGCCGTGGCGACAGCGGCAAGCACGCCCGCCAGCAGACACACACCAATCATCTTGATTTTCATGTTCACCTCAACCCGCCATTCTCTGTGAGATTGTCCGTGTGCGCAACCATTGGAGCCGTCAGCCGGCGGACATGTCAGTCGCCGGCGATCATCCTGGCAGCAGCGTCTCCTGGCTCGATACAGTCTTCCATCCTTGTTGGCCGTAGACGTACACGTGGGTCACGCGGGACTGCCGAGAAAAGGCCCTGTCCCCTACAGTTCCCCGCGCACTCCACAAGCACGAGACCACAGCCGTGTCCTGGAACATCCGCACCCTGATATCCGACGCAACGAAGGATGAATACTTTACCCCAGATTTCTCCATAAACCCGATCCAGCCGACTTTATCCATGATTTGGCCTGTGGGCAGAATCCCTTGAAAATCTTCGCCATAGATGCGCCGGAAGATTGTTCCGGTATTCCATTGCATGGCCCGCGCCATTTCCTTCTCAAGGGAGATGAGCTCTTGTTGCTTCTCGTCTTGCTCCTTGGCCCACTGTCGCATTTCGTCCGGCGACATCTGAGGGCAGGGCGCCAGCGGGGTTTGTTGTGCCATACCGAAACGCACCGGCGACAGAACCGTAATTACGATCAATAGGGCCGCCAACTTTTTCATATTTCACACCTCAATACTCGGTCCGTTTGTCACCTGAGATTCTCTCCCGTTCCGTCTGAAGTCGCTATAGCGACAGGCTGGTTTGACACTATCTACTAAACAGGAAGCCCGCTGTTTGGCCTCTTCCCCCGCAGTCTGATACAGTTTGTCTTTCCATTGGAGCCAGCACCCATGTCGATTTCCAAGGAGCTTCTGGACATCCTTGTCTGTGTCGTTTGCAAAAGGCCGGTGCGGCTGTTGCCAGACGGTTCTGGCCTAAAATGCGAGGTTTGCAAACGCGTTTATCCGGTTCGGGACGAAATTCCGGTAATGCTGCTTGAAGAAGCGAAAATTTCGGACAAGTGATCCGTTTCTTGTTCTTCCGATGACTACCGTCAAATCTTACGACCTGGGCAAGCTGAAACGGCTGCTGCCACGCTTTCGAAAAGTCCGGGTCGCCGTTCTCGGCGACATGATGCTGGACCGGTATGTCTCGGGCTCGGCCTCGCGGCTCTCGCCAGAGGCGGCGGTGCCGGTAGTGGAGTTCGAGTCCCAATCGAATTGTGCTGGGGGAGCGGGCAATGTTGCGGCTAATCTTGCTGCGCTAGGCGCACGAGTTTGGACCTATGGGGCTCTCGGCGGGAAGAAGATCTCTTCAAAGAAGACGGTCGACGATGAAGCTGGCGCAGATTTCCGCAAGTGTCTTCTGGCTGCAGGCATAGCTGATTCCGGAGTGATCGCAGTTGCGGATCGCATCACCACGGTGAAGACGAGAGTGGTCGCCCGGCACCAGCAGATCGTTCGCATCGACCACGAACGGCACGACGCGCTCTCGGCAGACACGGAAGAGAAACTCTTCCGATTGCTGCTGTCGCAGCTTAAATCGATCAATGCGGTGGTCCTCTCTGACTACGACAAAGGCGTGTTATCGGAAGCGTTCACCCAGCGCCTACTCCACGCCTGCAATCGGAACCAAGTCCCGGCCTTCGTAAAGCCGAATACTTCTCGTCGAAGTCCCTACCACGGGGCTCGGCTGGTAGTCTGCAACCGGAAGGAAGCCAGGCATTACTTGAATGCGACTTCCGCGCTGATGACCGATCCGTCGGTGGAAGAGGCGGCCCGCAACCTACTTTCTCATTTCGGTTGCTCCGCGATCGTCATCACGCGCACCGAGCAAGGAATGAGCATCCTGGAAGAAAACTCCCCCCACGCACACCACATCCCTGCTATCGGTTTCGAAGCAGTGAATTATGCCCGGGTCGGGCAACCCGGTATTGAGCGCGGTTTCGCGGGGCGACAGGTTTTCGATGTTACCGGTGCGGGAGATACGGTCCTCAGCGTGCTGTCGCTAGCCGTTGCCGCGGGGGCATCGTTACCGGAAGCAGCGTTTCTTGCGAATGCGGCTGCCGGCGTGGTTGTTGGAAAGCTGGGCACCGCTACGGTCACGGTCTCGGAACTGGGAGCCGCACTCGACGACGTGTACTCCTAGCGTGGAGATAAAGCGGCGAGGCAGGAGTTGAGCCCAAGGTTATTTCCAGACGGCAATCTATGGTGGAAAACTGAAGCTCTTATCTTCAGGCGAAATCCACAGGGTCACCACCCGCGTTTTGCTGCTCTTTTCCCCATCCGACTCCGGCGGCAGCGGCGCATAAGGACTGATCGCGACATTCACTTCCACGGTATTGCTTTTCTTCGGCACCCGCGCGCCCATGATCTTGTAGCTTTTGATAGGGCCGTAATAACCCGAGGGCCCCCAATCCGCGATGAAATCGTTCATGCGGTAACTCTGTGTGGGCTTCCACATCGCATACGCCTTGTTCGTATCGCCTGCCACCAAGGCGTCAAAAAACTCGCCGGCGACTTTTTTCTCGGGATAATACCGGAACGTAAACCAAAGCACTGCCGCCAGAGCAAACACTAACGCGACAATCGTGAAAATCCCAACCCGCGACTTGTGACTGGCTATGGGCGGGGGATCGAGTAAGGTCATCGTGCCTTCCGAATGAAGCGTTCTCTCGCCGGCTTTCCTCTCGTGCGGACCGGCAGCAAAACTGTATCAGGAGAAATTCCGACGAGCAAACCTCCCCAATCTTTTGGACGCCGACCCCACCCATAATGTTCCCTGAAGGAGTACCTACGGTGAGAAGAACGCCCTGCCCTGCTGAATCCTGAAACAAGCCTGGACACGTCGGCTGGTCACATTCATCTTGATCGGAATGGTGCTAGGCTTCTCGCCGTGTTTAGAGGAGGAATCAATGGGCCGCGCATGGATTTTTGTGTTTGCGTGCGTTTTGGTTTGCCTACCAGTCATTGGTCAAATGACTTCCCCACGTTATAAGGATTCCCGCTTGGCGATTCCGGACCGGGTGACTGACCTGCTGTCGCGAATGACGTTAGAAGAGAAGGTCGGGGAGATTACGGGCGGGCCGCATGCGGACCGGGGACTGCTGGATACGAGCGGTCAGTTGCGCTTCAAAACGACGGAAGAATTGTTCAAAGAATTATGGCGTGAAGACAATCAGATGAGTGCGAAGGAACGCGCGCTCGCTCACAACGCCCTGCAGCAGTATCAGGTCGAGAAAACCAGGCTGGGTATTCCGATCCTGTTTCAAGGCGAAGCACTGCACGGGTTCATGGCGTATGGAAGCACGAGTTTTCCGCAGGCGCTCGGACTGGCGAGCACGTGGGATCCGACGCTGGTGAAGAAAGTGTTCATCGCGGCGGCAGACGAAATGTCGGCTTCGGGAGTGAACCAGGCGTTCACACCGGTGTTAGATCTGGCACGCGACCCGCGATGGGGAAGAACGGAGGAGACCTATGGAGAAGATCCATATCTCGGAGCGCGGATGGGGGTAGCAGCGATCGAAGGACTCCAGGGCGACACTTATTTGATCGACCGGCACCATGTGCTGGCAACGGCGAAGCATTTCACCGCACATGGGCAGCCGGAAAGCGGCACGAATGCGGCACCGGCCAATTTTTCGGAGCGGGAATTACGCGAGTTTTACTTGTATGCGTTCGAGGCGGCGGTACGGGAGGCGCGAGCGGGAAGCGTCATGGCGTCTTACAACGAAATTGACGGAATACCCTCACACATCAATCCATGGCTGCTGGATCGCGTGCTGCGGCAGGAGTGGGGCTTCGACGGCTACGTGACGTCGGATGGTGAGGGATTGCAGATGCTGTACAAGGTGCACGGCGTGGCAGCCGATCCGGCAGACGCAGCTCGGAAGGCTTTGGCTGCGGGCGTGGACTATGACCTTTCGGATGGGTCGGTCTATCGCACGTTGGTGGACCAGGTACGGAGAGGAGTGGTGCCGGAGGAGGAGCTGAATCGCGCGGTATCGCGGGTCCTGGCAGCGAAATTCCGTTTGGGGTTGTTTGAAGATCCCCTTGTCGACCCGGATTACGCGGAAAAGACAACCAATAGTGCGGAGCATCAAGCGCTTGCTCAGAAAGCGGCGGAAGAAGAAATTGTGCTGCTAAAAAATGAGAATCGGCTGCTGCCGCTCGACGCGGGAAGACTCAAGACCATCGCGGTGATTGGGCCGAATGCGACCGATGTTCACCTGGGCGGGTACTCACGCGATCCAGGCCGAGGCGTGAGTGTGCTGGATGGGATACGCAAGCGCGTGGAACCGACGACGAAAGTTCTGTACGCGGAAGGGTGCAAGATCACCACCGGCAAACAGGGTTGGGCGGGGTGGTATGAGAACAACACGCAATTGGCGGATGTGAAGATGCAGGAACCGTCGATCCGAGCGGCGGTTGAAGCGGCAAAGAAAGCCCAGGCGGCGATTGTGGTGATTGGTGAAACCGAAGGCACGAATCGGGAAGCATGGTCGGAGAATCATCTGGGGGATCGCGATTCGCTCGATCTGCTGGGAGCACAAGAGCAACTGGTGAAGGCGGTGGTGGAGACAGGCGTACCCACTGCGGTCGTGCTGATTAACGGGAGGCCGCTGTCCATCAATTACGTGGCAGGGCATGTGCCAGCGATTCTGGAAGGCTGGTATCTGGGGCAGGAAGGTGGGACGGCGTTGGCGCGGGTGCTGTTCGGTGACGTGAACCCCGGTGGAAAGCTGCCCATATCGTTTCCGCGTTCCGTGGGGCAATTGCCGGATTATTACAATCACAAGCCATCACGGAATCGGACCTATGCGTTTGCGTCAAGGCAGCCGCTGTTTCCGTTTGGACATGGACTGAGTTACACAACGTTTCGATTGGATCAGTTGCGGGTGGAACCGTCCTCGATTCTTCCCGGCGGAGGCGTAAAGGTTGCGGTGACGCTCACGAACACGGGAGATCGCGAAGGGGATGAAGTTCCGCAATTGTATATCCATCAGAAAGTGAGTTCGGTGGCGCGGCCGGTGTTGGCCCTGAAAGGGTTTCAGCGGGTGCATTTGAAACCAGGCGAGAGCCGGAACTTGGAATTCGCGCTGTCGCCGGATGATCTGGCAATTTATGGCGCGGGGATGCGGAAGGTGGTGGAGCCCGGAACGTTTGAGATTTTTGTAGGGACGAGTTCGGTGACCACGCTGACGGGGGCGGTGGAAGTGACGCAAAAGTGAGGAACGAAGAGAAGAGAGGTCGCGTGAGGCCTGGTGTTACGCGAAGAGCAAAAAGAAGGACAGCCAGAACCAATTCAAACGAGCGGCCAGGCGGTCATATGACGTAACGGACGCGGCAGAGCCGTCGAGCAAAGCGGGAGCAGAACTCCCGCACTCCTAGGGCTACTTGGAGGCGGAGAGTTGGGGGATTAGCCAATTGGAGATGGCCTGGAGAGCTTCGGGGGCAAAGGTCTCCTCGATGGCGGCGTACTCGGCGGGAGAGCCGGAGTAGGAGTGCTGGAAGAGGTGGTTGAGTTCGGCGAGCTGGCGGATCTCGGTGTTTTTGTTGCCCGCATCCGCAAAGGCTTTCTGCACCAGTGGCATGTTGACCTTGGCAGGAACCTGCAGATCTTTCTGGCCGTAGAGAACGAGGACCGGGCACACAGTCTTCTCAAGATTGGGGAGCGGGTCATAGCCAAGGAAGAAGCGAAACCAGGGAGAGGTGAGCATACGGAGTTGCTGCTCGAGCGCAGAGGGAGGAATGGCCGAGTCCATGCCACTGGCTTTAACGAGCGCGACGAGCTTGGCGGCCAGAGCGTCGGTGCTTTTCTCCTGGAGCACAAGGTCGTAGGCGGCCTCGTCGAAATCGAGACTGGCCTGGATTTGCGGTTCAGTGAGATTGCCCGCGCGGGCGATGAGCTCGGATTGCTTGAGAAGCGTGTCCCGGCCTTTGGTGGCAGGCGCACCCAGAAGAACTAACCAGGGAATTGTTTTTGAACGCGAAGCGAGGTATGGCGCGATGATAGCGCCCTCGCTGTGGCCGATGAGGCCGATCTTGCCGGGGTCGATTTCTTTTCGCGTTTTGAGATAAGTGATGGCAGCTTCGGTGTCAGAGGCGAGATCGAGCGTAGTGGAATCGTCAGCGTTGCCGGTGGACTTGGGAGTGCCACGCTTGTCGTAGCGAAGAACGGCGATTCCCTTCCTCGTAAGGTAGTCGGCGAGAATGAGGAAAGGTTTGTGATTGGCGATGGATTCGTCGCGATCCTGCGGGCCTGAACCAGCGACGAGGATGGCGGCGGCGAAAGGAAAGGCGCCTTTGGGAAGAGTAAGCGTGCCGGCGAGCATAACGTTCGCCGACTTGTTCGGGAACGTGACGTCTTCTTCACGGTAGGGATAAGGCTTGGCAGGGATTTGCGGACGACGCAGTTCCAGCGGCTGATCAGAGCGAGTGAAGGTGAGCATGGCGTCGGCGCCGGTCTGCGACCACTTGCCGGTGATGGAGTTTTTCGCGGCGTTAAGAGTGCCGTCGTAGGCGCCGGCTACAGCAGGTACTTCGAAATGGACGGAGTTTTCTTTCTGCGACACGTTAACAGCCGGAAGGCCACTGACGCTTTGATCGAGACTATCGAGGGACGCCACAAGCTCGCCGTCGGTGTCGTGCGAGACGTGGAGCTGGAAGCGGAGGCGCATGCCGTGAGCGTCGAGAGCGGTCTGCCAGAGGCCTTCGACGGAGAAGCGAGCATCATTTGGCTTACGAGGCGCGTCTTTGCGGCGGAAAGTGATGGGAAGAGCGGCGTCGCCCTGGGACCATAAACCATCGATGGATTTGCGATCGGCGGAAACGGTACCTTCGAAATGGGCGCCGACGGAGGCGACTTCGAATCTCAGAGTGCTGCCGCGGAGCGAAGCAGCGGTGGCTTCGATGGCGTAAACTGCCTGGTCGAGACTGTCGAGGGTGGCGTGGAGTTCGCCTTGAGGATTTTTGGTGAGGTGGAGGACTAAATGGAGCTGCGCTTCGCCAGCCTGCAAGGTGCCGGCGTAGACTCCGTCGAGGTTGGGAGGGGGTGGCTGGATCTGGGCGCGGGAGGAGACGGCAGCGCCTAATAAAAGAACGATCAGCACTGCGATGTGATGCCGATTGGCCACGATTACTCCTGAGAATTCCGGATACCGTTCTGATGCGGCTAGCGCCGGGCACGATTTATCGTGCCCCCAACACTGCACGAGCTAAAGCCTATGCTACATGGATGGCGGAATTGGCGGAAAGGTTGGGACGAAAATCAACTGTCAACGGTTAGGTTAGAGAGTAAGGCGCAGTGGAAAGCACGGGTCTGAAGACCCGCCACTACGGGCAACGCAAAATGGTACGGCGCCTCGGTTCACCGAGACGCCGTGGATGACGCTCAATCCTGTGTGGAGAACGGCTACTTTTTGTTGTACCAGTCGGCGTTCATGGCGGTGTACTGCTGCCACTTTTCGGGCAGGTCTTCGAGAGCGAAAATCGCGGTGACGGGACAGACGGGAACGCAGGCGCCACAGTCGATGCATTCGACGGGGCTGATGTAGAGCATGGTTTCGGTTTGATAGGCCGGCTCGTCTTTGCGCGGGTGGATGCAATCCACGGGGCAGACATCAACACAGGCGGTGTCCTTGGTGTTGACGCAAGGTTCGGCAATCACATAAGCCATTAGAACAGTCTCCTTAGATGTGCGGCAGCCAACCGGTCCCCGAGAATGCGCGGGAAACGTCAAAGATAGCACGGCCCTGCCAGGTCGCAAGCACCTCATTCAATTTTACGAGGAAGGCGGAAGATTCTCAACCGGGCGGAAGAGGTTAGAATTGAGGGGAAAGGGAGAGTATGAAGAGGAAGATTGGGCTGGTGGCGTTGTTGCTGATGGCGACGGTAATGCTGGGTTTTGCGCAGACGACAGCGCCGGCGAAAGATCCGGCGATGATCGATTTGAAGGGGTATCAAGATTTGCTGGCCAAGTACAAGGGACAGCCGCTGGTGATGACGTTCTGGGCGACGTGGTGCGAACCTTGCCGCGATGAATACCCGATGCTGAATGAACTGGCGAAGCAGTACGCGCCGAAGGGGCTGAAGGTCGTAGGAATCAGCCTGGACCAGGATGGAGATTTGATCCTGATGCGGCGATTCTTGGCACGATACAAGCCGGTGTTTCCGAATTACCGTAAGACCAAAGGAAGCGAGGATGCGTTTGCGAATGGAGTGATGCAAGGGTGGAACGGAGCGATACCGGCGTCGTTCTTCTATGCAAAGGATGGCTCGCAGATCGGCCACCTGGTGGGATCAGGGGATCACGATACCTACGACGCGGCGATTCGGACATTGTTGGCGAAGTAGAGGCGAGTACCCAGCCTTGGTTGCTTCGCGCGAGAAAAGACACGGGCCTGAAGACCCGCCACTACGGATTGCGCTGCTCGCTCACAGCCTAAAACCTATGCTACTTAGCGGAGGACGGTCATGCTGGATCTGAAGGGCAACACGATTACGTATTACGGGCATAGCACGATTGGATTGAGAACGGCGAGCGGGGAATACGCGTTGATCGATCCGTGGGTGATGACGAACCCGCGATGTCCAGAGGCACTGAAAAAAGTGGAGAAGCTGGATCACATTTTTTTAACGCACGGGCATCCAGACCACGTCGGAGATTTGTTGAAGCTGGCGAAGAAGCACCGGCCGCAAATTGTGGCCATTTATGAGGCCTGCCTGTGGATCGAAGGCAAGGGATTCGTGGAAGAGACGCGACCGATGAACAAGGGCGGGACACAGAAGGTCGGCGAGTTCGAGTTGACGATGACGCATGCGTTTCATTCGAGTTCGATTCAGGACGGAAAAGATCGCGTGTATGCGGGAGAGCCGGCGGGATTCGTGATCCGGATGCCGGGCGGACTGAGCATTTATCACGCCGGGGACACGGCGTTGTTCGGGGACATGAAACTGATCGGGGAGCTGTATAAGCCGGACATCGCGTGCCTGCCGATCGGAGACCTGTTTACGATGGGGCCGAAGGAAGCTGCGTATGCGATCCGGCTGTTAGGCGTGAAGCATGTCATTCCGATTCACTTTGCTACGTTTCCGGTGTTGACCGGTACTCCAGAGCAGTTGAAGGCAGAGACGAAGGACGTGAAGGGCCTGGAGATCCATGCGATGGAACCGGGGGAGAGTTGGGGATGAGGAAGGTAGTCAGTAGTTGGTAGTCGATAGTTGGATCAGGAGCGGAAGAAGTTGCGGACGAAGAAACCGACGTTGGCGGGGCGTTCGGCGAGCCGGCGCATGAAATAGGGGAACCACTCGAGGCCGAAAGGGACATAGATGCGGACCCGATAGCCGTCGCGAACGAGTTGGCGCTGCAGATCGGAGCGGATGCCATAGAGCATCTGGAACTCGAAATCGTCCTTGGAAATTTTCTTTTCGGCGGCCCAGCGAATGGTTTCGGCGATCATATGCGGGTCGTGCGTGGCAATACCGTGATAGAAGCCGCTGGGGAGAAGCAGGCGCATCAAGCGGACATAGTTGCCGTCAACGTCAGCTTTGCTTTGGAAGGCGACGTCCGGAGGCTCCTTGTACGCGCCTTTACAAAGGCGGATGCGGCAACCGTAGGAAAGCAGGTCGTGAACGTCGCTTTCGCTGCGATAGAGATAGGACTGGATGACGGTGCCGACGGAGGGAGTCTGGGCTCGAACACGTTTGACGAGTTCGACGGTGCGCTGAGTATAGACCGAGCCTTCCATATCGATGCGTAAGAAATTATCTTGAGCAGCGGCGCGTTCGGCGATGGACATGACCAGTCCCTCGCAGAATTCGACGGAGAGATCGAGACCGAGCTGGGTGAGCTTGCAGGACACGTTGGCGTTCAGTTTTTGCTGGGCGATACGGTCGTACATGGCGAGATAAGTGTCGCGGGCCTTTTGGGCATCCGCGGGGGTGGAGACATTCTCGCCGAGGCAATCGAGAGAGACGGCCATTCCGGCATCGTTGCAGGCGCGAGCCGCGGCGATGGCTTCATCGAGGGTTTCTCCGGCGACGAAACGGTGGGACATCCGGCGCGTTGCGCCGTTCGTTGTGACCCAGTGAGCGAGACCTTTGTTTTCGGAGAGCTTCAGTAGTGTCGTACGAAGCATTGAGTGTACCTATCAATTATGCAACGAATGTTGTGTGGCGAGCCAGTAGATAGAGGGGATGGCATTCGAGGCACACTGAGCGAGCGCGATGGGAGGAAGCGCGGGCCGAGGCAAGACGCAGCGGTTGAGATCCTTCGCTTCGCTCAGGATGACAACGTTCATTTCTAGACGGGCAAAATGAGAAACGTATGTGGGGACAAGGCACAGCAGGGCTGCGTACTTGCACAACAGAGGCTAAGGCGCGTTCGACGGGCAGCGTCAGTCTTTGTGTTCTTCGAGGAATTTTTCGGCGTCGAGGGCTGCCATGCAACCGGAACCGGCGGCAGTGACGGCCTGGCGGTAGCGGTGGTCTTGGACGTCGCCAGCGATAAATACGCCGGGGATATTGGTCAGGCTGCCGTGACGGGCGATGAGGTAGCCGTTCTCGTCCATTTCGAGTTTGCCCTTGAAAACAGTGGAATTGGGATTGTGGCCGATGGCGACGAAGACCCCGTCCACGTCGATGGTGCGCTGTTCTCCCGTTTTGGAGTTGTGAAGGCGAACGGCGTTGACCAGCCCTTGCGGCGAAAGAATTTCTTCCACGAGGTATGGCGTGACGAATTCGACTTTCTCGTTGGCCTTGGCACGATCAATCATGATCTTGGAGGCGCGGAACTCTTCGCGTCGATGGATCAGATAGACGCGACTGGCGTAGCGCGAGAGGAAGTTGGCCTCTTCCATGGCAGAGTCGCCGCCACCGACGACAGCGATGGGCTTGCCGCGGAAAAAGTAGCCGTCGCAGGTAGCGCAGGTAGAGAGACCCCGACCAATCAACTCCTTTTCGCCCTTCAGACCGAGGAGACGCGCGGAGGCACCGGCGGCGACGATGAGAGAGCGTGTTTCGTAGAATTCGTTGCCCGCCTTGACCTTGAAGGGGCGCTGGCTGAGGTCGACTTCGGAAACCGTCCCTGCCTTGAAATCGGCGCCGAAACGGGCGGCCTGACGGCGCATGTTCTCGATCAGCTCCGGACCCATGATGCCATCGGGAAAACCTGGAAAGTTCTCGACGTGGGTGGTGAGGGAGAGCTGTCCACCGGGCTCGTGGCCATCGAGAACCAAGGGATTGAGATTGGCGCGGGCTGTATAGATAGCGGCGGTCAAACCGGCGCAGCCACTTCCAATGATGATGACGTTATGCATCAATAAACTCCGCAAATTAGATTCAGCGACAGCGCCTGAAGTTACAGGAGTAAGAAGATTCTAGCATTGCCAAGCGGCGAAAATGAGTGTGGCACAAGGGCTTGCGAGACTGCACGGCCAATTTGGAAGGAGACGACGCGGTGTACCGATGGACCGTCCGGAGCCATCTATTTAGTCTTATTGGCGAGCAACCGAAGGTAAACGGCTTCAGGAGGAGGGGCGGTGGACCCACGGTACCCAGTCGGAAAATTCGAGATGCCGGCGCAGACCACGTCGGCAACGCGGGCGGAAGCAATCCGGGAACTTGCGAGCGCGGCGGAAAGATTGCGTTCGGCGGTGAAGGGCCTGAACGACACCCAACTCGACACGCCCTATCGCGAAGGTGGTTGGACGCTCAGGCAGGTGGTGCATCACGTGGCGGACAGCCATCTGAATGCGTACATTCGGCTACGCCTTGCGCTGACAGAGAAAGAGCCGACGATTAAGCCGTATGAGGAAGGAGTTTGGGCAAAGCTGGAAGATGCGGAGCATGCTCCAGTAGAAGTGTCTTTGCGGCTGATCGATCCTCTCCATGAGCGTTGGGTGCGGCTGCTGCAGTCGCTAAAGGTGGAGGATTTTGCTTGGACGTTCAGGCATCCGGAGCATGGAGTGCGCACGGTGGATTGGTTGTTGTTTTTGTACGCCTGGCATTCGCGGCACCACACGGCACATATTACGGAGTTGAGGAAGCAGAAGGAGTGGTAGATTTTGTCTACATCTCCGCCGAGAGCGGCTCAGGCAAGGTGCAATATGAGATCCAGCGTCGCCTGCCGCGGCGGGCTCCTTCAAGATGACAAGTCGTTGATTCATTCGAGTATGTTCGCCGCGCGATGCTGCCCCTCTACAACGGCAGGACCGCGAATGGTGGGCTTGCGCCACATGGTGTAGGATGAGAACGAATGAATCAAGGAGAGTGTATGGCACGAGCGGCAGGAACGTACGCGATATTTGAGACGTCAGTCGGGAACATCGTCTGCAAGCTGTTTGACAAAGAAGCCCCGAAGACGGTGGAGAACTTCATTGGGCTGGCAGAAGGCTCGAAAGAGTTTACGAATGCGATGACGGGGAAGAAGGAAAAACGGCCGTACTACGACGGTCTGACGTTTCACCGAGTGATTCCGCAATTCATGATTCAAGGCGGGTGCCCTCGGGGAGATGGCCGCGGGGGACCGGGATATTCGTTCGGGGATGAGTTTCATGGGTCGCTGAAACATTCCAAAGCGGGAAAGCTGTCGATGGCAAATGCGGGACCGAATACGAACGGCAGCCAGTTTTTCATCACCGTGGCGCCGACTCCTCACTTGGATAACCGGCATACGATTTTCGGTGAAGTGGTGGAAGGCCAAGACGTGGCCGACAAGATTTCGAACACAGCGCGAGATTCGATGGACCGGCCGCGGGTGCCGGTGACGATGAAGGTGAAAATCGAACGCGTGTCGTAAGTGAAGCGTGGCGGTGATGCTCAGTCCTGCGCGACTTAGCCAACTCATTGTAGAAGTGATTTTTCTGCTTCTGGGTGCCCTGGTGATGTGGCTAGGCGTAACCGGCCACATCAACTTCGACCGGCGAGGACTCTACTGGCTGATTCTAAGTGTTGGGGTGGCGGCGTGGGGCGCCATGGCGCTGGCGCGGCCGCAGCAGTGGTGGATGAAGTGGCAGAAATGGAACCGCGGGGGATCGCTGCTGCTGTTGGGAGTACTGATGCTGGCGATGACGCGAGTGCCTTTTCTGTGGGTCGGAAAATTGTTGGCTGTTTGCGGGTTGGTGCTGATACTGCGCGGAGCATTTGGTTCGCTACTGATTTTGAAGCAGCAATAGTCCGAGATTCAGATATATAATCCACTCGGTTCAGTGCCCTCTTCAGGCTTGGCCCGCCCCGGGCCTTTGAAACACGAAAAAATCGAGGAAAACCCTGCGTCCACCTTGGACGGACTCGGGGTAAAGGAGAACTACTCGTGCTCAAAGAGTTTAAAGAATTTGCAATGAGGGGTAACGTGTTGGATTTGGCGGTCGGTGTGATCATCGGCGCGGCGTTTGGGAAGGTGGTGTCGTCGTTGGTCGACGATGTGCTCATGCCGCCGATCGGTAAATTGGTGGGCCACGTGGACTTTTCGCAACTGTATATCAATCTCAGTGACCAGTCGTTTCCGACATTGGCTGATGCGAAGAAGGCCGGTGCGGCGTTGAATTACGGGAATTTTATAAACACCATCATCAATTTTGTGATCGTAGCGTTCGCGGTGTTCCTGCTGGTGCGGTCGGTGAACCGATGGATGCCCAAGCCGCCCCCACCGCCGGCGACGACGAGGGACTGCCCGCAATGCGCGATGCCGATTCCGGTAACAGCGAAGAAGTGCGGTCACTGCACGAGCGCGGTCTAGCACGATCGTTCGACAAGGCATGTCGAAGCAATAATCGGGATATTCCGGAATAGGAAGCGGGGTTCGGTCTGCTTCCTATTTTATTTCCGGACGCGCCAGATGCCAGACCAATCCGAAGCGGGGTTCCAGCAGATTTCAAATTGTGCGGGTGTGGCGGGCCAGAGCTAGCTACCCTGTCTCTTCTTCAAATTCGCCTCGACGTGCGCACGCAACCGCGCAACCACTTCGTCTTCTCGGCCTTCGTCGAGTTCCTTCTGGACTTCTTCCAAAGCAAAATGGACGACATCATGGTGATGCATTTCGAGCGGAGCGATGCTGTCGCTGAAACGAAGCCAAAGTCGATGAATCAGGTTGACTTCGTTGGCGGTGAGATTCGGAGCGTGAGGACCGAGGACTTTGTAGACCTTGTCACCATTGGGGAAATGGACTTCAAGATTGAACTGGGGCTTGGGGTCCGCAAGTCGCTCCCAAGCATCGCCGAAATGCCGAGCTTGCTCTTCGGTGGATTCTTTGGGGGAATGGCCGAGGACGATAGTGCTCGATTGGAGAGAAGTAGCAGCACGCAGAATGCCGTCCCACAACTCGTTTGCGGCGACGATGGCAAGGCGAATGGATTTGCCACGCTTTTCGGCCATGGAAAGAGCTTGTGAGAAAAGATGCTGTTCGATACTGCCGAAAAGCTGGTCGGCTTCGAGTTCGTATTCGCCCGAAGCGGCGCGGCGCAAGAGACGAACGTGAAGGACAACAATGTCGCGGCGCCCCGGTTTGATACGCTCGAGTACGTTGGCCAGATGGTAGAGATTGTAATGATTGCTTACCGGGACGAGGATGTTGCCGGGCCGAGCACCGACGGCCTCTGGAGTGAGTTCTCCTTCTAATTCGAGATTGAACTGATCCATCTCAACATGGCCGGCACTGCCATGAGTGCGTCGCTCGGAAATGGTAAAGCCGATAAAGAGCAAGATGGAGAAGGTGCCGCCGGCGACGGTAGCGATGGGCTTCGTAAAGAGGTTCACCACAGCAATAAGAAAAAGCGTCAAGGTGATCAGGCCGAGACCCACCGGGACCTGGACACCCCGTACGGTGAAATTAAAAGGGACCTGGAATTCGCGCTGGCCCGGATTGGTATAGCGCAAGACGAGAACGGCAAGCCCGTTCATAGCGAAACTCCAGATGACGCCGAAGGCATAGAGGTTCGCGAGGAAAGTCACGTGACCACGGCTGATTACGATGGTAAGTAGCTGCAGCAACACAACGATGTTGATAATCCGGTAGCTGGTGCCGAACTTCGGATGAGGTTGGCGAAACCAAGAACTAAGGACGCCGTCTTCCGAGACGCGGTTCAGAACGCCGTTCGAGCCGACGATCGCGGTGTTCACCGCACCGGCCAGAATTAAAGTCCCCACAACGACGACAAAGGCGTGGAAGATCAGGCGCGCGACCAGCGGGCCCTCCAGATTCATAGCAAGGCCGCCGATCAGGTTTTCAAGAAAAGACTGGCGGACCGAATCCGGAATAATCATCACGGCGAAAAAGGAGACCAGCGAGGTGAAGACCAGGCTGTAAACGAAGATGACCATCCCGGCCTTTTTCAGATTAGGGAGCTTAGGATGCTCAATTTCCCGATAGACCTGGGCGAGAGACTCCTCGCCGCTCATCGCCAGGACGGAATGGCCAAGGGCAATGAATACCGCAATTACGCCGAATTGAGGAAGTACGGTGTGCGCCAGCCAACCCATAGCACTGTCACTGAGCCGCAGGTTGCGGGGGGAAGGAAGTGGCGGCAGGGCAGGATGACGAACGAGCAAAGTGTAAGCGCACCATGCGATGAGGATGACCACCATGACGGTGACCAACTTCATGATCTTGAGAGCTTTGTCGCTGGATTCGGGAATGCCCTTGGTGTTCTCCCACCAGAAATAGACAGTCACGATCAAAGCAAAAGCGACCGCGACGATGTCGACACTGCGCTCGGTAAGCGGCGCACCAAGGTGGAAGTACTGGAGTACATCGCTGATCAGACCAGCCAGGTATTGGCCAGCGGAGACGCCACTGATAGGGCCGGTGAGAATGTAATCAAACATCAGAGCCGAGACGCTGAACTTGGCAAGGCCGCCGCCGAGGGACTGCTTGACGGCGCGATATACGCCGCCGCGAACGAACATACTGCAACTCTCCACGTAAACGGCACGGACGGCATAGGAGAACAGCATGATGCCGAGGATGAACCAGGGAGCAGCTTTGCCGATGTAGCCTTCCGCTTCACCACCGGCGTAGTAGGCGGACGAGGCGAGGTCGTTGAGGACGATGGCAGCGGCGCGCCAAAAGGAAATGAAGCTGAGGAGGGCGGTAGTCGCGACGAGAACGCGTGGGACTCCGTTGCCTCGGCTGGGCTTAACAGCCGGGATTTGGGGGGTGCTACTCATGAAAAGGTAGATGTGACCTGCAGGTTTTAATGCTCCCATTTTTCGGGGAGCAAGTCCAGTCAGGTGGCTACATAGAGAAACGATATTCTCGCAGGATTTAGAAGCGGAGGAGTGATTCGGACCAAAGGAGGACAAATTCGAGGCAACAGATGCGCGGGAGAGGCTGGAAATTGCAGGCGCGGTCTTTCATGATGATGGACATGAGACGTGGTGGCAGCGGAGGATACAGGTCAGCGTGAGATTCATTCCGTTCTCGAAAATCTGGCGGATTTGGGTGTGTGCGCTAGCGGTTTCGGCGGTCGGCCAAGCGGTAGAAAGACCCGTAGCGGAGCAGTGCGGCCCGCCCGCCTGCAAGAGAGCTTTCCGCATGGTTTTGAAACTCTAGCAAGAAAAACCCAAGACGAGGCGCTCCGCCGTTCGGCAATCCGTGAACTCGAATCGCTTCTCAAAGATGATTCGAAAGAGATCAGAACTGAAGCGGCCGCCTCTCTCAAGAAGATATCGCGCAGCGAGGAGGTTTAATAGACTGTCAGGGGCACAAGCAAATCGCCGAAGTGGGGAAAACCGAGACAGACGGACCTATCCTGATGCGTGACAGCAAAACCCATCTTTCGTACTATCGCGCCAGATACTACGACCCGCAGAGCGGACGTTTCGCATCCGAGGATCCTGTTGGGTTCAATGCCGGCATTCACTTCTACAAATACGTAAAGAATCAGCCATTGGACTACCTCGATCCTTTAGGACTGAAGTGCAAA
>DATJZF010000035.1:0-99598 GCA_035499255.1 Dongiaceae bacterium | reverse complement strand
CACGTCGTTACGCAGAACCTGCCCGTTCTGGCAAATCAGGACTTGTCAGACTCGAGCGTAAACGGTGGAACGAACGACAGAAGCGCGGTGTTCACCCTGGCGCAAGGCGCCTCGCCTCTTCAGCCGATTAACATACCGTCGGACGGCATTCTGCCATTGCGTGGTCCGGGCAATAACGTCGACCCACGCGTAAGGCCCACAAAGCAAGTTCTGCCGACGCTGGATGCATGGAATGCGACCGTCCAGCGGCAGATCACGTCGACACTGAACGTTGAAATCGGATACATCGGCAATAAGGGCACGCACGTGTTTGCTGGGACCGGACCGGCGTATAACGCCAATCCCGTGGCAATTGGGTCCGGGACAGCGTTTTACGGGTGCTCGCAGATTACCAATGCCACAGACCCCAATTTTGGGAAATATTCATGCAATCCGAGCTTCGCAGCCTCAATTCCGGCCAACAATCGTCGTCCCTACAACCTGAATGGTGTGCCGGCATTTACTTATTCAGGTGCGTTCGCGGGGCTCACATGTTGCTCCACGGATATCGGAAACTATTTCGGGAACAACGCGAGCTCAAACTATAACGCGTTGCAAGTGAAGGTGGAGAAACGGTTTGCGCAGGGCTTGCAATTCCTGACGCATTACACCTACTCGCATGCAAACAATTACGACAGCAATTACTACGCAATCGCGCCGAAGTTAGCGTACGGGCGCGATCCGTTCAACCGGACTCACGTCTGGGTGATGAACATTGTCTACCAGCTGCCGGTTGGCCGCGGGCAGAAATACCTGTCCGATGCCAGCAGGCCGATGAACTTCCTTGTCGGCGGTTGGCAGATTTCCAACACTACGAACTGGAGCAGCGGCCTGCCGTGGACTCCCAGCATCGGCGAGTGCGGGGCGATTGCAGACGCAGGCCCGTGCCGTCCGGACTACTCGTCCGGCAAAGGCGGCTTCTCGGTGGGTCCGCGAAGAATCAATGGCACGTGGTATGAATTTGTACCTACTACTGCGTTGTCACAGAATACGATCGTCGCAACGGCTGCAGATGCGACGGCCCAACAGGCGATCGATTCTTGTACGCAGGCGCGGCCAAGCTCAGGCCCATTCTCCCTACCGGCGTGCGGCCAGGTGGGTAATGTTGGCTTCAATACATTCACGGGGCCCAGCGGGTTCTACTCCGATATGTCAATCTCCAAGACCTTCACAATCACGGAACGCATCAATGCGCAATTCCGCTTCGACGCGTACAACGTGTTTAACCACCCGGTGTTGGGTTTCAATTCCAGCCAGGGAAACACGTGCATCGACTGCTCGAGCGGCGGCCAGATTACCGCGATCGAGGGCAACTCCTCACCGAACGCACCGAACGGAATGCGACAGTTGCAGTTCGGGTTCCGTGTGAATTTCTAACCCCTAACTAACACCCCTAAGCGAAAGGGGAGCTCGAAAGGGCTCCCCTTTTGCATTTCAGGCGCAAGGTCGGTCGAGGTCAGCAGTGGCGCGCCAATGGGGGCCAAAACACTGCGGATGCCAGGCTAGAGCCACGGCGCTACAACGTTAACGTACACGGAGGAACGGATGTCGAGGATCGTCGGGTTGCTGGTCATTGTGACGCTGTGTGCGACAGGTGCAACGTGCACGCGGGCACAAGGCTGGCAGCATGTTGGCAATGTCCAGGACGTCGAGAAGCGGAATGATGGAGTAGTGCTGAAGACAGGCGCGGCAAAGATCGAGATCACTTTCTTTCGGCCGGGAATTGTCCGAGTGCGTGTGGGTCCGAGTGGGACATTCCCCCAAAACGCGTCATGGGCGGTGATTCAAGGCGCAAAATCGCCGGTCGTCATGATAAAGGACAGCAAAGAGGAAGTGTTGATTGCTGATAACGAAGCTGTCGTTCGGGTGAAGAAAAATCCGCTGCTAATCAACTTTGAGGACCTGCAGGGTAATACAACGCTGGCGGATGAGCCATCGCTGCCGATGGCGTGGAATGGCGAACGGGTGCGCGTCTGGAAGCAAATGCCGCTCCTGGAGAACTACTACGGCCTGGGAGATCATCCGGGAACGTTGAACCGGCGAAATCGGGCGTTTACGTTGTGGAATACGGATTCGTACGCGTTTCAGGAGTCGACCGACCCGATCTATAAGTCGATTCCTTTTTTTATTGGACTGCGGCAGGGAACGGCCTATGGCGTGTTCTTCGATAACGCGTACCGAACCAATTTTGATTTCGGGCTGGAGTCGCCGTTCTACTACACGTTCGGTTCAGAAGGCGGGGAGATCAATTACTACTATTTTGCGGGGCCTGACCCAAAGAAGATTGTGCAGAGGTTCGTCGACATGGTGGGGCACACGCCGCTGCCGCCATACTGGTCGCTTGGCTTTCAGCAAAGCCGCTATTCGTATTACCCCGAGGCGCGGGTCTATGAGGTCGCCAAGACGTTCCGGGAGAAAAAGATCCCGCTGGACGCGCTCTATCTGGATATTGACTACCAGCAAGGCTATGCGCCGTTTACGGTGAATCGGGCGTATTTCCCGCATTTCGAGCAGATGATTGGGGATTTATCGAAGCAGGGAATTCACACGGTGCTGATCACGGACCTGCACATCAAGCACGATCCCGATAATCACGGATACTTCCCGTACGAATCGGGCGCAAAGGCGGACGCGTTTGTGAAGAAGGCAGACGGGTCGCTCTATGTCGCGCCAGTGTGGCCGGGACCCGCGGTATTCCCGGATTTTACGTTGAGCCGAGTGCGAGAGTGGTGGGGCACGCTATACAAAGACTTTGTGGGCATGGGAGTTTCAGGATTCTGGAACGACATGAACGAGCCGGCGGTTTTCGAAACGCCAACGAAAACGATGCCGCTGAATAATCGACATCGGCTGGACGACGGCACGACGCTGCCGCACCCGGCGGTGCACAATGTGTTCGGCATGCAAAATGTGCGGGCCACCCACGATGGCTTGTTGAAACTGCGGCCAAACGAGCGGCCGTTTGTGCTGACGCGCGCGGCGTATGCGGGAACGCAACGGTATGCGGCCACTTGGACCGGCGACAATATCAGCACCTGGAACCATATTCGAATGAGCACGCCGATCATGCTGAATATGGGTTTATCGGGTTATCCGCTGGTCGGGTCGGACATTGGAGGATTCGCCGGCTCGCCGCCTGCGGATTTGCTGACACGTTGGCTGGAGCTGGGAGTATTCAATCCCATCTATCGCGATCACACGGGCAAGGGTTCGCAGAACCAGGAGCCTTGGGAAAACACACCGGATCAGGAAGCAACGCGCAAGCAATACATCGAACTGCGGTACCGCCTGCTGCCGTACATCTATACGGCGATGGAGGAGACGTCGCGGACGGGGACTCCGCTAATGCGGCCTATATTTCTGGAATATCCGCAATTGACGGACTTTTATACCGACGAGCGCGATTTCCTCTTCGGACGGGACCTGCTGGTTGAGCCCGTGGTTACCGAGATGATTGATGCGGAGGAACTGAAGTTCCCGACGGGGACATGGTACGACTTTCGGTCACCGGCAAAATTTACGGAAAAAGAGCAAGTGACGACGCGACCACGGCTGGACGAGGTTCCCCTGTTTGTGCGCGCGGGCGCGATCGTTCCGATGCAGCCGGTGATTCAAAGTACGTCTGAGACACCCGTGGGGTCGCTCGAACTGCGTATATATCCCGGAGATGACTGCCGAGGCTCGTTGTATCAGGACGATGGGCACACGTTGAACTACGAAAGTGGGGAATTTCTGCGCGTGACCTATTCGTGTGCGGTCTCTGCTGAGACGGTGACTGTCTCGAGCAAGGTAGAGACGGCGGGCTACACGCCGTGGTGGAGTGAAGTGGACGCCAAAATCTTTGGCGCGTCCTCCGCGCCGAAGGAAGTGCGTATAGGCGATCAGAAGGTGAGTGATTGGCAGTACGATGATGCAGAGAAGGCGGTCGTGATCCACATTAAGGACGCGCGGAAAGATTGGTCTGCAATGGTGCGATACTGATGCACAACAGTAGGAGCCAGATGGTCAGGGGATTAGAGCCGAGCGGTCGTTCGTTCCATTTTGAAACTCAGCGTGGTTGCGACCTGTCAGCGAATTAAGTCCGCTGTTTTGTTGAACTAAATTAAGCGACAGAGTTTGTCGCTCTTTGGTTACGTCTTCCTCCCGCTGTGACCGGCGTCATATTTTCTAATGAAAACGTATGTAAGCGTGGAGTGTAGCCGCCGTGGGCTGGCTACAGGAAAATATCCATGCCACTCACGATCAAGCGGCCTCCCCTGCCTTCCGACGACAAGCGCTGGCGAATTGTACAAGGAACGATGCGGCGTCATGGGTTTGCCCGCGACGCGCTGATTGAGACGTTGCACACGGTACAAGAGTCGTTCGGCTGCCTGGACAAAGAGGCACTGAAATTCGTGGCGGAATCGCTGCGTGTTCCGCTGAGTCATGCGTATGGAGTGGCAACGTTCTACCACTTCTTCACGATGAAGCCGCCCGGTGTGCACACGTGCCTAATCTGTATGGGGACGGCGTGTTACATCAAAGGCGCGGGGAACCTGTTGAGTGAAGCGCAAGCGCAACTGGGAATCCAGGCGGGCGAGACGACCACAGACCGGAATGCGTCGTTGATTACGGCGCGGTGCATCGGGTCGTGCAGCGTGGCGCCGGCAGTGGTGCTGGACGGAGAGATGGTCGGGAACATTGATGGCGCGATGTTGCGGAAGAAGATGGAAGGGTGGAAACCCTCGTGACCCCAGAAGAATTAGTGCAAATCGCAGAGGAAACGCTAGAGAAGCGCAAAGGCGTGATTCGCGAACTGAACGTCTGCACCGCAGCAGGATGCTTATCGCTACGCAGCGACACGCTGAAGACAGCGCTGGAAGACGAAGTGAAGAAAAGCGGCGCAACGTGCCGCGTGCGCGGGGTCGGCTGCATGGGTTTGTGTTCGCAAGGGCCATTGGTGGCGGAAGAGCCGGCGGGGGTTATGTACAGCAAGGTGTCGGCCGCCGACGCGGCGGAGATTGTGTCGAATGCTGCGGGCGCCGCGTCACGAAAATTGATTTGTTCCAAGGAGCAGCCGTTTTTTCAGAGGCAATCGTTCCTGGTGCTGGAAAATTCCGGGAAGATCGACCCGGAGAAAATCGAAGAGTACATCGCCGCGGGCGGATATGACTGTCTGGTGACCACGCTGACGGAGAAGCAGCCAAACGAAATCGTGCAAGAAGTATCAAAGAGTGGTCTGCGAGGAAGGGGAGGGGCCGGGTATCCCACCGGTTTGAAGTGGGGCACCGTGGCGAAGACGGCTGGAACGACGAAGTACGTCATCTGCAACGCGGATGAAGGCGATCCCGGCGCGTTCATGGATCGCAGCGTGCTGGAGAGCGATCCGCACCGCGTGCTTGAAGGCATGATCCTTGCGGGCTATGCGGTCGGCGCAAGCCGGGGGTTCATCTACGTGCGCGCGGAATATCCGCTGGCAGTAAAGCGGCTGGGAATTGCGATTCGCGAGGCGCGGAAACTGGGGCTGCTCGGCAGCCAGATCTGCAATACAAAATTCAACTTTGACTTGGAAGTGCGCATCGGCGGCGGAGCGTTTGTCTGCGGTGAAGAGACGGCGCTGATTGCGTCGATTGAGGGGAGGAGAGGCACTCCTCGGCCCCGACCCCCCTACCCTGCTCAATCCGGGCTCTGGGACATGCCGACGCTTATTAATAATGTCGAGACCTATGCGTGTATTCCGCTGATTTTGCGGAAGGGCGGGGACTGGTTTGCGAACATCGGAACGAAGAAGAGTAAAGGGACCAAAGTATTTGCGCTGACCGGGAAAGTGCGGAACGTTGGACTGATTGAAGTGCCCATGGGCGTGACGCTGCGGCAGATTATCTTTGAGATTGGTGGCGGAGTGCCGGAAGGAAGGAAGTTCAAGGCGGTGCAGACCGGCGGACCGTCGGGTGGGTGCATCCCGGAACAGTTTCTGGACCTACCGGTGGACTACGAGTCGTTGAAGGAAGTGGGCTCGATCATGGGCTCGGGTGGAATGATCGTGATGGACGACGGCGCGTGCATGGTGAACGTGGCGCGCTACTTCATGGAATTCTGCATGTCAGAATCGTGCGGGAAGTGCATCCCGTGCCGGGCCGGGACCGCGCAGATGTATGAGCTGCTTACGCGGATCACCACAGGGACCGCCACCATGCAGGACTTGGAGTTGCTGCAAGAACTGTGCGACATGGTGGCAAATACCAGTCTGTGCGGGCTGGGGCAGAGCGCGCCGAACCCGGTGATCAGCACCTTGCGCTACTTCCGGGAAGAATATATCGAGCACATCGAGCAAAAGAGGTGCAAGGCCGGCGTGTGTGAGTGCAGCGTGAAGCAGGAGGTGATGGTATGAACACGGCTCCTGCAGTCAAAACGCTGGTGATTGATGGAACAGACGTGAGTGCGCGCGCGGACCAGACCATTCTGGATGCCGCGCGGGAGAACGGGATACGCATTCCGACGCTGTGTCACTTGGACGGCTTGAGCGAAGCGGGAGCGTGCCGGCTGTGTCTGGTGGAACTGAAGGGTTCGCCGAGGTTGTTCCCCGCCTGCGTGACACAAGTCGAAGAAGGCATGGAAGTCACGACGCAGTCTCCGCGGTTGCAGAAGTATCGAAAAATGGTTCTTGAGCTGCTGTTTGCGGAGCGAAATCACATCTGCTCGGTATGCGTGGCCAACAATATGTGCCAACTGCAGAACTTGGCCAAGGCCCATGGCGTAACCCACGTGCGTTTTCCCTACCGTTACCCGGGACTGGCGGTGGATACCACGCACGAGCGATTCGCTATGGACCATAACCGCTGCATCCTGTGTACCCGCTGCGTGCGCGTTTGCATGGAGGTCGAGGGCGCGCACACCTGGGATGTGTTGGGGCGTGGGGTGAATTCGCGGCTAATCACTGACTTAGAGCAGCCGTGGGGTGATTCGGAAACTTGTACGAGTTGTGGCAAGTGCGTACAGGTGTGTCCCACAGGAGCGCTGTTTGAAAAGAGCAAAGTCGGGATGAAAGTACATAAAGATCCCGAATTCCTCTCGTACCTGAATGAAATGCGGGAGGGGCTGCGATGAGCAAACTGACCATGGCGACGATCTGGCTGGATGGCTGCTCGGGCTGCCATATGTCATTTCTGGATATGGATGAACGGCTGGTGGAGCTGAGCTCACAGTTTGAGTTGGTGTATTCGCCGCTAGTGGACCACAAGACTTTTCCCGCGCTTGTGGATGTAGCGTTGGTCGAGGGTTCGGTGAGTACGGATGAAGACGAGCACAAGATCAAGAAAATTCGTGCGCACACCGGAACGCTGGTATCACTGGGCGATTGTGCGGTGACAGGGAATGTGCCGTCGATGCGAAATCCGTTTCCGTTAGGCGCGGTATTTGATCGCGCGTACCAGGAGACGGTGACGGTACAGGCGCAGAGGCCCGCGGAATTGCTGCCCGTGCTGCTCAAGCGGGTGCGGCCGGTGCATGAAGTGGTGCCAGTGGATGTCTACGTGCCGGGCTGTCCGCCGCAAGCAGATACGATCTATGCGATTTTGGTGGAATTGCTGGCCGGGCGCACGCCGGATGTTGCAGCGCTAGCGCGCTTTGGAACCTAGGGACAAACATGGGACAAACCATAACAATCGACCCAATCACGCGGATCGAAGGGCACGCGAAGATCACGCTGAAGACCGACGATCGGGGAGAAGTATCGGAAGCGTACTTCCACACGACTCAGTTTCGGGGGTTCGAGAAGTTGTGTGAAGGCCGGCCGTTCTACGAAATGCCGTATCTGATGGAGCGGATTTGCGGAATCTGCCCAGTAAGCCATCTGCTGGCTTCCGCAAAGGCTTGCGACATGCTGATGGCATTGAAGGTGCCACCGGCGGCAGGAAAATTACGGCGAATCCTGGAATTGGCGCAACTAATTCAGTCGCATGCGTTAAGCTTTTTCTACTTGTCGTCGCCAGATCTGATTCTAGGGATGGACGCGGACCCAAAGGAACGGAATATTTTCGGAGTCATCCAAAAACAGCCGGAACTGGCGAAATGGGGAATCCGGCTGCGGCAGTTTGGCCAACAAATCATTGAGACGTTGGCGGGTAAGCGGATTCATCCCGGGTGGGTGGTTCCGGGTGGCGTCAACGAGCCGCTCAGCGTTGAAAAACGAGACAAGCTGCTCTGGCAGATGCCGGAAGTGATCGATATCGCACAGAAAACGCTGAAAGGTTTCAAGTGGCACCTGGAAAACTTCCGCGAAGAAATTCGGACATTCGCAAACTTCCCAAGCCTGTTCATGGGTCTCGTGACCGTGGATGAGCGCGCCGGCTATTACCAGGGCAAGCTCCGGTTCACAGATTCGTTGGGCAATATCGTAGCGGACGACCTCGACCCAGCGAATTATCAGGAATTTATTGGCGAAGCGGTTGAGCCGTTCACATTCATGAAGTTTCCCTATTACAAACCGCACGGCTATCCAGATGGAATGTACCGGGTTGGGCCGCTGGCACGGTTGAATCTGGTGGACAACTGCGGAACGCCGCTGGCGCAACAAGAGTGGGTGGAGTTTCGCTCATTGGAGCGCAGCGCGGTACTCAGTTCGTTCCACTACCACTATGCGCGGCTGATCGAGATTCTGTTTGCACTGGAACACATCCAGGAGTATCTGGAAGATCCGATTATTACCAAGAAGCAAGCGAAGTACTCGGCTTCCTTGAACAACCTGGAAGGAGTGGGTTGCTGCGAAGCTCCACGCGGTACCTTGATCCATCACTATCGAGTGGACGAGGAGGGCCGGATCGTCTTCGCGAACCTGATCATCGCGACGGGCCACAACAACCTGGCTATGAACCGGGGAATTCTTCAGGCCGCACGGCACTTTGTGCGCAGCGAGCGCATTTCAGAGGGGATGTTGAACCGGGTAGAAGCGGTCATTCGTGCGTTCGATCCGTGCCTGAGCTGTTCCACTCATGCGGACGGGCACTTGGCGTTGCAGATGCAGTTGGTTGCGGCGGATGGTCGGGTTTTGGACGAGATTCGCAGGTGAAGAATGAGCTCCATCATTCTGGCGTGCGGTAATTCACTTCGAGGAGATGACGGGATTGCGCCGTACCTCGCTCACCGGTTGTATGGCCTAGTTCGCGAGCCCGACACGGCCATTGTCTGCTCGCACCAGTGGTTGCCGGAACAAGCGGAAGATTTGAGCCGAGCCACGCTCGCGGTGTTCATTGACGCTTCACTTGCTGTTCCGGCGGGAGAGATTCAGGTGCAAGCGGTGCGAGTGGCCGGCCAATTGGCGGGAGGGCTGACCCATTCCGTGACGCCATCGACATTAATGGCGTTGGCTCGCGACGTGTTTGGCAGCGCTCCTGAAACGGCGTTCCTGGTTACGATCGGCGGAAGTTCGTTCGAGCACGGAACCGAACTATCTGCTCCCGTTCGAGCGGCGATTCCGCCGGCATTGCAACAGGTCAATGAGCTGTTGGCAGCCGACCGCGTCCAGGTTGGATGCGCCTGCGGCAATCGTTGAATTCAGCCCACGGCTTCCATCGCGCGCACACAGCTAGGGACAAATTCATAAAACGTGTCGAGATTTCCTCGACAGCGGAGTTCTTCGGCCAAAAGATCGGCGGCGGTCTCCAGAAGCCGGAAGAGCGACGGACGATTGACGTGTGGGTAAGGAAGGATAACGATCGTCGAGCGCGTTTTTCGACTGCCACTGATGTGCGAATACCAAAAACAGGCGGAGACTTGATTGGCGGGGCCCAACCTGCATTCGATCGGGTAAGGCAGAGGACGATCGGCAAGGAGAAGGTGGAAAGACTCTCCATCGGAGCGGGAGATCATGGGCAGGGTTTCAGAAAGACGGGTAAGCAAAGCGGGATAACCATTTTGCCGGCAGTGTGGGCAGAGATTGAAATTCCGGTAAGCGATAGCCGGTCCTTCCGAGCAGTTGCTGATCACAGCGAAACCTCCAGCCAAGTCGGACGACAGGGAACTGACGCCCGAAGTGAGCCTACTTACTTGAGAGGAGGGCCTGGGCGGGCTCAGAATATCTCTACGTTTATGAGTACGTCAACTATAAAACAAATAACGAGTAGCCAATTGGGTAGGCCGTTATCGCGCCGCCGGCACACTGCATGGGCCGGTAAGAAAAGCCTGCAGTTCGGATTCGCGGAAACCGAGCTGTTCCAGGATTTCGCGGTTGTGCTCGCCGAGAGTAGGCGGCGCGTACCGGTAAACGATGGGTTGAGAGGACGATCGGATGGGGTTGGCTATACTGCGCAGAGTGCTGAGCGTGGGATGCTCGATCTCGATAATCAAACCGCGAGAGCTGATCTGGCTGTCCTGCAGCGCCTCGCTTACCGAGCGGATGGCGGATGCCGGGATGTCCGCTTGATCGAACGAGGCGAGCCAGAACGCGGCGGGTCGAAGGTCGAAGCACTTTTGGAGAAGTGGGACGAGTTCCTCGCGATTCCGGATGCGTTCCGGGTTTGTCGCGAATCGAGGATCCCCGCCGAGGGTTGCTTCGAGGTCCAGCACGCGAAGCAAGCGCTGCCACTGCGGCTGGGTGCCGACAGCGAGGACGAAGTAATTATTATCGCTGCCGCGGAAAAGTTGGTAGGGAACGATGTTGGCATGAGCATTGCCCCAGCGGGAAGGCGATACGTCGCAATTCAAGTAACTGCTGCCCACATTGGCCAGCCAAGTAAGCTGAGAATCAAACAGAGCAAGATCCAGAAAATCGCCCTGACCGGTGCGTTCGCGTGCGAAAAGCGCGGCGAGGATACCGATTGTCGCGTAGATCCCGGTGGTCATATCGGCGATGGCGATCGGAAACCGCATAGGGCCGCCGCCCGGTTCTCCGGTGAAACTCATGACGCCGGCTTCGGCTTGGGCGAGGATGTCGTAACCAGGACGGCCTGCTTTCGGGCCGGAAAGGCCGTAGCCGGAGATCAAGCAGTAGATGAGGCGCGGAAATTTGGCACGGAGTGAAGCGGGATCGATGCCGCGGCGTTTGAGGGAGTCGAGGGAGGGCTGGTTGCACAGGAACATGTCGGCCTGTGCCAGCAGGCGTTGCAAAACCTCTGAACCCGCGGGGTGATCATAATTCAGGGTGATTGAACGCTTATTGCGATTCGCGGCCAGGAAGTAAGCGGACACTGGGCCGACAAAGGGAGGACCCCAAGTGCGGGAATGATCGCCGATTCCTGGACGCTCGACCTTGATGACGTCGGCGCCTAAATCGCCCAGCAGCATGGCCGCGTAAGGGCCTGCAAGCGCCTCTGTGAGTTCAACGACTCTCACTCCGTCCAAGAACATGCCCATATGGAGTGCATTATAGCGAAACACACGGGGAGTAAGCGGTTATCCACACGCCGGAAACTAAGGAAGACCCGAATGTTGCCTGAAACGCTGCGATTTCAGAGAATATTAGGTTTACGATGGGCGCGGTACCGCGAGTGAGCGCCCGACGGCAGCATGGAGAAGCCAGCAAAAATGCCAAGTCCGGCGCACCCCCCCAAACGCTTTGTCGCCTACTTTTCAATGGAAATTGCCCTGGAGAACGCCATGCCGAGCTACAGCGGCGGACTTGGCGTCTTGGCTGGCGATACGATTCGGGCGGCGGCGGATATAAGGCTTCCCATGGTGGCGGTATCGTTGCTGTATCGCAAAGGATTCTTCCGGCAGCGGCTGTCAGACGAGGGCGCCCAGATTGAAGAGCCTGTGGATTGGGACGTGAGCAAGTTTCTGCAGGAAGAGGCTCCTCGTGTTTCCGTGGCTCTGGAAAAACGCCGCGTGGAACTTCGCGCGTGGAAGTACATCGTCAAAGGGGTGCGCGGATATGAGGTGCCGGTCTACTTTCTGGATGCAGATCTGCCGGACAACGACGAGCGCGACCGCGCGTTAACAGGTGCGTTATACGGCGGCGATCCGTACTACCGTTTGTCACAGGAAGTCCTGTTGGGAATCGGCGGCGTGCGCATGTTGCGCGCTTTGGGGCATACGGAACTGATGCGGTACCACATGAATGAGGGTCATGCCGCGCTGCTCACGATGGAGTTGCTGGCGGAAGAAGCGGAGCGGCAGGAGCACGCCACTATCAAAGGCGAGGATATTCAGAAGGTGCGCAGCAAATGCGTGTTCACGACCCACACCCCGGTGCCCGCGGGGCACGACAAGTTCCCGGTCGAATTCCTGACGCGATTGTTCCCGGGACAAGCGCGCATGTTCGACGACAAGGATGCCACGTCCATCGAAGTGGTAAAGAGCATCTTGCAGACAGATGACAACGCGGCAGACTTGCAGGATGCGGCGCGCAAGGGATTGTCGGTGAACATGACTTACCTGGCGCTAAGTCTGAGCAACTATGTAAACGGAGTGGCTAAGTTGCACGGCGAAGTGTCGCGGCGAATGTTTCCGAACGTGCCAATCGAAGCGATCACAAACGGGGTGCACGCGGCAACTTGGACTTGTCCCGCGTTCCGGGACCTATTTGACCGCTATATCCCATCGTGGCGGGAAGACAATTACAGCTTGCGCGGCGCGCTGGGATTGCCGCCGGAAGAAGTGTGGGCGGCCCATTTGTTGGCAAAACATGATTTGCTGGAGGCGGTGCGGAAAAAGACGGGGCTGAAGCTCGACCCAGAGGCATTTACGATCGGCTTTGCCCGCCGGGCCACCGGTTACAAGCGAGCAGATTTGATTTTGAGCGACCTGGACCGTTTGCGGCATATTGCCAAGAACGTTGGACACTTTCAAATCGTTTTCGCAGGGAAGGCTCATCCGAACGACGCGGGCGGGAAGGAAATCATCAAACGGATATTCAGGGCAAAAAAAGCGCTAAAAAAGGCCGTGTCTATCGTATTTCTGGACGACTACAACCTGGACCTGGGCGGAAATCTGACGAGCGGCGGCGATCTGTGGTTAAACACGCCGCAATATCCGTTAGAGGCCTCGGGTACGAGCGGAATGAAAGCCGCGCTGAACGGCGTACCGAGCCTGAGCATCTTGGATGGCTGGTGGGTGGAAGGTCACATTGAAGGAGTGACCGGTTGGTCGATCGGCGAATCGCATCGGCGCGACCCTTCCCCGGAAGCGGCAGTAGACAATACGACGGATGCGGAAAGTCTGTACGGGAAGCTCGAAAGCGTGATTCTGCCGTTGTTCTACGAGGACCGGAACCGCTATCTCTCGGTGATGCAGCACGCCATTGCGATCAACGGCTCGTTCTTCAATACCCAGCGAATGGTACAGCAGTACATCACCGATGCTTATTTAAGGTAGCTGCATGGCGAGGGCGGGGTTGTTCTTCGGGACGAACGTCGAAGAGCATCACTTTGCGAGGCAGAACCCGAAAGCCGGCCTTTCGATAAAAGGTTTCGGCGGCGCGGTTGCGGTTGAGCACCTGCAATTCGATGGCGCGGATGCCGCGTTCCCGGCAAAAATCCTCCAATTCATATAGAGCGAGTGACCCGACACCTCGATTACGATGGCGCCTGTCGACGTAAAGATCGGTGAGCATTCCTTCGACGCCGCCATATTCCAGGTCGAAATTGTAAGTAAGCAGGGCGTAACCGACGGGCTTATGGTGCGTCTCCATCAGCCAGGCCTGGCCCTGCGAGGGATTACGGAGTAGTGTTTCGAGACCGCGGCGGAGGGAGGCGAAGTCGTAGGGAATTTTGTCGTGGCGATAGTACGCAATCGAGAGCTTTAGAAGTGAATTAAAGTCTTTCGGGCCGCAGGGGCGGAAGGATACAAGCATAGGGGGCCTCTCATTGGGGAATATCGTACTGCAGGGAGCAGCAGGTTGGAAGATGCGCTGCTGGTTATCTTCGCCCTGACACCGCGGGTTTAGCGGACGCGATTTTTGTAGAGGGCCATGCCAACGGCAGCGTCCATGCCAATTTCCTGGAGGGCGCGAATTTCGTGGGCAGCCGAGATGCCGCCAGCAGCGATGATCGGGTGCTTGGTTACCGCGCGGAGGGAGCGGAACCAGCGGAGATTCACGCCAGTCATTGTCCCTTCACGGTCGACATCGGTGCAGAGGAAGCCGGCGCAAAAAGGCGTAAACGAAGTGAATACTTCGGAAGGTTCAATGCTGAGCTTAGTGCGCCAGCCATGCGTGACTACGCGGCCTTTCGCCGTGTCGAGCGCGATAACAATCTGTTTTTTGGAGATTGTGGCGGCCAGGCGCTGCAAGAACGGAAGGTTAGGCCGGCCGTTCTTAAAGGCAGCGCTACCGACGATGATCTGAGTTACGCCAAGTCTTGCCAGTGCTTTCGCGCGCGCGACGGTTCGAATGCCGCCACCGACGCGGACCTTCATGCGAAACCTACGTCTGGCTTCCGTGGCGAGTTCGCGAACGAGGCGATTGTTTTGGCCTTTGCGCATGGCTGCGTCCAGATCAATCACATGAAGCCATTGGTAACCGGAGAAGCGATCGAGCAGGCCCAGTACGTCGGCCACGGCGAGTTCGCGGCGGCGGCCATGAACAAGTTGCACGGCCTGGCCCTGCTGGAGGTCGATGCAGGGAATCAGCACGCCAGCCTCACGTTGACTCCACTGGTGTGGAGAAATTGTTTCAGCTCGGCGATAGACTGAACATTGTCGTGAAAAATAGAAGCTGCCAAGGCGGCTTCGGCAGCGCCATCGGTGAAGACCTCGAGGAAATGCTGCGGTAGTTTGGCGCCACCCGAAGCGATAACAGGTACGCTGACGGCCTGACTGATGGTGGCAGTGAGCGGAAGATCAAAGCCGGATTGCGTACCGTCACGATCGACGGAAGTGAGGAGAATTTCGCCTGCGCCGGCCGCAACACCATGTTGCGCCCAGTCTTTCGCGCCCCATGTGGTTGGGGTTCGCCCACCTTTGATTTTCACTTGCCAATAGTCGGTATCCCATTTGGCGTCAATAGCCAGTACCACTGCCTGCGCGCCGAATTCGTGAGAAAGCTCGGAAATGAGCTCAGGACGCTCGACGGCGGCGGTGTTGACGGTGACCTTGTCGGCGCCGGCACGAATGACTGCTCGCGCGTCTTCGAGGGTGCGTATACCACCACCGGCAGTGAGCGGAATGTTTAGCACTTCGGCGACACGCCGGATCGTTTCGAGGAATGTCGGCCGCTCGTCGCGAGCTGCAGCTATATCGAGGACCACGAGTTCGTCAGCACCTTCGGCGTTATAACGCGCGGCAAGTTCGACGGGATCGCCAGCATCGCGGAGTCCTTCGAAATGTACGCCTTTGACGACGCGGGCGCCGTCGGTATCGAGACAAGGGATGATGCGTCGGGCAAGGCTCATGCGGCCAGCCTCAGGAAATTCGCTAGCAGCTTTGCGCCGGTGGCACCGCTCTTTTCAGGATGAAATTGAACGCCAAAGATACGGCCACACTCAATGACCGCAGCGAAACTCCTGCCGTGCTCGCAATACGCTACCGCCTCGCTGCCGGTTGCAGGGGCAGCATAGGAGTGCGCGAAATAGAAGTGAGCGCCGGATGAAATTTCGTGCAGGAGCGCTGAAGTGCGTGCGTAGTGAATTTGATTCCAACCCATGTGCGGGAGTTTTACATTTTCGGGTAGGTGTTCGACATTGGAATGGAAAACGTCGAGGCCAGGCAGGTCGGGAGCCTCGGCGCTCTTGGAGTAGAGCGCTTGCAGGCCCAGGCAAATGCCGAGAAAGGGCGTGCCACGCGAGAGGGAACTCTGAATGGGCTCACGAAGGCTGTAGTGGTCCAATGCATGAAGCAGAGCGGCGCAGTGACCCACGCCCGGCAGCACGAGGCAAGCGGCGTGTTCGATCTCATTAGGATTCGCCGTGGGATGAACGTCAGAGCCTAGTTTTCGGAAGGCCCGAGCCACGGAAGTCACGTTGCCTGCTCCATAGTCGATGACCGTGACGATCACAGGAGCTCCTTCGTACTGGGGAGCACATGGCGGAGACGGTTGTCACGTGAAACAGCAAAGCGTAATGCGCGGGCGAATGCCTTAAAGAGCGCTTCCACCTGATGATGAGAAGAGCGGCCGTAAAGAACGCGCAGATGAACATTGGCGCGAGCAGCTTGGGCGAACCCCTGAAAAAAATCTTCGACCAGCTCAGTTTGAAAGCCGCCAACCAGGCGCGAGGAGAATTTCGCTTTGACGACACAAAACGCGCGGCCGCCGAGGTCAATCGCGGAGGCGGCAAGAGTCTCATCCATGGGCATCAGAAAATAGCCGGCGCGGAGAATGCCTTTGCGATTCCCGAGGGCGGTGTTGACTGCTTCACCGAGAGCAATACCGACGTCTTCGACGGTGTGATGTTGATCGACATGGAGATCGCCAGTCGCTTTGAGTTGGAGGTCGAAAGCGCCGTGGCGAGCGACGAGATCGAGCATGTGGTCGAAGAAGGGGATACCGGTGGAAATGCGTGATTTGCCGCGGCCATCGAGATTTAGACGCAGCGCGATTTGTGTTTCCTTCGTGTTTCGGGTGGTGGACGCGGATCTGGGCATGCGGTCTCGCTAAAAATCCTCTTGACGGAGGAGGCGAAGAAATTGGTTCAGTTCAGATTGCGTGCCAATGGTGATGCGCGCAAAACCTGGTCCGAGGTCTTTGCTGCGTTCGCGGACGAGAATGTTGTGTCGAGCGAGTTTGCGAAAGAAAGCTGGGCCGCGCGCACCAAAATCGGCCAGCAGGAAGTTGGCTGCAGAAGGGAAGACACGAACACCCTCTTTCTGGAGCTGGTCAGCTAACCACTTGCGGCGTTGCTGGGTGCCTGAAACGTAGTCCGCGATTGCCTTGCGTTCTTTGATCGCGGCCGCGGCAGCTACCAGAGCTGCCGTGTTTACAGGGTAAGGAGGCATCGCGCGGCTGACGAGAGCCAGGGACTCGGCGTTGGCAATGACAGCGCCAAGCCGAAGCCCGGCGAGTCCCGCGGCTTTAGAAAAAGTGCGAGCGACGAAGAGGTGTCGGTATCTGCGGGTCAACGCGATGGCATTGACGCCGCAGAACTCGGCGTAGGCTTCGTCTAGCACCACGACAGAGTTTCTCGCAGCGCGAACGAGTTTCTCGATTTCATCGAGGGGGACGAGCGTGCCAGTCGGGTTATTCGGATTCGCGAGGAAAAAGACGCGGGGTCTCTTGCGGAGAGCCGCGAGGGCGGCGTTTAACGGAAACTCCATTTGTGCGTTGTAGTGGAGGGTTTCTACACGAGCGCCGGCGATTTCCGCATAGTAGCGGTACATCGGGAAAGTGGGTTCGCAGATCAAAATGTGCGTGCCCGGTTCGACGAAGGTATCGAAAAACACGCGGAGGGCATCGTCTCCACCGTTGGTCAGGAGCAGGTCCGCGGGTTTAAGGCGGAAGTATCGAGCGATATCACGGGTGAGCTTGTCGTACTCCGGATAAGTGGCCAGGTCTTTTGCGTTCAGCCGTCGAATCGCTTCGAGTGCCGCAGCACTACAGCCCGTAGTGTTTTCATTAAAATCGAGGCGGATCTTGCCTCGGCGACCCTCAGCGGGGGCTTCGTAGGTCTTCCGCGCAAGTATGGCTTTGCGGACGGGGAGTTTGACTTTCATTGACGAACCTCGACCGCATTTGCGTGAGCGAGAAGTCCCTCGGCTTTTGCGAGTGTGCCGACATCGGCAGCGAGGCGCCGGAAGCCGTCGCGCTGAATGGTTTGCACGCTGATTCGTTTTATGAAGTCCTCGACCGAAAGGCCGCCACGGCGACGTGCCCAGCCGCCAGTGGGAAGGACATGATTGTTGCCGGTCGCGTAGTCGCCGAAAGGTTGAGCAGCCAGCGGGCCGGCGAAGATTGTTCCTGCAGAACGGATTTTGTGCAGCGTCGAAGCCGAATCCTCGGGAATCGAGAGATGTTCCGGAGCAAAGCGATCGACGAACTCGATGGCTTCCTTCCAGGTACGCGTGAGAAGAATCGCGCCAGTTTTGCGGCAGGAAGTATGGGCAGGGTTTCCTGGAGACAAGGCCGCGAGCTGGGCAACAAGCTGCGCTTGAACTTGCCGCGCCAGGCGCGCTGAAGGAGTGACGAGATAGCTCCCGGCGTCAGGTGCGTGCTCGGCTTGGGCAAGCAAGTCGGCCGCTATCCAACGAGGGTTACCACTACGCGCGAGAACGATGGCTTCGGTTGGCCCGGCTGGCAGGTCGATGGCGCAATCAGAGCTGACGATTTGTTTTGCCGCGGTCACAAAACGGTTGCCAGGGCCGAAGATCTTCTCGACGCGCTGAATATGCTTGGTGCCGTAAGCAAGAGCAGCCACCGCCTGTGCGCCGCCGATCCGTGCAAAGTGCTTGACGCCGAGAATCGACGCGGTAGCGAGGACCTCGTCGTTGGCGCTGGGGCAGACAACGACAATTCTGCGCACGCCAGCAATCAGGGCAGGAACGACGGTCATGATCATCGTGGAAAACAGCGCAAATCGGCCTCCGGGGACGTAGCATCCGACCGAGTCGATAGGGCGGACGAGTTGGTGAAGTTGTATGCCTGGTTCCACCTCCAGAGCCCACGGCTTCGGCAGTTGCGATTGCGAGACCCGCCGTACATTGGAAGCGGCGTGCTGTACAGCGTGAATGAACTCCCGGCTGACGCGTTTCCTGGCAGATGCTATTTCCCGGGTTGAGACCCAGATGCCACTTTTATCCAGGCGGACGCGATCGAGTTTGTTCGACCATCGGAAGAGAGCGGCGTCCCCATGTCGCCGTACGTCAGAGACGATTTTCGACACGATCGCGAATGCTTCGCGGTCTTGGCTTTCCCGCATCTGGCATAAACGTTTTTCAACGGCGGCGGTGAGTTTAAGTATGCGCATCAGAACACAATCTTGTTCAAAGGATATTCCACAATGCCTTCCGCGCGAGCAGCTTTCAAGCGAGGAAGGATCTGTCGCACTACCGATTCTTCGATGATGGTGTTGACGGCGACCCAGTTCGAATCACTAAGCTCGGAAATGGTCGGATTTTTCAGCGCCGGCAGAACATTCAGGACAGTAGCGAGGTCTTCGCGGCGGACGTTGAGCATCAGGCCTACGCGGGTGGCGGCGGCAATAGCGCCCTGCAGCATGAGAATAAGATTTTCCGCTTTCTCGCGTTTTGCAGGATCTTCCGCAGAGCGGCGGTTCATGATAAACACGGTGGCGGATTCCAGTACTGTGTCCAGGATTCTCAGACGATTGGCACGCAAGGAAGAACCTGTTTCTGTGACTTCCACAATAGCGTCAGCCAGTTGCGGCACCTTCACTTCAGTAGCGCCCCAGGAAAATTCAACGCGCGCTTTCACACCGTGTTTCGCAAGGTATTTTTGGGTAATCCCGACAACTTCGGTGGCTATGACTTTCCCCTCGAGGTGGCGTGGCTCGTGGATATTCGAATCCTCGGGGACGGCGAGGACCCATTTCACGCGGGCAAGGCGCTGTTTGGCATAAACGAGCTCCGCAAGTTCCAGCACGTCCGCATGCGTTTCTTGGACCCAGTCATGGCCCGTGATGCCGGCGTCAAGAGCGCCTGTTTCCACGTAGCGAGCCATCTCCTGCGCACGGACGAGAAGGCAGTTGATTTCGGAGTCGTCGATGGTGGGTACATAGCTGCGGGAACTCAGGGTGACTTTCCAGCCCGCGCGGGACAGGAGATCGATGGTCGCGTCTTGCAGGCTGCCTTTGGGAATACCAAGTTTCAACGGGCTCATTGTTTTCCCTGGTCGCCGTAGACGTTCTCAGGCACGAAAGCGCGTGCGGCGATGACGGTGGTACTGCCGTCGCGTTCGTACTTTCGAAAAAAACAGCTGCGGTAACCCTCGTGGCAAACGCCCGGGCCCACCGGATCGACGAGAAACAGAAGAGCGTCAGCATCGCAATCGAGACGAACCTCTTTGACGCGCAGGACATGGCCGCTGGTCTCGCCTTTTTTCCAAAGTTTTTGGCGAGAGCGGGAGTAGAAATGCACTTCGCCGGTGCGTTGTGTGGCGGCGAGCGCTTCACGATTTATATAGCCGAGCATGAGTACCTCGCCAGTCCGTTGATCCTGGACGATGCCAGGTATGAGGCCATCTAGTTTTTCAAACGCAAGATCCAACACGCGCCTCCTAAAAAGAAAAAGCCCGCTGTGCGATTCGCGCCAGCGGGTCGATTAGAGCTTAGACTGAATTCAGCCTCTAGGCAGACCTCACGGGGCGCGGCAAGGAGCCGTGATGGAGATGATGTCGATGCGCCCGGAGAGCCATCGCAGAGAACGATACCTTACGACGCGGGTGGGGAACAATCGAAAGTTCGTATGGACCGGATAGAGAAATTAGATGGGGGTCAAGTACGCTTGACGGACCCCGGGAGCGTGCCGGAATTGAAGTTCACGGTCATCTTGAGATGCACCGCGATGCCGAACCGGTTATTGGGAAGACTCTCCACCCGAACGACCTCCGCCACATATTCGCAGTTCATCGGATCATGCGCCGAGGTGAACGGAAAAGTAACGAACAGGCGCATTCCCTTGTAGTAGCTTGCCCGGCGTGTAACGAAGTAAATGCCTTCTTTTGAGGCATTTACGCTAATTGGCAGGTCCTCAAAGTGCTCGTCGCGTGGCTCCGATGGGCGGACGCGGAGCGGTTTGGCGATCTTAGCGCGCCGACTGCGCCGCTGCTCCGCATATTTGACTACCGTCTCTTCAGCCATACCTATTCCAGTATCAATGGGTAATCTCAATGATTGGGTGCGGGTGGTGAAACGTCAAGGCGGTGCGCCGAATCAGATACTGTCAGAAAAGGATAGTCAGACGAGCTATATAAGAGAGAGCAAAATGGCGGAAAAATTACAAAAAAGCGATGCAGAGTGGAAAAAGGAGCTAACGCCGAACCAGTACTATGTCACACGGCAGAAGGGAACGGAGCCGCCGTTTACCGGAGAGTACGAATCGACAGACACTCCGGGAGAGTACAAGTGTGTATGCTGCGGACAGCAATTGTTCCGATCCGATGAGAAATTTCATTCCGGATGCGGATGGCCTAGCTTCTTTGACGCGGCTGATCCAAGCGCTATCACTACCGAAACGGACTATTCACACGGAATGGTAAGGACCGAGGTCCGCTGCAGCCGGTGTGACGCGCATCTCGGCCATGTCTTCGATGACGGGCCTAATCCAAAGGGTTTGCGCTACTGCATAAACTCCGTTTCGTTGAAACACGAAGAGAAGTAGACGGCGGGGGAATTTGCTCACGGAGAGGTATAAGGGTCGAAAATCGGAGTGAGTTACGCCGCCGAGCGGCCGCACGCCACCATTTCCGCCACCGGATCCAGTTCTTTCTGCCACGCTGCGACGAGCAGAACCTTGTGCCCAGAGGGGAAGCGGAACACGTAATAGACGTTGAAGGCGCCGTCGATCTCGTAAAACCCAGGTCTGCGAAGATCTGGCCGACCCACGAAACCTGCATTGAGAAGAATGCGAAGCTCCGAGAGTTGCTCCGAAGAATGTGTTCGGAGGTCCTCAATCACCGGCGGCATTTTTTCGACTGCGTACATAACAAGCTCCCCTTCCGCCACTGCGTTCATGATCGCGTCTCACTAATAAAGACGTAAAAACGCCGAAAATGTTTCATAGGGTGTGAACGCCCGAAGGAGCCAAATTGGAGGGAAGGAGTCTCAAAGATGAGAATGGGATGTAACTTCCGCTGCCCATGAAAAGATGTCACAAACGGAGAAAAACTGCGTCACAGTTGTGTCGGAGAATCGTTACTATTTCGTATTCTACTTGCGCTATATAACCTTTCTTGCGATAGTAGCGAATTGAAAGACATTTTGGGGTAACGGACAGTGGCCAAATCCTCTTCCAAATCAACCCGCAAGACGGTGCGGGATGAGAAATCCGAGTTCGGAAAAGACCGTCGCCGCCGTCATCATCATTACCTGGTTACCGTGAATTATGCGGACGGTGAAACTTTCGGGCGGGTGTATACCGATAAGGAAAAAGCGACAAAATTCGCTGAACGACAGCGGCGCTCGCCGATCGTGAAGTCCGCGCGAGTGACGCAGGTCTCCTGAACAGCGATAATCTCCTGGAAATCAGGCGGGATACCGGTTTTGTGTTTGCCCTGCGGGCGTGCTATAAAAGATGAGTCCGAGCGGCCTTAGTATAATGGTAGTACGGAACCTTGCCAAGGTTCAGGCGTGAGTTCGATTCTCATAGGCCGCTCCATTCTTACCACTATTAATCTCTCGATCTTCCAGTTTCCCATTCTTCGATTGTGTTGACCTATGGTTCGTCAGTGTGCAGGTACGGGCGCACCTTGAGGCGCGGAATCCAACGCAGGGACAAACTGGAAACTCCGAACAATCACTTCTTGATTCGAGGATGGAGTGGCGCGAAAGCACCAAAAGTTCATCGCGAGGGGCAACGGGACCTGCGGAACGCGAGTTTCGAATTCCGGCGGAGCGAAGGTAAGTGTTTGCAGGACGTTCGCGGTTGTTCCCATTGGCTGAAGCCCGCTCATGATCGTGCCCACAATTCGTGTTGACGACCATTCAAACCGCGCTGTCGTAAGTGTAGAACCTTTCGGATCGTAGCTGAAATTGTCTTCCATGGGGCCAAGGTGTTTCTGGCCGGTAGCGGGGTAAAACGTGAAGTCAGCGTTGCAGCCGCCGCAGGTGTCATTCCATTGCGAAAATTCGATATCAATCTCGTTTTCGCCGTCGACACCGATTCCTGCGGCAGCACCATAATTGAAAAGTCCCAAAACGGCGGTGCTGTCCATCTTGTCGATGGAACCTTCGATCTGCCATTGATAAGTGCCGAAGCCGAGTTTCCCTGCAGTAAAGAGTTCTGAAGCGCTGTAAGTGCCTTCTCGATTGACAATCCGCAGATGGAGGTAGCCACTGGGATCGACCGATACGTTCGCAGGATTGCCCTTGGCAACCCCGGCCATGCCGCCGATGGTCAGCTTCCACGTGTAGCCACTCCACTGCAGCGCTTCGGCGGCAGAGTTCACGTTCGCCTGCGCTGGATCGAGCCGAGGTCCAGAAATCAAAACAGCAATAAGGAGTACGGACGGGCGTAAGTTCGCCATCAACGCCTATATAGCACGGCGTGAGGAGATTGTGAAAGGTTATGCAGCGAAGGCCCCAGTGAAGTGAACGCGAAGAACTAGCTGCCAAGCTGGAGCCCGTGCGCCCGTACCACGTCGACGGCTTCGCGACGCGTTGCTACGTCGACCTGCTTCATTATGCGGTGAATGTGATTGCGCACGGTGAACTCCGAAAGGTTCAGTTGTGCCGCAATTTCCTTATTGGTGAGGCCCTTCGCGACAAGGTTCACCAGTTGACGTTGCCGAAGAGTGAGATCAGGCCGCGCCGAATTCACGCGCGTCTGAGACTGCGTTGCAGATTGCGCGAACCAGCGAAACAACGTGGCGCACAGCTTCGGAGGGCAAACCGCTTCGCCCTTAAACGTGGCGCGTACGGCCGCGATGACGTCTGAGGCCGAGGCATCCTTCAGAAGATAGCCACTCACACCAGCTTTCACAGCTTCCAAAAACGTTTGCGAGTCGCTGTCCATGCCTACGAGCATGGTCTTAAAAGCGCAGTTATAGTCCGGCGAACACGAGAAAGGGAACCAACGAGGGTCAAACATGTCGATAGCCATTACGTCGCAGTTCACAGCAAAAAGCTCTTCGGGAAGGATGCCGTCCAAGCCACATTCGCCCACGACCTGAAGATCTGGGCGTTTCCGGAAAAGTCGACCGAGTGCCTCGCGGAGCAAACGGTTCTCAAGGAGCAGGAAGACGCGAATCGTTTCAGTAGCAACTTCGGGCACGATCCAATTACCTTTCCGGGCCAGGGAGTTGTGAGCGAGTGGAGGGAGCGCGCAGATAAATCCCTACCGTACTAACGATGACCCAACTCACTCAATGAAGGGACGCAGGTTTAGAGCAAGGCGTTTCCTGTATACAGTGATTTTTGACATTAATTGCGGGTGAACCTGAGACCCAAAATTGGTAGGAAATGAGTACTGTGCTCCCCACGTTGGTACCTAGCCCGTAGGACATTTCCGGTTACACCCTTCCGGGAAAGATTTGAACCTGCCTCTTAACGCTCTGTCTCTCCATACTTCGCGCAAGGGAGCAAGGCCATGGAACGACCGATTCGGGTCCTGGTGGCGATACGGCCGAGGCTGATGAGAGAGCTGATTCTGAACACGTTCGCCGACCAGCCGGATATCGAGGTGGTCGGCGAAATCACAGAAGAGACGGAGGTTTCCGCGGCGGTAAGCCGGTCTTCTCCCGATTTTTTGATCTTGTCGCAGGAAGACAAGGAGCACCGGCCGGCCATTTGCGACGTGGTGTTGAGACAACATCCGGACCTCCGAATTGTGGCGTTGGCGCCGGACCGCAACTATTCCGTGCACTACTGGGTGACGTTCGACATTCAATCCCGGGATGTCGAAGCGTCCGAAGAAGGGATTCTGGAAGTGTTAAGGACCAAGGCAAATTCGCTGAGGAGGTTCTGATGAACGGGAAATGCATCGCCGTGCGAATTTGCGGAGCGGTTGTTTTGCTTTTGTGCGCCGCGAGCGGCTCATCGGCGCAGCAACCGCCGAACCGAAGCCATGGTGTTTCGCAAGACGTCCCACAGACGCCCGTGGCCGGAGTTTCCGAATTGGCCAGGGAAAACAATGAACGGGTTGCCGCGTCGGCGGCGCAAATCAAGGCAGTAATTGCAAACGATCCGGGAATGCTGGTCTTGCTGAAGAGGTGGGTTGCCAAAGACGCTACGGACAACGGGCAGGTCTTAAAAGACGAGGACTTGGCGGATCAGGCGGTGTTCGAGCGCTTGTCGACAGACATCGCCTTTCGTTCGGTGGCAACGCAGATTGTGCAGCGCTATGGCTACTTGATGCCAGGGGTGAATCCCGACTCGGCGATGGGCCGGGAACAAGAGCTGATTTTGAAAGAGCGTGCCCGGCGGCTCGTGCAGATCGAGGCGGAGGAAGATGCGGACTTCTCGAAATCGATGAAAGAACGGAAAGCCGCGGAATCTGAAGCTTCTTGCGAAGCGGGTGCGGACTGTGCCGCACCACCATTGGCCCAACCGGGGAAGGCGGGGCCTCCGTTGAGTGAACCTCCGCCACCAATACAGACCACGACCGAAATTCCAGGGACGCCGGCATATCGCGACCCGCAGATCATGACCGCGAATTCGAATCCGTCGAACACGCCGAACTCGCCATTTGATGCGGGCATGTATGGGTTGACAAGCTTCAAAACGGTTTCCGCACCCGGACAGAACAGCGGTCCCGACCCCATCCAGAATGAACTCTTCTCGCCGTCGGCTGCGGGGGCAAATTTGTCCGGCGCCCAGCGAGAAACGCCGTTGCCTGCAGACTTCGGCATGGCAAACGCAAAAGCGCCAGAACTAAACACGATTCCTGCTGCGGCCACAACTGGTGCGTTAAGTAACACCAGTATGATGGCGGGACACTGGCGCAATCGCGAAGCCGATCGGGCCGCAATGGTCCATCTATCGAACCCGTACACGGACATTCCTTCCTTATATGACCTGTATGTGCAAGCGCCGTCGAGGAACGGGAGCCCACAGCGTTTCGGCGAAAGCGTATTCCGAGACGGATTGCGGGACCCACGCACGATCCCAATTGATCTGCCGGTCGGACCGGATTACGTCGTTGGTCCAGGGGATAGCTTGTCGATTGATTTGTGGGGAGGCGTATCGACGAGGTTGGTTCGTATCGTGGACCGCCAGGGGAGAGTGACATTGCCCGAGGCGGGGCCAGTGCAGGTGAGCGGGCGGTCGTTGGGGGAAGTCCAATCAGCGGTACAGCGAGCATTCTCCTCTCAATTCCGGGACACCTCCGCGGAGGTATCGATCGCCAGATTGCGCACGGTTCGCGTATACGTGGTGGGGGAAGTGGCGGAAGCGGGCGCTTACGATATTAGTTCTCTCTCGACGGCATTGAATGCGCTGATTGCTGCGGGTGGGGTCACGCCTCGCGGCTCGCTGCGCGAGTTGAAGCATTACCGAGGTAAGCAACTGGTCGAGAAAATCGACGCCTACAGTTTGCTGCTCAGTGGGGTGATGCCGGACGCAACGAAATTTGAAAACGGCGACACGTTGATGGTGCCGCCCGTTGGACCGCTGGTGACCATCACTGGAATGGTCCGCAGGCCGGCGATCTACGAACTACAGTCTGAAAAAACGCTGTCGGATGCACTGGATCTGGCGGGGGGAATCTTGCCGGCGGCGGCACTGAAGCACGTCGAAGTGCAGCGACTAGAGGCTCACGAGAAGCGCACGATGCTCAGCCTGAATCTCTCCGAAAACCCGGACACCGCGCCACAGTTGGCGACATTCCACGTGCAAGACGGCGATGAGATTCACATTTTTCCCATCGCGCCATACAACCAGGACGCCATATACCTGCAGGGGCACGTGCTACGTCCGGGACGCTACTCGTTCCATGACGGGATGAAGCTGACGGACATCATCGCCTCCTACAAAGATTTGTTGCCAGAGCCCGCCCCTCACTACGCGGAAATCATCCGGCTTGATGCGCCTGACTTTCGGCCGAATGTCGTGAGTTTCGACCTCGCGTCTGCGATGGAAAATCCAGAAACTGCGCCGAAGCTGGAACCGCTGGACACCGTACGGATTTTCAGCCGATTCGACTTCGAGCCTGCGCCTTGGGTTTGGGTTGGCGGCGAAGTGCGAGCTCCCGGCCGCTACACAACCGCCGGGCAGGCGCATCTGCGCGATGCGGTTTACCTTGCGGGTGGGCTGGCACCCGATGCGGATACAGGGACAGCGCAACTGTATCGCGTGAATGGTGACGGCACATCGAAGATCTTCAGCGTGAATCTCGAAGAGGCGCTGAAGGGAAGTGCAGCGGACAACGTTCTGTTGCAACCGCGCGATCGCCTGCTGATTCACAAGAACCGGCTCAGCGTGGAGACCCCCACGGTCGAAGTCACGGGCGAAGTTGCGAAGCCGGGCCGCTATCCATTTACGGAAAACATGCGCGCGGAAGATCTAATCCGTTCCGCAGGAGGCCTGAAGCGCAGCGCGGACACTGACACCGCGGACCTCACTCGTTATGCAGCGTCGGCCGGAGGCGCCGAGCGGTTGCAGATCTCGCTCGCCTCGCTGGCTAACGGGAACGCGACTGAAGATGTGCCACTGAAAGCCGGTGACGTGCTGGCGATTCGCCAGATTCCCGGCTGGAAGGACGTCGGCGCGTCGGTTCGGATCAAGGGCGAAGTAAATCACCCATCTACTTACGGAATTCAGCCTGGCGAACGGCTCAGTTCGGTACTCGACCGAGCGGGGGGCTACACGGCCGAAGCGTATCCCTATGGAGCCGTGCTGATGCGCCGCGAAGTACGCGAACTGCAGCAGCAGAACCAGACGGAGCTGATCAACCGGATCAAAGCGGAGAAGGTGCAGCTCAAAGCTCTGCCCGATGGCGACCAGGACCAGCGAAACGCCAAGCAAAATGCGCTCGCGCAAACTGACACCACACTCGCGCAACTCAGCTCGAATCCGCCGATCGGGCGAGTGGTGATCCACATCCAGTCGGACATTTCTACCTGGAAGAACACGCCCGCGGACGTCGTACTTCGAGACGGTGACGAATTACTGATTCCGAAGAAAGCGACGGTCGTGATGGTGAATGGACAGGTGTTCAATCCCACCGCGATCAACGCACAAGCAGGCCGTTCGGCGAAATGGTATTTGAGCCAGGCCGGCGGACTGACACCGATCGCCGACAAGAAAGGTGTCTTCGTGATTCGGGCCGACGGATCAGTCATCGCGTCGAAAAGCAACAGCAACAGTTTGTGGATCGGAGACCCGATGGGGGCGACGCTGCGAGCGGGTGATACGGTCGTGGTGCCGGAAAAGACGCCGAAGATTGGAGGCGTGAACTGGACCACCATCATGCAGACCGCACAGATGGCGTCGTCGGTGGCGCTCGCGGTTGCGTACATCCACCCGTAGAAAAGTGATTTACGGTGAGGGCAAATTGCATTTGGCACTGACAAACAACAGAACGAAAGGCGCGAAACTGGTTCAGGCGAGCGGGTTCCTTGCGCTTTCTATGTGCTGCCTGTCGAGCTGTTTCGCCCAGGCGTCGACCATTGTTGCGCCGGCGCCGCGTGAGGATGAAGGGAATGCAAAAGCCACATGGACTTCCGTTACCTCAGCGCCCAGCCCGAAGTTGACGGGCTTATCTGACGTCGACGCAGACACCAACACGGGTTTTGGAAAGCACCAGGCGAAACGCCTATTGAATGACCAGAAAGCGATTTGGACGAGCCCAGCGCATATGTCCTGGGCGGATGTGGATCTGATGGTGCCGTGGGGCATGGCGACCGGGCTGCTTCTGGCGACCGACACCCATAACAGCAAATATTTGTCGCATCACGACTTCCTGATGAGCCAAAGCCAGAGCGTGTCGTTTTCGAACTACGGCTTAGGGGCGATGGTCGGCTTAGGTGGTGGATTGTATGTGTGGGGAAAAATCACGCATGACGACCACAAAAAGGAGACTGGTTTTCTTGCCGGAGAAGCAGCTGTAAACAGCTTCCTGGTCGCGTCGGCGTTCAAGTACTCATTGGGGCGAGACCGACCCCAGGATCCACCAAAATTTCAGGGAAATTTCTTCAGCGGCGGCACGTCCATGCCCTCAGAGCACGCTGCGATATCGTGGGCAATCGCAAGTGTGGTGGCGCACGAGTATCCCGGGCCGCTGACGAGCTATCTCGCGTACGGGCTCGCGAGTGCGGTCAGTATTGCGCGCGTCACTGGTCAACAACACTTTCCGTCGGACGTTTTGATCGGCAGTTTAGTTGGATGGTACATCGGGAAGCAGGCTTACCGCGCGCATCACGACGCAGAACTTGGGGGAGGGGAGTGGGGGAGCTACGGCGAGTTTACAAACGGGCAACCTAACGAAAGAACGACGAGTCTCGGAACGACGTTGGTTCCGCTAGATAGCTGGATCTATCCGGCGCTGGAGCGATTGATTGCACTTGGCTATGTTCGAAACGAATTCATGGGCACGCGGCCGTGGTCGCGGTTCGAATGCGTGAGCCTGGTGCTGGATGCGGGTGAAAGAGTTGCTGACGGCGCCGAGGTGACGCCCGAAGTGCAAGGGCTATATGCGGCGTTGCTGGCGGAATTCGCAGCGGATACCGAGCGCGCCGGTGGAGGCCGACCGGTGGACTCTTATGCGCGGCTTGAGTCTGCCTACACGCGAATGACTGGGATCGCCGGGCCGACGCTGCACGATGGGTATCACTTTGGGGAGACGATCTATAACGATTTTGGCCGCCCGCATGGCGAAGGTGTGAACTTCATTGCCGGAACTTCTGGATGGGTAAGCAAGGGGCGGTTCGCAGTGTACGTGCGGGGGGAATATCAGTACGCGCCCTCTTCGCCAACCTACTCACCCGCGGCCAATGGCGTGATTGCACAGATCGACGAGAATCCGCTGCAGGCCGGGACTTTTCCTTCAACAAGCCGACTTAACGTGCTCGACGCGTACATTTCTTCAACGCAATCGAATTGGTTGATGACGTTCGGTAAACAAAGCTTGTGGTGGGGCCCCGATTACGGCAGCGACCTGATGTTCAGCAACAACGCTGAGCCCATGTACCTGTTCCGCGTGAGCCGCATACAGCCATTTGAGATTCCATGGATCTCGAAGGTGCTTGGACCGATGAAAGTCGACTTTTTCTACGGCAAGTTCGCGGGGAACCAATTTCCAGCAGGTGCGCAACTGCACGGGGAAAAAATCAGCTTCAAACCGTATCCGGACCTGGAAGTCGGGTTCACCCGGACAGGGGAACTCGGAGGAGAGGGCCGGCCGCTCACGCTGCACCGTCTGTGGGAGAGCTACACGAGCGTCACGACGGTGGTGAACGAGACGCCGTATAGCGACCCGGGCAAACGTACATCAGGATTTGATTTCAGTTGGCGACCGCCATACATCCGCAATTGGATCACGTTCTATGGAAACACTCTTGCGTCCGACAATACTTCACCCCTCGCGGACATCGAACGCGCAGCCATCAATCCCGGAATTTATCTCTCGCACTTTCCATGGGTATCGAAATTGGACCTGAGATTGGAAGCAGTCTACACGAGCATGCCAAACGCGGACCTGCCCGATGGGCACTTCAATTACTGGGACATTTTTTATCACGATCTCTACACGAACAACGGCAACTTAATCGGCAGTTGGATCGGGCGGCAAGGGAAGGGTTATCAGGCCTGGAGTACGTATCATTTCAGCTCGCGAGATTGGCTCCAACTTGGTTATCGCCACGCGAACATCAGTCCCGGATTTATTCCGCAAGGTGGAACGATAACGGACGGATCGGTCAGCGTGAACACTTGGCTGAAAAAGGACGTGAACTTGACCGCGATGCTGCAATACGAGCGTTGGTGTTTTCCTTTACTGGCGACGGGGCCGCAAACGAACTGGACGTCGTCGATAGGAATTAACTTCTACCCAGGGAACTGGAGCGTATCGTCGCGGTCCGGTCCCGGGCGTACGGAATGACCGAGGAGTCTTAGTGTGAGTGAAGCAAGATCCAGACGCTTTGGCCCGGAACGGTTCAGCACCGTGGAACCGTTCCATGACTCGCACGCCGAGGCCCAGATGTTCGAAGACCGGGAACTGGGAGCGACCCGCGAGCGCCAGGCACAGCGGATGCGCCTGCTGTGGGACCAACGACAAATGTTGTACCGGGCATTATTGGCGGGACTACTCGCCTCCGCTATCATCGCGATTCTCATTCCAAACTCCTACGAGGCCACCGCGCAGTTGATGCCTCCGGACCCGCAATCTTCTTCAGGGCTCGCGATGTTAACGGCCTTGGCTGGGAAAAGTCTGGGAGGCCTGGCAAGTCTGACCAACGATTTACTGGGTATGAAAACCTCCGGCGCCCTGTTCATCGGGGTATTGAGAAGCGAGACTTCGCAGGACCGCATCCTCCAGAAATTCAATCTTCAGAAGGTGTATGGCAAACGGCTGGCCGTCGACGCGCGCAAGAAGTTGGACGATAACACCGCGATTAACGAGGAACGGAAGAGCGGCATCATTACGATTCGCGTGACCGACCACAATGCGCAGAGAGCGGCAGATATAGCGAACGCGTACGTGGATGGATTGAATTCGCTGGTAGCGGAGTTGTCGACGTCGGCAGCGCATAGGGAACGGGTATTCCTGGAAGGCCGGCTGAAAGTTGCCAAACAGGAATTGGATACGGCGACGACACAGCTGGCCCAGTTCTCGAGCAAGAACAACACGCTAGACATTCAGTCGGAAGGCAAAGCGATGCTGGACGCTGCAAGTAACTTGGCCGGCCAGTTGATCGCTGCGGAATCCGAGTTGCAAGGACTGCGCCAAATTTATACCGACAACAACGCGCGAGTCCGTGCACTGTCCGCGCGTGTGAATGCGCTCCGAAGTCAATTACAGAGGTTAAGCGGCGCCCAGGAACCGTCGCCGGACCAGCACAACAGCATCGAGGCGAACTCCGCCGTGCTGCAGACGAGTGATCCTTCGGGAAACAGGTCGTCCACGCCCTTTCCGACCATCCACAACCTGCCCCTGCTCGGTGCTAAATATGTCGACTACTACCGGCGAGCGAAGATCCAAGAGACCGTATTCGAACTACTGACCGAGCAATACGAGTTGGCGAAGGTCCAGGAAGCCAAAGAAACGCCGAGCGTGAAGGTGTTGGACGTTGCGCAGTTGCCGGAGAAGAAGTCGTTTCCGCCGCGGACGCTAATTATTTTACTGGGGACGATGTTGATCGTTGCCGTTTGCGCGGCTTGGATTTTGTCGAGCAGAGGTTGGGGCGATGTTGATCCTAACGATCCGCGTAAGGTTCTGGTGCTAGAAATGGCCGCCACGATTCGCGCAAACGCGCCCTGGGCAATGACAAACGGCGATGGTCCGCACTCGTGGCCACAAAAGGTTTGGAGCCGGCTGAAGGGCATGCGCCCGTCAGGCAACGGGGGTTCGGCTGAGTAAGCAGGCTCTAAGGATCTGTCAAAGCAGAGGTTAGGTCACACGAACCTGTAAGTGACGGGGCGAAGCTATGCGCTCCAAGGATGGGGACTGATTCCACGTGAGAGAGAGCCTACAAGTTGCGACAGTCGATCCGCTCGCGGCGCAACAAAACAGTGTGATCGCGAATGGTGAACAGCATTGGTATGCCCTGTATACAACTGCGAACCACGAAAAGAAAGTCGCGAAGTCCCTCGTGGATCGAGCTGTGGAGTGTTACCTGCCGTTGTACTCCTCGTTGCGAAAGTGGAAAGACCGCCGAGTACGGCTCGAAGTGCCTCTGTTTGCGAACTATGTTTTCGCCAAGTTTGCGATGCCGGAGCGGTTGCGAGTACTGCAAGCGCCAGGTGTTGTACGGCTAGTCGGATTCAACGGTCGAGCTGCCGTCGTGCCAGACACGGAGGTGAACCGAGTGCGAGACGTGTTGGTGCACGGACGCAACGTAGAGCCGCACACGTTTCTTGCCGTTGGCCGCCGTGTACGGGTGAGTTCTGGCCCATTAGCCGGACTAGAAGGAATTCTGTTGCGCCGGAAGCGCGGAGTGCGGCTGGTTGTGGCGATCGAGTCCATTGTGAAGTCGGTATCGGTGGAAATGGATGAAGCGGACATAGTTGCAGCATAGCTGCGGACATCGGCGGAAATTGAGTAGGAGCAACGTTTTGACCAAGAGAGCGTTAATCACCGGAATCACCGGGCAGGACGGTTCGTATTTGGCAGAGCTACTACTGATAAAGGGCTACGAGGTCCACGGGATTAAGAGGAGATCGAGCAGTTTCAACACGTCCAGAATCGATGGAATTTTGCCGGATTGGCACGAGCGTGAGGCGAAACTGTTTTTGCACTTCGCCGATCTTGCGGATGCGACAAGCCTGACCAAACTTCTTTATCAGATTCAGCCGGATGAAGTTTATCACTTGGGCGCGCAGAGCCACGTAAAAGTCAGCTTTGAGCTGCCGGAGTACACCGGGGACGTAACGGCTCTCGGTACTGTGCGCTTGCTCGACGCGATGCGCGAACTCGGAATCGGCGCGAGATTTTACCAAGCCTCCAGCAGCGAAATGTTCGGAACCACGCCCGACTTCCCGCAGAGCGAGACAACTTGCTTTCGTCCGGGCAGTCCATATGCCTGCGCGAAAGTGTATGCGTATTGGGCGACCGTGAACTACCGAGAGAGTTATGGAATGTTCGCTTGCAACGGAATCTTATTCAACCACGAGTCTCCCAGGCGTGGAGAAACGTTCGTGAGCCGCAAGATCACCCGTGCTGTCGCGCGAATTCACGCCGGGATGCAGCAAAAGCTCTTTATGGGAAACCTGGATGCCAAACGCGACTGGGGCTACACGCCTGAATACGTCGAGGCGATGTGGCAGATGATGCAACTCGAAGTATCCGACGATTTTGTGATTGCTACGGGAGAAACACATAGCGTGAGGGAATTTGTGGAGGTGGCGTTCGAGTACGCCGGTTTGAACTGGCGCGAACACGTCGAAATCGACCCGCGTTATTTTCGTCCGACTGAGGTTCACTACCTGCAAGGCGACGCGAGCAAGGCGGAGCGGGTGTTTGGCTGGCGGCCGAGAGTCAAGTTCCGTGAATTGGTGGAGTTAATGGTGGAGGCAGATATCAGGTTGCTGGAGGAGCAGGTCAACGGCAATGCCGTCCGCCAAGCATCGACATCCGACTATTAATTTACGCAGGACCCAGAAAGAAAATGCCAACAGCGCTAATCACAGGGATCAACGGGCAAGACGGATCGTACTTGGCGGAGTTCCTTCTCACCAAGGGATATCGCGTAGTCGGAACGGTCTTGAATTCTCATTCGGACCTCAGACGGGTCCACCCCATTAGAGAAAAGCTCGAAATCATTTGGAGTGACTTGCTGAACCAGGATGCAATCGCGGACATCTTAATCCGATTCAGGCCGGACGAGGTTTACAACCTGGCAGCCCGCGCATCGAGCCGGGACCTTTGGACACAACCGGTTTTCACGGGCGAATTGAACGGGCTGACTGTGGTGCGAATACTGGAGGGGATCGGCAAAGTGAACCCGCGGATCCGTTTTCTTCAAGCGTCCAGCAGCGAAATCTTCGGAAACGCGGAGGAATCGCCGCAGTCAGAAACGACTGCTCTCCATCCAAGAAATCCGTATGGTGTTGCAAAAGCTTTTGCGCATTGGAATGCCGGCGTGTATCGGGCAGGAAGAAAATTATTCGCTTGCTCCGCCATTTTGTACAACCACGAGAGTTCCCGGCGAGGAATCGAATTTGTAACCAGGAAAATCAGCCGTGCGGCCGCGGCGGCCAGTCTTGGCGAGAGGCGGAAATTGGAGCTGGGGCGGCTGGAGGCACGGCGGGACTGGGGATTCGCGGGCGACTATGTTCGCGCGATGTGGCTGATGCTGCAGCACAGCGAACCAGACGACTTTGTGATCGCTACAGGCCAAACTCATTCCGTGCGTGATTTTTGTGAATTGGCCTTCGGACATGTTGGTCTCGACTATCGCGACTTTGTGCAGGGGGTTGCCGCCGACGGCCGAGCGGCTGAACCGGTCGAGTTGGTCGGAAACCCAGCAAAAGCACATCGGGTGCTCGGCTGGCGCAGCCGGGTGTCGTTTGAGGATTTGGTGCGAATGATGGTGAATGCCGACCGAAAAGCGTTGGACGAGCAGCGGAAGGGTTCGCCGCCATCGCATCGCGCGAGACCTCACGAAAAACTTGAAACGCAGGCGAATTTGACTTGAGCGAGGAAAACAATGGCCACCCGAACTGATTGTCGCGTTTGCTCCGGTGCACTGGCGCCGATCTTGTCTCTCGGCGAGCAATATGTATCCAACTTTCTGTCTCCGGAACAGCATGACGGGCTGAAAGCGCCATTAGAGTTGGTGTTGTGTCAACAATGTAACTTGCTCCAACTGAGCGAAACTGTTCCCGGCGACGCGATGTATCAGAACTATTGGTATCGCTCGGGAACGAACCAGACTATGCGTACCGCTCTTGCGGATATCGCTGAAACGGCTGAGCAGTTAGCGCAATTACAGGCTGGCGACACGGTTTTGGACATCGGGTGTAATGATGGGACTCTGCTGGGCGCCTATCGCACGGCAGGAATTTACCGGGTCGGATTCGATCCGGCGAAAAATCTGACGGTCTATTCGAGAACAATCGCTGACAGAGTAGTCGAAGGGTTATTCGAGGCCGGCGCTTTTTTAAGAGACGACGCGCTGATGAGCCGACGACCAAAGGTTGTCACAGCCATCGCGATGTTTTACGACCTCGAGCAACCAAACCAATTTGTTGCCGATATAAAGCGTGTCATGGATCCCGATGGCTTGTGGATCGTCCAAATGAGCTATTTGCCGTTGATGTTAAAGCAGCATGACTTCGGGAATGTTTGCCACGAGCATCTCGAATATTACTCGTTGAATTCGCTCGAATGTCTATTGAGGCGCCATAGCATGACGGTTGTGGATGTTCAGTTGAACGACGTGAACGGTGGGAGTTTTCGCGTATTTGTCCGGAATGAAGATGCGGACCAGACCACATTCGGTGATTCGTCCTATCGCGAAAGCGCTGCTCGGCGCGTCCGATCGATCCGGCGACAGGAAGCTGAGATGAGTTTGAGCGACGGTGCGACGTATCGCGAGTTTGCGTTATGGGCGGAGAGAATCAAGGAAGACGTGTCCCGGTTTATTCAGGATCAAGTCCGGCGCGGAAAGAAAGTGGCGGTGTATGGTGCTTCCACCAAAGGCAATGTAATGTTGCAGTTCTTTGGTTTGGATCACCGCCTGATTACGGCCGCATCCGAACGCAACCCCGATAAATGGGGCAAAGTTACGGTTGGCACCCATATCCCCATCGTCTCGGAGGAAGAAGCTCGCAATCTTCACCCGGATTATTTCCTGGTGCTGCCGTGGCATTTTCTCGAGGAATTCCGCGATCGTGAAAAAGAATTCCTTTTGGATGGCGGCCGATTTATCGTGCCGCTGCCTCATTTCATGTTGGTCTGAAGACGTATCGTATTCCGCCTGCATCCAGCAAACCGCCTGATAGCAATGCCAGCGCAAACCTTCGAAAAGCGGGAAACCTTGGTGTCCCAACGACAACCTGCCAGCGTCCGCGTTTTGAAAAACTATTCGTTCTTGGCGTCTTCCTACGCTGTGAGCCGGTTGATTACCTTTTTATCGCTGGTTTACCTGGCACGGTTTTTGGGAGCGCACGCATTCGGCGAAGTGAATTTCGCCTACGCCATCTTCATGTATTCGACGCTGCTCACGCACATGGGCTTGATGACATTTGGAACACGGGAAGTGGCGCGTTTCCCGGCGCAGATTCGCGCGCAGGTCACCAACATTCTCTCCCTTCGCGTCGCTCTCACCTTCGCGTCATTCCTGGTGCTCGTGTTCTTTGCCGTGTTGCTGCCCCAGACCCGCGAGACCAAGGCATTGGTCGTGCTTTTTGGCTTATCGCTTTTCCCCACTGCGGCATTGCTGGACTGGGCTTTCAAAGGTGTCGAGCGGATGCAGGTGGTCGGAATTATCGAGATTGTGCGGGCGGTTCCTTATCTGCTGCTGATTCTGTTCTGGGTGAAAGGGCCCAGCCAATTGTTGCGGATTCCGCTTTTCTTTTTGTTTTCTACAATTGTTGCTGCGGGTCTCAGCCTGCTGGTGTTTTGGCGAGATTACGGTTCCGTTCCCCTGCGGCTTAACGTGGGCTTCTGGAAAGAAGCGATGCGCGAATCGCTTCCGCTTGGCCTCGGGTTCATGCTTTTGCAGGCTTACTACCTCACGGACACAGTACTGTTGGGTGTTCTTCGCGATCCGGCGTCAGTCGGGTGGTATAGCGCCGCCTATCGCATGATTGCATTCGTTCTAGTGATCGGCGGTTTGTTTTTTGAGACGACATTCCCGATAATCTCGCGCTACTACAAGGAGTCGCGTGAGCGGCTGCCGAAATTGCTGAATTCGTCCTTTCGCGTAACAACGTTGCTGGTTATTCCTATGGCCGTTGGCGGTACGCTCCTGGCCCGGCCCATCCTCACAATGTTGTATGGCCCGGCATATGGCTCGGCAACGATCGCATTTCAGTTGCTGATTTGGGCGGTAGCCATTGAGCTGATGGGAATGAATTGGGGCTACGCGTTGATGGCTTGCGATCGATCGAGAGCTTATATGAAAGGGGTGAGCTTAGGTGCCGCGACAAGTGTCGTTCTGAACGTCTTCCTGATTCCACGCTTCGGATTGATGGGTGCTGGAATGGCGCGGCTGGTGAGTTCCAGCCTAATCGCGTTCTGCTTTTGGTTGCAATTCCGAAGTGTAGTCCAACTGGCCTGGTGGAAGCATTTTGTTAAGCCGGTGTTGGCGACCGCCTTGATGGCCGCGGCGATGGTTTTCAGCGGACATGATTGGGTGCTGCAGTTGGCTCTCGGTGCGCTGACTTATGTGGCAGTGATCTTCGTGATAGCGCCATCGGAACGAGCGCAGGCGCTTCGGTTCGCGAACGCGATGCTTTCTCCATCTCAAGGCGGGCTTGCACGATCTACACAGCCGGCAAGCAAGCGTCCTCCAATGCGAGAAGAGCTCATTCGTCCGGAGATTGCCGAATGACGCGAGCGGGCACGGTCAACCAACCCTCTTTCGCAACCGGCTGGATTTGGCTGCTCGTCTTTCTCATTGCGATTGCGTTTCTTGAATCCGTGCGAAGTGGCCCGGATATGCCGACAGAGAGAATGGTTACTTACTCCATTCTGATGATTGTCGGTACCGCGGCGCTTACCCGGATTTGCCGGGTGCAAAAGAAATTCGACCCGTTCGAGCCTGTGCACTTGGCGTTTGCACTGTTCTTGGTTTTCTATCCGATTCGGGCTCTGTTTGCTGTGTTCCTGGACGAATCTTGGTTCGATCCGAACCAAAGAGGTCCGTGGATTGGTTTGTCGGCCGCGCTGCTGGGGTACATTTGTTTCGCATTGGGCTACAAATTCGGCCAGCGGAGTTCCATTGGACTCCATCGGAATTGGCTGGATCGGGAATGGGATCCACAGAAGGCCACGCTGGTCAGCCTGATCTTTCTCGCGTGCGGACTGGCCGGCTATGCCGTAATGATCTCGTTCGGGGAGTCCCTGTTCTACTTCATCACGCTTGATCCCGAAGTGAAATCCCCGGAAGCTATCAGCCCATGGTTCTACTATCTTTTGTGGGTTTGCCTTCTGATCCAGATGGGCGCGCTCATCCAGGTGGGAATTTGGCTAAAAACGGGAAAGAAAAAGGTCTGGACGGCAAGCTATTGCTTGTTGGCGATGGCGTCGACGTTTTTTCTGTCGCGTTATTTCACGGTTCTCTTCCTGATGATGCTGGCGCTGTGTTGGCACTACAAGAAGAGTAAGATTCGGCTTTCACAGGTGGCGATGTTGCTCGGGCTGTTGGTCATATACCTTGGTGCGGCCGGAGTATACCGCGAATGGATTTCGCCCGGACACACGCTGGAAGAAACCAAGGACTTGGCAGAGGTGGCCGGACAACAGGATGGACTGGTGCTCCGCTATGTAGTGGCCAACCTCGAAGAACTCGGCAATTTGTGCGACGTCATTCAGATGGCCCCACGAGATCTGCCTTACCAGATCGGGTCCACATTCACACCAATCCTGTTGAAGCCGATACCGCGCGCCATTATGGCGAGCAAGCCACTTGGGGCATCGGCTCTCTTTACACAACAGACTTCGCCGGCAGCTTACGACAATGGGCTGGTAACCGCGCTGGGGGCGTGGGGCGAGTGGTACCTAAACTTCTCGTGGCTCGGCTTAATTCTGGGCATGGCACTCACTGGCGCTGCAAACGGAGTGGCGTATCGGGCATTGTGGGCAACGAATGAATTTGGTCGAATCCTCCTCTACCTTAGCCTGCTCGTGGTGCTGTTCTCATGGCTGAGAAATGATTTCAATGCAGCAACCACGTACGGGTTGTACTACTTTCTTCCAGCGATTGTGGCTTTGATGATCATTACAGTGCCGGAGTGGAAGTCGCCCACGAAGATCGGAAATGGTCATGCCATTTAGGCAACTCCGCAACCGGACGGGCCTGCTGAGCGGTTATTTTGCTGCGGAACGGAATTTCTCCATCGGACTGGCAGAGACGGTGCGTAAGGGCGTGCTGAAGCCCACATGTTCGACAATTGGCGCCCGTTATATCGCGCGGATCGAAGATGCGGGCGAATACGAAAAAGTACATTTCCGGAACATTTGCCCGCCTCTCTACTGGCCGAAAGCCATTGGCCGATTTGATTTGTACAAAGCCGCCACAGACTGTTTGCATCCCGACGACTGGCATCACTATGAGGTTCCCGAAACGACCGTAAAAAGAGGCGATGTGGTTTTGGACTGCGGTGCCGCCGAAGGAATTTTCGCCTTAAGCGTAGCGGAGCGTGCAGGTAAGGTGGTCCTATTCGAGCCATCACCGGATTTTCGCTCCAGCCTAGCGCGCACCTTCGGCAACATGCGGTCCGCAACCGTTGTGCCTGCGGCGTTGGGCAGTAAAGAGGGGAAGGCGTTTCTCGACGGGGGCTCGCTATATGGAGTGGTTCGAGCAGAGGGCGGAATTCCCATTGACGTTACGACCATCGACGCATGGTCAGCCTGCGCGGGCACTCGCGTTGACTACTTGAAAGGCGATCTGGAGTCTTACGAATTCGAAGTTCTGCAAGGAGCGGTAAACCTTATCCAGCGCGATAAGCCGAAAATCGCTTTTACCGTGTATCACCCCGGAAATGATTGGAAGCAGATGATGTCTTTCTTGAAGCGCCTTGTGCCGGCGTATCGCTTTCGCGTAAAGGGCCTTTCGTACAATGACAATTTCCCCCGCCCAGTGATGCTTCACGCTTGGACGTGAATGCCACTTAACATCGGCGGACTTCCATGAAAATCTTGTACACGACGGCACGACTGCCGTATCCCCCGCTGCGCGGGGATCAACTGGTGCCTTTTTCCCGGATGCGCCTTTTGGCGCGAAAGCACGAGATCACGCTGCTGTCGTTCGTGGAAAGTCGCCAGGAACTCGAGTGGATCGAAGAACTGCGAAAACACTGCGAGCAAATACATGTTGTTCCACTAACACGGTGGCAAGCGTATGCCAACATTCCGAAGAACATCTTTACATCCTTGCCATTGCAAGTTGCGTATTACGACTCGCAACTCTATCGGAGACGACTGACGGAAATTCTGGCCAGAGACAACTTTGATGTAATACACACCATCTTGGCGCGCCCGGCAAATCATGTCGTACGCCTTTCCGGCCCGGTCAAAGTCTGCGAGATGATCGACACGTTGTCACTCACGATGAAACGGAAAGCGGACGCCGCCGCGGGCCCGGCGCGGTGGTTCTGGCGCATGGAAGAGCGACGCATGCGCAAGTTCGAGGATGAGATCTGCCGCCAATTCGATGGCGTAGTCGTTGTATCCGAAGTCGATCGTCAACAATTGCGCTCGGAAAATGTGCGCGTGGTGCCAGTAGGCGCAGACCTGGCCATGCAACCCAAGCCCTCGCCAAACGGGCACAGAATCGTGATTTTTAGCGGCAATTTGGCATACGGCCCCAACGAAGACGCTGCGCTCTTCCTTATCCAGGGTATTTGGCCACGGTTACGCAAGATGCTGCCCAAGGCGCAACTGAAGATCGTTGGCAGCGGTCCAAGTGAGCGTGTCCGTCAGGCTGCGCACCCCTTCGCGGATGTCGAGGTGACCGGCTTCGTTCCCGACCTTCGAAAATACTTGCTCGAGGCAGACGTGGCCATCGCGCCGATTCGTTCTGGAGGTGCTGGAATGCACTGCAAAGCACTGGAGGCGATGGCTTGCGGCACGCCGGTGGTGGTTTCATCGCACATGACTGGCGTCCCTGGCAAGCCGGAAGAAAATTTTCTCGTCGCAAACGATGAATACGAGTATGTACAGGCCGTTCGCCGGCTCGTTGAAGATCGGGAATTGGCAACCAAGTTGGGGGAGCGGGGGAAGCAATTGATCTCCGAACAATACAGCTGGGAGCGGACGACTGAGCAGCTTGAAACGTTCTACGAAGAGTTGCTGAGCCGGAGTGTAAGGCGAGTCCAAGATGCGTTTCGGAATTGATGCCTATTTCGCTTCGTACGAATTGCGCGGCATCGGAAAGTACGTCGTGCAGTTGGTTCGTGGATTGGTGAGTGCGGATCCGTCGAACGAGTATGTGATTTACGGAGATGCGTTCAAATTTCGTGAGTTGAGCGGGTGCGAGCGGGTTCGGTTTCGTGATCCGAAGGGAATCACATACCCGATCTGGGAGCAATTTGTATTGCCGGAGTGGGTGCTTAAGGATCAGGTCGAAATTCTCCACTGCCCGGCCAACACAGGCCCACTGGTGATGAATCGCCACATTCGCCTGCTCCTGACGATTCATGACGTCATGTACTTGCTGCCAAGGCAGACTTTGCAGCCATCCAAAGTGATGAGACAACAACTTGGAAACGCCTATCGGCGCTTCATCGTGCCGCGGGTTGTGCAACGAGCGGATGCCGTTATCACTGTTTCGGAATTCTCGAAGCGGCAGATTTGCGAATATCTGCACATCGAAAAAGAGCGGGTGCAAGTTGTCTACGAGGGAGTAAGTGCCGATTTCGCATCGCTCTCCAGCCGCGAAGCTGCGGCAGTCCGGCAAATCGGCGCTACTAAGCTGGATAGTCCGTTCGTCTTGGCACTTGGAGCCGGCGACCCACGGAAGAATACGGTCGGGGTGATCCGCGCGTATGCGGCGGCCCGTGAGAGCCTGCCAGGACGCGAAAAACTGGTGATTGCCGGAATGCGAGATTGGCGCCACTCGGAAGCATTTCGCCTGGTCCAGAAACTCAATTTGAGCAATGACGTCCTGTTTACTGGGTATGTTTCCGAAGAGAACCTCGCTTGGTTGTACTCGCAGGCCAAGTGTTTTCTCTATCCCACCTTCTACGAAGGGTTTGGCTTTCCCATCCTGGAGGCGATGGCGTGCGGCACGCCGGTGATCAGTTCGAATTGCACCTCAGTGCCAGAGATCGCGGGCGACGCGGCTATTTTGCTCGACCCCTCTTCGCCCCACGCAATCGGTGCGGCCATGGTGCGCGTTCTCAATGATGATGCGCTGAGGCGAGTTTTAATCGATCGGGGAAAGGCGCGCGTAGGGCAAATGGGCTGGCAATCGACAATTGACAAGACCTTGAACATGTATTCGGTGATGGCACGAGGGGCTGCTGCCGAGCGAGTTGCGGAAGCGAGGTTGACTTGACGAGCAGCACCTTCATGGAAGCGCTTCGGCCAACGAAAATATTGGTCACGGGGGCAAGCGGGTTCGTTGGCCGCGAAATCTGCTTAGCCTTGGCCCGAGCGGGAATTGCCACTCGCCGCGCCGTACGGCGACCGATCGTCGTGCCACGTGAGTGTACCGGACAAGAGACTTGTTTCATCGAGGATCTGGAGAGAAGTGACTGGTCCGCTGCGCTGGATGGCGTCGACGTGGTTGTCCACGCGGCAGCCCACGTTCATGTGATGAATGAGAGCGAGCAAGAAGCGGGAGAGTTTCACCGTGTTAATGCAGTTGGCACGGCCAAGTTGGCACAAGCGGCGGCGCGGAAGGCAGTTCGTCGATTTGTTTTTGTCAGTTCCGCGGGAGTGTATGGCAGATCTGAGATTAACCGGCCTTTTTCAGAAGACGATACGCCGCGTCCGCACGATCCCTACACCCATTCGAAATGGCAAGCCGAAATAGAGCTGCAACGATTAGCGGCGGCAGAACGGTTGGAGTTCTCCATCATTCGTCCACCGCTCGTCTACGGAACCGACGCGCCGGGAAATTTCGCGGCGCTTCTGACCGTGATAACGAGAGGTTTACCACTCCCTTTTGGTTCGCTACGTGCCACTAGGAGTTTTATTTACGTACGAAATTTGGCGGACGCCATTGTGACTTGCGCCACCCATCCAGCGGCGACCGGCGAAATATTTCTGGTGAGGGATGCGGAAGACATTTCGACCACCGAATTCATCAGGCAATGCGCGAGAGCTTTGCGTCGCCGCGCCCAATTATTCTCGATGCCAGTGGCGATGCTACGGCTTTTGGGCTGTCTCAGCGGAAAGAGCCAGCAGGTTGAAACGCTCCTTAAACCGGTGGTCATCGATAGCAGCAAAATCCGGACGATGCTGGGCTGGCACCCGCCCTATTCGATGATCGAAGCGTTGCGGCAGACCGCCCACGGGTATCTCTCGCGAGACACGCGAATCGCCAATTCGCCTGAGTGCGCCTGAGAATCAAGCCCGCCACACGCCGAAATCGGAAACACCATGGCCATTTCCAATTCTAGTTTGCCAAAACCTTTCCTCCGCGTTGTTCGCCGGGTGAATGTCACCTATGGAGTTTTGAAGCGATTAACGGATCTGGTGCTGGCAGCATTGCTGCTCCCGGTGTTTCTAATTCCGATGTTGTTGGTCGCAATTCTTGTGAAGCTGACATCTAGGGGACCCGCAGTTTATTGGTCGGACCGGATCGGTCTTAACAATCGGGTTTTTCGCATGCCCAAGTTCCGCACCATGAACCTCGGTGCCCCGGAGGTGGCCACGCATCTTCTCGATAGGCCGGAAAGCCAGATCACGAAGGTCGGTGCGTTCCTGCGAAAAACGAGCCTCGATGAGCTTCCCCAACTCTTCAGCATTTTAATTGGTGATCTCAGTTTTGTGGGACCTCGTCCTGCGCTCTACAACCAGCACGATCTGATTGCGTTGCGCACGAAATTCGGAATTCACGAATTGGCCCCAGGACTCACCGGCTGGGCACAGATTCATGGCCGAGACGAGCTGAACATTTCAACGAAGGTCATCTACGACTACGAATACCTGCAAAAGCAGAGCTACGGAATGGATTTGAAGATTCTGTTTCTCACGTTGTGGAGTGTCTTGCGACGCGACGGCATCAGTCACTAGCAACGCTGCTGCCAGTCAGCCCAGCCGAGCCCGGATCGGCCCCATCCCAACTCGCCAGAAATGAGAACGAGTCGAATGAGTCAGAAAACTCCGCAATTCCTCCTACAACACAGACCATGGTTTATTGTGACGTTTCAGGCCTGGGTGGTGGCATGTTCGTTGATCGTCGCTTGGATGTTGCGCTTTGATTTCACTTTGCCGAATCGCCGCGTTCTCTTCTATTCGCTTCCTGTTCTTCTGGTCATTAGGCTCGTTGCCCTGGCCTATTTCGGGCTGCTGCGGGGCTGGTGGAAATATGTGGGCATTCGGGACGCCATGGACATTGTGAAGGCGGTTTCTGTCGGCTCGTTGGCCTTCTATATCGTTCTGCGCTTCGGAATCAGAGTGTACAGTTTCCCGCGCACTGTTTATCTACTAGAGGCGTTTCTTACTGCTGGAATGCTTGGCGGAATACGGGTCCTGTCGCGACTTGTGGCCGAATCAGTACGAGAAAACACTACTCGCAAACGAGTGATCCTTATTGGCGCCGGGTCGGCGGCGCAGACCATCCTTCGCGAGATCCACAGGCCAGGTGGGAAGTACATGGCCGTGGGGTGTCTAGACGACAATCGGTCAAAACTGAACATCCGGATTCACAACGTTCGTGTCCTTGGCACCGTGGACCAGTTGCCGGAAGTCTTGAAGGCGGAGCCGGCCGACGAAGTCCTAATTACGGTGCCCTCCGCAACGGGTGCACAGATGCGGAGGTTCGTGGAGATCTGCTCAGGGGCGAAGATACCCTGCCGGACCGTGCCTGCGCTTCGCGACAACCTCTTGAATGAAAATCGCGTCCTGCAAGTCCGCGACGTCAGTCTCGAAGATCTCCTGGGACGAGACCCCGTTCAAATCGATTTGGAAGCAGTGCGGCGCGAATTGTGCGGGAAATCTGTAATGGTCACCGGTGCTGCTGGCTCGATTGGATCTGAACTTTGCCGCCAAATCCTGGAATACGGACCGCGGATCCTTGTTTGCGTTGATCAGAACGAGACTGGGATGTTTTACCTGCGCCAGGAACTTATGCGGGTTAATCGTGGCACTCAGTTAATTTGCTGCGTCGCGGATATATCGGACGCCGACCGGATGCGCCGCCATTTCGACGATTTCCGCGTGGAGCACACTTTTCACGCGGCGGCGTATAAGCATGTGCCGATCATGGAGGAAAATGCCGCCGAGGCGATTCGGAACAACGTATTCGCACTCAGAACGCTCTTGGATATCGCCGAGCAGAAAGGATGTAAATCGTTTGTGCTGATCTCGTCGGACAAGGCCGTGAACCCCACCAGCATCATGGGATCAAGCAAACGCATTTGCGAATTGATGTTGGCGGCGCGCCCGAAGCAGGGCATGCGTTGCGTTTCCGTGCGTTTCGGTAATGTGCTGGGCTCGAATGGCAGCGTCGTGCCAATCTTCCAGGAGCAAATCCGGCAAGGGCTTCCATTGACCATTACCCACCCGGAGATCCGGCGGTATTTCATGACCACGCAAGAGGCCGTGTCGCTGGTGCTGCAAGCTTCGACCATCGGCGTCGACGGCGACATTTTAGTCTTGGAGATGGGGACGGCGATCCGGATTGTGGACATGGCGAAGACACTGGTGCGGCTGTCGGGCAAAGCGGAAACCTCCGTGAAATTCCTTTTCACAGGCCTGCGCGATGGAGAAAAACTGGAAGAAGAGCTGTTCTACGGGAATGAAAAGGTGCTGCCTACGACCTACGACAAGATCAAGCGCATTAATGGGTACAAGAAGCCAGACTGGAGCCGGCTGTGTTTCAAGCTGGAAGAACTTCGCGGCGCACTTTACGTCGACGGGGCCGGCCCGATCAAGGCGAAAATTAAGGAGATCGTGCCCGAATACCGCGAACCTCACGTCGACCGCGATAGACCGGAGCAAGTTAATCCTCCCGATTCCCTGCACCCAGACGAATCTGCTAGTCTCGCCACCGACTAGACCTTCGTTCCTACCTTTCGTTACCTGCCAGAATCCCGCCATGCTCTTCGAAGTTTGATCACCGCCCTAAACCTCTCGACGACAGGGCACGTTTTCCTCAGGGCGTGGAAAACTGAGCGAATGATCGCAAAACTCAGGTTAGAATTTCCGATAAGGTTTGTCTTACCCAGTGACCACATTGCAAATCGCCGTAGGCAGCGTCCGACGACCAAAGCTGAATGCCGTCCGGGAAGCCGCCGGACTATTTGCGGCTCATTTTGGGCCTGAAGCCAACTGCGAAGTGATGGGTTACGAGGTGGAGACAGGAGTGAGTCACACGCCCCTTTCGCGGGAAGAGTTAATGCGCGGCGCTCGTCAGAGAGCCAAGTCGATCCAAGAAAAACTGGGAAGCGACGGCGACTGCGTCGCGTTTTATGTCGGTGTCGAGGGCGGCCTCGATGTCGTGGGCGACGGTGAAGTGCGGCGGGTGTTCTTGCAAAGTTGGGCCTATGTGAGTGATGGGCATCGCGGTCACTTCGGCTGTGGCGGCAGCATTGAGCTTCCAGTCGCATTGGCGGATGAAGTTCTGAAGAACAAGGTGGAATTAGCGAAAGCGATCGACGATTTCGCCGGGGCTGTCGGCATTCGTGACGGACAAGGCGCTTGGGGAGTGCTGTCGCGCAACCTGATTTCGCGGCAGGATTCATTCCGCGCTGCGGTCATTGCCGCGTTCGCTCCGTTTTTTAATGCTGCGATATATGAGCGTGTTTCGGCTGCAGCGGGATGATGCGAAACACCCGGCACAGAGTTATTCTGATTTGTAGCTGAGCCCGAGGAGACACCGTGGACATCGTGAAAGGGAATATGGGCTGGATCGAAGTGATCGTTGGCCCCATGTTTTCCGGAAAGAGCGAAGAGTTGATTCGCAGGCTACGCCGCGCGGAAATCGCGCAGCAGCGCGTGCAGATCTTCAAGCCGGCCATCGATGCCCGTTATGAAGCGAATGAAATCGTGTCGCATTCCGGACTAGGCATCTCCTCGGACAATGTGAGCAAGGCGTCGGAGATCCTCGACAAATTGCAACCACGTACCGAGGTCGTGGGGATCGACGAGGCACAGTTCCTCGGCGAAGAAGTGGAAGAGGTTTGTACAAAGCTAGCCAACCTCGGCAAGCGCGTCATCGTCGCGGGCTTGGATACTGATTACCGAGGCAGACCGTTCGAACCCATGCCGAAGCTGCTGGCCGTAGCCGAAGAGATCACCAAGTTGCTGGCCATCTGTGTTCGTTGCGGAAATCCCGCGGTGCATACCCAACGCCTGGTGGAGAGTGAAGAACTGATTGTGGTGGGAGCCAGCGATTCCTATGAGGCTCGTTGCCGCCGCTGTTTTGAGCCGAATCCCGCAAAAGCGCGCCGGGAACTTGCGACCCAGGCGATGTATCGCTCCCGCGCCGCGGGTAACGGTAAGTAGTACACTGTCCTCAGTTCGCTCCGCAAATTAGCATTCCAGGAAAACTATGCGCATCGAATCGAAAGCACCAACACGAGTGGACCTCGCCGGTGGCACGCTGGACATTTGGCCTCTGTATCTCTTTCATCCCGGAGCAGTAACTGTCAATGCGGCGATTTCGCGCTACGCCTCCTGCGTCATCGACACGCACCCGGCGGGCGATGACCGCATCAAACTGGTCTCTTTGGACACAAACCGCGCCGAATCGTTCTCATCGCTGGAGCACCTCGGACGGGTAAAGCACTATAAATTGCCGCTGTTGGCGGAGATCGTTAAGTTCTTCAAGCCGCGAGGGGGTTTTTCGCTGACGACCAATTCCGAGGCGCCTGCCGGTGCGGGTATCGGCGGTTCCAGCGCGATGGCCGTGGCAATCTGTGCGGCGTTGGACCGCTTTACCGGGGCTGGTCGCAGCAAAGTTGACTGGGTGCACATCAGCCGGGATGCCGAGGCCATCGTCATTCACATACCTACGGGAATGCAGGACCACTACCCACCTGCGTTTGGCGGTGCGGCTGCGATCGAATTGATGCCCGGCGGCGAACGGCGCATCGAGATTAACGTGAATCTTGACGAACTGGAGCGGCGGCTGGTCGTTTGCTATACCGGCAAGCCAAGGCAATCCGCAATCAACAATTGGGGTGTCTTCAAGGCTCACATTGACAACACGGGCCCTGTGCAGACCAACCTTGAGAAGATCTCCCAAATCGCCCAGAAAATGCGGGCAGCGCTGGAAGCCGGCGATTGGAAAGAAACGGGCAAGCTCATGCATACCGAGTGGCAATTCCGCCGGCGGAATTTGCCAACTATCTCGACGAAGGTGATCGACCGGATCATTGATTCGACGCGGCGCAAGGGTGCGCTGGCTGGCAAGGTCTGCGGCGCCGGGGGTGGGGGATGCGTTGTACTGCTCATTGATCCAGAGGCGCGAGGAAGGGTGGAGAAGGCGGTTGTGGACGCCGGAGGACAGCTTCTGCCGATGTTCATCGACCGGCAGGGGGTTCAAGTCGTCGCCCAATAGTTTTAGAGGAACACGCTACTCAACGGCCTTTCCGCGTCATAAAATGTAGGGGACCCGTTCAGCGGGCTCTACGGTATGCACGTCAAAGCTGCAATTCCGGTAGCGATCTTGCTCATGGCTTATACCGATGTGCCGCGACTGTCGCCTGCGCGCACGTCGGGCTTGCTGTCGGGCGAGAGTTTTCCATCTGAAGATCGAATCCCCCTTTATCCGGCGCTGGTGACGCCACCCGACCAGCAACCTAACACTGCCCCTCCGCCCAACCCGGCCAAGAAAAGTTCAACTTTGCAGGAGAGTTCGAAACTCGAACTCATTCGCTACGTTTCCGGGGAGTTCGCAAAAGCCAAAAAGCCAATTCCCGGCGGCAAAGACGGCATCACAATGTATGCCGAAAAGCCTCTCGACGAGCAAGCCTTGAATCATGCGGTTGGTGTCCACGGAGCGGCCGTCAATTCCGGAGACAAAGCCCAGATTACGAAGTTGGAATTTCATGAACACACAATCGTTGTCGATGTGAACGGCGGCGGCCGCCCCAAGAAGAACTGGCGCGATCACATTCAGATCGGAATGGGCGGCACGCCTATGCCAACGACCTCGACGACGTCAACGAATCCGAATGACGACCAGGGGCCTCCTGGATTTCAGCAGGGGCATGGCGGCACCATTTATCTGCAGTTTGCCAAAGCCGTCCCGGACCTCACGCCGGACGAGTTGAAGGCACTGCTCGCTCCGTTTCTGGACTTTGCGAAGGAGCGCTCGGCTTCCGTTCAATGGTTCGATACGCTGCCGTCGGAAATGAAGAAAGCCATCACCGACCGCAAGCCCGTCGTGGGCATGGACCGCGAAGAAGTGGTTGCTGCTATCGGTAAGCCGGACCGCAAGGTGCGCGAACGCGATTCGAACGGCAACGATACCGAAGACTGGATCTATGGTCGGCCGCCGGAAAAAACGGTGTTCGTGCACTTTACCGGTGAGCGCGTGACGATCATCAAGCAGTACCCGCAGTGAACTTCACATCCCCGACGTACACAGGCGTACTTCACGCGTGTTAAGCCCCGGCTGGCTGCGGTGGCATTGCCACCGGACGCGCGTCCGGCCTGCCATTCAGGTCAATTAAAATTGTGACCAGCACAACGAAGAAGAGCGTGCAGTACAGCATTGCGCAGACCACGGCGTAACCTTCTCCGGGCAGCAGGCCGGACAACAACACCGCAATCGAATACCAGAAAACCATTCGCCCGGTGTAGCTTTCAACCGACGAAGTGAAAAATAGATATGTGGAGAGGAACAGGGGTAGCCACACTGAACCAGTCTGCCACTGAGGGATTGCGGTTAGCCGGACTGCCGGCATGGCGTACTGCCAAATTCCCAGTGGGCCCGCGAATTGCCATGCCAGACGCACAGCCGAGAAAGTTAGTGGCGCTGCCGTGAGCGAGCGTTGCCGGGGTGTCATTCGCAACAGAAGGCAAGCCAGCAGAATCAGCGTTATAAGGGGGGCGGCTACCGCCCTATTGCCCGACATCGAATAGATGAACAGAAACAACACGGCTCCGGCGGTCCGGCTCGACGGCGTGTCCAGGTTTTGGAAAAACGGATCCGGCTGCCGACCCTGCACATTTTCCAAGGTGATCGGATTATATCCGTTGCGTTTCGGTTGTTCGGGCGTCGAATTGGTCATGACATTACTCCTGTTTGCCGCTCAGGGTTGGAACAAGACCAGCCTCAGTCAATAAAGAGGTCAGCTGGCCGCGGAACGGTTTGATCAACGGCATGCTCACCAGAAACAAAAGGGAACTGAACAAACTGATCGCTCCATTTACGAGATTCCGGGTACGAACTTGCTCCGGAGATTCGTCGTATATGAAATAGAGCAGCATTCCCATGTGTGCTGTCCACAGCGCGACGGGCAGAATGCCGCGAATGTCATCCGGCACTTTTTCGTCCTGAATTGCCAACGCGAACGTCGCGATTGCCCGGTCGCGATTCCTGCGCGTCGCTGGACCAAGCGCGGACAGCGGATGCGTAGGCTCGCCTGCATAGCGAAACAGAGCACCCAGAATTCTTCGATCTTTCTGCAGGATGTCGAGTTTTGCGTGAAAGACCAACTTGAGCCGGTCCTCAAAATTAAGTCCCTTGGCGTTCGTCAGCGCTTCCACGACTCGGGCCTGATGCTGCTCCTGCACGCCATCGTAATAGCCCTGGAGAATCGCCTCTTTGCTTGGGTAGTAGTAGTAGGCGGCACCGAGCGCCACTCCGGCCTGGTCGGCGATGTCGCGCATGGTGGTGGCGTCCAGACCGTCCTGGCGGAACAAGGACAGGGCGGTAGAAAGGATGGCATCGCGGGTTTCGAGGGATCGAAGCTGAGGCTTTGTTGTATTGAACATGTTCAAATTATCGAATCAATGCCAGTCGATTGTCGATGTAAAAGTGAACGTGTTCAACATATATTGTAACATACTAACAGTTCAACTAGATACGGACCTTAAGAATAAAATCGTCGCGGTTAGGTAGTCGATAATTGCAGCTGGCGGGAAACCACCCCCATCCCTATCGGCTAAGACCCCCTACATTCCTATTGCTAAGCCATAGGAGTTGTGGGACATTCCCTATGGCTTTGCCATAGGAGGCGAAGGGTGGGCGACAAAGCGGATGTTTGGCAGGGAACTCTAGCGCTCATGGTCTTAAAGACTCTGGAAGCCATGGGCCCCCTGCATGGATATGGAATTGCCAGGCGTATCGAGCAGACGAGTGGCGACCTCCTTAGCGTGAATTACGGCACGCTCTACCCGGCACTGCTGAAATTGGAGCAGGAGGGGCATATCGACTCCGAATGGGGCGTTTCCGATAACAATCGCAAGGCCAAGTTCTATAAATTGACCCGAGCAGGGAAGAAACAACTCGATCGTGAGACGCGCGATTGGCGGCAAACGCAGGAGATCTTGGCCAAGTTCCTTGGCGCCCGCGAGCAAACCTCATGAGAAGTCTGCGTGCATTTCTGGTTCGGCTGTGCAACGCGTTCGGCACGACCAGTGATGCTGAGTTGTCAGAAGAACTGGAAAGCCACCTGCAACTGCATATTGACGACAATTTGCGCGCGGGAATGACACCACGGCAAGCCCGCCGTGAAGCGCTGATGAAGTTGGGAGGTGTAGAACAAGCGAAGGAAGCGTATCGAGATCGCCGCGGGCTGCCTTGGCTCGAAACGACTTGGCAAGACTTGCGCTATACCGCGCGGACCCTCTCGATGCGACCGGGATTTGTTATTGCGGCGGTGCTCACGGCGGCGTTGGGTATCGGAGCAACGACGGCGGTGTTTAGCGTTGTGGATCGGGTTTTGTTCCGCAGCCTGCCCTATCCCGAGGCCGATCGCATCGTATCGTTTGGAGTGAAGGCGCCGTTCGAAGGGCTCGAATTTATGCTCGCTCCTGAATATGCGGTACTCCAAGCCCAGCAGAATCCATTCGAGTCAATGACATCCCTCGCGCCAGGTGGCACGGATTGCGATATTACGGAGCAGAATCCGGTGCGGCTGAATTGTGCCGTGGTGGAATCGACATTTCTTTCCACATTTACGATTCATCCTGTGATAGGCCGGGATTTCGTGGAGGAAGATGGCCGCCCCGGCGCACCGCAGGTTGCGTTGATCTCGTACGGGCTATGGCGTTCGCGGTTTGGTAGGGATCCAAAAGTCGTAGGCAGAGAGCTGTCCGTGAATGCCAAACCGCTGGAAATCATTGGGGTGCTGCCCGCGAACTTTGAGATGCCCAATCTGGCGAAAGTTGACATGTTGTTTCCGCAGGTTTTGGATCAGGCATCGCTCGATCGAAACAATCCTCGCATCTTATTGCGGGCGATAGCCCGGTTGAAGCCGGGGGTCACGGTGCCCGAGGCAATTGCACAGTTGCAGCCATGGTTCCGGGATTCTTTGCGATTTGTGCCGGCGCCGTTTCGTGCTGAGGTGTCGCTACGTGTGCGCTCGCTCCGCGACCGCCAGACTGGCGATTCGCGCGTAGGAGCCTGGGTGCTTTTAGGCGCGGTGATTGCAGTGCTCCTCCTCGCGTGCGTGAATGTGGCGAATCTGCTTCTGGTGCGTGCCGCCTCGCGGCGACGGGAACTCGCCGTGCGTGCCGCGCTTGGTGCCAGCCGGGCGAGACTCATTCGCCAGGCACTTACCGAGTCTTTGCTCCTGGCGATCGCTGGAGGTGTGGCGGGCTGGGGACTTGCCTATCTCTTACTCCGGGTGTTTCTTGCCATCGCTCCGGAGGGAATGGTGCGGCTGGAGCAAGCTTCCCTGGACTTTCGCGTACTGCTGTTCTGCTCAGGGGCCTCATTGCTTGCGGGAGTCTTGTTCGGAGTCGTGACCGCCTTGAACAAACCTACTGCCGAATGGCTTGTGGGACGCTCGTCGAATACACCCAGGAGGGGGTGGCTTCGACAAGGCCTCGTCGCGGCACAGATCGCCTTCTCGCTGATTCTGCTGGCGGGAGCGGGCATGCTTCTTCGGACTCTGTGGAACCTGCAAAATGTGCCGACGGGCCTCGATGCGCAAAACGTCGTGGCCGCACAGATTTCCCTGGCCGAACACCGCTATCCGAACACTACGAAGCAACTCGCATTTTTCCAGGAGCTCGAAACCAAACTTGGCCGGCTGCCCGGCGGCGGTGTGTTGGCGCTGAGTGACACGCTTCCTCCTTCTGGTGGCATGCAGGCGACGTTTTTTGCGTCGATCGAGGTTCCAGGGAGACCTCGCCCATCGCAAGGAACCGGCGGAATGGTGGGCTGGCGGATGGTCACGCCGAATTATTTCCAGGCTCTGGGCATCCCGATCGTTCAGGGACGCGGCTTCACTGAGGCGGACCGTGCTCCCTCCGAACAGCCTGTGATTCTGAGCGAATCTCTGGCATCACGCCTGTTCCCTGGGGAAGAGCCCTGCGGAAAGACAATTCGCTTCACGGCGTTTGATCGACAAGGACCATGGCGGACTGTCGTTGGGGTGGCACGGAACGTGAAGAACACTGGACTCATCGCAGAAGCTGATCCCGAGTTTTACATTCCCTGGAAGGACGACTTAGAGACCTACATTGGTCGAGGTTTCGTGATTTTCCGGAGTGCCTTGACGGAAGCCAGCATCGTTTCCTGGACCCGCTCGCAAATTGCAGAGATCGATCCAACCGTGCCAGTGGAATTCTCCAGCATGAGCACGCGAGTCGAGAAGCTCGCTGCACGCCCGAGATTCAATGCAGTGTTGTTGAGCACGTTCGCGGCAATGGGAGTTGTTCTGGCCGCCCTCGGAATTTATGGCGTGGTGAGCTTCTACGTTTCGCAACGTACCAAGGAGATTGGCGTGCGTATGGCCTTGGGAGCCTCGACAGCGGGAATTTCCCGAATGGTTTTGATCAGCATGGCAACGTCCACTGTTATTGGGGCGATTTTGGGACTGGCGGGGACGTGGTTCGGCGCGAGGCTCATAGAGTCGCTCTTGTTTGGAGTGCCTCCTCACGAGCACCGGTTGCTATTGGCAGTCCTAGCTGTTCTCCTGCTCGTCGTATTGCTGGCGGCTTGGGTGCCGGCGAGAAGAGCCTCAAAGGTCGATCCCATGGTTGCCTTGCGTTACGAATAAACTCCAACCCGGATTGAACTTTCTCACGGAGGCTTTCGTCTACTCTCCTGTGACGTGAACACAGGAGCCAGGTGGTGTCCTTATGTGGCCACCGCACAGGAGGATTGGTGGGCGATTCCAAACTCGACCTTTTGCAGGGAACCCTCGATCTCATGGTGTTGCAGACACTTGCAGCCATCGGCGACCTTCACGGCTATGGCATTGCTCGCCGGATTGAACAAGTCAGCGGCGATACCGTGCTGCTGAATCAGGGCACGATATACGCCTCGCTGGTGCGTTTGCAGCAGCGAGGATGGATCACTGCCGAATGGGGCACCTCCGACAACAATCGCAGAGCCAAGTTTTATTCGATTACCAAACGCGGCCGCAAGCACCTGGTCGAAGATACAGCGTACTGGCAACGTCTCAGCGGCGTTATGGCGCGTGTTCTGGCGATGGGCGAGGAAGGCGGCGACCAATGATCGACCGCATTCGCGAACTGCTGCACCGCCTCCACTCCTTCTTCCGCCGCGATCAATTGGACCGTGAACTCGACGCAGAAATGGCCCTGCACCTGGAAATGGCCATCGAGGAAAACCTGCGCAAGGGAATGACGCAGGAGGAGGCTCGGCGTCAAGCCGCCCTGCGGTTCGGCGGCACAGAGCAAGTCAAAGAAACACATCGGGAGGCGCGCGGCCTGCCTTGGCTGGATATTCTAAAACAGGATCTGCGCTACACAATTCGCACCTTGCGCCGCGACCGGGGCTTCGCTGCCGTCGCCATTCTGATCCTGGCACTCGGCATCGGTGCCAACATTGCCGTCTTTAGCATGGTAAACACGTTGCTGTTGCGGCCCTTGCCGTTCCCCCATGCGGAGCAACTCGTTTGGTTCACTGGCAATCATGGCGAAGGCGGTCTTTCCGGAGTGACCTACAACGTTTCCTCCTACGAGGAATATGCGAAGCACGCGCGGTCTTTCCAGGAAGTCACGTGCTACCAGGCTTTTTGGGGCAGCACCGAATACAACATGACCGCTCACGGCGATCCCAAGCACGTTCAGGCCGTGATGGTCGCCAACAATTTCTTCCATGTCCTCGGCGTCAATCCGATGCTCGGGCGAACCTTTCTTCCCGCCGAGCACGCTAAGGGTGCTGCGCTAGTCGCCATGCTTACGTATCCGTTCTGGCAGCGTGAGTTTGGTGGGGACCCTGGCGTTTTAGGTCGCACGGTCAATCTGGACAATCGCGCAGTAACAATTATCGGCGTATTGCCGCGGTCGTTTGATTTCGCCTCCGTCTTTTCGCCAGGACTGCGGGTGGACTTTTTCATTCCCGCGTACATGGACGAAATTCGCAACTGGGGCAACACGGTCGCAATTTTTGCGCGACTCAAGCCTGGCGTCAGCTTGGGCGAAGCGCAGGCCGAAGCGAACGTCCTCTCTCCCCAATTCCGCGCCGCTCATCCCGAACCCGATTGGTTCGTGGAGTACACAGCCGACCTATCTCTGCTGCAGGATTACGTCACCGGCACGCTCCGCCATTCTCTGTTCGCGTTGTGGGGAGCCGTTGGCGTCATCTTACTTATCGTATGCGTGAATCTCTCCACGCTCCTCCTGGCCCGGCTTGCTTCGCGCAGTCAAGAGTTCGCCATGCGAAGTGCTCTCGGCGCCGGCCGTTTGCGCCTCGTTGGCCAATTACTCATCGAATCCCTGGGCCTATCTTCTATCGGGGCGGCACTCGGCGTTGGCATTGCGTATGGAATCACTCTGTATCTAGCGCATCAGGATTCCATCGTCATGCCGCTACTCAACGCTGTCAGCGTGGACGGCAACGCACTCGGCTGGACGCTCCTGATTACTCTGGCAGTTGCTGCGCTCTTTGGGATTGTTCCCGGCATGGTCCTTTCGACTGTAAAGATACAGGACAATCTCAAGGAGGGTGGCCGCGGCGTCAGCACCGGCCGAGTCAACGACCGCGTTCGCTCGGTCCTGGTGGTGAGTGAAATCGCCTTGGCTTGCGTGCTGCTCGTGGGTTGCGGCCTGCTACTGCGAAGTTTCCTTCGCGTCCTTGATGTCGATCTCGGTTTCCAGCCCAGCCAGGCTAGCATTGTCGATATAACGTACGAATCCGGCGAAAAGGGCGAGAAAATCGTTCCGGCTCTCTTTCAGATTGTCGAGGCCGTGAAATCAGTGCCTGGCGTGGAAGCTGCCGGAGTCGCGGATATGCTTCCGCTCGACCGCGAGCGTGGCTGGGGCCTGGTGAATCCCTCGCGCGAATACGCGAAAACCGAAGATCAGGGTGCGATCGTCCGCATTGTCACACCCGGCTACCTGGATGCAATGGGAATTCGCCTCATCAAAGGCCGCGACATTTCCTGGCAAGAAATGCTCAATAAACAGCCCGTTGTCATCATCAACGAAACCGGCGCTCGCCGTCACTGGCCAGGCCAGGACCCTATCGGGCATGATGCGCGAGGCTTTGGCAAGGATACCGGCCGAGTGATCGGCGTGGTTGGCGACGTGCGCATCAGCAGCATGGAGTCTTCTCCGGACGCGGAGATTTATCTCCCTTCTTTCTACGGCCCTGAAGGTGCCCAACTGGTTGTTCGTTCCAAATTGCCACCCGAAACCTTGACGGCAGCAGTCATACCCGTGCTCCGGCGTTTGAATCCTGCACAGCCCAACAATGCATTTCGCCCGCTGCAGTCTTTAGTAGACCACTCTGTCTCGCCTCGCCGTTTTTTTGTTTGGTTTGTCAGCGTGTTCGCCGCATTCGGACTCGCACTGGCCGCACTGGGTATATTCGGTGTGATTTCGTATTCGGTCACTCGCCGCACCCACGAAATCGGAATTCGCATGGCCCTGGGCGCATCCCCCGGTCAGGTACAGTGGGGAGTGATTACCAAGACCCTGCGCCTTGCGCTGATCGGTGTGGCGATCGGTGCTATTGCGTCGTTCATCGTTGCTCGCTGGATTGCCTCGCTCCTTTACCATACGGAGCCGACCGATCCTGCCGCATTTGCGGTTACCGTCTTCGTGCTCACGGCAGTGGCATTTTTGGCGGGCTATTTGCCCTCCTTGCGCGCGTCCCACGTCGAGCCCGTGGTTGCCCTGCGCCACGAATAGTGTCGGTGTGCCCCGGCGGGTCGTTTCAAATCGGTCCTGTTTAGCGGCCCGCCTTAGTATCTAATATCGAAAAATCGATGTACCAAGCAGGCGTGACGCGGAACACGTCGCACTTCATTGAGTTTTCCCTATACTGCTGTTAGCATTTTTAGTTCTACCTGCGGCGCTTTTCCGCACTATCTGACGCCGCATAACTACACCCCGCACCGGAGGAAGTAAATGCCTATCAAGGTTGGAATCAACGGCTTCGGCCGAATCGGTCGCAATATTGTGCGCACCGCCCTCGATGATAAGGACATTCAGTTCGTGGCCGTGAATGACATCACGGACGCAAAGACCCTTGCGCACCTTCTGAAGTACGACTCGGTCCTGGGAAATCTTCCGCACAAGGTCACTCACACGGACGACTCCATCAGTGTCGAAGGCAAGTCCTTCAAAGTTTTCAAGACCAAGGATCCCGCGGAGATCGATTGGGCCAGCGTCGGTGCGGATATCGTCGTCGAATCCACCGGTTTGTTCACCAAGGGCGCGGATGCTCGCAAGCACATTCGCCGCCCCGTGAAGAAAGTCATCATCTCGGCTCCCGCAACCGACCCCGATGCCACCTTTGTACTGGGCGTCAACGATAAGACCTACGATCCGGCAAAGCATCACGTCGTTTCGAACGCCTCTTGCACGACGAACTGCCTCGCGCCAGTCGCTAAAGTTCTTCAGGAGCAGTTCAAGATCGTCAGCGGCACAATGACCACCATTCACTCGTACACGAACGACCAGCGCGTTCTGGACCTCCCGCATAAGGACCTCCGTCGCGCCCGCGCCGCCGCCATTAACATGATTCCCAGCACGACCGGCGCCGCCAAGGCTCTCAAGCTGGTCATTCCGGAACTCGATGGTAAGCTCGACGGGTACTCCATGCGCGTGCCTACGCCCAACGTCAGCGTCGTGGACTTGACGGTGTTTGTGGAGAAGCCAGCGACGAAAGAATCGGTGAATGCGGCCCTCAAGGCTGCCGCGGAAGGTCCGCTGAAGGGAATCCTCGGCTACACAGAAGAGGAACTCGTTTCTTCGGACTTCAAGGGCAACTCCAACTCCTCGATCGTCGACGCGGACTACACCAAGGTTGTCGGCGACAAGTGCGTCAAGGTTCTGTCGTGGTACGACAACGAGTGGGGCTACTCCTGCCGCGTTCGCGACCTCATCAAGCTGCTCGCGTCGAAGTTCTAGATAAAACAGTGGCGAGTGGCTGGTGACGAGTGGCGAGCCGCTCACACCAGCCACTTCATTCCGAGCGAAGCGAGGAATCTGTCTTCGCTCCCTGATTATCCGATCGTTGATATCTCATATCGGTTTTCATCCCAACTCGCTCACAGAAAGTAGACTCGCAATGAACAAACTGACAATTCGCGATCTCGACCTCCGCGGACAGCGTGTTTTCATCCGCGTCGATTTCAACGTGCCGCTCAAGGATGGTGTGGTCACCGACGACACGCGCATCCGCGAGACCCTTCCGACGCTCAAGCTCGCCATCGAAAAGGGCGGCCGGCTGGTGCTGGCTTCGCACTTGGGCCGGCCGAAAGGCGGGCCGGATCCGAAATATTCGGTGAAGCCCGCGGCCAAGAAGCTGGAGGAACTTCTCGGCAAGTCCGTTTCGTTTGCGCCGGACTGCGTTGGCGCCGAAGCGGAATCCAAGAGTAAGGGGCTGAAGGACGGCGACGTGCTTGTGCTCGAGAACGTCCGCTTCCACCCCGAAGAAGAGAAGAACGACGAAGGTTTCTCAAGGCAGCTCGCCGCGTTGTGCGACGGAGTCTTTGTCTGCGATGCCTTCGGTTCCGCTCACCGGGCCCATGCCTCCGTTGTTGGCATCACGAAATTTGTGAAGCAGGCGGCCGCTGGGCTACTCATGGAAAAGGAACTCAACTACATCGGCAAGGCCATCACCAATCCAAGCCGCCCCTTTGTGGCGATTCTGGGCGGCGCCAAGGTTAGTGACAAAATTGAAGTGGTCGAGAACCTAATGAAGGTCGCGGACGCCATGCTCATTGGCGGCGGCATGGCCTACACCTTCCTGAAAGCGCAGGGCCTCACCATCGGCAAGTCGCTGGTGGAAGACGACAAGCTCGAACTCGCCAAGAAAATTCTTGCCGACGCCAAGGCCAAAAACTTCAAGCTGTTTCTTCCGGTGGATCACGTTATCGCTCCGGAGTTCAAAGCCGATGCGCCCGCCACCACCGTCGACGTCACCGCCACTCCGGCCGATCAGATGGGCTTGGATATCGGCCCCAAGACCATAGAACTTTTCGAGGAGCAACTCTCCCACGCCCACACGATCGTCTGGAACGGCCCTATGGGTGTCTTCGAAATGCCCGCTTTCGCGAAGGGAACTCTGGCTATTGCGAAGGCTGTCGCCGCCGGCACCAAAGACGGCGTCACCACCATCATTGGCGGCGGCGACTCCGTGGCCGCTGTCCATCAGGCCGGCGTGGCTAAACAGATTTCGCACATTTCAACCGGTGGGGGCGCGTCCCTCGAATATCTTGGCGGACGCAAGCTCCCCGGTGTGGAGGCACTGACCAACAAATGACCGCACACAAACGTCGCCGGGTAATCGCCGGCAATTGGAAGATGTACAAAAATCAGGCGGAGACTCGGGCCTTTTTCACCGCGCTCAAGCCTCTGGTCGCGGATGTCACGGATTGCGACATTGTAGTCGCGCCTCCTTTCATTGACATTCCCGCCGCTGTACACGAATCGGCCGGTACCAACATCGCCATCTCTTCCCAGGATGTCTTCTGGGAGAAGGAAGGCGCGTACACGGGACAAATCTCCACGAGCATGCTCGTCGAAGCGGGCTGTAAGTACGCGATTATCGGGCACTCCGAGCGCCGACAGTTTTTTGGCGAGACCAATGAGACTGTCTTTAAGAAGGCGCAAGCCGCTCTTGCCGCTGGCCTTACACCCATTGTTTGTATCGGGGAAATGCTCGCCGACCGGGAATCCGGGCGCACCGAGCACATCTGCGAGAGCCAGCTTCTGGGTAGCGTCGGCTCGTTGACCCCCGAACAATTCTCCCGTATTCTGATAGCTTACGAACCGGTCTGGGCCATCGGCACGGGCCGCACAGCTACTCCGGAAATTGCGGCGGCGGTGCATAAGTTCGTGCGGCAGTGTGTGTCGACCAAGTTCTCAGCCGTGCTTGCTTCTGGCGTGAGGATTCTCTACGGCGGAAGCGTCAAACCCGACAATATTCAGGGGTTGATGGCGCAGGACGAGTTGGACGGCGCGCTCGTCGGAGGGGCCAGCTTGGACCCGAAGTCCTTCGCGAGTCTCGTGAAAGACTGGCCGCGGTAAAATCATGTAGCGCTGGGCTTCAGCTCGGCGTCGCCAGCCAAACGCTGGCTCTACACATCGAGGTGCAGCAAATGCCGTCGAAGTTGAAATGGGCTTTCTCGATCCTGGTTGGCCTGGGGATTATCGTCATTGGATTCCGGTGGCTCCCCGCGCTGCTGACCACGTTCTTTGTTCTCAACTGTCTGGTGCTTATCGTTGTGGTGTTGCTCCAGAGCGGTAAGGCCGCCGACCTTGCCGGCGCCTTCGGTGGGGCAGGCAGCCAGACGGCATTTGGCCCTCGCGGAGCCGCCACGGTGTTGTCGCAAGCGACGACGTGGTGCGCCGTCATGTTCATGATTTGCGCGCTGGCCCTGGTTGTTCGTGTCGATCGCAGTGTCGAACAGGGCGGATCGGTATTGCAGAAGTTCTCCAAGCCCGCGCAAACCGCGCCCGCTCCGGCAACGACTCCGGCTCCGGCCACGCAGCCCGCGCCGCAATCTTCGACGCCGCAGCAACCGGCGCCCAGCACCCCGGCTAAGCCCTGATTTGTTCAGTTGAGATTCCGCGCCTTGCCCGATTCGAATGGCGCGGCTAGAATAGACTTCTCTTTCCTCTGTGCGGTCGTGGCGGAACTGGCAGACGCACCAGCTTGAGGGGCTGGCGGTAGCAATACCGTGGTGGTTCGAATCCACTCGACCGCACCAACCTTACTTACCAAATAAGCAGCCAATTAGTTCTTCATCGCGTTGATTGCGGCCGTGCTCACGATGATGAATTCAAACTTGTTGCCGTCGAACTTGAACTTCATTTTGTTCTTGTCGATGGTGAACTCAATCGGTGTGTTGGCGGGAATGACGTGCTGGTCCCCAGGCTTCTGCTGCTGGATTTTGTACTCCGACGTCGCGGTGTGCACCACGTACTGCTGGCAGAGCAGCGCCGTCGACTCCTTCTTGCTCTTCTTCTTGGTGCCGCATTCCACCGAGGTCATGGATACCACCGTGCCGGATGTCGTCTTTGTCGCGGCGTAGGACCAACTGGCGGCTAGCAGTAGACCAACCAGGCAAATAGGACGGACTTTCATACGTCTCCCCTTGATTTTGATCTGACAAGCTGAGGAACAAACGATCTTATACCATCTTGCAATAACTGGAGCCGTTCAATTTCCACGTTCACTCCAATTGTTGGGCCTGGTACCCAAGGGGATGAGGCGGCAGGAATCGCGCATTGCGTCTGTTATGCTTGCTTCATGTCGCTACAACTGACGGAAACCGAAGTGCGCGTTCTTGGCGCCCTTGTCGAGAAGGAAATCACCACTCCAGAGTATTATCCCCTCTCCTTGAATGCTCTCGTGAACGCCTGCAACCAGAAGTCGAATCGCGAACCCGCGATGAACCTCGACGAAGACTCCGTCCGCAAGGCGCTGCGCTCTCTGACGGATCAGTATATGGTTCGTTCGGCGAGCGGTGATTCTCGCGTGGTCAAGTATGAGCACCGGCTTAACGAGCTCTACAACTTTCACCGTCACGAAATTGCTGTGTTATGCGTGCTGATGCTTCGCGGCCCACAGACGCCTGGCGAATTGCGTACCCGCACGGAGCGGATGTACACGTTCGAAGATCTCGACGCTGTTCATTCTGCGCTGAATTTACTGATGCGGCGCGAACCTGCACTGGCCAAGGTCCTGCCGCGCCAGCCAGGCACTAAAGAATCGCGCTTTATGCACCTGTTGTCTGGAGATGTGGCCGCGCCGTCGACCGAGGAACCGCAGACTCGCGTTGCCAATGACGCGGTCGCAACTGGGCAGACCGAACGCCTCACCCAACTCGAATCCGACGTGTCCGAATTGCGCCGCGAGTTGGAAACCCTGCGGGAACAGTTCGCCGCGTTTCAAAAGCAGTTCCAATAAGTCACTCGCTTACGTCAAGCTCGCATCACTGCAACGCGTCAATCACCGGGAACGAAAGGCACCGCGAATGACCGCACCGAGCCCGCTGTGCAGCGCGCCTTCCCTCAGTTCGACGACTGCTTCGACCAATTCAACGACTTCGGCGCCAATAAAGTCTTGCCGCAGAATTTCAGCGGTGTAGAGAAGATCGAGCTGCTTCGGTCCGCCCGAAGTGTATCGCAGTTGCTCGGGAGAGAATGCTTCTAGAATGAGAACGCCGCCGGGTTTCAGGACCCGCAGCATGGATCCATGAACTTGAGGACGGACGCTGGGAGGCAAGTGCACAAAAATGGACGCCACCACCTCGAACTCGGCCACGGGCCATTGCCATTTCGCGAGGTCGGCGCACTCGATCGCCATATTCAACCCTGCCGAAAAAGCGGTTTTACGCGACCGCTCTACCCCCACCGGCGAAAGATCGACGGTGTGAACCCGAAAACCCTGCCGCGCGAGCCAAATGCCATTGCGTCCGTAGCCATCACCCGGAACAAGCACTCGAGCGCCGGGCTTCCAGCCCTTCGCTTGCTCCTCCAAGAATAGGTTTGGCATCTCGCCGTAGACAGGCTCAGGCTGCGAGAAGCGTTCGTCCCACATCTTTTCCGGGTTAGCCCACTTATCCGCAGACATGATTGACAGGAATCAACCTAAGCGGGCGGCGGAAGCGTGTCAAGCCAGCTCGGTTTTGCAATTTGCGGATGCCGGCGTAAGATACCGTTCTGGTTCAGTAGATAGGCGAAGAAACGCAACTGTTTCGATAATGGTCACTTACGATGAAGGCGCGAATATCCCGTCCCCCCGTCCGGGCTGGCTCTCACGCGTTTTCACTACAGAGCACAAAACTGTCGGTATGCAATTTTTGTGGCTCTCGCTTGCCAGCGTGCTCGTGGGCATGGCGCTATCCACAGTACTGCGCGTCAATGTGTCCTGGCCGACCGCAACTGCACCTTTGCTGAATTCGCTCGGAAGCACCGCGGATCGCTACGCAGCTGTACGGCTATTGCACGGTTCTTTGATGGTGTTTTTTGTTCTGACCGCCGCACCACAAATGGGGTTTGGAAGCTTTTTGTTGCCGCTGCAAATCGGCGCCGAAGAAATGGCCTTCCCTACCTTCAATCTGTTGTCGCTGTGGCTCATGTCGCTTTCATTGGTTAGCGTGACGGCATCGTTCTTTCTCCCAATCGGCCTGGGCATCAACGTCTGGCTTATCGGTTCCGCATTGTTCTCAATCGCAGCGCTGCTTAGCGCCCTGAATTTCTGCGTGACAGTGATCGAATTGCGCACGATAGGCATGACTCTTCCCCGGATGCCGGTTACCGTATGGGCGTGGTTCGTGAACGCGATCTTGAGCCTGTTAATCTTCAGCGTGCTGCTGGCCGGCGACACCGCTGTGCTGTCAGATCGCCTGCTGGGCTCTCATTTTTTCAGTGCCGCCACATTTGTAGCGGCACAGCCACACAATTTGGTGCGGGATGTTAGCTCGCCGGTGCTATGGCAGCGGCTGTTCTGGTATTTCGCCCAAGCGGAAGTGTATGTGGCGATGTTGCCGTGTTTCGGAATCATTACTCACTTGGTCGCAACGTTTTCGCGCAAACCGGTGTGGAAAGAACGGCTGGTGGTGTTGGCCATATGCGGTGTGGGCTTGGTCGGTTTCTGCGTATGGGGATACCACATGTTTGCGACCGGCATGAATCCCTATGCGCCCCTGGTATTTTCGGTGCTGGCGTCGTCTCTGGGAGTTCCGGCTGCGATTTTGCTGGCAAGTTGGTTGGCCACGCTGTGGAATGGCCGGATCCATCTCACGACGTCATTGCTCTTCTCTGTGGGATTCATATCACTCTTTATTTCGGGCGGATTGTCGGGGATTTTTCTGGCGCGACATGATTTATATCGCGCAGCAGTCAGCGAGGACTTCGTCATCGGGCATTTCCACCTCGTGATGGGAGTCGCCGCGACCTTCGCTATCTTGGCCGCATTGTTCTTCTGGTTCCCCAAGCTGTACGGCCGCCGACTGAATGAGCGGCTCGGTAAAGCGCATTTCTGGATGACCTTTGCGGGCGTGTACCTTGTATTCATGCCGATGCACTGGTTGGGGCTACTGACGCAGTCCAGTCTGCTTTCCGAGGTTCAGAGGGGAGCTGTTGCTTCGGCGAGTTCTTCCATCCGGGACGTTGTAACGCTGGCAACGATCTGCACGGTTGCAGCGCAGTTTCTTTTTGTCTGGAATTTTTTCAGCAGCTTGTTCCAGCCACGTGTTCCCGAAGCTGATAATCCTTGGCAGGCAACGACTCTGGAATGGAGTATAGCTTCTCCCGCTCCACGCCTGAATTTTGGCGGTGTGCCTCCTGAGGTCTATCGGGGAGCGTACGAGTTCAACAGCAATACCGCTGAGGGTTTTGTAACTCAGTTCGCAGCGCCTAAGTTCCCCGTGCAGAACGAACGCTAGTCGAGGGAATTCAAAAAATATGCCGGGACCCACATCGATACAAGAGCTTGAGCCAGCGATCGTAGCACGCAAAGATGGCGGTGGCGGTGGAGATTTGCCGCCGACCGGAGGAAACGGTGGTGGCGGCGACGATAAGAACCGCGGCCGACGGAAGCCTTCACCGAACCGCTATTACACTGGCGTTGCAATAGGAATTGTCGCTGTTTTGATGTTTTTTATGGCTCTGGCCAGCGCATTTCTGGTGCGCAAGGGCGGCGCAGACTGGGTGCCAGTACGGATACCGGCCCTGCTTTGGGCGAACACCATGGTTTTGGTCGTGAGCAGTGCAACATTGGAGATGGCGCGAAAACGTTTGGGTAAGTCTGACTCTGCGGGATTCCGAAGGTTCTGGCTGGTTACAACTGTCCTTGGTGTTGTGTTCCTCATTGGGCAGGTGGCCGCCTGGCGTATTTTGCTAAGAGAGGGAATCTATCTGGCTAGCAATCCGGCCAGCAGTTTCTTTTACATCTTCACCGGTGCCCATGCGGTACACCTTGTAGGCGGAGTCGCGGCGCTGCTGTTCGTTGCAAAGAGGAACTTCAGCCAAGCGCAAGTCACACAAAGCGTCGCGGCGGAAGTGACTTCATATTATTGGCACTTTATGGACGCCCTGTGGCTGTTCCTGTTGGCGCTGTTGTACCTCGGCCGCTAGAGGCGGGCGGCCCGGTCCTCTTAAAAGATCAGCTTTAACCCAAACTGGATCTGGCGTGCGCTGGTAGTGCCATCGCTGCGCGTCAGGGTTGAGGTCGACTGCCCGAAAATGTTGTTGCCTTCCCAGAAGAAGTTGTACGGCTGTCCAAACTCCGGATGGTTGAAGAGGTTGTACACCTCGAAGCGGAATTGCAGCTTGAGCTTTTCTGTCAGCGCAGTGTTCTTCAACATCGCGATGTCGGTGTTCCAATAACTGGGGCCGTAGAACCGATTCTTGCCGGCATTTGGCTGAACGTCTAAGGGGGTAGTCTCCAAGCCCGCGGGATTTGGGCCGGTGTACGTTTTGTCGGTGCCGGCCGGTTGCCCGAGTGGGCCGATGATGGTTACGCGAGAGTATTGGCCGGTATGTTCGGCGTCGGTCAGGTCGAAGATGTCATACGGAAGGCCTGTCTGCGCACTGATGATGCTCGAAAGAGACCAGCCTTCAAGCACACGGCCAGCGAATCCTTCGCTCAGGTGACCACGGCCACGGCCGATGTTCGGCTCATAAATCAAGTTAACGGAAGCGCGATGGCGAATGTCGAAGTCGGAATTGCCGCGCTCGGCGGCCAAATCGAAAGAGTTACGCGGCAAATTTCCATTGCCTTGGCCCGGCACCAGCGGATCATTCACGTCGCTGATGGCGTGGGAAAAGGTGTAGGCGAGTTGGAATTGAAAGCCGTGGGTAAATTGCTTCTGCAGATTGGCTTGGAGTCCGCTATAAATCGAATTGCCAATGGATTTGTATAAGAACGCGCCCGGTGCAGTTCCAAACCCGGAGTAGAATGCCGTGTTGTTAACCGCACCTTCGCCCCACAGAGCGCTAAATTGCAGTTGATCCGAGGGCACCCCCGAGGCAAGCAACTGGCTGACAAGGGCAGGTTGCGGCGGATTGCCATCAACCGCTCGGAAAATGTGCGTACCTTTTACCCCCACGTAGTTCACTTCGAGAACTACCGTCGGGGTAATGGCTCGCTGCACGCCAACATTCCAATTCTGGCTGTACGGCGTTTTTAATTTGGGATCGATCAGAACCACATAATAAAAAGAGTTGTCAGGTACCAGTAGCGGATCGACCGGCGTCACCTGGGATGGCGGAGTGACTTGCGAGAGCGGCGATCCCTCTTGATTGAAATTACTGAATGCGGTCAATGAGAACGGTGGATTGCCACGAGTATTACCGAAGAAGTTGCCGTAGGCGCGATCGTGGAAGATGCCGTACCCCGCACGGATCGACGTGCGGCCGTTCTTGAACGGATCCCAGGCTACACCGAGGCGCGGCTCGAAATTGTTGTACTGATTGTTATAGAGAGTGTGGCCGGTACCGGGCCCCACGATGGTGAACTGGAAGCCGTCTGTCGGGGCCACCGCTCCAGGATCAGTGAAAAGGTTCGACAAGTTGTTGTGCGACTCAAACGGCACGCCATAGTATTCCCAGCGTAGCCCGTAGGTGAGCGTCAAATTTGTGAGCGGCTTCCACGTGTCCTGAACAAATCCTGCCCATTCGCGTTGGCGAAATCCACGTAAATCCGTGCTTTGACGATTCTGATTTTTGTCGAAGTACTGCGTCTGTTGTTGGAAATCCACGAAGCCGAGCAGAGTGAGAAGGGCATCTTCGGTCGTGGGATCGTCGACTAACGGATTGGTGTCTGGGAGCGCCGTAAAACCGGATGAGGTGAATCCCGTGAAATTCAGATAAGAGCGCACGCCGAAGTCGTCATACGAGTTGGAATAGACGTCGCGGAATTCACCGCCCCACTTGAAAAGATGGCGGCCGCGCGAGTAAGTCATTGCGTCGAACGTCTGATAAGTGCCAGTGAAGCGTGCCTGCTGATTAGCGTCACCGAGGAAGAAGCAGCCGAATCCCAGATATCCATTCTGCTGGCCGAAGGGGATGTTGTAGTCGGCTCCAAATCCCTGGCTGTCGATTTGGCCGAAGCTGTCGAACGTCTTTGCGCCATTGCAACCGTACTCCTGATGCGAGCGATTCGCACCGAACCGAAATTCATTTACCAGTCGCTGCGTGAGAGTGGATGTTAGACCAATCGCGGCGTTCTGGTTTCGCGCGTACTGACTGGTACCGCCAAGGCTGTTTGGTAGAAAGTCACTGTGGTTGAAATTGGGATCGGAGAACTGCTGGATAGAATAACGCCCCATGAGCGTGTGCTTTTTGGACAGGTTGTAATCGACCTTGACAGTACCGACGTCGCTCTGCAAGCGCGAAGCGCTAGGATAGAAAAGTTCGCCCGAAAGACCGGGGGTGACGTCTGGACCATTCGGATTGGGATAGAGCGCCAGGATTTTTTGGATCGTTGGGTCTAGTGGTAGCGGTGTACCTCCAGGGCCCAAGATATTGTCGGTATTCGCGTTGATTGTGACGGGATTTCCCGTGTTGGGATCAGTAACCGTGAATACGCCTGTCTTGTAGTCCGCGGTTGGCACCACGCTCGCGTTCGTCAGGGTGGTAATGAACCGCTGGCCTTCGTAATTTACGAACCAGAAGAGTTTGTCCTTGATAATCGGACCGCCAGCCGAACCGCCGAAATCGTTGCGGGTATACGGGTTCTTCGGCGTATCCTCCTGATGATTGAAGAAATCGCGAGCGCCCAACGCGCTGTAGCGGCCAAACCAGTATGCGTCGCCGTGCAGGTCGTTGGTGCCACTTCGCGTCACCACCTGCACAACCGCTCCGTCGTTCCGGCCATATTCGGCGGCGAAATTGTTTGTCATGACACGAAATTCCTGTGCGGAATCCGGATTCAGTGCATTCAGACCCTTGGGAGCTCCGGGAACATCGGTGTCGTTGTTGTCGACGCCATCGAGGAAAAAGTTGTTGGAGCGTTCGCTTGTACCATTTGTCGAAAAACCGCTCAGACCCTGGCTATTGCTCTGGATCACGCCAGGGCTTAACAAGATGAGCTGATAGGGGTCGCGTGTGACCAAGGGAAGATCCAGCATACGCTTGGAATCAACGAGGTTGCTGATCAATGCGTTATCCAAGTCTATGAGTGGCAATTCTGACGCCTTAACTTCCATCTTGGTGGCTACTGCGCCCAATTCCAGGTGCGCTTCGAAGGTGAAGGACTGATTCACGGTGAGCGTCAGGTCGGGGATGTGCAGCGACTTGAAGCCATCTCGTTCGACAGTGATGGTATAAGGCCCAGGCGCCACACTCGTAAACCAGAATAGGCCTTCGTCGTTGCTGCTAGTCTGGCGGGAAACGTCGGTCTGGGAGTTCTGCAGCGTGATGGTCGCGTGACTGATAAATGCCTCGCTCGGATCGCGGATCACGCCGCCAACGCTGGCCGTTTGCGCTAAGGTGGCGGCCGGAACAAGGAGAAGCAGTAACACCACGCAGAAAAACGCATAAATATAGGGCTGGACACGATGCATCGATTTTCTCCCTACGTAATCAAGTCGCCGGATCCTCGGAGCAGGTGCTGTCGAGGAGCCCCGGGGCACTCACCTATGGGAAGGCCTGGTAGCCAGGTCACTAGTGGGGCACAAGTTTAGCATCTAAGCCGAAACGCGTAGAGGACTTTCATCCGGACTTGTGCCGTATGGTTAGCTTTTAACGAAGCCGTGCCGGTGGATCGGATCCTGGAGGGAGGGGCTTTATTTTGTTTCTTGCCGAATCCGCCGCCTCCAACTTGGATGGGGCTGGATTCTGAAGACCAATACCGACGTTCCAGTCGAGATGTTCCTTTGCGCACGAAGGGCAATAGCCCTTGCCCGTGTCTTCGTCGCGTTGACTGGCCAATTCGTAACAACCGCAGACGCAATCGCAATAGCCGGTTTCCGAAGCAGTTTTGATGGGAACCAGTGGCATGAACTGTCTCCAAGCTAAGATAACACGGGCGACTCTCGCACAAGAACAGCGTAGCCAGTACGGGTGCAGATGGCTGTGACCCGCGACCGTCGCAAACGTTTCAGGATTTCAGGTTCTTTAACTGTGTCAGGCGGAAGGGGGATCCCAGATTTTCCCGCAGTTCGAGCCAATGTTGCTCGGGGATCGACAAAAAGACTTCCACGATTTTTGGGTCGAATTGTGTGCCAGCGCAGCGCCGAATTTCTTCGCGCGCGTGATTCATCGGAAGAGCCTTGCGATATGGCCGGTCACTGATCATCGCGTCCAGCGCATCGGCGATTGAGAAGATTCTGGCTCCGAGAGGAATTTGTTCACCACGCAAATTACGGGGGTAACCGCTTCCGTCGAAAAATTCCTGGTGGGCAAGCACAATTTCCGCGGCGTCACGCAGGAACGGGATACGTGTGAGAACGTTATAGCCAATTTCGCAGTGCGTGCGCATGATCTGCTTTTCGTCGTCATCCAGAGGGCCGGGTTTGCGCAGGATCGAGTCGGGAATGGCCATCTTTCCAATGTCGTGAAGGAACGCAGCGCGTGCGAGGATCGGCAAGTATACGTTGGGGACCGGCATGGTTTTAGCGATGGAGATCGTAAACGCTGTAACGCGTTGGCAATGTCCTTCGGTTTCGGCGTCCTTTAAGTCCAAGGCACTGCCGAGAGCCTCGAGGGTATCGTCATAGGATTGTTCGAGTTCGAGGTGTTTGGCGGTCAGTTCGGCGGTAGCGGCTGCCACTTCCTGTTCTAGGTTGCGCTGATAGTTGCGATTCTCGATAACTAAGCGACGGTGCTGCAAGGCACGCCCTACCCCATGGAAAAGCTGGTCTTTTTCAAAGGGCTTGAGGATGTAGTCGTACGCGCCTCGCCGGATCGCTTCGAGCGCGGTGGAGATGTCATGAATGGCGGTAACCATGATGACGGGCACCTCGGGATCAAAGTTGCGCAGCCACTCGAGCAGCTTTATCCCGTCCATTTCCGGCATGATCATGTCGCTGAGAACCAGGTCTGGTAACTGCTTCCGGACAGACTCCTGCGCTGCACGGCCATTGCTGACGGCCATGCAATGATAACCGCGGGATTCGAGCATGGTAGAAACCACTTCCCGAATCGCTTCTTCGTCGTCGACCACCAGGATTTGCTCGGGTTGCACGGTCATCGTTCTCCCATCCAGCATTATAGGGGAGGGCACAACCAGATTGTTGGAGCCTTGCCCAGTCAGAAAATAGCGTGTTAGCGTCAAAAGAAGGTAGTACTGGTCCTACCCGGGCCGGTACAGGTCCCCGCATTCGTTCCGGTTTATTCAGGCTATCGCTGAGCACTTTGGGAGGATCCACCCGTGGTGCCAAATCAAGGCCTCCAGGGCATTGCTTTCTTCGAAGCAACGGTGTGCCTCACCCTGCTGGTATTGTTTGTGCACCTGAAGCGGGACAACTCGGGTGCCTTTTACCGGTTGTGGCTCCTGGGATGGATCGGCCTCACATTCTCCTCCTTTTGCGAGCTAGTGATGTTTTATGGGCAGTTTGCGCGTCTCCACGTCCTCGTGTCTGGGATGGGTGTAGCGGCTCTGGTACTGTTTTTCGCGTCCGTCGTACAGCTTACGGTGTCTCAGAACCGCTTGTACCTGCCCATGCTCTGGTTAACGGCCGTCATGGCGCTCGTCACCTGTTATTACGAAAGCAAGTCCGCTGACTGGTCCGAAACGCGCTGGGAGACTTCACTGCTGGCAAGCGCGACCTGCCTGTGCGCCGGATGGGTTCTGTGGCGCGCTTCGAATGCCAAGCGCGGCCATGGCGCCAAACTGCTTGCTGGTGCCTTTACGCTGCTGGGCTTGAACAACCTGGACCGCCCCCAATGGATGCACCAAGATGTTCATCTCTTGCGTTTTGCCTTCGACCACTTTCTAAACGCCAGCCTGGGCATCGGCATGATCGTGATGCTCCTGGAGTCCGCACGAGCACGTACGGAAGAGATCAGCGAAAAAATGCAGCAGTTTACGATGCTGACCGCGTCGAGTATTCAATCCGTCGGGTTGAAAGAACTGCTGCAAAAGGTACTGGGGCAAATTGCGAGCAGCTTGGGCGCCACCCACGGGACGGTACGCGTTCTCGAGGGCAAGGGCGACACCGCCGAGTTTGTTGTTTGTGCCTCCGTCGGATTTTCAGAGAACTACCTGAACGCAAACCGTCGCCTGCCCTTGAACGCCAGCTGGGTGCAAGAAGTTCTGAAAGAGGAATACCGTGTTTCGCGATTCGAAGGCGAAAAGGATCTGAAGTTACGCCACACCATGGCGGAAGCGGGAATCACACAACTCATCACGGTGCCGATGTGCGGGAAAGAAGGCCCGGTCGGGCTGTTAAATATGGGCACGCTTCCCGGAAAGCAGTTGCAGGCGGACGAGATCAGTTATCTGGTAAACGTCGCTAACTTCCTGGGCACCACGGTCGAGAATGTGAGTCTGTTCGAGCAGATCAAATCCGTCCAACAGCAGTGGGTGTATACGTTCGATTCGATTGGTGATCCGATTCTGGTGCACGACGAGCACGGCAGGGTGTTGAGGACGAATACTCGGCTTGCCGATATGTTGGGCAAGAAAACGCCGGCGATTGTCGGGCGCGTCGTGAGTGAAGTTCTCAATCCTCGAGAGGCTAACTTCAAGCTCTGTCCGTATTGCGAGGGAGTCTCCGGCGAAGGGGACTTTCCGGACCCATGGTTGCCTGGCTACTTCCTTGCATCGAACTCGCAATTTACAGATCCCTCCGGGCGAAATCTTGGGACAGTCCACGTCTTAAAGGATATTACCGAGCGCAAAAAGGCAGAAGAGAAATACCGTACTCTGGTCGCCAGTGTTCAGGAAGGGGTCTTCATTGCCACGCCGCAGGGGCGATTCCTCGATTTTAATGACGCTCTTATGCGCATCACCGGATACGAAAACCGCGACGAGTTGCTGAATATCGATGTCGGCAGAACTCTGTATGCCAATCCCGCGGACCGCGAAAGGCTGCTCAAAATACTCGCCGAACATGGTGCGGTGAACGATTTCGAGTTCGAGATTCGACGAAGGGATGGCGAAGTCCGCACCGTGAGTGAGTCATCCACGGCGGTACGCGACTCTACCGGCGCCGTTATCGCCTACCAGGGATTTTTGCTGGACGTGAGTGACCGCCGGCGCGCCGAGCAGCAGATTCGTCGTCGTAACCGCGAACTCGTAGTGTTAAATTCGATCGCAGAAACGCTTTCTTCTTCGCTAGACCTGAACGACTCGGTACAGCGAACACTGCGGCAGATCGTCGAACTGTTCGAGATCGACATTTGCTCGCTCTACCTCTTTGAAAAAGATGGGAGTACGTTGCGGCGGATTGCGGCGGTGGGACAACGGTCGGAATTTGCGCGAAGTGTATCGCCGGTCGCGGTTTCTCCGGAACTGATTCAGCAGCTGTGTGCTACGCGTGCCACCTTCATTTCGGCCCATGGGCTTCCCTTGCCGCCGCTCATTCGCGAAGCACAACTGAAAGAAGGCCTGGCTTCTGCTTACATTGTCACGCTCTGGTCCAAAGAGAAACTGATTGGAGGCCTTGTTGTAGGTTGTCGTCAGGCGAAAGACTTTACAGCGGCAGATATCAGCCTGTTTATTGCGGTGGGCAGCCAGATCGCGAACGCAATTGACCGAAGCCGCTTGTATCTGGAGACACGCCAGGCATATGAGAACCTTCGCCGGACGCAGGAACAACTCCTGCACAGTGAAAAGCTGGCGGCGGTTGGCCAGTTAATCTCCGGCGTGGCTCACGAACTGAACAATCCCCTGACCGCCATCCTGGGTTACAGCCAATTGCTGACGGCCAGCGGTGAAATCGGCACACGAGCCTTGGGCTATATCGACAAGCTATACAAACAGGCTCAACGAACTCACAGGATTGTTCAAAACCTTCTGAGTTTTGCCCGCCAACACAAACCGGAGCGCGCTTCCGTCAATATCAATGCGATCGTGGAAGACACACTGGCTCTGCGCGATTATGACCTTCGAATGAGTCAGATTCACGTCTCCCTGGAGTTGAGCGATCGACTCCCTGAAATATCAGCCGACCCTCACCAACTCCAGCAAGTGTTCCTAAACCTGATCAACAATGCTGTGGACGCTATCCTCGAAGTGGATCATGTCGGCGAGCTGCGTGTGCGCACAGGGGTCGAAGAGAACCACATATTTATCGAGTTCACGGATAGCGGCCCTGGTGTCAAGGACGCATCGCGGGTTTTTGATCCTTTTTACACAACGAAACCGGTGGGAAAGGGAACCGGGCTCGGACTGAGCATCTGCTATGGCATTATCACCGAGCACGGCGGAACAATCCTGGTGAAAAACGGGCCGCAACGAGGCGCTACCTTCCGCATCGAATTGCCGCTATCGCCACGATTGGCAGCGCAAGAGGTGACAGGTGTCTCGTCAACGCCTGCCTAATTGGATTTGCTGTGGCCGCGCCCTTCGGCTGAAGACGTGTCGTAGGTGAACATTGCGCGTTCCCCCAGCCGGCCCGTAGCCGCTTCAAGCTGTAACGTCATATCTCCTGCCATATCGGAGATTAGGCCGATCGCGTTCCAGGGCTGCAAGCCCAGGCGCAGCTTCCAGCGCAAATAACGACAGCAGAACATGAAACGTAGACTGCGTTGGAAGCGATCGAATTCACCGATTGCGGAGAGTTCGGGAGCCATCGCAGAAAGCATGCGCGAAGCCTCAAGCAAGACCTGGTATTCCTGCTCCAGACAATTCAGATAGTGCGCGGCAACGGCGACACGCTCGGAACGCGCGCGAGCCGCCAATTGTGACTTACCGGTGCTTTGCAGATACTGTATGTCTTCTTCTCGGAGTGCCTGCAGGATCTGCGGGAGCCGTGAATAGTGCCGGTCGCGCGCTAGGGCATCCAGCATCTCGCTGGGGGAATGAAAACTGCTCTTGGGAGGACGGCCAAGCCACGCCAGCAAAAGCACCAGAATGACGGGAACTAGAAGGAAGATCAGAACAGAGACGTTCATGGACGTGGATCCTCCGAAGAGCTCCAAAAACGATTCAGCCGGCCGTTCAACATCGCCAGCCGAGAATGGACCTCTTCTGCAAGTTGCGCGTACGTTTCCGGAGAAATCTTTAGTTCAGGAGCGCTCGCCGCAATTGGCATCGGTGTAAGAAAAGCCTTAAACCAGAGAACGACGCTGGCCAGAAACGCGATCGTCAACATGAAATCCCAGACGGGGCCAAGCCATTGCCGCCAGGTCAGGTAGATCGTGTCGTTTACAACCCACACACAGGAATAGAGGCCGAAGCCAATTGCTAATTGCCTTTCCAGATCGGGAATCCGAAGGCGATAATAGTGAGCGAATGCGAACATCCCCACAACGAACACGGCGACGCACATTTCCACGCCACGATCCGCGGACATCACCACCGCATACAGCCGGAGATCAGAGATGATCATTGCGTAGGTGAGCACGATCAGCCCGACAAGAAACAGTACGATGTTTGCCAGCCGCCAGATGCCGATGTATTTTGCAAGAGTCTTGCGAGCGATCTCCACGACCGCTAGCCAGCGCATACCTACGATCAAACCTTGGGAGAGCCACGCGACATACTGATACTCGGGACTGGAGTTTCCGAAACGACGATAAATTAAGGCTACGCCGAGCGTTTGGGCAACCAGGGATAGTGCGTATAAAAAGAAAAATGGGTGGGTACGGTAGACTCGCTTCAGAGCTAAGAAAATAAAGAACAAAACCTCTACGACGGAAACAGCGAGCCAAATCACGTCACGGAGATTGAGTGAGCCACCCATCGGCGGACAGCATAGCACTAAGTGACTTCCCAGTAAATAGTACTATGCTGCCCGTGAGGGGGGAATGATGGGGGTTCTGTAATTTGCGGCTAGCCATTCTTGTTCGGCGGCGGTGGCGGAAGTGGAATGCCATCAGCCACAAGCTGCGGCCGATCGACGGTCGGCTGCGAAGTCCGATGATTGACCGGCAGTGCCAACGAAAGTAGCATTAAATTCAAGGAAACTGCGAAGCCCAGGATTACGCGGCGAATTTTCATGTTGAACGCCCTCCTTGTTCGAGGGTGTTCCAGTGCAGTCGCCGTGGTGCGTTGCGCGGTAAAAAGTTCCGGTTGCGGAACAGGCTTTTCAGTTCAGACTAGACATGCTTGACCAACTCCAGACTCGTCGTCAGATTCTTTTCGACTTCACTGCGAATTATTTAGACCCGCTTGATGGCATGTTTTCGCGCCTCGCATACCTTGCGAGCCTGCGGGACATCTCTAGCAGCAAGTACACGCACCAGCGTTTAGCCACGGTATACAACGTGGATCAAATCGATGACGTCATCTCGCATTGTCACGAGGAGGTCCTGGAGCGGCTGTTAGAGATGCCACTGTCCAGCCAGGAAAAGGACTTGCGAAATTACGTGGGTTCTTTGGCAGGTTGTTTCGAGGAAAACGCGCGTAATTGCAAAATCGCAGGAGCAGCTTGGGTCCCATGTTCCGCGCCGATTTATCTTAGAGAACTTTTTTGTTCCAATCTGAACGTGTTGACGCAAATCCTCCTCGATAGCAGTTCCAAGGATCGTTCAGGAACGTAGCAACTCCAATCACCTTGCCAACGACTTCCGCGTCCTCCGGCGTCCGCCAAGCTTCCGGTGCGCAGCGAGATAGGGTGTGAGGCTGCATGATCAGCCGCGATTTATCCTTTTGAAACCATCCGCAGCGGTAACCGGTTCGAAGTTCCACAAAATACATCGGCCGGTCATATTCACTGGCCCATTCCTCATCCTCGATATTCTGCAATGCGGTATCGATGATTACCGTGCTTCCCGGCCTTAGCATAGGAACCATCCGACGATCCGAGAGGCCGATGTATCCGTAGCGATAACGGCCGCTGTCGCCACCGGTCATCGTGGGCACGGGGCCCAGGGAGGGGGGTTTCCCGCATAGTAGGTCTGTGTTTTCAGATACATGCGGCATTTTCAGTACATTATCCGGCGCGCTTCTGGAAAGGAGGGACTCCCCGAGATGGGTACGCGGGGGAGGAAAGTCGGCGCCGTCATGGAAGGTTTGGTGAAAGGGAGCCTCATACCAGTTTGAGATTTCCACAGGGTCGAGATGGAGAATCGTGGAAAGGGAATAGAGCTTATGGAGAGTGGGCACGACGTTGCGATTCTCAATATCCGCGAGTCGACTGATGTGGAGAATGAACTCTGACCGTCCGCGCTTAACTGCTATCTCGTAACTTGCTTTTTCTACATCACGATACGTAAGACCGAGAGACTCACGGGTTTGTCGTAATCGAAGCCCGGGAGGGTACACAGCCATAGGGCGCTCCTTGTTGGGTGGAAGTACGAGCTGTATTCCCACTATAACAAATTACCAATGTGTTACGAATTCAGAACGCGCTAACCACAGAAACAATCCGTCACCAACTATACGTTTTCAGCGAACTTTGAGAATCTGCTATTCTGCGAAATTGTATGTCATTGAGAACACTCATTCGCTTCTGGCTGCTTCTTGGAACGCTATTTCCGGCCCTGCCTTGCACGGCCCCGTTAGCACGGTCTCAACAGGCCCCATCCATCCCCCCTCCCCCTTCCTCCACCACAACTCCAGAGTTTCTGGCGACCGCAGACGAAGTTCTGAGTGAAATGAGTGAGATAACAGGCTGGAAACTCCAGGGCCCGCTCAAGAAGTCAATCCGTTCCCGGGCGGAGATCCGCGATTATATTTTGAAGCAAATGGATGATGAAAAGGACGCCAAGGAACGGTATGCGTCAGCGCGCAGTGGGGAGGCGTTCGGGCTGTTTCCGAAGAATTTTGACCTGGATCATTTTCTGGTCGATCTCCTGACCGAGCAGATTGCCGGCTTGTACGACCCCAAGACGCACGAATTCTATATTGCAGACTGGATCGCGCCGGATGAGCAGAGGATGGTGATGTCGCACGAACTGACCCACGCGCTGCAGGATCAGTACTTTCATATCGACGCGTGGGTACATGCGGCGCGTCCGAATGACGATGCCGAGTTGGCACGAGAGGCGGTGCTCGAAGGCAGCGCCATGGCCGGCATGCTCGATTACATGCTGAAAGACAAGGGGTTGAACCTGCGAGACATTCCCGACGTTGACCCGTCTCTGTTCGTCGGTGATCTCTCCGACACGCCCATGCTGAAGAAGGCGCCCCCGTTCATAAAAGATTCTCTGCTTTTTCCATATTTCAGCGGTCTTAGTTTCTCTTTAGGAGTACTGCGGACGGGGGGGTGGAGCGGTTTCGGAGCCGTGTTTGCGCGTGCTCCGGCCAACACGCAACAGGTCATGCATCCGGCTCTGTACCGGGCCAACAAGGTTCCGGCTCCATTAATGGTGGACCTACCCGAGTCCGTACCTGGCAAGGGCTGGAACAAACTGGAAGAAAATGCGATGGGCGAGTTTGGCTGGGTGGAAATCCTGAAGCAATTCGTGGATCCTGAGTTGGCGAAGGGCGTAGCGGAAGGTTGGGATGGCGACGACTATATTTGTTTCGAACAGAAGGATACCAAGCGCCTGGTATTAGCCACGCGGGAACGCTTCAACAGTGAAGAGATGGCTACACGCTTCTTCGAGGCTTACGCCGAGGCGCTAGGCAACCGATATCCCCTAACGCACGATGTGAAGCGCGGCAATGAGTATGTGTCATTCGTTGCAGAGGACGGACCTGTGTTTCTCCGTTGCGTAGCGAGGGAATGTATCTCCCTGCAAGGCGGAGATCCCTCTGCCTTTCCGGCGTGGATGAAGAGATTGGGCTGGCCAGCCGCTTCGGATGCGCCGGAACCGCAGGCCACGCCAACTGACATTCAGACCACAAATTAATACCAGGGAGTCGTCAGTTCGCGCGGTGCAACACAAGCAGAGTCAGGTCGTCCGTCTGCCGCGAATTGCCCGTGAAAGTCCGCACTTGGTCCAGGCACGCGGCCATGACGGTATCGGGAGTTGCGTCGGCATGGCGTTTTGCTAGCGCCTGCACTCCACAAACGCCGAATTCGTCTCCCTGGGAATTGAACATTTCGGTCAGCCCGTCGGTGTACAGCAGGAGTTTGTCCCCCAGCGCCAAATTCAGTTGGCACACGTGGAATTCCGTGTTCGAGAACATACCTAACGGTACGCCGGTCGCCTCGCGTGAACGGACTCCTGAGCTGGAAAGATGAAATAGCGGCAGATGCCCCGCACTCACGTATTCCACTTTGCCCTCAGGCGAAGCGCATCCGACGATGAGCGTTGCGAACTGCCCGGCCGTAGTGCTTTCGCAAAACAAGCGGTTGGCGTGATTCATCATCTGCTGAAGGGGCAAGTGCTGCTGCGCAAGTGTCCGGAATGTAGCGTGCAGATGACTCATCAGCATGGAGGCGGCCACGCCTTTTCCGGCAACATCGCCCAACAGGAAAAGAAATCCGCCATTCGATTCGATCAGATCGCAGTAGTCGCCGCTAACGAGGTTCGCGGGCTGGTAATGATAGCGAGCCTGCCAGCCGTTGACGGACCAATCGGATTTCGGTAGAAGCGCACGCTGAATTCCGGCCGCGAGTGCGAGATCTTTCTCTAGCGCGCGCTGCTCCTCGCCGGAAAGGTGGTCCAGGCAAAAGCGCACTAAGGGATCGCAAAGCAAGCGATCCGCTTCGATCGATTCGTGGCACTCTTCGCAGATACCGAATGTTCCGGTTTTCAGCCGGGCAAGCGCCGCGTCGACGTTACTCAAGAGCTCGCGCAAAGTTGCATCCGTTGCGCTTTGCCGAGTGGCATCAATCAGCCGCTCGCGGCGTAGTTCCAGTTCGTTCTGTAAATACCCAATCTCCGTTGTGGCCATGGCGCCTCCATAGCTAGTTTGTGGTTTTGCCGCAGTGGATTCCATCCGGTTTATACCTCCAAATTCGGCAAATGGGGGAAGTCAGCGTAGGCGCTGGCCGGAACCGGCAGCCATGGCAGATTCGTTCAATAAGGGAGCGCGCATGGCGGCCTGGTCCTTGGCGATTCGATGCCGGAGGCGTTCGACACGGCACACGAGTTTTTTCTCCAGACGCATGGTTCGGGCGACGGCAAGTGGCTCACGCAAACGCACCAGGCGTTGGATCTTCTTCAATCCCAGTTCCGCATACTCCAGCGCGCGGGTGCAGTTCTTCTCGCGACGCTCATAATGGATAGCCAATTGCTCGCACGCCAGCACGCCATCCTGCGGATGTGTGATCAGTTCTTGCCACAGCGCGGCGGCGCGTTCCGCTTCTCCGCGGCGGCGGGCCATTTGCGCCAGTTCCCTGGTGGCTTGTGGGCGAAACTCCTCCGGCAGGCCCAAATCGAGCGCTTGGGAGCAGGCTGCATGAGCCCAATCCTTTTTCCCTCGACGATGTAGGAATTTGGACAAACCAAACAGATCCAGAGACTCTAATGATCCCGAGCCCCCTTCGGCGTTTTCGAGCATTGTGTTGATTTTTCCGAACAGAGCGGCAAGGCCACGCAAATCCATCTGGTTGTGCCGCACGACACCCGCGAGGGGTTGAGCGGAAGCCCCGCGCAAATAGTCAAAGTAGTACTGCGGGATGAGCGAAGAAGACACGTCGTCGTCACGTTGCCAGCCGAGACGAGTCGCATCCAGGACGTGCCGTTCGAGTTCGACGAGCCGAACCGAACCCAGCCGCAAACGCCAGAGGGCACGCGCCGGGTGCAGCAGGTCAAGATGTGCCGCGAGCGATGGAATGCGAATCGCGCGGGTCATGGTAAACCGGTTTTCCAAGAGCGGCCAATCGAACGTCTTGCCGTTGAACGTGACGAGAACCGGACGTTCATCAAGTCTTGCCGCGAGTTCATATAGCAGGGAATGTTCCTCTGAAAAATCGCGCAGGAAAAGTTGCTCCACCTGGAGTCCACCCGCATCCCACCAAGCCAGCCCGACGAGAAACGCATAGGTGCCTGTGCCTCCTGCAAGCCCGGTGGTTTCCGTGTCCAGGAACAGCCACTTTTCCGGGTCTTCCAGCGCCGCCCGGGTACGACGTGTGAGCGCGGCATCGCGCGATTCCGCAAGCAAATCCAGAGCGACGCGTGAAGGGGGTGCAAACTCCGGAGTGGAAAACCAGTTTCGAATCGCGAGATGGTCACCATAATGATTTCGTGCGATGCCGCCGCCAAGCAGACGGCTGACCGGATCTTCCTCCGTCGGCGCACGTAGTTCCGGCGGCTTCTGCGGAAATATGCGCGTGGGCTTCAGAGCGGCGAGGCGAGCGAACTTGTCATGGTTAGTTGCCATGCGACCGCTATCCACAAATGCGATCAAGGATTGCTAATGCAGCTTCCTTGGCGCGCGACGCCAGATCCCCGGCCGGACCCACACAGGACGGACAGCCCGCTTCGCAAGGGCAAGCACGGATCAGTTCGCGCGTCTTTTCGATCAAAATGTCGTGTGCGCGAAAGAGCGGCTCGGAAAAGCCTATGCCCCCGGGATAAGCGTCAAAGAGATAAAGGTTCGGCTCAAAAAATTCCTTCGCATTCGCGCTGACAGCGTCTTCCATGCGTATGGGCGTGAATTGGTCATCACCGTAGCCGGGAGAAGGAGGACGTTCCCCAATCGCAGTGCCAAGGTCCCGTCCATCACACATGAGCAGCAACGTGGCGATCGACTCCATGGCGTGCAGGAGACCGAACATGCTGGATTGACGCTCGCTTACCGTATATGGCAAAGACTCCAACAACGGCCGCTCCAGCGTGAGCCAATACGAGGTGGTGTGCATCTCGTTCTCGGGAAGCTCCAGCTTGCCCGAACCGATGTTTTCGTTGCTGAAGAATTTGATTTTCTTGAAGCCAACAACCTGTGATCGGACCAATACGTCACCGTGCGATCGCGAAGCAGGGATTTCAGGATGCTCGGAGTGCACCCGAGCAGTGTCGGCAATTTCCAGAACTCGCACTTGCGTGTACTTGATCGCATCGGTGTAGTAATCCACGTCGACCCGTTTCACGTAGGCTTTACGTTCCTTGAAGTCGAGATGCTCAACGTGGTACTGCTGGCCGCCGTGCAGGTAGATGGCCTTTTCGTGCACTGTCGTGAGGGCACTGACGAAATCCACTTCTCCGATTACGAGTGGGGCGCCGGTGATGTCGATGATAATGAAGTTATCGCTGGTGACCGATCGCAGGCTGATGGTGTCCGCTGGATAAGCCTGCTGCGTCCAGTGATAACTCTCGCCGGCGCGATGGAGGTACCCCGCTTCCGCAAGCCGCGCACACAGGTCTTCCACGTCGACGCCTCCAAATTTGTCTTTGGGCGAAATTGGTAATTCAAACGCGGCGCACTTCAGGTGATTGACGAGAATCTCGAGATTGTCTGGCTGAATAAAGGCGTGTTCGGGAGTGTTCCCGAAAAAATAATCCGGATGTCGAACGATGAACTGATCGAGTGGCGCGGATGACGCAACGAGCACCGCGCAGGAACTTCCGGTGCGGCGCCCTGCTCGGCCCGCCCGCTGCCAGGTTGCGGCAATCGTTCCGGGATAACCGGCCATCACTACGGTGTCGAGCGAGCCCACATCGATGCCCAACTCCATCGCGGATGTGGTGACCACACCGCGAATTCTGCCATCCCGCAAGCCACGCTCAATTTCGCGCCGCTCCGACGGCAAATATCCCCCGCGATAGCCGCGAATCGTTTCCGGCTTGCCGGGAAATTGCGGGAACGCTTGCTGCAGGTAGGTAAGAATAATCTCGGTGTGCAGCCGCGAGTTCGCGAATACCATAGTTTGCAGGCCGTGCTTCAGGAATTCCTGCGAGACTCGCGAGGCTTCATTGATATAGCTGCGCCGAATACCGAGCGCGCGGTTTACCACCGGCGGATTATAGAAAACGAAGGTCTTTTCGGCGATGGGCGCACCATTTTTGGAGACCACGTCCACGTGATCCTCGATCAGGCGACTGCCGAGTTCCCCTGGATTTGCAATCGTGGCGGAACAGCAGATGAATTGCGGCTTGCTGCCGTAAAACTGCGCGATCCGTTGCAACCGGCGCAGCACATTGCATAAATGGCTTCCGAACACGCCTCGATAGGTGTGCAGTTCGTCGATGACAATGTATTTGAGATTTTCGAATAGCCGCGTCCAGCGCGTGTGATGGGGCAGGATGCCGGTGTGCAACATGTCGGGATTCGTCAAAACAATGTGGCTTTTCTCGCGGATCGCCTTGCGCGCATCGGTCGGCGTGTCGCCATCGTAGGTGAAAACGCCGAATCGATTTTCGAGGCGTTGATTCAGGTCGTAAAGCTCCACGAGCTGGTCTTGCGCCAGCGCTTTCGTGGGAAACAGATACATGGCACGAGTATCGGAATCGGCCAGAATCGCGTCGAGGACCGGTAGGTTGTAGCATAGCGTCTTTCCACTTGCGGTCGGAGTCACGATCACGACATTTTTCCCGGCGTGCACCACTGCCGCTGCGGCCGCCTGATGGGTGTAGAGTTGTCGAATGCCTTTCGCACCGTAGGCAGCGCGAAGATCTTTCTGAATCCAGGGAGGGAACTCCGCCCACTGCGCTTCCTGCGCCGGATCGAGGCGCACCGCGGTGAGGAGTTCGCCGTTGTAGTCGCGCGCTGCCAAAGCATTTAGGGCTTGCGAGACGGGCACAAGGGAAGTCGACAAGCGAGTTGTTTCGGGAGCGATCGGTTGCACCTTAGCGAGACGAACGGCGAGCGAGTCAGGCATGAAGATCTCCGGTATTTCGCCTTTTGTTCGCTTAGGCTAGCATGTCGGCTGGACGGCTGCAATCCCCATGTTCGCGTTCGGTGAAACACTTTCCGCCTGGATACGGCGGGCGTGGGTATAATGCTGCGCGAGTCCACCCCTAATGACGCAAATCGCAAACAAGCGCAGCCGCTGGGCCGAAATACTGACAGACATTCATTTCTGGGTGCCGGTGGGAATATTGCTCGGTGGATTGCTATTGTTAAGAATGTTCCATTAATCCCTCGGACTATGACGCGAGCCGACGGCGCAGTCGCCAATTCGACGGAAACGACAAAACGCACGCGAGCCCGCGGTCTCCAACTGTTGGGCATCTACTCTGGTTTTACCGCCGGAGCATGGTTGGGAGCCGCGGAAGCCCCCACAAAACTAGTCTCCATCGGAGTTTCCCCCGTAGCTATCTCTCTAATCATGGTCACCGGGGTTTTCCTTGCACGATGGAGTCTGCCGGCTCTGGTGCTGGGAACTTCTTCAGTGAGGGCTGACGTTCGGCGCGCTCCTCACCTTGTGCTATGGGCGTTGCTTGCGGGTTGTCTATGGGCGGTGGCTAACACGCTGACGATTTTCGCCATTCGAGATGTTGGCCTTAGCATCGCGTTTCCGTTATGGAATTCCAACAGCCTGATCGGCATTCTTTGGGGCTTTCTGTTTTTCAACGAGCTTCGCCAGGCTGGTTGGAGGCGATGGGCAGGTGTTCTTGGAGGGACTGCGATTCTGTGCTTCGGTGGAGGACTGTTGGCGATTGCGTCGTCGGCACAGAGTTCATCTGGACACGCGATGAACGGCGTATGGGCGGCACTCGGTGCTGGAGTCCTCTGGGGAACGATGTACATTCCGTATCGCAAGGCCTATCTCACCGGTATGAATCCGCTGTCTTTTGTTACGTTCTTTACTTTCGGGGAGTTCGGGATGATGACGGGGTTGGCGCTTGCCTACTCCGGCGCCGCTCCGCTTTGGCATGAATTGCACCAAGCACGCCCGGTAATCTTCTGGTTGATGCTCGGTGGCTTTGTGTGGGTGATTGGCGACCTTTTTCAGCAGTATGCTGCGAAATATGTTGGCATTAGCCGAGGCATCCCGCTTTCCAATACCAACCAACTTTGGGGAATGGGCTGGGGAATTCTGGTCTTCGGCGAATTGCACGGGAAGAGCAACGTAACGTATATGCAGGTGATTGGCGGCTCTCTGCTCATGATTCTCGGCGTTGCTGCCATTGCGGCTTCATCGGCGACGAGCCAGGAACAGGAGAGTTGGAAAGAGGCGGCTCTCCGCGAAGGCGAACGCTATGGAGTGCCGGTGGAGTACATCGAAGCTCGTTTTGAGGGCCGCCAGGCTTCGACCGAACTTCCACCGCGCCGCACGTGGGTGGATTGGGCGCTCGTCCTTCTGGCGACATCGATCCTGATTGGCTTTGCGACGATTGCACACATGCCCGAGTTGGCGATTCGGTGGGTGCCGGCGTCTGCGCTCACGGCAGTTTCATTGCTGCTGCTAATTTTGTGTGGCCGAAAGCTTTGGCGTACTACGCGGTTCCACTAAGCGGATTTTTTCGATGATGATGACTATTCCAAAAGTGGATGTGGTTGGCGTTGGGCTGAATGCGACGGATACACTGATTCCGGTGCCAGGATTTCCCGTAAACGGATCGAAGGTCGAAATCGCCTCAGCAAACACCATGTTGGGAGGACAAGTCGCCTCGGCGATGACCGCTTGCCAGCGATGGGGCCTACAGACCCGGTATGTTGGAAAATTGGGTGAAGATCACTTTGCGGAACTGCATGGCACCGAATTCGCGCGACTGGGTGTTGAGACGCACCTTCTGATCGCTCCGGCTTGCTCCAGCCAGCAAGCATACATCCTCGTCGATCCCACTGGTGACCGCACCGTACTTTGGAAACGCGACCAACGGCTCACATTGCTGCCGGAAGAACTACAGCGCGAATGGATTATCAATTCCCATTTGCTACATGTTGATGGGCACGACACGGCTGCAGCAATCGTAGCTGCGCGCTGGGCCAACCAAGCCGGAGTGCCGGTAGTGGCCGATCTGGATGAACTTTACCCGGGAGTTGAGGAACTGCTTCCGAAGATCGATTATCTGATTACCAGCCGCGATATTCCGGAGAAATTGACCGGCCAAACCGATTTGTGCGTGTCTCTCCCCGAAGTGTTTCGGCGGTACCGTTGCGAGCTTGTGGCCGCGACGCTTGGCAGCGATGGTGCGTTGGCGTGGGACGGCACACGTTTCCACTATGTGCCGGCGTTTCAGGTGTCCTCGGTGGATACAACCGGTGCGGGAGATATCTTTCATGCGGGTTTTATTTATGGGTGGCGAAAGGGCTGGGCATTGCGACAACAACTCGAGTTTGCGTGTGCGGCCGCGGCGCTGAATTGTACGAAGCTTGGCGCGCGAGGTGGGATTGGCACCGTCGAGGAGATCGACAAGCTGATGGCCACGGGATCACGGCATCCAGCCGTCTTCCGTTTCTGAAGCACGAAAAAACTCGTGCTACTTCGCGGCTTCCCCAGCCAGCGCGGCGATCACGCCGATGTTCGGAAGCAGGTCTTCCGGCAAATGATGTCTCTCTTGAAGATAGGCGGGGGAGTTGTAGGACACCCACACTTTGCCCCCAGAGTCTTCGGCCACAAGAATTTTCAGTGGAAGATCCAGAGCCGAGCTCGGTGAGGCGAGCATGAGCGGCGTGCCTGCCTTCGGGCTCCCAAAGATCATCAGCTTGGTGTTGGGCATCTTCAGGCCGGCTCTTTCCGCTTCACCACTGTGATCCACGATTGCGAATATCTTGACGTTTTTGGCGCGAAGCATCCCTTCGAGTTTGGCAACAGTTTCCGCCACGGAATGCTGACTCGCAATGCGAACGATGCCATTCATGGAGTTTGCGGGCGCTGGCATAGGCATAGATACCTCATGGGAATTATGGGTACCGTTCGCCGGGACATGGCGAGTGGAGATGACATAGTAACTCATAGCCAGACCGAGAACGGCGAGGAAAATTGCCATGACGATAGCGAGCGTCGACGGGTTGCCGAATTGCCCGGAACCGCTGCGCATCATGCCAAGCAGGCGCGTGTAGCGAATCAGCGACAAGATCGACACCGCAACACCAACGAGAATCAGTGCCGTACCGAACCACAGAGAATAACCGAACGACTTGGTCTGAAGGTCCGGACGCATCAGGCTGAGTTCCTGAAGGAACAAGCCAAAGCGCGCCAGCACGAAGCCGAGCGCCATCAATGCCAGCCCGGTACGAATCCAAGCCAGGAAGGTGCGCTCGGCGGCGAGAAAATCCCGAGGCGATGCTGCGGCATCTCCGCGCGGTTCCATGCGTCACCTTTTTCCGACCTAGTACTTCGGCTTGTGGTTACGGTTCGATCTTCACCATGACTACGGAGTGCGACGCTACTTTAGCAGAAAAACTTCCGGTCGATGGGCCGAGATCTTTATGAATCCACAGGTCGCGAACCTTGGCGGACAGATGTGCTGGATAGCCGATCTCTTCCCAGTTAACTCTCAGGTCTTGCTCTGTTGCGCCACGGTTAAACAGAATGACCGCACGGCTGCCATCGGCCAGGGTTTTCGACCAGACCTCGAAGTCGCCGTCCTTGTGCACTCGCCGCCCCTGACGGCCGAGTTTGTCCTGGTTTACAGCAATGACTTCGGCATTGGTAAGAATCTCCCGGATCTCCGGAGACATCGAGCGCACATCATTCCCGGCAATGAGCGGGGCCGCGAGCAACGCCCAGAAGCTGAAGTGGGCGCGATATTCAGGAATCGTCATCCCACCGTTGCCGACTTCCAGCATGTCCGGATCATTCCAATGGCCGGGACTAGAAAATGCCTCGAGCCCGGCTTGCAAATCTAGAATATCAACCATGCCCAATTCACAGCAGCTGCCATCGGGCCATTTCTTTTTGCTGGTGAACTTATCGGTGATATCTCCGGTCGTGCGCCACAGATTGCTGATTCCCGCGCCCCACAGCCAAGGTTTCGCGGTGCCCCATTCACACATACTGAAAACGATGGGGCGCCCAGTCGAAATCAACGCAGTGCTCATGGTTTGGTAGGCTTCCTGCGCATTGCGCGTGCCCGTATTGCACCAATCGTACTTGAGATAGTCGGCGCCCCAGCGTGCGTATTGAAGCGCATCCTGAAATTCATGGCCTTGGCTTCCGGGCCGGCCCGCGCAGGTCTTGGAGCCGGCATCGGAGTACAGACCAAATTTCAGGCCCTTGGAATGCACGTAGTCGGCAAGAGTCTTGATGCCGGAAGGAAAACGCTGGGGGTCAGCGACAATATTCCCATTTTCGTCGCGGCTCACCTGCCAGCAGTCATCGATTACAACATATTGATAGCCGGCGTCTTTCATTCCATTGGAGGCGATCGCATCCGCCACGGATTTGATTAGATCTTCACTGACATTGCAGGCGAATTTGTTCCAACTGTTCCAACCCATGGGCGGCGTTTGCGCCAAGGAATCACGGGTCACTTGCCCTTGGGTTTGGTTTGGAACACACACGAATATATACAAAACTACAAATGCCGCGAGAATGCCTCTCCATTCGGATTTCATCGCATCTCCCTTACGGATTGTTCCATCAGATGCAGCGCGAGCGCTTGATTGGCCTGAGTCCACGCCAGCGGCGTGTGAGCATTCGGAATATAACGCCCATTTTTAAGGAAATAAAGTTCCGGGCACTCGCCTTGCGCCGTGATTTGCGCGAGCGAGCGGCTGAAATAGTAAGTCTGCCTGCGAAAATCATCGAGACGCGACCGGTCCGCCAAAAATCGCTGGCCATAGATAACGGAAAGAAGTGGATCGAAGATGCACCACTGCGCTTCGCAACCGGGCTGTAGATGCGCGTCGCGAAAATCGAGTCGGTCGCTGAAATCGCTGCTCATTTCTTCGGGCTTGAACCACTCGTCGTAGTCCTGGCAGAAGTAAGAATCTCCCGGGTAGCGCTTGATGCCGGTCTCTCCCTTCACGCGGGCTTGCACCAGATTGAGAATCGCGTTTTCAATCGAGCGATCACGGATGACGTCGAGCGGATGTATCAGAAAGAGCAAAGCGGCATCTACCAGGCGCTCGGGTGGAGATTCAAAGGGCAGCGTTGATTTCAGCCGCTCCCGGCCATGAGCGATCAAAGCATCGAGCTGCCTGACGTCGGCGCCTGCCTGGCCGCATTTCTTCATCTCCTCAAGGCCGGCGACGACAGCACCGACGCTGGAATTGTTGATCTTCCGTCCTTCTTCCCAGGCGCCGCTGTCGTGGTCCTGCCAATATTCGATAGCAGCAAAATAGTCGGGGAAAAGGCGGAAAAGCTGTGCATCGGCGGCGGTCAGTGGCATTTCAGTGGAATTTGCCAGAACAAAGCGAAACCAAAGCGCGTGGCCAAATGCGTCGTTCTGTGCGTGCGGCCATTTCTCTGGCAACTCCTGCAGAGTTTCCGCGATAAAGCGGATGTGTGGACGATGGTTGCCATGTTCTTTCAGAGCGTGTAACGGATCGTCGATGATCTCTCGGAATCGCGGAGCCTGGGTCGCGAGGAACTGCGTGAGGCCGTGCATGCAAGTGATGGCAGGAGTGCGCTCTCCGCGCAAGCGAAAGGAGTTTGCGACCATCACATTGTCGCGAATCCACACATTCTGGTACCCAGTGATCGAGTTACGAGCTTGGCTGGGGCTCGCGGCAAATAATCCATGTGCGATCGGGTGGATCTGGTGAGTTTTGTGCTGTTCCAGAAATCCGCGAATAATTTGCAGAGACTCAGGCGTATAGCGCTCTGCGATCAGATGGCGCAGCAAACCGGATTCGTGCATTGGTTCTGCCTCTAGGGACTTCTCTCAGAAGATTCTATCTCCGAATGTGAATTCTCGAGGACTGTGCCGCGATGCGTTGGCCATCGGCAGGTTAGCAGCACCCAGTTCGGTAGTGTGTCCAAGTGGAAAATGGCGGGAACAAAACATTTTGTTGCGGTGTCTGAAACATCGTAGGCTGACTTGTCGTATTTTCGGGAGTAGAGGCACGCTGCCAGACTCCAGCTGCGCGCCGTCCTAACCGCCCGAGGTCGACAAGCTCATGTTCAACGGAGCGCCTGAAGCTCGCCATCCGGAACGACGCAAAGCGCCTAGATTCCGTTATCAGGCGCCTGTGGAGATTGAGTGGGGTTCGGCGCGGTTACGCGCCCACACCCGCGATATCAGCGCGAGCGGAATGTTTCTTGAATCCGAAGATGTGCTCTGGGTGGGCGCTGGATTTCGGGCGCGGCTCGCGGTGGATCGGCCTGTTTTCATGGAATGTTCGGTGAAACGAGTGGAACCAGGCCGGGGTATGGGTGTAACGGTCGAAATGCAGGATGAACAAAGTCGATACTTCCGCGAGTTATTGGCACGTCTTGCAGCAGGGGCATAATCCCAGCAATCCCGCTCTATACTGTTGATGATGACGCGCTGCCTCGATTGCGGTTCAGAGCGCACTAGCGATCAATGTCCCACGTGCGGACTGACCTCCGCTGCCGCCGAAGTCGTGTTCCGGAAGCGCTTGCTGCTCCAGATGGGCATCTTTCTCGTTGGCTCACTGCTGTTTACAGCCCTGAGCCAGGTTTATCCTCCGCTCGATATTGACGCGATGCTGGTTTTCTACGGGCTGATCTTCTTTATCGCGTTTACCTTGGCCATTGTTCTCGACCGGCGCGCGCACGCTCGCAAAGAGATCGAGCTGTTGAAGCATGCGTTCACTGGCCTGATTCCGATCCCATTTATTCTCACGGTAGCGTTATTCCTGAATGGCAAGCTGGACTCCCCAAGGAATTTGGCATATCACGCAACGAGGGTAGAGGGGCGCTACTTCATGCATGGGATCGTCCGTGGAACCAAGCGCGTGTTCGTTTATTCGTGGAGGCCTGGAAGAATAATCGAACGGCTCGCCGTAGATTCCGACGACTACGATCGTTTTCACAAAGACGACAAGGTAAACGTGGCGGTGCAGCCCGGTGCTCTGGGAATTCCGTGGTTTTACGGGGTGTATCGCGCGCAAGAGCCCAAGTTCGCCGCGCCTCCCCCAGATGCAACCTGGGAATCGGACAAGGCAGCCGAAAAACCCCAACTCAAATCGCCGCCGAAGAATCCGGCGCCGAAAGATCCTCAATAGATCGGACGGCCGTTCGGGCCGAGCGGGATCTGCAGTTCCAGGAAGTGGCCGGTCTTGCCCAGGCGGAAACGGATACGTGTGACCGGACCGATATCGCGCGCTTTCCAGTCGGGAGTTTCGATGGGCTTTTCCGGCATGTTTGCGTAAGACCACTCGGCGGAGTTGCCGTGAACCTTGATGGTTTGCGGGTCGATGTCGTAGGCCTCTTCATCATCGGCCTTGACCAGGAGATAGCGCTTCCAGATGCGGACCAGAAAGACTCCTTTTTTCACGGAATGGTAGATGTTCCAAGTGTTGGGAGCGTTGTCGTTGTAGCGAACGATGGCAAATTCAACAGAGTTCCAGGTAAGTGGGGGCTTGGAAGCGGCAGTAGCCGATGGCGCCTGGGCTTGAGCCTGCAGGCGAGGTAAAGCGGGTAGAGCGAGGAAGAGAAGCGTGGCGAGGAGTTGAGTGGTCCAGTGCATAGATACAGTCTACCAGTGGACACGCCACACCTTTCCGCAGGCCGGTTACGTCCATGGTTGAATTTGAAAAGGAGCAGAAGGGGCAACCACATCCCGAGCCAGGTCCACAAACCGAACGAACCGGGGTTACGCAAGCGCGAGACCAACCGTCCGAAGATATAATGCGAGGGGAAGTCCGGGAGACTCGAGTGGGGCGACTGTGGGGAATGTTTGCGCGGGTTTTCCCGCGTTGCAGCATGGTGGCGCAAGCGATTGCATTCAACGTATTCCTGGCTTTTTTCCCGACGCTGCTGCTGGTGGTGGGATTCGCGTCGAGCTGGATCGGGAGCAAGACGGACACGCTGGAGGCGATCCGGAGCTTTACGGATTTGTTGCCACCGGGAAGTCACGCGGTGGTGGCGGACTACCTTGCGCGGCGAACTCCCGACGTATGGAAGATTTCGCTGGCCGGAGCGGGAGGCGCGCTGCTCGGCGGATCGCAAGTGATGAAACTGTTGATGAACGGGATTCACTTGATTTACGAAGAGCCGGAGCGAATGGGATTTATCCAGCGGCAGTTACGCGGACTGCTGTTGTTGCTGATCACCGTGGCGCCGATCCTGGCTGCGGGAATCCTGGGGGTGTTTGGGAGACCGCTGCGGCACTGGTTGACGGCAGTTTTATGGAAGGACGCGCCAGTGCATGTGGCCTGGGTAGTCTTCTTTCCATTGGCGGCGATGAGTTTGGCGCTGCTGGCGCTGACGGTCATCTATTACGTGGCCCGGCCGCAGGAGAAACATTTGACTCATGTATTGCCCGGCGCGACCGTGGCGACCCTGATGTGGTGGGGGGTGAATGCGGTTTTTGGATTTTACATGCGGCGAGTGCCGTACAACATCGTATATGGCGGGTTGGCCGCGGTAATCGGATTAATGATCTGGATGCAGGTGTCGGCGGTGATTGTGTTTCTGGGGGCGGCTTGGAATGCAGAGAATGAGGAGAGCAGGTAAGGAAGCAGAGCCACAGACAGGGAATACCGGAACGGGTTAAGTGCAAAGTTTTCAAGACAATCTAAAAGGTTCGAGATGAACGTTGCGGTGGAGTGTTACGCAGGCTATCGAGGGGACGAGCGGCCGGTGCGGGTGCGCCTGGGGGAGCAGATTTTGGAGGTGACCGAGGTGCAAGACAAGTGGTATTCGCCCGGGGAGTCGTATTTTCGAGTGAGGGTGGAGGGAGGCGATCTGTACGTGTTGAGGCATGCGGAAGCTCAAGACGTATGGAGTTTGGAGGCGTATAGAAGCGGCGCGAAATTGAAGAGTCGAGGCCTGCGATAGGCGTTGGCGCGTTGACCGTCAAAAAACCGGGGGGTATAGTCGGGTGGTCCCATCCGCGCGAAGAGACCCGGCATGGATGCAACACGGTGCCAAGCGAGGGTCATCATGGGGCAAGGGATAGGGATGAACCAACGGGTTTCCTACCGGAAGTGGGGCCGGCAATCGGGCCGGTTGGCAGCAGTTCTGATGCTCGCTGGAAGTACGGCGACAGCGCGCGCACAGGATAGCGGAACAGCCACACCGCAGAGCGCCACGGTTAGCAGCAGCACCGCCTTGAAGACTTCGGACACCCCAGCAAAGTCTGCGAACAATACCTCGACAGAAAACAAAACTGAAGTCTCCAGCCGCGATACCGGAACGACTTTCAAATTGCGCGTGAACGTTGTGCAGGTGCGCGTCGTAGTGCGGGATCCGCATGGGAAGCCCGTGGGGGGACTGAAGCGGGAAGATTTCTTGCTGTACGACCAGGGGAAACTGCAAACAGTTTCGACCTTCGGAGTGGAGACGGAGAAGACGCGCCTGGAGAGAGCGGAATTGGCGGCCAAGACTCAACAGGCGAGCGACGAGGGCCCGGCAGAGGAAAGGGTAGTGATGCCGCAACGTTTTGTGGCCCTGGTGTTCGACGACATCCACCTGCAGATGCAGGACGCGATTAGTGTCCGCTTGGCGGCGAAGAAGCTGATCGAGGGCATGCTACCCACAGATCGCGTAGCCATCTTCGCGACGTCAGAACAGATAAAACGCGATTTCACCGGTGACCGCCAGGCGTTGGAAGACACGCTGATGAGCCTCGTGCCGCGGCCAAAAATGGGAGGGACGGCTGACCCGACCGGATGTCCGGATGTAAACCACTACATGGCGGACCAGTATTTCAACAAGGGTGACCCGCAAGTGCTGCAGGTGGTGACGCAAGACGTACTGGATTGCATGTACGGGGGGGATCAGCGGGAGTTGGCGGCAGCACAGGCGCAGGCACAGTCCGCATTGCAGATCGCGCTGACCACAGGAGACACCGACAACGATTTCACCTACCGCGCACTGGAAGATTTCATTCGGCGCCTATCAGGAATGCCGGGAGAGAAGATTTTGGTGCTGGCGGGGCCCGGATTTTTGTTGACGACGCAGCAGCAGCAGGAAACGGGGATCATTGATCGCGCAAACAAAGCAAACGTCGTGATCAACACGTTGGACGCGCGAGGATTGTACACGCCGGACCTCGGTGGCGATATCGCGAGCCGGACCAGCGACACTTATAAAACGATCGGAATAAAAAACACGTATCGATTGTCCCAGCAATCGGAAAACAGCTACGTGATGATGGATATTGCATACGGGACTGGCGGAACATTTTTCCACAATTCGAACGATCTTGCGGGTGGCTTCCAAAAAGCAGCGTCCTCGCCGGAGGTTTGTTACGTCCTGGGATTCTCCCCCCAGAACCAGAAAATGGATGGAAGGTATCACTCGATTAAGGTCGCAATGGCGTCAAAAGCGGTGAAGTATGAAATTCAGGCGCGACGGGGATATTTTGCACCGAGGAAGGTGGAGGATCCGCAGGAACAGGCAAAGCAGGAAATAGCGGAGGCCGTCTTCTCGCAGGAAGAGATCCACGAACTGTCGGTGGATTTGCAAACACAATATTTCAAGCTGCAGTCGGCGGACGCCAAGTTGAGCGTGGTGTCGCGAATCGACTTGAAAGGGATGCACTTCCGGAAAGAAAACGGCAGAAATTGGGACAATCTGACGGTGGCGACGGTGATTTTCGACGAGAACGGGAATTTCGTGACGGGCGGCGAGAAGTTGCTGGAGATGAGGTTGCTGGATACGACTTATGACAAGTTGAGCCGTACCGGGCTGACGATGAAATCGAGTTTTGACTTGAAGCCGGGGAAGTATGTCGTGCGGCAGGTGGTGCGGGATTCCGAAGGGGCACAGATGGCAGCGCGGAATGGTGCCGTGGTAATTCCGTACTGAGGAGGTTGCGATGGGGGACAGGATCGGAGTGCTGGCTTGGAAACGATTCGCGGGGATTGCCGCTGTCGGAGTGCTGATTGCTGCGCAAGGATTGCGGGCGCAAGCGCCGGAAGCAACGAAGCCCGCGGACCCGGGAAACGCGCAACAATCGGCCGCGAATGGACAAACGCCGGTGCCAGTGAACACGGTTATTCGAACAGAGTCGCGAATCGTTCTGGTGGACGCGGTGGTGACGGATAAAAAAGGGCATTATGTCACGGACCTGAGGAAGGAAGACTTCAAGGTCTACGAAGACAATAAGGAACAATCGATCTCCAGCTTCTCGTTCGGATCCGACCCGGCGGTTCAAAACGCCGCCAACGGACGGCATTATCTGATTTTATTCTTCGATACCTCCTCGATGGCGATGGGCGACCAGATGCAAGCGAGAAATGCCGCGACGAAGTTCATCGAAAGCAACACAAATCCAGATGCATTGATGGCCGTGGTGAATTTTGGCGGAAGCCTGCAGATTCGACAGAACTTCACGGCGAATCCGGAATTGCTGAAGACCGCGGTGGCTTCGGTGAATACGCCGCATATCGACACCACCGGGCAACAGCAGACGATGGTGGCGACAATCGGCATGCCTACATCTATCAGCAATGCGGAACAGGACTTTGGTGCGCGGTCGATGCTGCTGTCCATCCGAAGCCTGGCAAAGAATCTGCGGGCGGTGCCCGGCCGGAAAATGCTGATCCTGTTCACGGCAGGATTCCCGTTGAGTGTAGAAAGGCAATCGGAACTGACCGCTACGATTGACGCCTGCAACAAGGCGAACGTAGCGGTCTATCCCCTTGACGTTCGTGGGCTCGTGGCACTGACCCCGGGAGGGATGGCCCGGCTGAATGCTCACCCGCAGGCGAAGTCGCCGACCGTGGTTGCCTCTTCCACTACCCATGAAACCGCACGCACGCTGCGTCCTCGATTGATCTCAGCCAGTTACAGCGGTGCGGCGTTCGGGGAGCCCCAGCATCCCGGAGGAGGTGGCGGAGGAGCGGGTGGCGGCGGAGGTGGCGGAGGCGGCGGGCGTGGAGGAGCCCCAGGGGGCGGTGGCACGGGAGGTGGAACTGGTGGTGGGGGTGGTAAAGGAGGCACCGGAGGTACCGGCGGCACAGGCGGGGCCGGAGGCGGAAAAGGCGGGACCGGGGGAGGTGCTGGCGGAGGAAAAGGTGGCGGCACCACTGGGGGTGGCGGGGGAGTAGCGCGTCCACCGAGCACCATGTATCCGAACTACTACAACAATCCGTTGAACCAGCCGCAGGTACTGTTGCCAAAAATTCCCCCATCGACTTCCGAAAACCAGCAAGTGATGCAGATGCTGGCGGATGGCACCGGCGGATTCACGATTTACAACACCAATGATTTTCTGGGCGGGCTGCAGAAGATCGCACAGGAAATGAACCAGTTCTACGTGCTGGGGTACGTGCCTGCGGAGTCCAAGGAAGGCAGTTGCCACGCGTTAAGGGTAAAGATGAACAAGGGTGGGATGGAAGTGCGGTCGCGCTCCGGGTATTGCAACGTGCGGCCGGTCAATCCATTGGAAGGGAAGCCGCTGGAAAAAACGATGGAAGCGCAGGCCAGCGGAACGGCCACGGGATCGATTCAAGCGGCGATGCAAGCTCCTTACTTCTATTCCGGACCAAATATCGCGCGAGTGAATTTATCAATGGAGATTCCGGGCGACGCGGTGGTGTTCAACAAAGACAAGGGGAAATATCATGCGAACGTGAACGTCCTGGGAGTCGCCTACAAGCCGGACGGCAGCGTGGGGGCACGGTTCAGCGACACGCTGACACTGGAAATGGAGAAGGACGAGTGGAAAGAGTTTGCGAAGCATCCTTATAAATATCAGAACCAGTTCGATGCGGCAGCGGGCAATTACAAGCTGGCGGTGGTGCTCAGCTCCGGCGGAGAGGGCTTCGCGAAAATGGAGGCTCCGCTGCAAATCGATGCCTATACGGGAGAAAAGATCACCCTGGGAGGCGTGGCCCTTTCCACGAATGTGCAGCGGGTGGATGAAATTCCGACGGATGTGGACGCGACGCTCCTGGAGGATCGCAAGCCTCTCATCGTGAAGGGTATGCAGATCAATCCATCGGCAGCGTACCAATTCAAAAAGACCGACAACATCACGCTGTATTCGGAATTATATGAGCCACTGCTGAAAACCGATCCAACAACGAAATTAATGGCGGGTTATCGGATTTTCGACAAGACCTCCAATAAGGAAATGTTCTTTACGGGTGCCGTACCGATGGACTCGTTTGTCGAGAAGGGAAATTCCGTGGTGCCATTTGCGTTAAAAGTGGAAACCAAGGACCTCCCGCCGGGGAACTACCGTTTAGTGCTCCTGGCGATAGACGGGAAGAACATGAGTGCGCCGCAGAGGCCGGTGGAGTTTTCGTTGAATTAGAGCGTGAGGGGTAATTAAAAGAGGAATACACCCTTCGAGCTGTTAATTCGCGCGGATATGTGGCCCAGCAGTGCTGGACCCCTGCTAGGGCCAAGACTGGCAGTCGTGGAACCCTGACCTTTGGTGCAGCAACTTTTCGGGGACGGTAGGGTTAATCTCGGGGTCATGCGCAATACCCCTCTATCCCTATGCGACTTCCGAACGGCCGACAATGGGAAGCGCTTCCGGGCCGAGATTTCCTTGAACAAAAGGGCGTTGTTAGCTTCAGTGCTGGTGGTTTCGTGTGCCGGCACGTTTGTGGTAGATGTGCCCGCGATCGCCTCGATGCCTGCCCAGCCACGGACGGACTCAGAAGGCCGTCCCTACAAGAGCAAGAATCAGAACGACCCTGTTCTGAAGGGGCTGCCATTCACCGAGTTGAATGATGATGAGGCAGTGCAGCACGCGCTGAACCGGTTGGCCTATGGGCCGCGCCCGGGCGACGTGGAGCGCGTGAAGCAGATGGGCTTGGCGAAGTGGATTGAGCAGCAGTTGAATCCGAATTCTATTGATGATCGGGCTGCGGAAGCGCGACTGGGCGACTATCCGACGCTGAAAATGAGCACGGCGCAGTTGATGGCCCAGTATCCGAATCCGAAGCAGGCAGAAAAAAAGGCAGAGCGCATCCCGCCAGAAGCGACGCGCGAGCAGGCCGCGCAGAGCCAGGCGGATGCTGCGATCACGGCGATGACTCAGGACATGGACCGGAATAGCAGCGAGGCGAACGCGAACGGGGACGCGGCCGAGTCGAACGGGACGATGCCCGTGAAAGCGACGAATAACGACATACCTCCGCCGATGAAGATGAATCCGGCAACACCCGGGGCAGGGCAGCGCGGGGCGTTGAGCGTGGACCCGAACGCGGTGCCGAAAGCGATCGCGGACAATAGCAAGCGGCCGGCGCGGGTCGTAGAAGAATTGGCGATGGCGAAGGTCACACGGGCGGTTTATAGCGAGCGGCAGCTGCAGCAAGTGATGGACGACTTCTGGTTCAACCACTTCAACGTTTATGCGCAGAAGGGCGAAGTGAAGTGGTACTTGACGCCCTACGAGCGCGACGTGATTGCGCCGAACGCGATGGGGAAGTTCAAGGACCTGCTGACGGCGACCGCGAAGAGCCCCGCGATGCTATTTTACCTGGACAATTTTTTGAGTGCGGACCCCAAGGCCGCGGAACGCCAGGCGCAGCAACGCGCGATGCGGCAGGCGATGAGGCGCGGGCCGTACGGGTATCCTCCCCCGCAACGCCCACAGCAGCAAGGGCAGAAAAAACAGCAACGCGGATTGAATGAGAACTACGGACGCGAGTTGATGGAATTGCACACGCTGGGGGTGGACGGAGGGTACACGCAGAAGGATGTGACGGAAGTGGCGCGGTGCTTCACCGGATGGACGATCGAGAAGCCGCGGGAGATCGCCAAGTTCAAATTCGACGAGAAGCTGCACGACCCCGATCCGAAAATGGTGCTGGGAAAGAAAATCCATGCGGGCGGGATGAAGGATGGGGAGCAGGTGATCGACCTGCTGGTGAAGAACCCGAACACGGCGAATTTCATTTCGACGAAGTTGGCGAGGAGATTCGTGTCGGACACGCCGCCGGACGCGCTGGTGCAGCGAATGGCGAAGACCTTCCAGAAGAGCAACGGCGACATTAAGGAAGTGATGCGCACCATGATCTATTCGCCGGAGTTCTGGTCGAAGGAAGCGTACCGGGCGAAAATCAAGACGCCGTATGAGCTGGTGGTGTCATCGGTGCGGGCGCTGGGAACGGACGTGGATACGCCGATGCCGCTGGTGCAATGGGTGGGTCGGATTGGTCAGCCTTTGTATCAGTGCCAGCCGCCGACGGGATATTCGGACAAGGCGGAAACCTGGGTGAACACAGGTGCGCTGCTCAGCCGGCTGAATTTTTCACTGGCGCTGGCGGGGAACAAGGTGCGCGGCTCACGAAGCGATGTGAATGCGGTGCTGGGAAGCGATTCGAGCGTGGACCCGAAGCAGGCACTGGACCGCGCGGTGCAAGTGTTCTTGGTCGAGGCGGCGCCGGGGACGGTGGATACGTTGCAGAAGCAGATGGATAATCCGCAGGTGTTGCAGGCGAAGCTGGATGATCCGGTGAAGCAGGTGGATTTGGGAGTGGTGACGGGATTGGTGCTGGGAGCGCCAGAGTTTCAGCGAAGGTGATGGCCATGAAACAGGAATGCTGCGAAGGAACGAGGGCGGCACGATTTTCGCGGCGGTATTTTCTGAAACAAGGCGGGATTGCTCTGGTCGGGATGAGCACGATGCCTGCGTTTTTGCAACGCGCTGTAGCATCAACACCGGAAAACGCGAAGAAGCAGATGGTCGTGGTGTTCCAGCGAGGTGCGGCCGACGGGTTGAACATTGTGGTGCCGTTCGCGGAGGCGAATTATTACCGGTTGCGGCAGACGATTGCGATTCCGCAGCCGCGGCGCGGTGGGACGGATGCGGCGCTGGACCTGGATGGCTTTTTTGGATTGCACCCCAGCTTGGCGTCACTGCAACCATTGTTTGCAAAAAATCAGCTGGCGATTGTGCATGCGGCTGGCTCGCCCGATCCGACGCGGTCGCATTTCGACGCGCAGGACTATATGGAGTCGGGTACGCCTGGCGTTAAAGCAACGGAGGATGGCTGGCTGGACCGCGCGCTGGGCACGATTCCGGAAGAGAATGCTTCGCCATTTCGCGCTGTGGCCATGGGACCGAACCTGCCGCGGATGCTACACGGGAGCGCGGCGGCGATTGCGATTCCGGACTTGAAGCAGTTCAAAGTGCAGGCGCAAAGCGCCGCGATGGCAAAAGTAGCCGAAGGCGG
>DATJZF010000034.1:0-19312 GCA_035499255.1 Dongiaceae bacterium | reverse complement strand
GTACATACTCCCGCAACGCCTCTGCTTCATCCTTCGTCATCATCAACGGGTACGGCAGCACGATCAGCTTGTACTTCTGAACGCTGTTCTTGTAGGGACGGCCTTCTGAGGCTGTCCGCTCTCTGCCCGATAATTCCCGCGAACTCAAAATATCCACCGGCACATTCCTCTCCCAAAACATCCTGTGATATCCCGCCAACGCCTTGTGCATCGCATTGCGCGAATCTTCTTCGTCGTACCCGCCCAGCAGCGGCACCAGCGGGCTGAACACAATCGCCGCCTCCGCCTGCTTCGGCTTCGCGTTCAACAACAAATCCGCATTCGCTTCAATCCTCTTCCCCGTCTCTCCCGCCCGCTTGCTCCGCTCTGTCAACGTCCCGTCCAACTGGATCATCCCGTACCCGCCACTCTCATATCCCGCATTCATCGGGTAGAACGCATAGAAATTAATGGCCTTCGCCCCGCGCGACACCATCCCCCAAGCCCACATCTCCAGGTCGTTTGGCGTCACCTCTGAGCCGATCGTCGTCCCATGCACCCCGAATCCGCTTTGCAGCTCCCCAACATAAAACCCGCGTCCGCCCGTCATCGACGCCGTCAGATCCATCGCCAGCACCCGCCGGTTCAGCTTCCAGTTGTATTCCACGGCGGTCAGCTTCGGATAAAAGCTCGTCCCGAAATAATCGACCGAGTCCTTCATCAGGAAATCGTCTGTCGGGTCGTACGGATCCGCCAGCGTTCGCGCCAGCGGCGAGGGATTCGGCGCATGGCTCGTCGTCACGTGTGCGGCGTCTACGCTTTTTACCGCGTCATTTCGTGCTTTTAAATCCTCCGCCAGCTTTTCGCCGTAAAACACGCGCCAGTCCATGAAGTCCGTGTACGTCAGAATCGTTCCGAATCGTGGTGGTTCCACCTGCTTCCACTCCGTGAACGTCCGGTGCCACGCTTCATTCACCGCATCCAGCGATCCATACCTCTTCTTTAACCATGCGCGAAACCGCTCCTGACTTGCTGGGCAATAGCAAAACATCGGCTCTGCTTTGTATCCGATCCGCGCCCAATTCAGCGCCGCCGGCTCGCTCCACAGGTCCCAGCCCCAAAACGCCGGACTCTTCCCCGCATGCCGCGCCACTTCCTCGAAAAACCCTAATTCCGCCTTGCGCACGTTTGCATTGTCGAAGCAAAATCCCGGCGCCGCCTGCGACGGAATCGGCTGCCCATCCTGCGCCGCGTATCTTCCCTCCGGATACTTTGCCCCCACCCACTCCGGCGCCGAATCTACATACACCTGCACGATCACCTTCAGCCCTTCTTCTTCCGCCAGCTTCAAGAGCAAGTCCAAATTTTCTAGGTGGTACTCACCTTCCCGCGGCTCGCCCACATTCCACTCCACCCAGGTCCGCACGGTGTTGAAACCCAATCCCTTGATCTTCTCCAGGTCCTCTTCCCAAGCCCGTGGCGAATCCGCCGTCACCTTCTCGAGCATCGGCGCCCGCGCCTTCCCCCCGCTGTACCAGACCGCCACCGGAAAAAATTCGCTCTGCGGCGCTGCTAACGTTTTCCTATCCCCATGGCTTCTACTCAGGGCACTCACTGTGTAGGGGGCCAGCATCGCTGGATCCCATGTCCGCAAGATTCCTCCGCTTTCCACCAACTCTTTCTGCGTCGAACGCTGCACGCCCTGAGCTTCGCAGGGTACGCGTCTGTCTTCCCCCTTTTCTGCCACCTGCGGATTCCAACCTCTCGCGCACACCCCAACTCCCAGCGCCGCCACAAGCACTCCACTCCCCCACATCCGTTTTGTCATCACTATTTCCCTAGACTCGCATCCGCAGGTTCTTAACTCTTATACCCTTACACCTTGCACTTTGCCTTTCTACTCCACCGGCACCCTGAATATATTCCGCCTCACGGTTGTCTTTGTGTACGCATACTTCTCCAGACTCACCATCGAGTCCGTCGGCGGAAACGTCTTCCCCTTCGCTGCGGTTTTCAATTCCTCCGGCGTTCGGAATCCCCCCGCAGGCAATTGCGGCAGCGCAGTGCCTTTTTGCGTGTCCAGGATGTACTCTACGCCCTCCGCCTCCAAAATCATGTGACTGCTGTCCATGCTCCAGTCCACCTGACACAGCAGCCGGCAGATATCCACCGCGGCGCCGCCATCGCTCGCGTATGCGCGCAGTCGCACGGGGTAATCTGCATCTTCCCGGACCACGTCTCCCGCCACCAGCCATTTCCCGTCGGGTGAAATCCCAGTCAGCGTCAACTCCGGCGTTTCGATCAGTTTTCTTCTCCCGCTTCCATCTTGCTTCTGCGTGTAGATGTAGTTCTTCCCGCCTTCTTGCGCGCGGTAAACCAGATCGCCATTCGGCAGAAAGCCCGGCGAGTCTTCGTTTTCCGCCGACGGCAGCGATACCGGCGACGTGCGGTGTTCTGTCGAGGCGATCCAGATATGTGCGATCCCTTTCTCGTCCTTGCTTGCGAATGCGACCTTTTGCCCATCGCGGCTGATGGCATAATTTTTCGTGTCGAATCCGCTCTCCACTTCATATCCCGGTATCACCCGTTCGCTTTTCCCGCTCCCTAGTTCCGTGCTCCACAACTCCGTTTTTCCTTCGGGTCCGCTCCGTTTCAGGTAGAACAGTTTCTTTCCGTCTGCCGTAAACGTCCCTACGGCGGTGTCTCCTTCGGCAGAAACCTGCTTTTCTCCACTGCTGTCGTGGATCCACAACGTGGAGCCAAACGTTCCCACCGACGTCAGGAACGACGCCCCACCTTTCTCCATCGCAATCCCTTCTTCTTCGTTCGGACCGCTCGTCACTTGCTCCGGCTCGCCGTCGGGAAATCGCTGCCTCCAGATGTGGAATCGGCCGCCCGCGTTTGCGCTCATGTACATCCACTTGCCATCCGGCGACCACGCTCCTGTGCTGCATACCGCATCCGGTCCCACCACCAGTTCTTTTCCACCGCCCTCGAACGGCACCACTCGGCATCGCGTCAGCTTCCCTTGTCCGTTCATCAGCACGATCAACACCCACTTCCGGTCCGGCGAAAGATACGAGTGATGCGCCATCCCTCGCTCATCCTCCGGAACATACACGTCCCGGCTTTGTCCTCGCGCCTCATCCGTCGTCACTACCGCAAGATGCAAGCCGCTCTTGATCTCCGAAAAAAGCAGCCGCTTCCCGCCGTCGATCCAGCTCAGCGACGACGCGTTCCTCAACATCAATTGCGGCTCCCCTCCCATCACCGGAACTTCGTAGACATCCCAGGGTTCCACCACGCTGTACACGACTTTTGTTCCATCGGGAGAAAATTCCGGACTCAACTTGATCCGTTCGTCGCGCGTCAGCCGAATAGGGTCTCCGCCCGGCAGCAGCTTGGCATACACCTCACCTTGCCCGATGAACGTGGAACTCCCTCGAATGAACGCCAGCACTCGGCCGTCCGGCGACAGCGTCGGGTAAACCGCTGCATCGTTGAAAAACGTGATCTGTTCCCATTTCCCCCCGCTCTTCGGCCTTGATCGCGTTTCCCGCAGGTAAAACGCGACACCTAGCGCGACAAGCGCCGCAACTCCTAACCCCGCTGCCCACCATCCTCTTCGGCCGCGCCGTTTCTCTGCGACCACCGCCGCGGCGCTGCGCCCCGTTTCCGTATCCCGCTTCAACCGTTGCAGATCCGCGCGCATCTCCGCTGCGCTCTGGTACCGCAGCTTCTTATCCTTCTCCAGCGCCTTTCCCACAATCCGTTGCAACTCATCCGAAATTCCGGACGCCAGCTCCTTCATCGGCTTCGGCGCTCGATTCAGTATCGCGTCGTGCAGCAGTGCGGTGGTCTGCCCGCTGAACGCCAGCCTCCCTGTCGCCATCTCATACAGCACCGCGCCGAACGAAAACAGGTCGCTCCGCCCGTCCAACTCTTCCCCGCGGGCCTGCTCCGGCGACATATACGCCATCGTTCCCACTGCCAGTCCCGGGCTCGTCAGCATCGCGTCCGTCGTCGCCGTCGGCATCATCGAGATGCCCACATTCGCGTTCCCGCCGGTTTGTTTCGCCAGCCCAAAATCCAGAATCTTCGCGTGCCTCCGTGTGGTCACGAATACGTTCGCCGTCTTGATGTCGCGATGTACGATTCCTTTCGAATGCGCCGCGTCCAGCGCATCCGCAATCTCGATTCCCCACTGCACCACGTCCTCTTCCGGGATTACCCTCTCCTTGATCCGCTCGCGCAATGTCTGCCCTTCCAGGCACTCCATCGCGATAAACGCCTTCGCTACCGTGTAGGGTCCGCCTTCGGACGCGGGCCGCCCCGCCGCTTCTCCAATATCGTAAATCGTGCAGATATTTGGATGGTTTAGTGCGGAGGCGGCCTTCGCTTCTCTTCGAAACCGCTCCAGCGCCTGCGCATCGTGCGCCAGTTCTTCCGGCAGGAACTTCAAGGCCACCGACCGCTCGAGCCGGGTGTCCTCTGCCCGGTACACCACGCCCATGCCCCCGCCGCCAAGGCGCTCCAAAATCCGGTAATGCGAAATAATTTTTCCGATGAGCGGGTCGCTGGTCGTCATCCCGCGCCATCTTAGGTGCCCGCCGCCACCCAAGTCAACGCAGTGCGCATCGCCAAAAACGCAGGTCGCCGTGCCTCTCTTGTTGTTATTCCAGCACCGAAGGTGCGCCACAAGTTAGCCCAGCCCGTCAGGGCTGGGATCTGTCTTCCGCCATCAAAAGTAACGAGCCATCCGTTGAGACGCGTTTACGGGCGCCGCGATTTGCATTTCATTGCAGTCCTTATTCAAGGGGTATACTGGGGTCATGTCGCAGACTGATCTAGTTGTTGTTCAATCTTACGCCACAGAAGGCGAGGCCGAGGTTGCGAAGGGTGTCCTTCAGTCTTCAGGCATCGCTGCGATGGTGCAAGCGGATACCGCTGGTCGCATGCGAGAGCATCTGGCATGGAGCGGCCTGGGACATCGAGTCCTCGTACGAGAAGAAGATGCAGCTGCGGCGCGAAGCCTCCTTGCCGTGCCCCAAAACGATGACCTTGAACTGCTTCAGAATGCGACGGAGATCGAAGTGGAAGTTCTGCAAGGTGCGCTTTTGTCCGCTGGTATATTCGCAACAGTCCGGTACGACGGCACTTATTATCAGCTGCTAGTGGATAAAGACGATGTAGCGGCTGCACGCAACGTACTTGCGTCGCTCCCCAAACCGCGACCCTAGCTACAAACCTGGGCGACGAAGGCACAGATACTTATTGCGGCCGGGTGGCCCAGGGAAGTTTAGGTCTTCAAACTTTTGTGGACGGGTGGCCCGGGCTAAAAATGACGAGCCCCCGGGTGCCCCCCTTGCGGCCATCGCTCCGGCAACGGTTCTTCAGGGCTCCGCTTCCTCTCTTACTCCTTCTCCATCACCTTCAACCCCACCGTCTTCTTCTCCCCCTCACTCAGCTCCACCTGCTCTCCCGTCTGCCCGTACTTCGCAAAAAACTCCGCGCTTCGCAGATCATCGTGCGAACCTTCCAGCGCAACCACCACATACTTTCCCGGATTCATTCCTCGCAGCGTGAACATACCCTGCCCATTGCTCTTTTCCGACTGGTACCCGTCCGGCCGCATCCGTTGGCCCGTCGCCGGCACCACCACCACGTCCGCATCCGCTACAGGCTTCCCGTCCTTGTCCGTCACCGCTCCTTCAATCGAGCAGCCTTTCGCGCTCACCACCACGTCCAGGCCCGCTCCGCCCGTCACCGCAAAGCCCGTGTCCGCCACCTCACGCCCGGATTCCGTGATCGACTTCGTATAGTAATCGCGGTACACCTCTGACTTCGCCGCCACCGCCAGCTGGTACGTCCCTCCAGGCACATCCTTGATCTCAAATACTCCCTCGGCGTCCACTTCCGCCGTTCCGCCCGCCATTTGCAACGCGCTCAGCACCGGCCCAGAAGGCGTCGCACCGTTTTCTGGCAACGGCTCCAATCTCACCGCCAGTTGCGTCCAATCCATCTGCGAATCGTCATCGACGCGGAACTTCCCTTTCACCGTCCCGCCCGTTTCCGCCACCAAGTCCAGTCCCGTCACGTCCGCTCCGTCCACCACAACCGGCGTCGCCACCGTCTGCACCTTCATCGTCGCCCGCTGGCCTTCGGCTATCCCGCTAACCACCAGCACACGCACTTCATACGTCCCCGGTTGCACATTCTGAAATTCGAACTTCCCGGCCTCGTCCAGATTTTCTTGCAGCGTTGCTCCTCCGCGCGACACCAGCACGATCTGCGCCATCTGCGCCGTCCCTACTCCCGCTACCGTCCCGTTCACCCGGTACGCCCGGTTCGTCAGCAATCCGATATTCGCCGTCCCTGTTCCGCCGGAAACCACTTGCACCGTTCCCGCCTCCCCCTCTTCCATCGTTCCCGGGTAGTACGTCTTCGTGTATACCGCCTTGTCTTTTTGTCGTCCCTTGTCCGCCGGATTGGGCGCCGGGGTGATCTCTGGCGTCGGCTCCGCCAAAACTTGATACTGCCCCGGTCTCAAATTCGCGATTCGATACTCACCCAGGTCGTTCGTCACACCTCGCCCCGCATCCGGGTCCCCGGGTCCGGTGTTCCGAACTACCCCGGCGCTCGACCCTCCTTGCCGGATCGCTTCCACGGATACGTTCGCTACCGGATCACCCTCAGCATCCGCAACTTTGCCCGCGATCACGCCCGCCGCGCGCATCTTGATCGCTGGCAGAGCGACCTCGCTCCCCGCTGCCACGTCGACCCAGCGCCCTTGTCCGTTGCTTACCGCGCTCGTGCCCTTCGCCGGGAAAAAACCGGCCCGCACGATGTCCACCGCATATCTGCCCTTCTCTACCCCTTCGAACCGAAATAGCCCCGCAGCATCGGTCGCCGTGCTGTACGTGCTCGGGTTGTCGCTCTGTTCCGTCGGCGTCAGCGTCACGATCACTTTCCGTATGCCCTGCCCGCCCGGCTCTTGCACCACTTTCCCGCTTACCATCCCGGTGCTCGCCCCTGCTCCCGCCGTCTGCCCTGCACACACCTCTACCCACAGCAATCCCGCTGCGCAAATTATCGCTACCGCCGCAACTTTCAAACTTTTCACTTTATGCTTTTCACCTTGCACGGTTTTCTCTACTCTCACTCACCGCAACTTCCCTCCGAACTCTTTGCGTCCTTCGCTCACCTCTGCTCCCTCTGTGTGAGCTCTTCTTTCTGACACCTCACAACTGGAATGCTTTTGACAAGGAATCTGGCACCTTACACTTTGTACGGTTTTCTCTACAGCGCCCTTCCACCTCGAAACCCTTACACGCGCGCGCCTCTCGCTCATTCCCTTTCCCCGCCGCCAACGGCAGTTGCGACGACAACTGGATATCCATCATCATGCTGATTCGACGATCCAGCTGAAAAAACGTCGCCGCCTTCTTCCCCGGCAACGCCTGACTCACCTCCGGCACATACTTCAACCGCAGCGTCTGTACCTGTTGATCCACCTCCAGCCACCGCCGGATATAGATCAGTGCCTCGTCATTCGTCATCGTTCCCCATTGGTCGCCATACTCTTTCACCAGGCGGAACTTCTCGTCGTTGATTTGCCTCAATTCCTCCGTATAGCGTTTATAGATCGCCCATAACTTGATCGCTTCCTGCTCCGTCATCGGCAGGTTCTCTGCAATGATCTTCTGCTTCTGTGCCCGCAGGTCGTGCCGCAATAACTGCAGGTCCGGATCCGAAGCCACCATCACCTGCGGCACCATCGAGTTTTGTCCCTGATCCTTGATCTGCGCCGCGCCAATCCTCCACCCCACCACTCCGCACATCAACGCACACAACCCCGCCACCATTACGATCGACCTGGTCTTCATGAGCATCCCCTCCTATGGACTGCGGGAGCTCTTCTCCCGCTTTCTCGCAGTCTATCCTCAACCGGAACCACGCGGCTCTGCTGTCATAACCTCATCGATTTTTCTCCTTACTTCTTTACTTCCTTGCCTCTTTACTTCATCTATTCCCCACCTTCATCTTCCACTCCATCTTCCGCACCATCCCCAACAACACCTCCGCATCCACCTCATCCAGCTCGAATCTTCGCAGCATCCTTCGCAGTTTCACTTCCGCCAGGGCTCGGCTCCGTGCCGCTACATATCCGCTCGATTCCAGGCACTCCAGCAGCGACTCTGTAATCCGTTCCACCGTCTCCATCTTTGCCGCCGTCTTCTTGGTTCGCTCCTCGAAACTTCTCGCTCCTCGCGCCAATTCATATAGACACACTGCCGCGGCCTGTCCCAGATTCATCGATTGGTGTTCCGTACGCGTCGGTATGTGCATCACCCAATGACAATAGCTCAGGCTCTCGTTCGAAAGCCCCCATTTCTCCGACCCGAACAATACCGCAACTCGATCCTTCTTCAGCCTCTTCCTGATCACTGCCCCTGCAGTGTCCAGCGTCCGCAACGGGTGCCGTATCTCGCGATTTCCAATCGCCGTCGTTCCCACCACCAACGCGCAATCCGCCACTGCTTCCTCTACACTTGCGCACTCTTCCGCCTTCTTCAGCACCTCCACCGCACCAACCCCCGATCTCGCTTCCCGGAACGCTTTCTCGTAAGGCTCTACTACCCGCAGCCGTGTGGCCCCAAAATTACTCATTGCCCGCGCCACCGCTCCGATATTCAGTGGGTTTCTCGTGGCCACCAGTATCACTCTCAAGTTATCCATGAGCATAGACTTGTCCACGATCCCCGCCTCACCGCCTGGCCGGTGGCCATCCCGAGGTGCCTTGAATTTGACGAAGCGCAAATTCCACCGTTTCTATAGCCGCTTGTTGATAACCTTTCTGACCTTCGATCAAATTTCTCTCCCCGTTTCGCTTGCACTTACCGTAGACTACCGCTGATCTTTTTCACGGCCCAGGTTGATTCTATGAGCCTGCCTCTCGCCCACTGGCCTGTTCTCGACTTCGAGAATTCACGACTCCAAGAGCTGGTCTTCTGTCTTCTCAATCTCGTCGTTATCGTCTGCCTCCTCGGCGCCAACGAACTGCTTTCCACCGTTTGGGGACCCGTCACACCCTTCCTCTTCTCGTTCATGTGCGCGGGTTTCCTCGGCCATCTCGTACTTCTTCGTTGGCTCCTCGTTCGTCAGAACTGGTCTGATAAAGCTCTCGCCAATTTCACTAGCGTCTCGATTCTGATCAACATCATTCTTACCCTTGCCGCTTCCACTACCAATCGCGACGATAGCCAATACTACATTCTCATGGCCGTCCCGGTTCTCCAGGCGGCGTTCCGGTATTCTTTTCTCTCTACCCTTGCCGTGGTTCTTGTCGCTGACTTCCTTAACTTCTTCTGGCTTTACCAATACATCCATTTGCATTCTGGCACTGTCGAAGTCGATGAGTATGTCGAAGCCTCCACCATCTCCTTCGTCTACACTCTTACTGGTCTGGTTGTCTGGCTGCTGGTCAACCATCTTCGCCGCAAGGAACTCTATCTCGCCGATTCCCTCGAGCAACTTACCCGCACCCGCTCTCATCTCCTCGAGGAAGAAAAGCTTGCCGTGGTCGGCCGCCTCTCCGCCGCCATCGCCGGACAGATTCGTAGCCCTCTCGTACTGATGTCCACTTCCCTCGGCCTGCTTCGCAATGGCAATCTCACTCCTTCGGAGCGCCAATCACTCCTCAACTCCATCCTTCAGGAGTCCGCCCGCCTCGAAGCTCTTGTCTCGGATTTTGTATCTTATTCCCAGCCGTCTCACATCGATCGCACACCCTCAAATCTGGCTGCTTCGTTGCGTTCGGTTGCCGCTGCCGCCAGGGACTCGGCGGCCTCTCGCAACATCAAGCTTTCCGTCACTGCTCCCAACGATCTTTCACTCCTCGTCGACGAGCCAAAGACTCGCACCGCTCTCTCTCACATCCTGTCTCACGCCGTTGATCATTCACCGGCCAGCGATTCCATCCACCTTCGCGCCGAAGTCCGCCCCGGCGGCGGCGCGCGCTTCCTGATCGACCATGCCGGCCCTTATCTTTCATCCGCTGATCTTTCTCGTCTTTTCGACCCGTTCTTCCACTCCGGCTCTTACCATAGCGGATTGGGCCTTGCCGTTGCCCGCAACATTTTCCGCGCACACGGCGGCGAGGTTTCCGTCATCGCTGCGCCCGATTCTCGTTTCTGCTTCTCCGCCGAACTTCCCGCCGTTCCCGTCTCCGCCCTCGACCCCGCCCCAGTTGAACTCTAACTGCACCCCTTTGCGCTTTCACTTTGCACCTTGCACTTCGTACCTTATACGATTTGTCTTTTCTTCCCTCGCCGTTGCTTCTATTTCAAGAACTCCACCCCGCACCGCCAACCTCCATTGCCCTCTGCCCGCGCATGCGCTATTCTCGCCCGTACGAAAATCGCTGGCGCTTCCCGCTCCTCCGCTGCGAACGGCACCGCCACTTGCACCTTCATGTCCTTCTCATAACGCTGGCGCGCTCGAAAGCTCACTCCTCCCTTCGACATGTCTACGCAGGGCACCACTTCTTCTCCAAATTGCTCCGAGCGCACGCACGCAAAAAAGTTGACCTTCACTCGGATGCGGCTCCGCCGGTCCACCGGTTCCGCAATCGCCACGGCTCTCTCTGTTGGAGGCGCCACCCATTCCGCAAGCGCGATCGCCTCGCGCGTCTCCTCCCTCAGGCTTTTCTTCCCCATCTTCAGTCGCCGTTTCGATTCCACAGTTCCCGTGGGCTTTCGCCACACCGTCAGTAATCCGCACTCACCACAAAATCGCGCCAGGCCTCCGTGAATGGCACACACGTCATACTCGAAGTCCCCGTTCATTACCTCCGCTACGCCCTGGCATCCCCCACATTCCAACGTGAGCACCGGCAGTCGTTCTTCCTGCCATGCTGGCGGTTCTGGAAACTCCACCCGCCAGAAATCAATGCTTTCGTCCACGAACGCTACTCCGTAGGTATGCTCGCCGGCTTGTTGCCCGATCTCTCCGACCACCCGCACCTCTGCTTCTTGACCCGTGTCCGCTACCCGCATCGTGACTTCTTGCTCGGCGGTCAATTTGTGCGCCGACACGATACCGGCGCCATAACGGCTAATCACTACTGTTCTCGCCTCCTCGGAAAACACCCGTCCTTCTGCATCGCTTCCAAGGAGCATAATCGGGATTTGCCGCTGGATGCGCCCGCTGCGGCGCTGCTTCACCGTTCCGGCTGTGCTGCCGGCACGCCCTTCGTCTTCTTTCATCGCCTTGGCTTCCTGGAGAAGGGGCCAAGTTCTTACGCCTCTATTTTACTCTGGGGAAATTCTGCAAGATGCCGATTCCAATCAACCGTTGCCTGAGCGCCACTCCCACGCCATCCAAACAAATACAGTGTCATCCTGAGCGAAGCGGAGGATCTCAACCACGAACTCTTGGCAGGTCTTACCGCGAAGCCGAACCTATTTTCTATTTGTTCTTCTCTATTCCGTCTTCAGCACTCTCATGTCGTGGCGAGGACGCCACCGCAGCGTAGCAATCCTCGCCCCCGACCGCGTTGGTATTACGCATTCACCCTGCTCCAGTTTTTGTTTCTCTTCAATGCTCCGCCAATGAACTTTTTCTGAACCAAACCTGACTCGCCCCGAAGAATCACGAACACGGCGGAAGCCATTTCACCAAAAAGACTTCGTTCCCGCTTTCGTTGTAAATCAATTCATCGACATAATGCCGCGCCAGCAGAATTCCAAGCCCGCCCAGGTCCTGCTCGCTATCCCCGCGCCCGTCCACCTCCGGCAGAGGTCGCGCTTTTTGCGCACTCATCACTTCTTCCAGCGAAAAACCCTCACCGGGATCCTTCACCCGGCAAGTTACCTGCCTCTTCGATTTCAAATAACAAACTTCCACAAATTTCTCGGGATCGAACCTTCCCCCATGCTCCATCGCGTTCAGCACGATTTCCCGGAACGCGAACGCCACTTCTTCCTTCTCTGCTTCGGGAAAATCCACTCCGGCCCTCACGAACTGTACTAATCGGTCCAACGTTCCCAGGTCGCAGCGCACCGCCACGACCACATACTCTTGCGTTCCCTGCAGCAGTTCGATTCCATCGTCCCACGCCGGAGCATTCACGATGTCTTCGATCAGCACGCGCAAGTCTTCCCGTGGCACCGGCACCGTAAAGTAGCTGAAGGCGTGATACCGCAGTGCGTTCAGGACGTCTCCAGGCATCTTTTGTTTCGTCAGGATTACCAGTCGTGTGTGCGGCCGCACGCTACGTAGTTTCCGCAACAGCACAATATCCTCGGCTCCGGAGGTTTCGGCGTTCGTCACGATTAAATCGAAGCATTCCGCCTTCGCTTGCTCCAGCGCCGCTTCGTTATCCTGCGCGTAGACCACCTCCCACGCCGGCAGTTCGAATAACGACTCCAGCGCGCCTCGACTCTCCGCCTGCGGCTCGATCAACAATACTCTTCTCATCGATGTGTCCGTCGAGGTGGGTTCTTCGCGAGCCACCAAAACCTCTAATGCGAAGTTTGGGCGGCTCCGCTTTCGTTCTTTCCAGAGGAGAAACGTTTCCCTACCTTATCACGACCGCCCCCCTACATCGCATGGGCTTTGGGCTGTGCGAACACCTTCGTTCCAGCCACACATTGTCTGTGATTGTCCAGCTGCCTTCAGGAACTCCCGAAAGACTTCCTCGCTAGGCCAGCCGACAGGGCAGTGATGGGAGCGCGGCGCAGATCCCTCTGTTGAACTATTCCCGACACCGTCCGACAGAAACCTTGCCCTTTCCTCGGCGTCTAAGTTATATACTAAGCATCACTCCGGGTATTCGATGATCCGCCTCACCGACGTCACCAAGGAGTACGACCAGGCCGGCTCCTCCAGCCCGAATCTTCTCGTTGCCACCAACCATCTCTCCTTGCATATCCCAAAGGGCGAAATCTTTGGCCTCATCGGTCCCAACGGCGCCGGCAAAACCACCACCCTCAAAATGGTCTGTGGTCTGCTCGCTCCCACCGCCGGCAAAATCACGGTCAACGACATCGACGTTCAGCAACATCCCACCGGCGCCCAGCAATACATCGGCTACCTCGCGGACTTCTTCTCCGTCTACGGCAATCTCAAAGTCTGGGAATACGTAGACCATTTCGCCCGCTGCTACAAGATTCAGTCCGACCTCCTCCACCCCCGCGTCCGCCACGCCATCTCTCAAGTCGGCCTGGATTCCAAAACCAACGCTATGGTCGACGGCCTCTCCCGCGGCATGAAGCAGCGCCTCGGTATCGCTCGCGCCATTGTTCACGATCCTCCGCTTCTCATTCTCGACGAGCCCGCTTCCGGCCTCGATCCCAAAGCCCGCGTCGAGCTCAAAGACCTCCTTCGACAGCTCCACCGGGAAGGCAAAACCATCTTCATCACTTCCCACGTCCTCTCTGACCTCCAGGAAATGTGTACCTCCGTCGCCATCATGGAAAAGGGCAATCTCCTGCGCGTCGGAAAAATCGCCGACGTCCTCCGCAGCGCGGGAGCAGCACGAAGCATTCACATTCGCCTCGCATCCCCTGGTTTCGACCTTCGTACATGGCTTCACTCTCACGATCTGCCCGGCGCTGCCGCACTCGATCCCGCCTCTGTCGAGTTCCCCTTCTCCGGTTCCGACGCCGATCTCGCCTCTCTCATCCGTGAACTCGTCCAGGCTGGGGCCCCGGTCTGCTACGTCACTGAAAAGTCCGACTCCCTCGAATCCCTCTTCTCCAAACTCTCTTCCGGCGAGGTCATGTGAACCTCTTCTCCAATCCCGAATTTCTCCGCTACGCCCGCACGCAACTTCGCCCCAACAAGGTCCTGATCGCTGCGATTACTTCCGCCGTCATTTCTATCAGTATCGGCTTTGTCCTCACGCATTCTGAGAGGGCCATTAAGGTCCCAGTGGCGCAAACCGGCCTCGAACTCCTCTTCATGGTTTTCTATATTCAGGCGTTCGTCTTGGCTGTTGGTGGAGGCATAGCCTGCCTCAACTCCATCTACTCCGAAAAGGACCACAACACCTTCGACTACCAGCGCATCACCCGTCTCAGCTCTCTCGAACTCACGCTCGGCAAGCTTTTTGGCGCTCCCCTCCTCATGTATTTCATTTGCCTTTGCTTCGTGCCGCTTGCGTTCTACGCCGCCGTTCTCGCGCGCGCTCGGGTCAGCCTCATCCTCGCCGCTTACCTCGTCCTGATTGTCTCTTCTCTCACGTTCCAGGCGCTCACCCTTCTCTTATCCCTGCTTACCATCAAGGGCTCGCAGGTTACCGGCGTCATTGTCTGTTTAGTGCTCTTCAGTTTCTTCTCCATCGATCCGCATGGGACTATCTTGAACGTTAGCTCCCTGGGTCCCTTCGAGTCGGCCGTCTTCGCCACTGCCCGTTCCTGGCTCATTCCCTATGCCACCGACAAATCGCTCGTTGATTCGTTCTTTGGCTTTCGCGTCCACCACTTCCTCGTTCTCGTCGTTGTCGACCTCTTCTTCTTTTTCTCCCTGCTTCTTGCGGTCGTTCGGAACATCAAACGCGATCCTCAGCGTTACGAAGTCTATTCCCCGACGCAATCCATTCTCTTTTCCCTCATTCTCAATTTCCTGCTCATCGGATTCTTCGTTGACTGGACGTCGATCATCGATTCGCAGTCATTTTTCCTTACCATGGATTTCTTCTTGTTCGCCCTGCTCGGAATCACCCTGCTCCACAATCGCGAACGCGCCCGCAGCTTGCTCATGGACTCGCGCAAAGAGCGCCTGTGGATCGACGCTCTTTGGCCCGCCCCCATTCTCTTCGCCGGCGCTTTTCTGGTGAACGTTCTCATCGTCGCTAAGCTCTTCCATGCATTTTCGCCGGCGCCTCGGGTTGCTCTTCCTTTCGCTCTTTTGCGCTCTCTGGCTTTCATTTTCTGGGTCGTTTGCAATTTCCAGTTCCTGCAGTGCATGAACCTCCGCCGCGGTAAGCATCCCCTGCTCCTCGGCGTGCTCTACCTTTTCGTCTACTACGCCTGCATCACCTTCGTGCTCTCTTCGATGCACTGCTTCGAAATCCCTCAGAAAATCCCAATCGGCTCACTTTTTGTCCCGTCCGCAATCTATCTTCTAGACGGCCCCGCTTGGCATTTTAATCCCTCCGTCTGGATCGCCGGCTTCGTCATCCAACTCGTCCTCATCGCCCTCTTCTCTTACCTCCAATTCCGCCAGCTCCACTCCCTCAAATCCCAACTGCAGTCTCCGTAGGCACAAAGGCTGGGTCTTCTCTTCGTCCTTGTAGGGACCGCCTTCTGAGGCGGTCCGCTCCGGCGCATCCGCCAAATTTTCCAATTTTCATTTTGCCTTTCGGGATACCAAAAATTCCGTTGCCATCCTGCCCTGCCCTGACTAAAATCGCCCTTCATTTTTCAATCTGTTTTCCTGCAACCCAAAGGGGGCACGAATGCAGCTTCGTCTCGCCAGCAAGCCCGCAGCGGCGATAGCCTTGTCTATCCTCGCCATCGCAGCAATCACCCTCGCCGCCATCGCTCAGGACTCCCCTCCCCCATCCCCCACCGACGTCCTCATCAAGAACGCCGTCATCATGACCGCCACTCACGGCAACATTGCCAACGGCAGCATCTACATCAAAGGCGGCAAGATCGCCGCCGTCGGCGCCAAGGTCAACGCTCCCTCCGGTGTCACCGTCGTCGATGCCGGCGGCAAGTACCTCACTCCCGGCATCATCGACTCTCACTCCCACATCGCGCTCGACGGCGACGTCAACGAAGCCACCAGCCCCGTCACCCCGCACATGATGATGATCGATGCTTTCGATTACCACGATAAATCCATCTACCACGGCCTCGCCGGCGGCGTGACCACTTCCCTCCTCCTTCACGGCTCCGCCAACATGATTGGCGGTCAGGCCATCGTCATCAAACACAAATACGGCCTCAATCGCGACGCCATGCTCTTTCCCGGCGCTCCCCGCTCCATCAAATTTGCCAGTGGTGAAAATCCCAAGCGCGTCTACGGTAGCCGCAATCAGCTCCCTTCCACGCGTATGGGCAACTTCGAAGTTCAGCGCGAGGCGCTCGTTCAGGCTCAGGATTACATGCGCGAGTGGGATTCCTACAACGCCAAGGTCAAGAACGGCGATAAGGACGCCTCCCCGCCCAAGCACGACTTGAAACTCGACGCTCTTGCCGACGTTCTCCGCGGCGATCTTCTCGTCCAAATCCACTGCTACCGCTCCGACGAACTGCTCACCGAAATGGCCATGGCCAAAGAGTTCGGCTACAAACTTCGTGCCTTTCACCACGCCCTCGAGGCCTACAAGGTTGCCGATCAACTCGCCGCCGCGAATGTGGGCATCGCCACCTTCGCCGATTGGTGGGGCTACAAAGAAGAGGCTTGGGACGCCATCCCCTGGAACGCGGTGCTCTCCATGCGCAAAGGCGTCAAAGTCGCCATCAAGAGCGACTCCGACGATTTCGCCCGCCGCCTCAACCAGGAGGCCGCCAAAACGATGCGCTACGGCGGAGCCACCGAGCAAGAAGCTCTACAGATGATCACCATCAATGCCGCATGGATTATCGGCGTCGACGACAAGGTCGGCTCCATAGACGTCGGCAAGGACGCCGATCTCGTCATCTGGGACGGCTATCCCCTCTCTAGCAACGCCGTCCCCAGCAAAGTCTTCATCGACGGAGCCGTTTACTTCGACCGCTCACTTCCCGGCTTCGGTATGCCGTACTACAAGGAGGGCCTGTGATCCGCACACTCCGCTTCGACCTTCCGGCTGGCCGAAAAATAAACACTCGTCGCATCGACCGCGTAGGGGCGCAGAACTCCTGCTCCCCATGTCCGCACGACTTCAACCGTTTTCCTTACTCAATTTCAAAAACCCGTCATTCCGAGCGGAGTCTGCGAAGCGAGGAATCCCTCTTCTCCTTCTCACTATTACTTCCCCGCGTTCTTTCGCTTGTCATGGCCTCGCTCTTCCTCGCTTCTTTCTCCCCGGCTCAACAAAAACCCGTAGCAATCAAGGGTGGCAAGGTTCTCACCGTTTCTCACGGCGTCATCGAAAACGGTGTCGTCCTCTTCGAAAACGGCAAGATCACCGCGGTCGGCGCTGCCGGTTCCGTCTCTATTCCCAAAGACGCTCGCGTCGTCGACGCCACCGGTATGACCGTCTATCCCGGCCTCATCGACTCCGAAACCGCCCTCGGCCTCACGGAAATCTCCGCAGAGGACATGACCAACGACCTCCTCGAGCCCAGCGATGAAATCATGCCGCACATGCACGTCTACGACGCCTTTCACGCCGAGTCCGCGCTCATCCCGGTCACCCGTCTCAACGGCATCACCAACGCCATCGTCGCTCCGGCAAGCCGCGACACTATTCCCGGTCAGGACTCCTTCATCCAACTCGACGGCAAATCGCAAACCGATTACCTCCTCGTTCGCGATATCGCCATGCCTCTGAATTTCACCGGCGAGCAGCGTCGCAACGAACGCGGCGAACGCAAATTCCCTTCCACCCGTATGGGCCTCGCCGCGCAAATGCGGCAAGCCTTCCTCGATGCGCAGGACTACGCGCAAAAATGGTCCGACTTCGAGAAGAAAAAAGCCGATTACGACAAGGGCAAGTCCGACTCTTCTTCAGACTCCGCCAAGCCTGCTGACAAAGATAAAGACACCAAGAAACAGCCGCCCAATCCGCCCAAACGCGACCTCAAGCTCGAAGCTCTCCTTCCCTACCTCCAAGGCAAAAAGCCGATCGTCCTCGCCGCCGAAGAGTCCAGCGACCTTCAGGCCGCCGTCAACCTCGCCCACGAATTCAATCTAAAATTCATCCTCAACCACATCAGCCACTCGCAATCCGTCCTCGATTACGTCGCCTCTCTCAAAGTTCCCGTCATCGTCGGCCCCATCTACGAATCCCCCAAGCCTGAAGAGCGCTTCGATGCCGTTTACAGCCTTCCTGCGCAACTCTACAAGCGCGGCGTCAAGATCGTCATTGCTTCCTACGATTCTCACAACGCCCGCAATCTGCCCTATGCCGCCGGATTCGCCACCGGCTTCGGCCTCCCCTATGACGAAGCCCTCAAATCCATCACGCTGAATGCCGCCGAAGTCTGGGGCGTTGCGGACAAGCTCGGCTCGCTCGACCCCGGCAAGACCGCCAACGTCGTTGTCTCCACCGGCGATCCTCTCGACGTAAAGACCGACGTCAAAATGGTGTTCATCAATGGCAACGAAATCCCGATGACCAGTCGCCAAACCCGCCTCCGCGACGAATACTCCGCCAAATAACCTGTAGCGCAGGGCGAACGCCGTCTGCGAGCCCTGCGGCTTTTCGGTGTGGAGCGCGGGGGTACTTCAGGGGGCCCCGTCCTGTCGCGCTGTTTGCGCGCTCTTCGCCATCCCGCGCTTTCCACGGAATGAATGCGTGGGTCTTCTCTTCGCCTTTGGGAATTTCTTCGGACTACCCGACCACTGCTCCCGCTTCTCGTTGCGCAAACGTCAGCAAGATCAGGCCGCTCTGCTGCCAAGCGCGCGGGTGCCCACCCTCGATTTGTGACGGTGGGCCTTCTCTTCGCCCTTGTAGCGGCGGGTCTTCAGACCCGTGCCTTCCGCCGCATCTTGAGAGCGCGTCCGACGATTCTCGGCGCCTTCTGGTAGCTGCTGAATCTTTTTTTGCAGTGAACGCAACGATGGCGCCGCCAGGTGAGCTTGCCGTAGGCTCGCACTTTGGTGACTTCACTCAGGCCTCCGCATTCGGGACACTCCATGCGTGTGCCCTCCCCATTTTCGTTCTAGGTTGCGTCAACGGTGTGCGGTGTCATCTGGCTCCTCTCAAGAGGTGAGTGCTTAACCTGGGGCGCGGTGAGGCGCCCGAGGCAAATAGCTCACTGCTCCTTTTTTTCATTCGCTGGCGCCGAACCTGAGCCGTAGATTTGGAGTGCTGGCGGGAGTGTCTGCCACTCCATCGGCCAGAATTCCATCGGGCATTCGGTGCACTGCCAGCGATCGGTGTGTTTGCCGTTCCCGTGATCTACGGGTCGGTACTCGACGCTCCGGTGCGGACATGTTGCGGGATCTGCCATGCGGTCCTCCTCCGATTACTCTAACCTAATAATTTGTCGGATCCCACACGTACCCTGTTTCGTTGGCATCCCGATTTGTGCAGTCATAGAAATTGCCGTCTCCGTAGGAATGGTCAAACGGAGTGCCGAGGCCGGGCTTAATGTAGATCTGATAATCCGCGAGAACCAGCCCGTACGCATCTCCCGTTACGGGTATTCCGGGGATGTAGGTCGGGCAT
>DATJZF010000033.1:0-2015 GCA_035499255.1 Dongiaceae bacterium | reverse complement strand
GTGTAGATCCCCAAGCCATGGTCCACGACCACCGTGTTCCCCGAAAAAAACAGTTCCTCGGCCAGCACCACTCTTCCGCGCTGCGATGCGTGCACGGGTGTCCCTGTCGGCGCCGGAAAATCCGTTCCACCGTGCGGTGATCGTGGCTGGCCGTTCAGAATCCGCCGCTTGCCGAAATTGCTGCCCTTGAAATCGCCTACCAGCGGCATGCGAAACGGCCCATCCCACAGCCGCTCGGGTGTCACCGTGTCATAGATTTCGCGCAAACGCTGTTGCTCCGCCTTGGCTCGCGCCTCCTGCTCCGGGTTCGGCTCGACGAACTGCTGTTTCACGGTCAAGCTTTCCTTCGCAAAGTGCCCTTCCTCCACTCCAATGCTCACCACACAACTCACTCGCTCACCACTCGCCAACTGCGCATCCGCAGTAAAGGAGTATTTCCCCGCGGGCTTCTCCAGGTCCACACCTAACAACGCTCGCCGCACATCTTCGCTCGACTCGGCCTTCCCGTTCGCATCTTCCTTCCAAAACGGCACCTCTCGCTCGCCCCATTTCCCCGTGATCGACGTCAGCTGCTTCACGCTGCGCACCTCCGCCAGCAGCAGCGTTCCTTGCGCCGTTTCTGGCGCGCTCAGCTGCATGTGCACGCCGCCACCGCAGTCCTCCGCGCGTGCCCCCGCGGCAAACACCAGCGCGGCGGTAACACATCCCAACCCGAGCATGAACCTCCTCAATACCGTTTCCAAGTCTGCCCTCACACTTATTTCTTCGGACGCGCTGCCAGAACGCGTGGCTCCATCTTCGCGTACATCGCGCGCCCTTCTTTCGATCCCAGAATCGCGCGCTCCAGGTTCAACATCAAATCGGGATTCTTCGTCCGCTCCCGCAGCTCTTTCAGAAACGGCCGCGACTTGATCAATATGAAAAACAGTTCGCCCGAAAACGATGGCTGCAGAAACAGCTTCTCGTTCAACACCCCGTTATTCACAAACGACGCCACGATGCCCCAATAACTCACCACTTGCCGGAACCAGTTGTTCTCCGGCGTTCCCGATACGCTGAACACCTTCAGAAAATCGTCCGCGCTTTCCGGCCAGAACGTCGTCAACCACCACTGCCGCGCCTTGCGCATCTCCGGCTCGCGCCGCAAATCGTACAACTTCAAAATCAGCTTGGCGTCGTCATACCCCGGCTTCTTGGCCATCCTTGTCCCCCACGACTCCAACTCAACTCCCCAATTTTACCTTCCGCCGTCCGCAACCGAGCTTCTCTTTTCGCTGAAGTTGCGCTCGCGTGGGACTCCGCGCCTCGGGAGTGCGGCGGCTCGACGCCGCTTTTCCTCCGACCTCGGTCTAAGGTGCCCGGCGACTTCCTGCTTTTACCGACTCACTCTTTACATCAACCTCCTACTCAAGGATGATGTCGCCTCGTTTCGACGAGCAAGACCCAAGGAGCAATTCCATGCGCCGTTTCGCTCGCATCGCGCTGCTTATCCTGCCGCTGTTCCTCCAAACTTCCCTCCCAGCCCAGCAGCCCACACCCGCCGCAACGACCAAACAAACCGAAACCGACGAATACACGCGTTACGAACTGCTCGCTCCCGAAACCGCCAGCTTCAAAATCTATTACGAAGTTACCGCCACCACTCCCGGTGCCACCTCTTTTTACAATCCGATCCGCAAAGGCAGCGTCGCCAGCGACGAATCCGTCATCGACTCCATGTCCGGCCAGCCCCTTAAATTCGAAGTTGTCAGCGGCACAGACGCCCGCAAAGATCCGCTCATGTCCGACGCCGACGCGGACACCAATTTCATCAAAATCACGCTCCCGCGTCCCGTTCCTCCCGAAGGCCAAGGCCGCGTCCTCATCCTCAAAACCTACAAAGACGCCAAGAGCTACTATCGCGATGGCGACGCCATCGTCTTCAATCGCCCGCTCGGCATCAAGCGCAACAAAGTTATCCTTCCTGCCGGCTACGAACTCACCGCCTGCAACGTCCCTTCGCAAGTCCTGCAAGA
>DATJZF010000032.1:0-9064 GCA_035499255.1 Dongiaceae bacterium | reverse complement strand
TGGACAATGAATGTCTGAATTACTCCGATATAAAAGATGACGCCGATTACAAGCCATATCTCGATGCTTACAGACAAGGCTTTCTGAAAGAAGGCGACATCGATACCGCGCTAATCCGGCTGTACACCGCGCGCATCAAGCTGGGCATGTTCGACCCGCCGGAATTGGTTCCCTATGCAAAGATCGACGATAGCGAACTCGACAGCCCCGCGCATCGCGAGTTGGCGCGGGCGCTCGCCAACGAGTCCATGGTGCTGCTCAAGAACGACGGAACGTTGCCGTTGAAGAAGACCGGCATCAAGATCGCTCTGGTCGGTCCGCTCGCCGACCAGACCAGATACCTGTTGGGCAATTACAACGGCAGACCCACGCATACGGTTTCCGTGCTGGAGGGAATCGAAGCGGAATTTCCAGGCGCCGAAATCACCTATGTTCCGGGAACTCAGTTTTTGCGTTATGAAGGCGATGTCGTACCGACTTCGTTCCTCACTACTCTGGAAGGCCGTCCGGGGCTCACTGCGGAATTTTCCACTGGAGAGATGTGGGGGCCGCAACGAACGGTACTGGCGGAGCGACAGGTGAACAACCTCGACCTGAAGGCGGAAGATATCCCCGTGGAGGCGGCAGGTAAATATCCACTGCGCATTGAGTGGACCGGCTTTCTCACGCCAGCCGAGACTGGAGACTACACTGTCGGCGTGCGCCTGCAAGGCGGCTTCGCCAGGATCGAGGTCGATGGCCGGCCAATTGCCCACGGCTGGGTCGGTGGCGATGAGGCGCCACAGGTGAGAGCCGGACACGTTCACCTCGAGCAAGGGAAAAAGGTTTACGTCAAAGTCGGTTACGGTCAGGGCAGCGCTGGTCCCCTGAAGGCGCAGCTACTTTGGTCGAAATATGACCCGCGGCCGAATCCAGAGGCCATGCAAGCGGCGAAGCATGCTGACGTCGTTGTCACGGTCCTCGGCATTACCAGTGAATTGGAAGGCGAAGAGATGCCCGTCAGCGAAGAAGGATTTAAAGGAGGCGACCGCACCAGCATTGATCTTCCCAAGCCCGAGGAGGAGCTGCTGGAAGCTGTGGCGGCCGCTGGAAAACCTGTAGTGCTCGTGCTCGCCAACGGCAGCGCCCTCGCCGTGAACTGGGCCAAAGAACACGCGAACGTCATCCTCGAATCGTGGTACGCGGGCGAAGAAGGCGGAGCGGCGATAGCGCAAACCCTCTCCGGCGCAAACAATCCCGCTGGCCGCCTTCCCGTCACTTTTTATAGCGGCGTCGACCAGTTGCCTCCGTTTGAAGACTACGCTATGAAAGGTCGTACCTACCGCTATTTTGAAGGCAAGCCGCTGTTTCCGTTCGGCTATGGCTTGAGCTATACCTCGTTCTCCTATCGCTGGCTCCGGCTGCCCAAGAAAGCAATTAGCGCGGGCGATCCTCTTGTGGCGGAAGTGACCGTCGCCAACACGGGCAAGCGCGAGGGCGACGAGGTCGTGCAGCTCTATCTCGGCTTCCCGAATGTCCCAGGCGCGCCGTTGCGGGCTCTACGCGGATTCAAGCGCGTGCACCTGAAGCCCGGCGAAGCCCAGACTGTTCGTTTCGAGCTGAAGGATCGTGATCTGAGCATGGTCACCGACGCTGGGGAGCCGATCATCGCCGAAGGCAAATATTCGCTGTCGATCGGGGGCGGTCAGCCGGCCACGGGCGTCCCTACCGTGCTAGGAACATTCGAGGTGAAGGGAACGAAGAGTCTGCCGGAGTAGGAACTCGAGGCTACGAGAGCATGCTCTCGAAAAGCAAGAAGGGCGTTAAATAGATGAATAAGAATTGCGCAATTTTGAAAAGGAGCCTCCATGAAAAAGGGTTACTGGATCGTTGCATATCGATCGATTCGGAGGAATCCGCCCTCAAGGCATACGGTGCATTGGCGCTGCCCGCGGTTGAGTCATTGGGCGGACGATTTCTAAGAATCAGCACAAGAGGATTGAGGAACAGGCTCAAGACATCCCGAACGACCGAAACCGCGACGCGGCGGCGCGGGATCGTTAGGCCGCACTGTGGGAGCTTTCGCTCTGCTTTCTGAGACGTCAAAGCGAGGCCGGGCCTGTCGCCGGCCAGGCGCCGAGAGGCTGCAACTTCTGTCGTAGCCATCGCCATTGACACGATTCAAAGCGCAACGGCTCTTATCGTCAGTGATGAACATCACGCCGTCGGTCGCCTGTATCCAGCTAAGATTGCGCCAATTACTCGCCTAATGAGGTGAAGATGGCGTGTGTCAACTAACAGGCACCGGGAAGGGGCCCCGCGTGGGTGAGCGTCTATGCCGATCGTGCTCTTTGCTATCAGACCGGAAAATTCAGTGTGGAGATGGATCCACAGCTTGGGCATACCAGGATTGGTCCTGCTCGGCATCGCCGACAACGCGCCATTTGTCTCGGCTCCGGCGGGAAGCGTAGATCTTGCTGTCATTCTCCTGGCATCGCATAACCCGGAATGGTGGGCCTACTACGCGTTAATGGCGATCATAGGTGAAGTGACGGGAGGATATCTCACGTATCGTTTTGCAGCAAAGAGCGGCGAGCACACGCTTGAGAAGAAATTTGGGAAAGCCCGCACAGCGCAAGTGTACGAGTGGGTTGAGAAGCGGGGTGCCGGTCTGGTGGTATCGGTCGGAGCCATGCTGCCGCCACCTTTTCCCTTCACTACTGTCCTGGCGGCTGCGGGGATATTGCACTATCCAGAGCGCAAGTTTTTGCCAGGCTTGGCGGCCGGCCGCGCTGTGCGCTTTTTTGCTATGGCCTATTTAGGCCGCGCGTATGGGCAGAGCGTCATTGCCTTCTTTGCGCAGTATTACCGGCCGGCGCTCTATCTTCTCATTGTACTTGCAATCGTGAGTGGCATCGGCGCGCTGGTGTACTTCAAGCGGTACAAGCCTCCGATGAAACCGGAAACTCATCGCCAGAGCTGAAGTGCCGATTCCCGGCGTGATCTCGACACCACAAATTTGAGATTCGCCTTCGTTCAGGTTGGCCGCCGAACCCTGCCCGACAGGGATGGGTTCGTACGGGACGGAGCGGGGGTTCGACGCAACCTCTTAGTAATTTTCATTTCGGGACGCAGATCACACTGGGGTGTGATTCGTATCACTGCAAAGACCTGGTGCTCGTCCTATGAATTCCAAGGGCGAGGGTCGGGCGCGTTCGAGCCAGTTCGCTGAGCTGATAGGGAAAGACGCTCAACCGCTGGCGTCTAGATTGACGCCGGTCATGCGAGCAGCTTGAACGTGTTCTGGCCGGAAAATCGCCTGTCCGTTTTTCCTTCAGCGTTTATACCCACGAGAGTAGCAACGCATGGCGCACAAACCATTTTGAGAAAGGAGAGCCCATGGAGCGAATGCTGGCTGTAATTTTTGAGAATGAAACCAAGGCCTATGAAGGATCGCGTGCCCTCAAGGAACTCGACCAAGACGGGAGCATTGCGATCCATGCCGAATCCGTGATCCAGAAGAACGCGGACGGCACAGTTAGCATGAAGCAAGTAGACGGCGATTTTCCAATTCGCGCAGTGGCAGGTACGGGGATTGGTAGCCTGATTGGAGTGCTGGGAGGCCCGGTAGGTCTAGCGGTGGGAGCCGCCATCGGGGCGAGCGTCGGGATGCTCCGCGATGCGTATCTGGCAGACGTGAATGTCGATTTTCTGGACGATGTCGCAACATCTCTTAAGCCCGGCAAAACCGCGGTGCTTGCTGATGTGAGCGAGGAATGGGTTACCCCGGTGGATAGCAGAATGGAAGCGCTGGGGGGGACCGTGCTTCGCACAGAACGGGAGCACTTCGAAGAAGAAAGGCGGACGAAGGAGCTGGCCGCACTCCGAGTCGAAATTGCCGAACTCAAGGCCGAGCACGCACACGCCCGTGCCGAGCGCAAGGCGAAAATCCAGGCCAAAATTGACGCGCTCAACCAGAAGCTGCAAAACAAGGTTGATGAGGCCAAACAGAGATCCGAAGCACTCAAGAAAGAGACGGACGCAAAGATAAACGCTTTGCAAGAGAAAGCTGCCAAAGCGCAGCGCGAGGCGAAAGCCACCATCAACGCGCGAATCGCCGAAATCAAAAAGGAACACGAAGAAAGATCGGCGAAGCTCAGGGCCGCAATGGCCGCCCAGTTGAGGAAGGCGGCTGCCCATATAGAGAAAGGCAGCTAGCGCTGCTATAGCGTTGCACTCTCCTTGGCAGAACAGAATTAGGTCTCGATCGTAATCACCCCGGTTTGAAAATGAGCCGGTCTCCGAGAGACCGGCAAAGGAGGTTCTATGGCGACATCTATAACCACATTTGCGAAAGAGGAAGTACGATGGTCTATGGTTGCCAGCATTCTGATGATTCTTGCCGGAATGCTGGCGATTTTTGTTCCCCCCGCTGCCGGGCTTGCCGCAACAATCATTGTGGGCGTGCTGCTGGTTTTCAGCGGTATAGCCCATGTGGTATTCGGATGGGAGACCCGCGGAGCAGGCGCGATGGTTTGGCAAATGCTGCTTGGCGTGCTTTATGTATTAGTGGGCGGTTACTTGCTGTTCCATCTCGGCACGGGGCTTAGTGCTCTTACCCTGGCGCTGGCGATGTACCTGCTTCTGGGAGCAATCCTGGAATTTGCGCTAGCCGTTAAGCTGCGTCCGCTGCCGGGCTCTGGCTGGTTGTTTGTCGACGGAATCATCAGCCTGATCATGGCGGTTCTGATTTGGAGGACGTGGCCTTCCAACACGCCATGGGTGATTGGCATGCTGGTCGGTATCGCCATGTTGTTCAGCGGGTCCGCACGGCTGGCGCTGTCCATGCGTGCGCGGACGATTGTAGCCAAGCTGGCGTAGTGCGCCTTTACATTTATCAGTGATTCTTCCCTAACTGTGCCCGCCCGCGGAACAGGAACGCGTCTCGGATCCAGACTGGTTGTGTCTCAGGCTGGGCACAAACATTGCGAAGTTTACCCATACGGGAGGATAACGTGGGAACTGTGATCCCGCTGTCAGACGCGACCCGCCGCCCGGCTCAGTTTCCGGCTGCGACCGTGTTGATCGTTGTTGTCAACGTGTTTGTCTTCGCCCTGGAAATTATGGGCGGCGACGCGTTTGTGCTGAAATGGGCCGCAGTGCCGGCAAGTATAGTTTCTGGTCATCATTGGATCACCATTCTAACAGCCATGTTCATGCATGGCAGTTGGTCGCACATCATCGGAAATATGGTGTTTCTCTGGGCCTTTGGTCCGGAAGTAGAAGACTCCATGGGGCCATTCAAGTACTCGGTGTTTTATCTGCTTGGCGGGTTAGCGGCGATGGCGGCTCAGGTCGCCGCCTCTCCCAGCTCGACCGTTCCTAACCTAGGTGCTAGCGGTGCCATAGCCGCCGTAATGGGCGCATTCCTGGTCACCTACCCCGGCGATCAGATCAAATCTTTGCTGGTCATTTTCTTCTGGATCCGCGTTACCTTGATCCCCGCGGCCTTGTTGATCGGTTTCTGGTTTCTCACCCAGCTTGTAAACGCCGGCAGCGTGGCCGGCGCACAGGCTGGCGCCACGGGTGGCGTCGCCTATCTAGCGCACGTCGGCGGTTTCGTTTTCGGTGCGGTCACAGCTCGATTATTTGAGCGTTCCCAGCGCCTTAGCGAACTAGGTTGAATCACAGGCACAGACATCCCCGAGTCGCCTAACACTTAAATCGCACCGACCACAACAGCAGATTCTGCCGTATGGGGGACTGAAGAATTCGTGCGCGGAGGAGTCGGAGTATCGGTACCGTCGAATCATGTACATCGCACTTGTACCGAAACGAGGAAAATGAAAGCGGCCTAGAGGGAGCATCCTCTAAGCCGCGTGTAATCAACTAGAATTGGTTGCGGGGGTCAGATTTGAACTGACGACCTTCGGGTTATGAGCCCGACGAGCTACCAGGCTGCTCCACCCCGCATGTTCACTATAGCGAACACGCGCCGCCTCGTCAAATCAGCTCGCAATCGTGCAGTGGCCCAGTGAAAGTGGCACAGGCACTCTTGCTGTGCTTTCTGTGGAATCCGAGAAAAATCGAACGGCGACAATCAGAATATCCAAGCGCTCGGTTTCCGGCGCGGCCCGCTTCGTCGCCGCGTTTCACCACGTGTTGTACGCCGTATGATCAAACGGCGAACTCCCCTGCGAATTCGAGTGCACGTCCACCATCCCCGTCGTCACCTGATCCGGGCTCATCACTACATTGTCAAATTGCGGCACCCAATCCTTTTGGTGGGTCACCGGGTCCAACGGCACTTCTCGCAAATACCCCGCCTGTTGTAGATCGTCCAGCGATTGCGGCGCCGCCTGCTTGTCCAGCGTGTAGTCATCGATCGCCTGGCGCATCACCATCAAGTCATGCTTTAATGTGGCCTCTCGCGAGCGTTGAATCGTCATGTCGTAGCGTTGTGCCGCCATACCCAACAGAATAAGAATGATCGCGATGACGATCATCAACTCGATCATCGTGAATCCCGCACACGGCGCTCCTCTGCGCCGCATCTCCACGCGCGCGGACCAACGTTTCAACCAGTTCTGTCTCTCTTTCATGTCCGCACCTCCAGCCAACTACCAGTCCGTGTACTTTGTCCCGTCCATCGCCGTCTGCATCGAAATCGAATAGACGTCAAATACATTCGTCCCGCACCACGTCTTCGAATCGTAGTCGTCCGAACTACACCGCAATCCCCAATCCGCCTTCCCGGTCATGGGATCCACGGGAATCTTGCGCAAAAACACCAGCCGTTTACCGTCCGAGCCAATCGCTTCGCCTTGTACCAGCGTATCCAAATCCTTCGGATAATTGTCGCTGCCCACCGGCGTCCGGAATTTATGCTGACTGGCCAGGTCATGATAACGATCAATCGCATCCCGCATAGTCCGCAAGTCGTACCGCAGCTCTTTCTCTCTCTCCCGCACCATCGCGTAGCGGTACATCGGCATCGCCATCGAAGAAAGAATCACCAGAATCGAACACGCGATAATCAGCTCCAGCAGACTCATCCCCGCCGCGCTCGACACGTTTCGCCGGCGGACTCGGCGCTGAAGTGAAAAATCGCGACCCATTGTTTTCTCGTTACGGCTGCTTAGGGCTGGACCTGTACGTTCGCTTCGCTGGTCACCAGTTGGATCGGCCGTTGCTGGGAGTCTTTCGCATTTTGCTGCACGATTTGGATCGTGGACGATCCCGGCGCAATGCCTTTCACCACAATCCCCAGCAACGTTCCGCTTCCGCTCACGCCCGCGGTATTCGGCTGGCGCGTCGCTGAAATGATGGCCTGTCCCTTCTCTTTATTCACGTTGCTGACGATGGCAATTTCTTGCGTTCCGCCGGAGAGGAACCCGCCGTGCGCTCCCTCCGCCACGGCGTGCTGAATTTCTTCCACGCTAACTGCCGCTGGGTTGAATTGCAGCAACATGGGAATCGAGAATAAGTCGGTCACATTGTCCACGACGACCGCGATGGTTCGCGTCTCGCCCACCTTCAAGGAGATGGACCCCGGTTCAAAGCGCAATCTGCCCGCCTGCCCAGCCTGCGGCGCATTTGCAACCGCCCCCGGCACATTTCCGGCAGGAGCCGTACTCCCCGCAGGATTTTGCATCGCCGGCTGATTTTGGATTCCGGGCACGCCCGCTCCAGGCGCCTGTGCCGTCGTCTTCGGTGTTTCCTGGGTCGGCACGCGCACTGCACTTTCCCTCTTCGTCTGCACGTTGCCTTCTGTTCCCGAGTACATGGTCCGCAGATTTGCCAGCGTCCAATCCGGCAGCCGCACGATGTGCGGAATCAGCATGATCAGCACCTCATCTTCCTGGTGCTCGACGTTGTCGCTCGAGAAGAGGTAGCGGATGATCGGAATCTTCGCCAGCCCGGGCCAGCCATTCAGCGTTCGCGTGTCCGTCCGCTGAATCAATCCGCCCAGAATGTTGGCCTCGCCATCTTTCAAACGAATGTCGTGCTCCACCACGCGCTGGCTGATGATGGGCTGGCTGATGCCTCCAATTGTCGACGTGCCCGTCACCGAGGAAACTTCAATTTTGGTTTTTAGACTGATCTCGTGATTCGGGTGGACGCGCGGCGTGATATCAATGTTCACGCCCACGTCCTGATACTGGAACTGCGTGTTCACCAACGGATTCACCAAGCCTGCGGTGCCCACGGCGCCCACGCCTACTCCCGCTTGGAAGCTGCCCGTCGCAATCGGAATGCGGTCGCCGATTTTTAGCTTGGCTTGCTGTCCGTCGACGGAGCGCAACTCAGGATCCTGAATGATTTTCGTATACGTATCGGTCAGTACCGCGTTGGCCGTGAAGTTCGGCAGCGTCACCTGATAATCGTTGCTGTTCAAATGCGTCAACGTATTGAACGTGGTGGCTTGCGTCGTGGTCGCAGCCGTCGTGGAACTCTGCGTCGTCGTGTTTGGATTGATGGCGATAGATGCCGACTGCCCCGGCGTAATTCCTAGGTTGCGCAGGCGGTCCGTGCGCGCTTCCAGCACTTCCACCTGCACCACCACTTCCGGCCGCGCCTTGTCGATGTCGTTCACTACTTTGCTGACCAGTTCCAGGACATCGGGCGTGGCGCGCACCGTAATCGCATTCTGCGAGTTCAATTGCACGATGCGCTTCAAATCGAAAAGCTGTCGCAAGCCCGTCACGATTTCCGTCAAATCCTGCGGCGTCACGGTATTGGACATGTAAAACGTTTTCAGCACTTCTTCTTCGTTGTCGCGCCGCTTCTGCGTCTGGTCCTGGATGACTTCTACGATATTTTCCGTCACTGGCTTCCAGAACGCCTTGCTCTCGAACGAGGCAATATCCAGCGCCTGCTCCAGCGTCACGTTGTTCAGTTCCACGCTGATCTTTCGCGCCGGATAATCCGGGTCATAAATCATGGTCAAGCCAGCCAGCTTGCCAATCGTGTCGAACACCGCTTTCGAGTCCGCGTTCACCATCCGCAGATTGATGGGTGCGAGCGAAAGCGGCTTGAGTTGCGGCGGCAATGCGAGATATTTCGAGGATTCGTCCTCGTCCGT
>DATJZF010000031.1:0-3068 GCA_035499255.1 Dongiaceae bacterium | reverse complement strand
TGGCTGCATCGCGTGACGGTGAACACCGTGCTGATGCGATTCAGGAAGAACCCTCCGGCAGCGGACTCGCTCGACGAACCGAACGACCCGGAGGAGGACGATTGCAGAACCGTGCAGATGGGTGAAGAGGACTTGCGGCTGAGGGGAGCGCTGGACCGCGTGGTTCTGGATCGCGCGCTAGGCCGGTTGGCGCCCGGATGCCGCCAAATGTTCGTGTTGCACGACGTGGAAGGCTATCGCCACGATGAAATCGCTGAAATCGTGGGATGTTCTGTGGGGAACTCAAAATCGCAACTGCACAAGGCCCGGATGCGGCTTCGGGAAATATTGCGCAGGGAATCGCGCGACCGAAGGAGAGGCCGGGCGAGGACGCTAGCGGCGCGAAGCTGGCGGTGTGAGAAACCGAAGCAGCTCGATAGCCGCATGGCGACGGCGCCCGTCTGAATGGCGGCGGGAGCCCATAGAATTTTTGGATTTGACGCTCGCGAGAGCGGCGCGATACCCTTGTCGCGGCAAACCGCTCAGTGTGGCTTCCATTTGATCCTTCCGCTGAGTTGAGGTTTACCTAAATTCGAGGAGGGACATGTCCAACGAACTTCGCGATTTCCTGGCGCTATCTTACGGAGAGCTGGAAGATTTGAATTTGAAGGCGAAAGAACAGCGGAAAAATCGTGTAGCGCCGCACAAAGTTCAGGAAGAACGGATCAAGTATCTCACCGACGAAAGGCGGATCAAGGCGGTCACCGTACTTTTTAGCGACCTGGAAGGCCGCCTGCACATGCTGGACTACGACAAGAAATTCCTGATCAAGAGCTGGGACAATCTGACGTTTGACGGCTCTTCAATTCGCGGCTTCACGGCGCAGCGGGAAAGCGACCTGCGACTGGCGATGGATTGGGGCGCGTTCTACTGGGCGCCGGCCGACGTGTTCGGTTCAGGCAAGGTGCTGGTGTTCGGGCAGGTGATCGACAAGGACGGGACGCCCTACGCCGCCGATATTCGCGGAGCTCTGAAGGGATACGCGGACGAGTTGCACAAGCGCGAAGGCTACACGCTAAACGCCGCAAACGAGATCGAAGGGTTTCTCTTCAACGGCAAGGACGCGGAGCGGCGCTATGCGGAGACGGGCAAATTCGAGTATGTGAATACGGGCGGCTACTACCACTCGTTGCCGGGCGATCCGCTGCGCACCTTCATCGATACGTGCGCGGAAGTGCAGCGTTCGATGGGCTTTCAGAACGAGAAGGACCATCCCGAAGTGGCGCCTTCGCAATTTGAAATCAACTACGGTTACGGGGAAGTGGTGGCCGCGGCGGACCAGATCCAGCTCTACAAACTCATCTGCCGGCAAGTGGCGACGCGAATGGGCTTCACCGCGAGCTTTCTGCCGAAGCCGGTGGTGGGCGTGAACGGCAGCGGCATGCACACGAACGTCTCGGTGAGCAAGGGCGCGAAGAACATGTTCTGGGATCCGAAGGGCGAGGAAAAGCTGAGCAAATTCGGATGGGCGTTCCTGGACCGAATCCTGACGCATGGAAACGACATTTGCCTGCTGCTCAATGCCAGCGTCAATGCGTACCGGCGGCTCGATCCTCACTTTGAAGCTCCCAACCAGATCAAGGCGTCACCGGTGGATCGCGGCTCGATGATCCGCATCCCGATCGGGAACGAGAAGAGCATGCGAGTGGAGGTTCGGTCCGTAAGTCCGGATGCGAGCCCTTACATGGTGATGCTCTCGATCTTCAAGACGGGGCTCGACGGCCAGACGGCGAAGATCAAGAATCTGCGCCAGGCGGAGCGCTATCTGCCCGACAACATTTACACCGCGATGCAGGACTTTCACAAAGCGGAGTGGACGACGAAGTTGCTGGGCGAAGATGTGAAAAACCGCTACCTGGAATTGAAGCAGGCGTCGGCGGATCGCTGTCCGCGTCTGCTGGGGACGTTTGTGAAGGTGCCGGAAGTGCAGTACCACCACGAAGTCTACAATCAGTTTTTGTGGAATCTGTTCTAGAGACTACTTTTGCTAAAAGAAAAACGCCCTGGCCGCTCTTCGGCGGTCAGGGCGTTTTTTCTTATGAATGGTTCCTAGCGGTTCGCGTCAGGTACGCGCTACTTGGAAGCCCCTGAGGCGATAGCCAGAAAGTCCCGGTGAGCGGATGAATCAATCGTGGCACCGAAGGCAGGGCCGCCCAGCGGATTTGCCTTGGCGGCGGCATCGATACCGGCCATGAACTTATCCAGTCCGTCCGCGCTATTGGCGACGATGGCGACGTCGACTTCATTGGGATCGTCGGAGTGAATCGCTTCATGATCCACTGAGTAGGAGTGCAGGGCGCCATCGGCCATCAGTTTGTCCAGCATCGGAACGATGTAGGCGTTGATGGCCTTGTCCATGGCCTGACCCTCACCCGGCTTGGCCTTCCAGGTAGCAACCCGGAGATAGCCGTTGTCGAAGCTGCCCGAGTGGGTTGCATATTGGCGGCTCTCGAGAATCAAATCCCAGTGCTTTGAAGCGGCTTCGATTCGATCGATATCCGGATTTGAAGGCTGAGAAGCAAGAGCCGTGAGAACCTTCAGAACGTTTGCCATGGACGTGGCAGTCCACCAATCTCCGTGGTTCGGCGCCCCGTCGGTGTGTACCGCGAGCCTGTAAGAGCCGTAACCGATGATCGTTCCGTCGGCCATCAGCTTTTCGAACATCGGCTTGAGCTGTGCTCCGGACTTTTCGAAGGCCGGCCAGTCCTGGCGGGCAACCGCCCACTGGGCCACATAGGTGTAGACGGGCGGCTTTTCCTTTTCATCTGAGCTGCCCTGCGCGCGGGCGGAAAAAGAACCGGCCGCGGTGGCAACGAATGCGACTGCAACTACGAGAGATTTCAGAAACCTGCTATGCATCTAGATTCCTCCTTGAAGGAATTCGAGCGTAAGTGTCCGCACCATGCGGAGAAAACGAAACAGTTTTGCTTTGGATTGGTGCGACCAGGAATCGTACCGCCGCGACACTACTCCCCGGGCAGCAAAGTGTCAAGCCGTAGTATTACGGTGAAATTGGAATGATTCTCGAC
>DATJZF010000030.1:0-66351 GCA_035499255.1 Dongiaceae bacterium | reverse complement strand
AGTCTATAGAATCGTGGCTGCGTTGTCTTGGCCGGACTTCGTGGATAGACTGATGTTGTTCTTTTCTTTAACGGAGGTATCACGGGATGACACGGCTGGCAGCCTGTCTAGTTCTGACTGTTTCGTGTGTTGTGACTGCCCTCGGAGCGAACGAGCAGAACGCCTGCACAGGCGACCCCAACCAGTGGAGACAGCTCTTCAACGGCAAGAGTCTCGATGGGTGGAAGCATGTAGGTCCGGGCGGCATGAAGGTCGAAAGCGGGCTCATCCGCTCCGGCGGCGGGATGGGGCTCCTCTACTGGACCGGCGGTCCCATCGCAGATTGCACGCTGAAAGTCGTCTTCAAGATGCGGGACGAAAATGATAACTCGGGCGTCTTTGTTCGCATCCCTCTGGAGCCGCGTGAGGAGTGGATGCCCGTGCACTACGGCTACGAAGTCCAGATCGATAACCATCCTGAAACTTCGAACGAAGACGACTACCACATCACTGGCACGCTCTATTCGCTGACGAAGCCTCTCGCGAAGCCCGGTAAGCCTGGTCCCGAATGGAACACCATGATCATCACCCTCGATGGGCCCCACACGGTCGTCGAACTCAATGGCGTGAAAGTCACCGACTATACCGAAGGCCAGCCGGTCCCCGACAAGAAGTTTGATTTTGAGCCCCAGCGCGGTCGCCGCCCCGAGGAAGGCTGGTTCGGATTGCAGAATCACAGCAACAACGACATCGTGTTCTTCAAGGAAGTCAGCATGCAGAAGTTGAAGTAACTCCCGATCCTCAAATTTTCCGGAGAGAACTATGAGCAAAAAACAGATTACCCGTCGCTCGTTTCTGCAAACCACCGCTGCCACCACCGGAGCGATGGCTGTTTCGAAAAAGATTATCCTGGAACCCGAACGCATTCCCTCGAAGTGGGAGATGGCTGCGCCAAGCGACCAGATTCGCTTCGGCATCATCGGTGTCGGCATGCAGGGCAATGGCCTGCTCTCGACCGCCGTCGGCCTTCCCGGAGCACAATGCGTGGCCGCTGCTGACCTCTACGATGGGCGCCACGTGCTTGCCAAGGAGATCGCGGGCTCCAAGATCACTACGACGCGTCATTACAAGGAACTGCTCGACAACAAGGACATCGACTGCATCATCGCCGCCGTCCCGGACCACTGGCACAAGCAAGTCTTCGTGGACACGCTGAATGCCGGCAAAGACATCTACCTCGAGAAACCGATGTCCCACAGCGCGGCCGAAGGCGTGGAGATGGCGCAGCTCGGCAAGAAGACCGGCCGCATCGTCCAGATCGGTTCGCAGCGCGTCAGCTCCGTTCTCTGCAAGAAAGCGAAAGAGATGCTGGCCTCCGGCTGCATCGGCGAGCTGAATCTTGTGGAAGGTTCGCTGGGCCGCAACGACCCCAACGGCGCCTGGGTATATCCCTTGCCGAGCGATCTTTCGACCACGACTCTCGATTGGGACACCTGGCAGGGGACCGTTCCGAAAGTTCCATTCAAGGGTGAGATCTTCGCGCGCTGGCGCTGCTGGAAGGAATACGGTACCGGCGTCGCCGGCGACCTGCTCGTTCACCTTGTCAGCGGCATGAACTTCATGCTCGGCTGGAATCAGCCGCCGGATCGCTGCACCGCTTACGGCGGGATCCTTCGCTTCCCGGACGGGCGCAACATGCCTGACGTGCAGGCCGCCCTCTATCAGTACGGGAAAATCCCCGTGTATCTCCGCCTGAATCTCGGCTGTGAAACTCCCGAGACGTATCGCTTCCAGGGCTCCAAGGGAATTCTCGAGGTCACTGAATTCGGCATGGCCCTTTATCCGCAAACGGGCGAAGACACCGCGCCGAGCTACTATGCGTACTCCTTCCCACGTGAAATGCGCGACGCTTACTTCAAAAAGTGGCATGACGACCACGATGCCAAGCCCGGACAAGAGCCATTGTTCGAGTCATTCACCTACAAAGGGGACGATTGGGACGACCAGCGCCCGCACATGTGGGCCTACTTCGAGGCGGTTCGTTCTCGCAAATCGTTGCCCGAGGATGCGACGTTCGGCCATCACGCAGCGCTCGCCTGCCATATGGCTAACGAATCCTATTTTCGCCAGAGCCAGGTGATTTGGGATGCGGCATCAGGCCAGATCAAAAACGCCTAGGCACACGTACACAATCAAAAACGCGAACAGGGGGCTGATGACCAGCCCCCTGTCTGATTTTCTGAAGATCACGAACTGCAAACGGCCGACCGTCCACTCGTCTTCTGGTCCTTCACTTCACACGATGAATCTCCACGTAATCCCTCCCTTTATACAGCCGGTATACTCCCGCGGTTGAACCCGCCACGACTTGCAGCGGCACTGGATGTTTGATTTCGGTGTCCTTCTTTGAACTGGCCTTGAAGAGTTCGTTGGCCCCTACATCCATCAATACGAATTGATCGTTCTCGATGAATCCGAAACCGTAGGCGCCGGGTTTTAGCGACTGTCCATTTACCTCAAGCGGAACTTCGGTGATCAGATAGCCCTGATACTTCTCTTTGATGCCACTGGCATACCCGGAAGAATCCACCAGCGCCGCCATCACCAGCAGTTCATCGCCAAAACGCACACCGCCCGAGTTCCTTGCTTGCACCGGGGCCACTTGGCCACGGAAGAAAACTTTGTCCGGAAAGAGTTTGCCTCCAACGTCGGCCGCGCTCAGTATTCCTTCTTTTGCCGGCGCCTTTTGAGTTTGTGCGGCGGCTGTCATCAAAAACACGAATGCCAATGCGGAAAGCAGAAGTGTGCAGGGGCGCAATTTCATGGGTTCTCCCTCGTGCGGAAATGAACTTCGTTGTTACTGCGGATTGTACAACTTCTACCCCTGCGAAACACAGTCGAGCTCGCGAGGTGAGATTCCTTCCTTGAGTAATTTTCGAAAAGACCGTACTCTTTCTCCCACGCCGGTCCTTGAAGTTGTTACACAGGTCTCCTCTTCCGCTCAAGCGGAGATTGTTTTTAATACTGTCGCCTCGATTTGCCAACAGCTTCTACCGGCCATTCCGAAGCCTTGCGAAGCCAAGAGTGTCTGCGCCTGCCCTGCGACCCGGCTGGCACACAACCGAAGGAGACCTGTTATGAAAAAGAATCTAGGAATACTTTTCGTTTTAAGCGGCGCGTTATTGTTGGTCACGCCGAAAGCGCAGGCGCAAGCTGCCGCGTCATCTTCCGCGAGCGACGATTCACAGAAAGCCGTTGATCAGAACATTCAATTGCTGCGGCAAGACATTCGTTCGAAGAAAAAGCAGCTCATCGCCGCGAACCTCAAACTCACCGACGACGAATCCACCAAGTTCTGGCCCGTTTACGATCAGTACACCGCTGACCTGGTCGCGATTAACAACCAGAAATACCAGCTTATTAAGGAGTATGCAGACAACTGGGGCAGCATGACCGACGCCCAAGCTCTCGATTACACGAATCGTTGGTTAGCTGTGGATTCGCAGGTTTCCGCCCTTCGCGCCAAGTACGTCCCCGTCATCAACAAGGTGCTCCCCGGCAAAAAGACCGCCACCTTTTTCCAACTCGAACGCCGTATCCAGATGATGATCGACATCCAACTCGCGTCCCAGCTTCCCATCGTCCAGGCGCAGGACCAATAAGAGCCTTTTCCGGGATTAAACGAGATTTATAAAAAAGGAATGGTCGGGACGGCGAGATTTGAACTCGCGACCTCACGCACCCCAAGCGTGCGCGCTACCAGACTGCGCTACGTCCCGACTGGCTGGACGCCGCGGAAATCGCGGCTTATCGCAATTTCAAGGCTATCACTTGCGTTCGAGAAGCGTCAAGAAACTGCGCAAGCTATCCCTTAGATCCAGCAGCATTTTCCTGTTCAATTCCGCTGTGGTGCTTTCTGCCGACGGCAGCGGCTCTTCGCCTTTAGCGTTTGGCTCCGCGGTTCCGTTCTCCGTGTCTTGCAGGAATCGCCGCGCCCCCGCGATGGTAAAGCCCTCATCGTACAGCAGCCGCCGGATCTTCAGAATCAAATCAACATCTTCCTGGCGGTACAGACGCCGCCCACTCAAGCTTTTAATGGGTTGGAGCATAGGAAACTCTTCTTCCCAGAAGCGCAGCACGAACGGCTTCACATTCGCGAGCCGGCTCACATCCCCGATTTGATAGTAGCCGTCTACCTTCTCTGGCTGCTCGGGAACGTTTGCGCTGGCGGGGCTGCTCAAATTCGATTCCTCGTCCATCTTTCCTCTTGCGCCGCTTCCGTTCCCCATCCTAGGTCAAAACGCGTCGAAGTCAACTTCCTCGCTACCGGTTACAGCGCGTCACTCTTCGCCCCTTCCGCGTTCCCCGCGCTTCTTCAATCTCTGTATAAACCGCATCGGCGTGCCCGCAAAATCCCATTTGGCGCGCACTTGGTTCTCCAGGAATCGCTCAAAGCTGAAGTGCAGCGGTTTCTTCTGGTTCGTAAACAGCAAAAATACCGGCGGCGCGATTTTTGCCTGAGTGATGTAGTAAATCCGAATCGGCCGCGCCTTCGGATTCGAGGCGCGCTCCAAATCCACTTCTTCCTTCAACCAGCGGTTCAACTCCGGCGTCGGAATCTTCTTCACCCGCGCCGCCGCCACCTCGTCGATCAAGGCGTACAATTTCTGTGCTCGTTCGCCCGTCTTGGCTGACAGAAACACCACCGGCGCATAACTCAAAAACTTGAACTTCTCTTTCACGATCTTTTCATACTCGAACAGCAATTTCCCTTTATCAACTTCGCGCCGGATCATCCCGCCGCCCTCTTGCGCCTGCTTCTTGCCCTTTGCGGATTTCGCCGCTTCATCCGCCGCCGTCTGCGCGGCTTCTACCGCCAGGTCCCACTTGTTCACCACGATAATCACCGAACGCCCGGACTGCTCCGCGTAGCTTGCGATCGTCGCATCACCTTGCGTTACTCCCGTTGCGCCATCAACCACCAGAATCGCCACGTCCGCGCGCTCCAGCCCTCGCCGCGCCATCACTACACTCAACTTCTCCGCCACCAGGTTCGTCTTGCCCTTCCTTCGAATCCCCGCTGTGTCCACGAACCGATACAACCGCCCATTCCGCAGGACATGCGTGTCAACGCTATCCATCGTGGTTCCCGGAATCGGCGAAACGATTGAGCGCTCTTCCCCCGCCATCCGGTTCAACAGCGTCGATTTCCCCACATTGGGACGCCCGATGATGGCTATCTCGATCGGTTTAGTCTCGACTCGCTCTTCGCTTATGGGCTGCGTCGACGTTTGCTCCAGCGCCGCGTCCAGCAAATCGTCCACGCCTGTGCCGTGCTCGGCAGAAACCGCAAATACGGGAGCACCCAAGCGGTGAAACACCGCCGCATTCACTTCCTGCACATTCGAATCGACCTTGTTCACCGCCACCACAAATGGCTTGCCTGTTCCCCGCAGCAGCCGTGCCAGTTCTTCATCCAGCGGTGTCAACCCCGCCGAGCCATCCACCACCAGCACCAGTAACGCGGCCTTTTCAAACGCCACGCGTGCTTGCCGGAAGATTTCACTTGGGATCAGCGCCTTGTCATCCGGGATAATTCCGCCGGTATCGACGATTTCGATCGCTTTTCCTCGCCATTCGCACTTCCCATAGATTCGGTCGCGAGTGATCCCCGGTTCGTCAGTCACGATGGCGCGCCGGGTCCTCGTCAGCCGGTTGAACAGCGTCGATTTGCCCACATTCGGGCGGCCGACGATCACCAAGGATGGCAATTTTGCGGGCATAAGGACTGAAGCTGCCACTGGCAATTTCGCCTGGTGGAGCTCAATCCTTCAATCTACCTTATTCGTGCCGAGGTGGCGAGTTTGCTCCTCGGAACCGTATCGTTGCTATAGAAACAATCGATGCTCGAACGCTTGATTCGTCCCCTGCTCCTGAGTATGTTGCTTCCACCACTTTGGTGCTTCCAAGGCCCTTTCGGGGAAGGTGTCTGACTCTCGGGGTGAGATGTCATTTTGAGCATTTCAAGGAGAAGCAAGATGAACAGGTTTTCGCGCGGCCTGGGTCTGGTAGTGTGTTTGCTGATGACGCTCGCATTCCTTGGTGGAGCGATTTCCTCGGCGCAAACCTTCCGCGGCACCATCCTCGGCACGGTCACGGACTCCTCGGGTGCTGCCGTCCCGGGCGCTTCCGTTACCATTAAAAATACCGACACCGGCCTCACCCGCACTGTTGTCACTGGTGACAGCGGTGACTACTCCGTCCCGGAGCTGCCCATAGGCAACTACACCATCACAGTGGAGAAGAGCGGGTTTAAGCTCGCTTCCGTTACCAATGTAAGAGTCGATGTGTCGGCCGAGCGCCGTGCCGACGTCGTTCTTCAGCCTGGTGAAGTTGCGCAAAGGGTTGAAGTCGTCGGCGAAGACCTGCCTATGGTCGAGTCCACCTCTAACACTCTCGGCGGCGTTATCGAAACGAAAACAGTAGCTAACCTGCCGGTGAATGGCCGGGATTATCAAAAATTGATCTTGCTTGTACCGGGCGCAGCAGCGGCGCCAGATGGCATCTCTGACTCTCCCGGGTCGTATGGCACGCTTTCCGTGAACGGGGCCCGCGGGCGTTCCAATAACTATCTTCTAGACGGTACGGATATGAACGATGGTTATCGTAACGATCCGGCCATCAACGAAGCCGGCGTCTTCGGTACGCCCGCCACAATCCTGCCCATCGAATCCATCGCGGAATTGCATGTAGCCTCGAACTTCGAAGCGGAATACGGCCGCAGCGCCGGTGCGGCCATTAACATTGTCACCAAGAGCGGCACCAATCAGTTCCACGGGTCCGCTTTCGACTATTTCCGAAATACTGCGCTGAATGCGCGCAACTATTTCGACGTTGCGTCTGCCGGATCCCAGCAGCCATTTCACTTGAACCAATTCGGAGGTGCGATAGGCGGTCCGATCTATCACGACAAGACGTTCTTCTATGTCGATTACGAAGGAATGCGCGAAACCGGGGCGGAAGCCAGCCCCGCGTGCGTTCCCACCCAGGCCAATATCTTGGCGAACGCTCCGACGCCGGGAGATTTAAGCAGCATAAATCCGGTCATTCAGAAACTGCTCGCATTAAATCCCTGGCCCGCGCCAACCGATCCCGCCATCGACTGCTACGACAATGGCGGAACGAATGCCGCGTTAGCCACTCCGTTCTCTAACCGCGTAGACAGCGCCATCGTTAAGATTGATCACAACTTCAACAAAGACAATCTGCTTACCGGACGATACTACATTGGCGACAGTCTCCAACTTTTCCCCCTCGCTCTTACCGGCGGCGGTCTGCTGCCCAACTACAACACCTCTACTCCCACTCGCGTGCAGTTGGTCTCAATCTCATATGTCTCGGTGCTGACGCCGAACGTTGTGAATGAGTCCCGCATCGGTTGGAACCGCTTCGCCGAGGGATTCTTCTCAGAGGACCGCAGCTTCGATCCCAGTACGATCGACCTGAACACCGTCGGGCTGGGAACTCCCAACAACAACAATCCCTACAATTTCGGCATGCCGGTAATCAACGTGTCCAGGTTGCCCCAACTAGGCGCCGATAAAGCGGACCCGCGTCAACGCGTTGACAGCAACTGGCATTTCATCGACAACATCTCGTGGAAGTCCGGTAAGCACGACATCAAGTTCGGTTACGAATTTCGCCGCACCACCGTCTCTCAGATCTTCAATCGCACGTTTCGCGGTCGCCTGAGATTTCAAGGAACCGACACTACCAACTCTTTGCAGGACTTTCTTGCAGGCACCCCGACAGCAGGCACACAAGGCAGCGGCGATACCAATCGCAACACTTTCGAGAATTCTCACGCCTTCTACCTGCAGGACAGTTACCGCCTTAGCTCTCGCGTCACCGTCAACCTCGGCTTGCGCTACGACTATTTCGGCATCGTTCAGGAAAAACACGAGATGTTCAACAACGTGGACCCGACGACCGGCGCTGCCTTTGCTGTCGGCCCGGGCCGCCTCTATGAACCCGACTATAACAACTGGGCACCCCGGCTCAGCGTGGCTTGGGATGTCACCGGAAAACAGAAGACCGTTATCCGCGCTGGCTATGGCGTTTTCTATGACGCCACTTCGCAGGATATGTTCCTCGGTCACTTGCCGTATAGCAGTAGCTTTGATCCCGGACCCGCATACTCCGGACTCCCGGGGGTTGGGCAGGTTTCTTTTGCCTCCCCGGTTTCCGTCATTCAGCCGAACGTTCCGGTCTTCGGATTCGCGACTCCGATGGGCGACGCGTTTGGCATCGATCCCCACATCCGCACACCCTATCTGCAGAATTACAACCTGAACATTCAGCAGCAACTCAGTCGAAAGATGGTTCTGCAGGTTGGGTATGTCGGCTCGCACGGCAGCAAACTATGGGACTTCCGCGACATCAACCAGCCCGGACAAGCGGCAATCACATCTGCCGACCTGGGCTGCGATTGCACAGGTATCGTTCCGCGCCGTCTGACGGGAGACACGGTCCCAACGTACATCTACTGGCAGGAGAGCGCTGCGAAATCGAATTACAATGCCCTGCAAACGAGCCTACACATCGACAATTGGCATGGGTTCACCAGTATGCTCAACTACACCTGGTCTCATTCCATCGACACGGCCAGCGATGGTGAGGACTATGTTCCCAATGCGGCGCAGCCGACCGACAGCACGAATCCCATTTCCAATCGCGGCAACTCCAATTTTGACGTGCGCAACCGCTTGACCTGGAATTTCATTTACCAGTTGCCCGATTCCAAAGACACTCGTATGAAGTGGCTTCGCAACGGTTGGGGCCTGAACGGAATTCTCACGGTCCAATCCGGCAATCCATTCCACATGATTATCGAAACCGATGACTTCGATGGCGCGGGAACCTTCTTCCCGAAACCGGACGTCGTCGGTCCGATCCGCTACAACTACGGCGACCCGAATCGATTCCTCGATCTGACTTCCTTCGCGGTGCCTTGCACCTACAGCGGAACCGACCAACTTGCTGATTCTTGCCAGCCAGGCACTCGCCATTTTGGAAATCTGGGTCGCAACTCCTTGCTTGGTCCCGCGTTTCGTCAGCTCGATCTGTCGCTTTTCAAGAATACGAACATTACCGAACGCTTGAAGATGGAGCTTCGCTTTGAAGCTTATAACCTCTTCAATCATCCCAACTTTGCCAGTCCCCTGTGGCCGAACTTCCTCTCCGATCCGACATATGCTAGCTCTATAGGCAACAACGGGCGTTTCAGCGGATACCTCCCGCTCACTGTGACGGCTGACGTTGGCATCGGCTATCCTGTCATTGGCGGCGGCGGACCGCGCAGCATGCAGATATCCGCAAAGTTCACCTTCTAAGCCCGCAAATCGCAACGAGATGCAAACGGCCGCTCGGCCAGGGGCCGTTTTTTCTGTAACCCATTGATAATACGGGTAAAGCAAGCACTATAGTTTAAGCAGGCAGGGAAGTGCGGCGGATTAGGGTCCCTGACCTTTCGAGCGCGCCACAGCGCTTATATTGCTACCTGTGATAGTTTTAGGGGCTTCCCTGCGTACTAACTCATGGAACCGCTGAGACCAGGCCGAATGAGCGTGCCGGGCATTACGGAGCCTAAGGATTTAATCGTCCGGGCCAGGGCTGGGGATACCCAGGCCTGGGGCGATCTATACCGGGAGTATGCGCCGGCTATTTTTCGCTTTTGCCGGCGCGCTATGCCAACCAGGGAGGACGCGGAAGACGCCACGATGGAAATTTTCATGAAGCTGCGGGACAAATTATCGCAATACGATCCCAGCCGCTCCTTTTCCGCGTGGTTGTACAAAGTCGCCGCCAACCATTGTTGGGATTTGCTCCGTCGCCGCAAAGCCCGTCACGATAAAGATATGGAAGATGTAGAAGAACTTCCACTCGAGACCCCGGAACCCAATCAGCTCGAAAAACTGATCGAAGAACGCAGCAGCGATGAAGTGCGCAAAGCGCTCGACACACTCGGCGTCCGCGCCCGCATGGCCCTGGTCATGCGCTACTACTCCGACATGAGTTACGACGAAATTGCCGATGCCTTGGGCGTGCGCCGCCCCTTTGTAGGGGTTGTGCTGCTCCGCGCAAGGCACGAACTGCGTCAGGCGCTTGAGGGAAGGGGCGTCCTGGTGGCGGGAGGAACCCAGTGAGCGAACAAGATACAACCAAACACTGCGATGAGTTGACCCTGCTGATGTACGTCGAGCGGCAGCTTGATCGCGAAGCCGCGCAGGAAGTGTCTCTCCACACGCAGACCTGCACGCGCTGTCTCACTCTTCTCCGCGCGCTCGATCGCGAGTCCCGCCTGCTCACGCGCTCCATGCTGGAACAGGACGAGCCTCTTCCCTTCAGGCTTGCGGAGTTCCACGAACAGGCCAAGCGCTCCATGCGCTGGATCTGGGGCATCGTTTTTGGACTCGCCGCTATGGGCGTGTATGCCTTCTACACCGAATACATTGCGGGTTTTCAGGCGCAACTCGAACAGGCCGGCTTCGGCGGCAGCAATCTTCTGAGCTTAATGGTGTTTCAGGGGGCCTTCTGGAAAGGATGGCAATCCATGTTCACACTCGTTGAATTCGTCGCACTTGCCTCAGTCGCTGCATTCGGCGTGTTTGCCATCCGAAAGTATCTGCGCCGCGGCACGGCGCTCGCCGTGATGTTCGCCAGCCTGGGCTTGCTCGCTGCTTTTCTGACACCCGTGTCCGCTTCCGCCGCTGAATTCCGTAAGAACGACACCGTTACCGTCGGCAAAGAGGAAACCGTCAAGTCCGACCTCTACGCCATGGGCGATCATGTTCGCATCGAAGGTACTGTCGACGGCGATCTTTTTGGCTTCGGCGAGCAAGTGGAAATCTCCGGCCACGTTACTGGCGACGTCATCTGCTTCTGCCAAAGCCTGCGCATCAGCGGCCAGATCGACGGCAATCTCCGTTCTATGGCGAACAACATCACGCTCACCGGCTCGGTCGACCGCAGCGCAACCACCTTTACGGAACTCCTGACCATCGAACCCAATGGCAAGATTGGCCGCAACCTGACCAGTTTTACCAAATCCCTCACGCTGGACGGCAATCTAGGCAGGGACGCTCTCACGATGTTTGCCAAGGGCACCATCAACGGCACGATCGGCGGTTCCCTCAGCGCCAAAGGCGAAAGCCTCACCATCAATAGCAGCGCCTCCATTGCTGGCCCCGCGAAATTTGAAGGCGACAATCCCGCCACCGTTTCCTCTGGCGCCAAGCTCGCCTCGCCTCTCGAATACAAGAAAATGGAGCACAAATCACATCAGCGCGGCGCCAGTTTCTCTGTCTGGACCGTCATCTGGGCGGCTGCGTACATTTTGTTCGGTCTGGTGCTGCTTTCGATTCTGCCTGGATTCTCTCGTGAAGCATCGAGTAACGTCGAAAATGTCGGTGCCTCCTTTGGACTTGGCGTGCTGGTCTTGTTTGCAGTGCCGATCGCGGCAGTAATCGCCTGCATTACGGTCGTTGGACTCTTTGTTGGCTTGTCCACGCTTTTCCTGTGGTATGGCGCGCTTTATTTCGCGCAGATCATTGTGGGCGCGACTGTCGGGCAGTGGATTCTGGGTCGAACCAGCGACACCTGGGGGTTCATTGGCCGCATGGTCGTCGGCATTATCATTCTTCGGGTCGCGATGGCAGTTCCGTTCCTGGGAATGTGGATTAAGTTTGCAGTGATCATTTGGGGCATGGGCGCATTGTCACTCGCGATCTATCGCCGCATGCAGCCCGCCATCGCGCCAAATATTCCGTCTGTGCCGCTGCCGCCGCCGACTGCGCCGCTTCCTTCGAACACTACCGTCGCAATCTAAACAAGCATGGTTTGTGGGCTCTAGCAGTCTGGGATTCAGCGGCCAACCTGGACAGAAAACAGGGCCGGCTCCCTCAGTGGAACCGGCCCTTTGCCTTTTGCGGAGGCGGTGAAAAAATCTTAAGGCGTGCGAACCTTCGCCGCCAGGAATGGGAACTGCGACCCTGCGGTCGAATCGAGGAATAGCGCGCGAATCGCGGCAGTGTTGCCGACGGTCAGTTCCGATACTCCAGCGACGCCGTCGAAAGAGGTGTTGTTGGGATAGGTGTTGACTTGTGGAGTCAACGTAAATCCCGAGTTCAGCGTCGTGATGTAGGTCGGAATGTTCGTCAGTGTAAGGACATTCCCGCTTACGAGGTTCACTGTACCGCTTAGCCGCGACCAACGCAGGAGCACGTGCGCGGCGGTCGCCCCATTTATATTGTTTGCGACGGCAACGTTGGTTACCTGCGCGCGGACTACTTGACCAGCGAAGAAGTTCCCGGTTCCGTTGAATCCCGGAGGATTTGTTCCGATCGCGGGGGTGAGTGGCCCCGAGTCGACGTTGTAAGTAATGCTGTTGCTGGTCGAAGTCAGCAAGAATGCCGTCCCATACGTCGCCGAACTAAGAACGGAATTCCCGCTCACCGAGCTCTTATCGAGCAGGATCAATCCCACCACGCCGGGGGTTACAACGCCGTTGATGGTTGTCGGATAAATCACGCCTTCGATCTCATCGGTTGCCGCCAGATCCAACAGGTCAATCTCCGTTGCGGTCAGTGTCCCGTCTGCCGCCAGGTTTGCGTTCATGCTGACCGTGCTTCCAACCGCGATGCACGCGGCCGGATTAGCACTGGTGCAGTTGCTATAGCTTCCGGGAGCCACGTCCAACTCCGTTGAGCCGCTTACAACCCCCGCCGTCAACGATTGGCCCGTGATGGCGTTCTGCACCGTAATGCTCGAGTTGCTCAATGTCGTTACTTTACCCGTGAAGTCTTCAATCGTGTCTACGGCGCCGGAGGGCAACCCGGTGCGCGTCGTGGTTGTAGCCGTAAGGACGTTCGGCTGGGTGAAATCGACGCTGATTCCGCCCGTGGTGAGGATCGCGTTGTTCAGATTGACGTTGATGCCGATCCACTGCGTTGCATTCCCATTCAGAGTCAAGGAGATCGGCACCGCCACCGTTGTCGCGGGTGCCGCCGGCAATACGCACACCCCAAAAGCCTGGCAAGTGGTGGTGCTGCCGTTCAAGGTGTAAGTGATCGTAGAGTTTGTGCTGTTTATGAAGACCCCGGAAGTGGCCGCGATCGTAACGTTCAGAGATGTATAGGTTCCCGCAGCCACACTGACGCCGCCGGCAATTAGGGCCGAATCGCTTTGCAGGCGGGTGATCTCGGTCGGCGTTACCGAGCTTGGCGAATACAACGAGACTGGGCTGCCAGACTGCGGTGTTAGGCTGATTCCGACGATGGGCAGGCTGAAACTCAGTACGGTGGTGCCGGTGGGAGGCGTATCGAAGAGTGTGAGTGTTACCTTGGCGCTTCCGTTGGTGCAGTTTGTCGTGCAGGTGCTGTTCAAGCCGCTGCACGAGGCCAGCGAGACAGAGGCGACTACCAACAGCAAAAGCAGGATCGAGCTTTTCCAATTCATTCGAACACCCCGTTCATAAGAAATGGCTCAGGCAATTAGGCCGGATCGCCTGAAATCCCCCCTGAACACTCTAGCCCAAGGATGATATTCGACGCACGCGAAAGACGAACGGTGTTCCACACTTAACACCGCTGACGCCGCGCATAAAATAGAGAACCCTGTGCTGGCGCCTGGGTTCGAGAGTGGTTTGAAGTCCGTGTGGTATCGTAAATGAGCATCCCGAAAAAAGAAATTGAGGCTCTCGCCTGGCTAAGCGTAAACCCAAAACGGTCAAAGAGGAACAGCAACAGAAGCCAGACGTTGGTTTCGAACGGGTGTACGTGCCATTGGACGAGGCGGAGACGCCTCATCGCGCTAAGACGGTTCCGGCATCGACTTCTCGCCCTCGCAAAACTGATACAACAGCCGAAGAACGCCAAGGCGATCATGCACCCATTGATAGAAACCCTTCGATGGAGGACATTTTCGGTCCGGGGGGCATGCTAGACCGGCGCATGATCGGTGGTTACGAACATCGGCCGGGGCAACTCGAAATGGCTAATGCGGTCAATGATGCGTTCGCGAACCATCACCATGCCATCGTCGAAGCAGGAACAGGTACCGGCAAAACTCTTGCGTATCTCCTTCCCGCCATTTGCAGCGGCCGTCGCGTGGTCATTTCGACAGCGACCAAATCGCTTCAGGAGCAGCTTTACCAGAAGGACGTGCCCTTCCTGCAGAAGCACTTCGCTCCAAACTTGAAGGTGGCCGTCATGAAAGGGCGCTCTAATTTCTTGTGCCTTTCGAAGATGGCGTCGATGGCGGATCAGCCTATGCTCAAGGGCATGGAAGAGGTTGACGCTTTTCGGCAAATCCGCGACTGGTCGAAACTCAGCGAGACGGGTGACCGGGCCGAACTGACCTTCCTGCCGGACGATTCGGATCTCTGGTCGCGGATTGATGCCCGCCGGGATACCTGCACCGGAAAGAAGTGCCCCCAATTCGAGCAGTGTTTCCTGACGGCGATGCAAGCGCGAGCGCGCGAAGCGGACATCATCATTGTGAATCATCACCTCTTTTTTGCGGATTTGGCGCTGAAACAGGACGATTTCGGCAGCATTCTCCCCGAATACTCCGCCGTCGTTTTCGACGAAGCCCATGAAATGGAAGATGTGGCCAGCGACTATTTCGGCCAGCAAATCTCGAATTACCGCTTTGAGGAATTGACTCGCGACGCCGATCAGGTGATGCGCCTCACCCACAACGCCACGCCCAGCCTGCTGCGCCGCACGCAGCGCATCCGCGAAAAGAGCCGGTCCTTTTTCGATTCTTTTCCCCAGCGCGATGGCCGCTTTCCCTTCACCCGCAACGAACGTGAAGCCTTCCTGGAGCAGAACCGCGAGGCGTACGACGGCTTACACAATGCGCTGAAGGGGCTGGAAACTGAGTTCGCCGCGATGTCACCGAAGCCCGAGGAATTGGTGCGGATTGCCAGGCGCAGCTTTGAGATTCGTCAGGAGTTGGCCTTCCTCTTCGAGTCCGACGAGCGAAATTTCGTGTACTGGTTCGAACGGCGCAATAAGGGCGTCTTCCTGGCCGCCACTCCCATTGATGTCAGCCAGATTCTCCGCGAGAAGCTATTCGAAGCCTTCGATACTGTGATTCTCACTTCTGCAACCCTTACCGTCGCGGGACGTTTCGAGTTCATCCGTCACCGCATGGGACTTGATCATGCCAAGGAATGCTCGGTCCCGCCGGAGTTCGAGTATGAGCGGCAAGCGCTGCTGTATCTGCCACAACGCATGCCCGACGTACGTGACGCCGGCTTCGCCAGTAAGGCTGCGGATGAAATCGTCACCTTGCTCGAGTTGAGCCAGGGCCGGGCTTTCTGCCTCTTCACGAGCTACTCCCAGATGAACGACCTATATGAGCGCGTGAGCAACCGAATCGACTTCCCGCTATTACTGCAGGGAACGGCGCCTCGTTCTGTGTTGTTGGAGCGATTCAAAACCACGCCCAACGCGGTTCTCTTTGCCACCGCAAGTTTTTGGCAGGGCGTCGACGTGCCGGGTGACCAGCTTTCCTGTGTGATCGTCGACCGCTTGCCGTTCGCCGTGCCCAGCGACCCGATCGTTGCGGCCCGTGTCCGCGCGCTGCAAGAGGACGGCAGGAACCCCTTTGCGGAATTTCAGGTTCCCGAAGCGGTGTTGGCGCTGAAACAGGGCTTCGGTCGGCTGATTCGCACCAAAACCGATCGCGGCGTCCTGGCGCTCCTCGATACCCGGATCCAACGGATGCCGTATGGTAAAATTTTTCTCGAGTCTTTGCCGCCCTATCGCAGGACGCACGATTTAGGGGATGTCGAGCGTTTCCTGGGCGCCAGCGAACCCGCCTGAGCGGCTGCGAGGAAGAGAAACCATGTTTCAAGTCAGTGTGGAAGAGACATTTTCGGCCGGCCATGCGCTGCGCGGCTATAAGGGAAAGTGCGAGAACGTTCACGGGCATAATTACCGCGTGCAGGTGACTCTGGAAGGGCCACAACTCGACAACGTCGGATTACTGATCGATTTTACCCAGCTCAAACACGTCATGCGCGAAGTGATTCGCCGGCTGGATCACCAGTTCATCAATGATCTTGAGCCGTTCACCATGGTGAATCCGTCAGCCGAAAATATGGCCAAGTACTTTTTTGAGGAAATTGGGGGCCAATTGTCGAGCCTGCCTCCGGGAGCGCATCTTTCTCACGTGATTGTCTGGGAGACGGACACGGCCATGGCGAAGTACCAGCCATCGCGATAGAGTGGCAATCATGAACCGCTCGCTCTACATCATTTTGATTCCCGCGCTGCTCGTCGCAGTTGGATATGTAGTGGTTTTGAAATTCATGGGAATTGCGCCGGGCTATCCTCGACTGATCATCGCCATGATTTTGTTCTTTGGTGGGATTTACTGGCTTTCGCGGCGGTCAGCCAAGCGAGTCAAGACCCAGTAACCAGGGAGCCTCGGTGTGGTGCTTTATGTTTGTAACCGAGATTTTCAAATCCATTCAAGGTGAGGGTACGAGAGCGGGACAGCCGTGTATCTTCGTACGGCTGACCGGCTGCAATTTGCGCTGTGCTTGGTGCGATACGGAGTACGCCTTCCACGGCGGCCAGAAAATGAGCGTGGAAGACGTGCTCGAGCGCGTGGAACGGCTCAACCAGCTTTCAAATGGCGAACCTGCCGGTGTGCCACTCGTGGAATTGACCGGGGGAGAACCGCTTTTGCAAGAGGAAGTCTATCCGCTTGCAGAACACCTGATCAGCGCCGGCTACACGGTTATGGTGGAGACTAGCGGCGAGCGATTCATTGGGAAATTGCCCAATCAAGTCGTTCGCATCGTTGACGTGAAATGTCCCGACTCAGGCGAACCTGACACCTTCGACCTGAAAAATCTGGACCAACTCAATCAGCGCGATGAGGTGAAATTTGTGATTTCTTCCCGCCGTGACTACGAATTTGCACGCGACTTTACGCGCGAGCACGCGCTCCCCAACAGAGTGCACGATGTCCTGTTCTCACCCGTGAACGAAGACCCGCATGGCAAGTGGAAAGGGCTCGAGCCACGGCAATTGGTCGAATGGATGCTCGAAGACGGCTTGAGCGTGCGGCTCGGTTTGCAGCTGCACAAAATCGTATGGGACCCGGTTACTCGCGGTGTGTAGCCCTAGACCACTAGGCGAGATCAACGGATAGCCATGACGGATTCAAGAAAAGCGGTGGTACTGCTGAGCGGCGGGATGGATTCTTGCGTGTGTACGGCGATTGCTCGCGAGCGGCACGGTCCCGGAAATGTGGCTCTTCTGCATGCCATGTATGGCCAGCGCACCGAATCCCGCGAACGGGAAGCCTTTGACGCGATTGCCGATTTTTACGGGGTTCGCCAGAGGCTCGTCGTGAAGCTGGATCACTTCCGGACTATTGGCGGGTCGGCGCTCACAGACAAGAGTATCGAGATACCGGAGAATGAACTGGGCGAGCCCGGGCCGGGGGGCAGTGCCATCCCGGTAACTTACGTGCCCTTTCGCAATGCTCACTTTCTGAGTGTCGGAGTGAGCTGGGCCGAAGCGATCGGCGCGCAGGCGATTTACATCGGTGCGGTTGCCGAAGACAGCTCCGGCTATCCCGATTGCCGGCCCGAGTATTACCGCGTGTTCCAGGAACTAATTCGGGTTGGCACCAAGCCCGAAACGGATATCGAGATGGTCACGCCGGTAATCGCGATGAAGAAGAGTGAAATCATCCGGCGGGGCAGAGAACTGGGGGCGCCGTTGCACCTTACGTGGTCCTGCTATCAGGGACAAACGGCGGCCTGCGGCAAGTGCGACAGTTGTTTGTTGCGACTCCGGGCGTTTGGAGAAGCAGGAATGGCAGATCCAATTCGGTACCGGGAGCACGCCGCAAGCGGCATGTGAATGGCCACCAAACACATTGGAATCTGTAACGATTGAGCGATAATGGGGACACACCGGCCAGTGAACCGGGGCCGGCGCTCCTCAACGACAAAAGGAGAATGGAGCATGGCGAAATTTTTGAAATCGTACGCGCTCGTCGCGATGTTGATGCTGGGGCTGGCACCCTGGCTCGCTCCCCGCGCGGCAGCACAAGAAGGAAAGATTGCCGGCATGATCAGTGATTTCGACGGTAAACCGTGGGCAGGGGTTCCGATTCAGATCAAAAGCGACCAGGGCGCGGTACAAGAGACCAAAACCGATGCCAATGGAAAATTCCAGTTCACAGGCTTGCGCAACGGTAAGTACAGCATTAGCGTTCGTCCTCCACAACTCGCACAGCCTTTTGAGGCGATCACCGAGGTGCACGGAGCGGAGAGTCCGGCGGTAAACCTGAACTTCAAAGACATTCTTGAGAAGCAGAACCCTGAAGCCCTCGCGCAGATGAAGAAGAACCAGGAGGCCCAGCAGAAGTTCACCGGTATGAAGCAACACTTCGACAAGGGGATGGCCCTGTTGGAGCAGGAGCGTACCGCAAAGGCGGAACTCGGCAAAGCCACCGCAGACCAGCGGGAGGCTGCTAAGGCCAAAGTCACCGATTTGTCGAACCAGGCCGTTGCGGAATTTCAGGAAGCGCAGAAATCTGCCCCGGAAAAGGACAACAATCAACATCTGTTTTGGGCGCGCATGGGTGAAGCATATGACCTTGCCGGCCGGAACGACGATGCCATCAATGCCTACCAGCAGGCTGTTGCCGCGAAGCCGGACAATGCGGGCTACTACAACAACCTCGGCAACGCACTGGCACGCGCCGGAAAAGTCGATGAAGCCAAGGCCGCATACACCAAGAGCGCCGAGCTGGATCCCCCGAATGCCGGAATGGCGTGGCGTAACTTCGGTATCAGCCTGTACCAAGCCGGGCGTATGACGGAAGCCATAGAGCCGCTTAAGAAAGCCACCGAGATCGACCCCAAGAACGCCCAAGGCTGGTACTTGCTGGGCACCTGCATGGTCGCCGATCCGAGTATTTACAAGACGCAGGGCGACAAGATCACCGTCACCCCGACACCGGGCACGGCGGAAGCCTTCCAGAAGGCGATTGAATTGGATCCGAACGGCGCGATCGGCGCACAGGCGAAGCAGGGACTCGAGCAGCTGAATCAGCTGACCGGCGGCATCGAAACGAAGGTCGGCACAACGAAGAAAAAGAAGCCTTAGGCGTTTCTCATCTGAGAGAAATCGAAGCCGGCCTGGGCGCCTCCCGGGCCGGTTTCTTTTTATAACGTTATTCACTAACGATGCGACAGGGTGCCGGTAATCTTCGTGCGGCGCAATGCCCACGAAAAACAGGCGATGGATAAGGGCAACAGAACCAACGCGAACGCCGCGAGAATGGAGAGAGGCCGCACCACGTGGATTATTCCCGCGCCATCGAGCAGTGCGCTGCGCGTCGCATCCAGTGCGTATGTGACCGGATTCAGCTTGGCGATAAACTGCAGCCAGCCGGGTAGGATGCTGACAGGGAAGAGCATGCCTCCCGTGACGCTCGAAACACTGAGTACAAACCACTTGGACGGGTTGCCGCGTTTGAACAGCAGCAGGTAGGCAGCGGACAAGATGCCCAGTCCCGAAAACGCCAGTAAAGAGATGCCCAGCACCGTGATCACCGTGAGCCAATTCGCCGAACGCAAGGGGAAACCGAAGAGCAGGGTTCCCCAAGCGAGGTACACAGCGATTCTCACCGTTGTCGCGAGAAATGTATACAAAGACGACCCTGCCATGACGACCGGAAGAGGCACCTGTGTCACTAGCAGCGGCTCAAGGGTCCCGGAGTCTCGCGCTTCCTGCAGACTGTGGTCAAACGAATCGATTGCCGCATGAAGATAATCGAAAAAAATAAAGCCCACCAGCGTATAAGCGAAATAACTGGTGCCCTGCGGAAGCGTTTGCCGAAGTTGTGGTGAATCCACGAAGCGTGCAACGTAGTAGAAAGTTGCGGCGGTAAATAGCGCTTCAATGATCTCGATAACAAACGGGCTGCGATAGGTACTGGCCACCCGCAGGTCTCGTTCGACGAAAAGGAAAAGATCCCGCAGTATTCGCATCATGACTGTACAGGGTCCTCGAGCGCATGTGCACTGTGGCCAGTGAGTCGGCAGAAAGCCTCTTCGAGGGTACTCACGTGCGTGCGCGCTTTGAGATTGCCGGGGGTGTCGAAAGCCACAAGGTGGCCTTCGTTCAGAACCGCCACGCGGTCCGCAAGAAACTCAATTTCGGACAGCGCATGGGATGCAAAGAGCAGCGACGCGCCCTGTTTTCCCAGAACTTCAGATTTGATGAACCCGCGAAAATCGGCGGCGGCGATGGCGTCTAGGCTGCGGGTAGGTTCATCCAGCAAGAGCACTTTCGGTTCATGCATGATGGCGCGAAGTAAGCTGAGACGCTGGATGGTTCCGGCGGAAAGAGCCCGCACCTGCCGGTCGAGGGCATTTTGCAGGGCAAAACGTTCCGCCATTTCCGGGATACGGCGGCGCAAGTAGGCATCGGCGAGATGATTCAGGCGGCCGAAAAAACGCAGATTCTCGCGTCCCGTGAGCCGGGCGTAAAAGCCGAGGTCCGAGCCGGCGTGGTAGCCTAACTGACGGCGCACGGCCGTCGATTCGCGAACCGCGTCATAGCCGGCAACACATGCGGAACCACGAGTGGGCAGAAGCAGGGTGGCCAGAATACGCAACAGCGTGGTCTTTCCCGCTCCATTTGTTCCGAGCAGTGCAACGGCTTCGCCCTGCATGACCTGCAGTTTGATGTTGCAGAGCGCCGGCGACGTGGCGGCCGCAAAAGGCTGAAGAAAGGCGCGCCAACCCGATTGAATTGGCGGGAACAATTTGTGTAGAGATTCGATGCTGATTGCGTTGTCGGGCACTCTCGAGTTTATAACGTGTCTGAGTCTAGAAAACAACGTGGCAGCATCGTGTGTCGGAGAACGCGTGGCGGTTCACCGCAATCCCCGGTAAGATAGTGTCCTATGCATGCAAAGCGGTGCGCGCCCCAGTTCATGAACGAAGTCTAAGGATCTCGGAATGGTCACCTTTTCGGACCGCGTAGTCGTTCCTGCGCACGTGCTTATCCGCCATCTGGACGGCGAGGCCGTCCTTCTGAATCTTGACACCGAGGAGTATTTTGGGCTGGATACCACCGGTACGCGGATGTGGGAAGTGGCGACGCGAGCGGCCAGCCTCGAAGCCGCATATGCCACGCTGGTGCAGGAATTCGAAGTGGAACCTGAGCAGTTGCGAGCGAATCTCACTGAATTGATGGCGCGGCTCATCGAAAACGGCCTGCTTAAGCTAGCATCGTCCGATGTGGGAAGCTTTCCAGCGGTTTAGAGCACTAGACTCGAACGCCCGGAAACTTTTTGGGCGCGCCGTGCTTTTGCTGCCCTGGACGCGATGGTCACTCCACTCGCGAGGTTTTAAAACCACAAAGGGTGTTCTGGAGGAAAAGGTTCGCGTTCGTCCCGTGCCAGCCAACCCGAATGCCTCCGAAAGTGTCTCCACAGTTCTCCGCATGGTTAAAGCTGGCGGACATTACGGAGTTGTTCGTCCGAACTGCCTGGAAGAGTCTTTGGTGCTCTGGTACCTGCTTCAGGATGAAGGAATCTCCGCCTCATTGCGAATTGGCGTACGCAAAACCGATGGGAAATTTGAAGCACACTCCTGGGTCGAGTTCCAGGGTGCAAGCCTGAATCATGGCGAGTGGACGCACCCCCACTACGCCGCTTTTGAATCGGAGTTCTCCGCGCTAGCCGAGGAAAAACAGTGAGTGGCTATTTTGGCGTGGTGCGTCTCGACGGAAAGCGCGTTGATGAAGATCTGATCGCGCGCATCGCGGAGCGTTTGGCATTCCGCGGTCCGCATGGAACTCAAACTTGGAGCGGAAGCGACGTGGGTGGCTGTTTCACTTTAATGCGGACCGGTTCCGCATCGCAATTGCAACAGCAACCGCTGGTGTTGGGAGAGCGACTTTTCCTTTGGGGCGATGTTCGGCTCGATGCCCAGGCGGACTTGCGCTCCAATCTCGCCGAACCCAGCCTGACACGGCCCCTGGGCGAGACCAGCGAAGAGCTTCTTCTGCTAGCTTGGAATCGTTGGGGCGAAAGAGCGCTGGATTACCTTATCGGCGATTTTTCGTTCGGGCTATGGGATGCCCGTGAACGCCGTCTTGCCTGCGCGCGTGATTTGATTGGAACCCGGCCTCTCTACTACGCGCATCTCGGAGATGTGCTCTACTTTGGCAACACTCTCGGTGTATTTCTCGGTGCGCCTGAAGTTTCTACAACGCTAGACGAGTTGTTCATCGCCGACTTTCTCACTCAAGGGTTTTGCGATGAGCCCGACCGCACCGCTTTCCGAGACGTAAAGAGGCTCCCTTCCGGCCACATCCTGAATTTCTCAAGTGACGGAATTCAGGTGCGCCGCTTTCGCAAACTCCCCGTCGAAGAGCCGATCCATTTTGCGAAGGAAGACGATTACATCCAGCAGTATTTGGAACTACTCCGTGAGGCAGTGCGCGATCGGCTTCCACAGGGACCTGCATCACTCTATCTCAGCGGCGGCCTGGACTCGGCCTCAGTCTGTGCCATTGCAGCGGAAATCGCCGGAACTGCTGGCGCAAGAGAGAAATTAAGGGCGTTCACCCTGGGGTGGCAGCCGGTTTTCGATGACCCGGAGCCAAAATTTGCGGGGCTCACCGCTACGCACCTTGGCCTTCCACACGAGTTGCTCACAAGCGGGGAACTTGTCGCGTTTGAGGGAGCGAATTCGCAAGGATGGGCGCTTCCGGAACCGTCCGAGGCCTACTTCTACCTTCGACACAAACGGCAGGTCGAGAAAATTGCGTCATTTTCGAACGTCGTGCTTGGTGGCGACGGAGGTGATGACGTTCTCTCCGATCAGAGTTGGCCTTACTTGGTGCAGCTTTGGCGCAAGGGAGACTGGAAAAAGCTGCTCTACGACTTTGGCGGCTACTTTTGGAGCCACCGCCAGTTTCCCCCTTTAGGCGCCGGCTTGCGCGATAATTTTGTAAGAACTTTTCGTCCAAGGGACAGATTTGAAGGATATCCCCGATGGCTGAACCCCACGTTCGAAGCCAAGCTCAGGATCCGGGAGCGGTGGTGTCAGTCCTCAAGTCGGCCTGCCGACGAGCATCCGCTGCATCCATCGGCTTACCGCGCGTTGCACGACGGCTTGTGGGCCAGTGCTGTGGAGATGGAAGATGCAGGATGGATCGGGGCACCACTTGAAATGCGGGCGCCACTTCTGGACTTGAGAGTGCTTCGGTATCTGCTGCGGCTGCCAACTCTGCCCTGGTGCGTACGCAAAGAATTGAGCCGTCGTGCGATGAAAACGAGACTTCCAGACGCGGTAATTCACCGGCCCAAGACCCCGCTGCTCCATGATCCGCTGGGGCACTCTAGCTTGCCTTCCGGGTGGCCTGAGCGGTTAGGGGACTCGGGTACAGGGAGCCTGGAAAGATTTGTAAATTGGCAAAAATGGTGCGAAACTTTACGTGAACCTGAGGGTTCTCTAAGCTGGCATAGTCTCCGCCCTATCAGTTTGTTGCTTTGGCTGAAAGCCGTTGAATTTAGGATGGGGTTTAAGTAGAGTTGTCTCCTGAGGGGCGTGGATGAAGCAGCCGTCGGAAACACAAGTAAAGAAAAAACCTTATCAGGCTCCCAAGTTGCTGGTTTATGGAACTCTGACGCAGCTAACGCAGAACGTCGGCATTAAGGGTCATCTCGATGGTGGCAGTCAGCTCCTTAAGCGCCGCACGGGTCGCTGAGCTGAGACCACTGAAGCTTGTGCAGTTCGTCCCCGCGGAACGTGATTAATTACTCCTACCGAGTCTACGGCGTAAGCCTTAATTCAAACATCGACATTCCGGGCCTCTTACCCAACGGGGCCTATTCGGCCAATGCGGAAATAACAGTTGAAGGCGGACCGGAGCCGGAATGGGTGCGGCAGGCCCTATGCTCCCAAGGCCGGGTTGTTTCACATTTGCCCGCTGGCGAACGTACGCCTGATCCTTCCTTCGTCCTCACAGAGTACGGTGACCGCAACTGCTTCGAATTATCCTACTCAGATGGGACTCGCTTTGTGGTGAGCGCCGCGGCCGATCGCGTGTGGGGAACATACGAACCGCCACTGACACAAGAAGACTTGGCCACTTACTTTCTCGGGCCGGTGATGGGCTTTTTGTTGCGGCGGCGCCAATTCACTTGCCTGCACGCGAGCGCGGTGGAACTTCACGGTCGTGCTGTTCTGTTCTGCGGAGAGGCGGGTTACGGGAAGTCGACGACTGCGGCGGCACTGGCGCTCCGTGGCGTTCCCGTTATCAGCGAAGATATCGTGCCTCTGGGATTGAAGAAGGGACAATTCTGGGCCGTGCCGGGTTATCCGAGGATATGTCTCTGGCCAGATGCGGCCGCGCATCTGACCGGGAGCAGGGAGGGGCTGCCTCGGCTTACACCGGTATGGGGCAAGACCTATCTGGCACTGGATGGTTCACGGGCCTCTTTTGTGAAGGAGAAGCAGCCCCTCGGAATTATCTACGTTCTTGGCGAACGAACGGCTTCGGCGCAGGCTCCGTGCGTGCGAGAGCTGCGGGCGAAAGAAGCTTTGCTTGAGCTGGTCAAGAACACCTACATGAACTGGCTGCTCGACCGCGAGCAGCGCGCGGAGGAGTTCAACGTGTTAGGAAACCTGGTACAGCAGATTCCGGTGCGACAATTGGCCGCACACAGCGATCCCCAAAGAATCACACAGCTTTGCGAACTGATTGTGGAAGACTCCGCAAGATTACACGTAACCGGTTAGCCTGCGTTCGATTCCGCTCCCCTCGTGCGGTGTACACTTGAGAATCGAGGAAAGGACGCTCTTTGCGCCAGCGATTCCCATCTTCATCCGATGCGTCATTTCTAAAGAATGAATGGCCAATCTTGTGCGCACTTGTCTCGCCTTTTGTCGGCATAGAAACAGCTCACCAGGCCTTGACAGGCGTCTTCGATTGGGGCGTGCTGCTCGATGTCGCTGAAGAACACGCGGTGCAAGGTGTACTTTCGAAACGGTTAGAAGGGCTGCGCTTTGAAAACGTGCCGGAGGCGGTTCGCGAAAAACTCCATTCGAGGATGCGCGCGCAGCATCTCTTTACCCTGAGTATGACCGCAGAATTGTTTCGGGTGTTGGAAGACTTCTCGTCGGCTGGTCTGGAAACAATTGTGATTAAGGGACCGGTGACAGCTTTTGTGGGTTATGGCGATCCGGCAATGCGCGGATTCGGAGACGTCGATCTCCTGCTTCGTCAAAAAGACATTGCGGCTGCAAGCCAAAGAATGCGGTCGCAAGGCTTCGAAGCTTCCGTTCCCGACGGCGCCATTACCCTTGGGAAGATTCCTGGTGAGTATGTCTTCAAACGGCCAGGCACCAACCGCATGATCGAGATTCACACCGAGCATACCTTTCGTTACTACCCCCGGGAGATGCCTATTGAGGCGATGTTCCGCAGAAAGCGAATGCTTCCGTTTGACGGACGCGAGGTACCCGCGCTCAGCCTGGAGGATGAGGTCGTTTTTCATTGTGTCCACGGCGCCAAGGACTTCTGGGAACGCCTCATGTGGGTATGTGACGTCGCTTCCATCGCAAAGAACCACCCGGAGCTCGATTGGCATGCGGTTTGGCAATCGGCCGTGGATTGCGGTGCCCGGCGAATGATCAACGTTAGCCTTTGGTTGTCAGCGCGGGTGCTCAAAGCGCCGTTCCCCGCCGTGCTGTCCGAAATAGTTCTGCGGGACCGCGCGGCGCAGCAACTCTGCACGCAAATTGAAACTTGGTTGCCTTACGGCGCAGGCACTCCGCCTTCCCTACTGCGTCGCGCGCTATACCGTATCAGCATGGCGGAGGGAGGACTTGGGGGGTTGAGCTATCTTTTCCGGCTTTCGTTGTCGTCCACGGAGGAAGATTGGCAGGGCGGGACCACACACGAACGCCGTTCGTGGTTCTGGGACACAGTTCGGCGTCCATTCCGCCTGATGCGCAAATACGGCTCGAACAACTGAATTCAAAAGAAAAGGCCCGGCATGCGCTGGCGCAAACCGGGCCTGGTCTTCATCGCGTGGTCAAAAACTAAATATTCGTGCGAACGGAAGGGTGATGTTCCTGCTTTTCCGCCGGAGCAGGAATCTCGATCGAGAGTGTAAGTGGGGCCTTGTTTCGAATCACGCCGATCTGAAGCGACTTTTCGGATTTCTTTTCGACCAACTTCTCGCGAAGTTCTCCTACCGAACGGATTCGGTCTCCGTCCACGCTGGTGATCACGTCTCCCACCTTGATTCCAGCTTTCGCGGCAGGCATGTCCGCGAAAACCCCGCGTACAAGAACGCCTTCCCCTTCCGGAGCTCCGAAGTATTTGCCAAAATCTCCCTCCAGGTCTTCCGCGTCAATGCCCAGCCGCGAGCGTCCGGGCAGCCAGGGGTTCAGTTCCATTAAGCCGTTGAGTTGCGGCATCTCCGGCATGTGAAAAGCGAACGTTCCCGGCGCTACCATTGTCTCCGTATGGCGGCTCTCCGATTTGCCGACGGTCACGCCGATGGTCTGGGAACGCCCATCGCGCCAGACTGTCACTTGCGCGGTGCGGCCGGCAGGAATTTCGCGAATCATACGGCGGAACTGTTCCGTGCCCTCCACACGCTGGCCGTTGATTTCTGTGATGACGTCGTTTTCCTTCAGGCCCGCTTTCGCCGCCGGGCTGTCAGCGACTACCTTGCCCAGTAACACACCACGTTCCGCAGGCAGTTTGAGTTCTTTCGCCTTGTCGGAGTTCACTTCGGCAACACCCACACCCAGCCAGCCGCTGCCGCTTCCGACAAAAACCTGAACGTTGTCGTTTCCGTCGAAGCCTTGCACGAGGTCGAGATTATCGGCGATTTCCCCCGGGATCGCGAGGTCGCCGTCATCGACAACAAAAGTCTGTACGCCTTTTTCGACCTGTGCTTTCGGGTGTTCTTGTTTGGTTGCCGAACCGGGAAGCGCCACCAACACGACTCCAATTGCGCCGGAGCCAAGAATCATTAGAAGTCTTTTCGGGTTCATAATCCTCACCATCTCCTTGAGCACTTAGACGCAGGAAAACTTAAACCGTCGAGCGCAGCGCGATAATTCGGATCGTGCCGTTCACCGTACCGAGGTGAATCGGCGCTGCGTTTGCCGCCGTGCTGGTTGATCCCAGACGTCCATGAATCACGCGAGGCTGGCCCGCCCCTCGAACCACCATAGGCAGCTCGCTCGAAAAATTGCCGTTCATGCAGCGAGCTTCCAGGTCAGCCGGCAGCCCCGCCGGGACAGCCAGCAGGACCGATCCATTGGTGGTGTTAGCGGAAACGCCCCGGGAATCGGCTGGATGCTTCAGTTCCAGGTAGACGTTTCCGTTTGTGGTCTGCGCGTGAACGTTGCCCGCGCCTTCGTAGACTTCGATATTCCCATTGACCGTGTGCAGGTCGCCGATTCCGTCAGAACTCACCACGCGAACCGTCCCGTTGACTGTGTTGACATGATTCAGTTGCGCGTGGCGCGGCACGTGTACGATGTAGTCCACCGCCACTTCTACGCCTTCGTCCTGCGGATAATGCGTGGAGATGGAGACCAAATCCGGGCTGGATTCGATTTCGATGGATACCTGATCGAGAGCCGATTCCTTCTCGGGCGTGGTCTTTACCGCACGGACTTCCACTTCTTCGCGGTCCCAGCCCTCGATGCGCACTGCCCCATTGACGTTGCTAATTTCCAGCGTCCCGTCTGCCCGCAGAGGGACGGTCTTGGTGATCTCGCGGGAAACTGGGAATGCCGCGCTGGCGCACAGCCCCAGCGTGAATGAACAAGCCAGCAGTGCCCGGTGGAATAGGGAGCGAGACTTCATGTGTCCTCCTTCAAAGCGAACCCAGGGCCCAAACTATCGAATGCAAGCCGTTACTTAAGATCGAATTTAAATCTGAGTGTCGACACCACTTCGACGGTCTTCCCACCAATCTGTTCTGGATTTGCGCGCCACGTCCGCACCGCAGCGACCGCAGCTTCGGCCAGCGTCGTGTCGCCCTCCGTAACCCGTTCTACAGCGACTGAACCGTCTGTTTTGGCGCGCACTTCAAGTACCACCACACCTTGCACGCCAGCCTTGCGCGCCGCTTCGGGATACACCGGGGTAGGGAATCTCGTTAGCCTCTTCATGAAGGCGTCTTGTTCCTCTCGAACGCTGCCCATGAAAATTACCGAAAGCCGATTCTTTGCGGCGTCCAACCAGTCCGTTTTCGGGTCCGACGCGGATATCGGCGGTGGTTGTGGCTGGGCAGATGCCAATTTCGGCAAGCCCGATGCAGAGGGAAGAGAAACCTTTGTGAATGTGCTGTCCTGCAGCCGCTCCGCCAGACGCTGCTGCTGTTCGTCAACCAGCGATTGGTGCAGAGACGTCTGAGCGTCCAGGAATTGCAACAATATCTTTCCGCCAGCCGTGTGCAGTTTCAGCGGCGCGCCGCCGCCATTCAAAGCCGCAACAGCGTGCACTGGGCCATCCGGACGCGTCTGAATATTTAGGGGAAGGGATGGATCAGCCTCAATGCGCGCCGGCCCACCGCTGTCCACGGTCGCGTCAATGGTCATGGCGATGTTGCGGGGAAGAAAAACGACAATGTCTCCCGTGCGCGACGCAAGTTGCGACGGCCCAGACAAGCGCACATTACGTCCGTGGTCACTCTCTTCTGGATTGATCCACGCGGTGATCTTGCCTTCGCCTGTTTCCGCATGGATCGCATTCGCGACTCGCGTCAGGCAGATGCTCCCTCCGCTGGTCACAACTTCCATCGGGCCTGAAACGTACATCACGCGGATTCCGCCGCCGCCGGTTTGCGCGTGTACAGATCCGCGAACCGAGCCGAAATCAATTTGTCCCCCAGCCGTATGAACTCCGACGTATGAATCGGCTTCGCCAACCGCAATGTTTCCGCCCGCGGTTTGTAAAGTGGCTACCCCGCGGATGCGGGCCGTGCGAATGTTGCCTCCGCCGGTGACGAGTTTGGCGTTCCCCTCGATATTGCCGGCCTGAATGTGTCCGCCTCCGGTAAACGCGTCCACGTCTCCCGTCACGTCGCGCAGCGTGATGTGTCCACCCTGCTCAGAAACGATCTTCGCGGCCAACCTGTCGCCCCGGACACCACGACCCCCGCCGGGGGGCGTAATTCGGCCGGTCGTGATGTCGCCGCCCTGGCTGAGCAGGCAAACTCGTCCGGAAACATCGCCGGTGGTGATTTCGCCGGCGCCGGTTGAAATGTCGAGATTGAAGTTTGCAGGGACTGACACGACGAATTGCACCCAGAACTGCACATTTCTGGGGAGGTGGCGAGGCACCGTGTACAGCAGCGGATTAGGCAGCGCTCCGGAGATAAATACGCTATCGACCGTTTCCCGTGTGGTCAGGGCGTATGCCCCCAACATCCGCTGCGCGATGGCGCCGGCGGCATCCGTTTCGATATGCACGGTGTAACGAACCGACGGAGCGGCACTCTGCGGCAGCGTTTCGATCCGAACATTGCCAAGGTCCGCGGTCAGGTGCAGGGTCATCCCGTTGCTCACTCGCAACTCACCCGATCGATCGACGGCAACGTGGACAGGTGCAGCCGCGGTGTCACCATATGCTCGCGCCGGCAAAGCGATTAGCGTGGCAGTCGCAAGAAAAAGGACCGCCATCGAGCGCAAGCCCTCATGCTTGCGTCTGAGCGCGGTCACCGAAATTTGGGAAAAACACCGCATGAGAGAGAACCGAATTCTGTTCACCGGTACGATGTTCACTGCTCGCCACGCGCGCTGATCTCGCGTAATGCTGCCGCGCTGCGCATGCGTACATAACGGCTGGGATCCTTCTGTTGCATTTCCTCCAGCGCGCGAATCACATTCTGCATCGAATCGTCGTCCGCAGCTGCGGAGTTGGCGCGAACCCTGTTCCGGCGAGATGACTCCGAGAAATCCCCAGGATCCGTAAGAACCACGGTGTCATCCTGCGATGCGCCAATCGAATGCACCAGCAGGTTCACTGCCTCGACCCGCACGCCTGGATTCGAATCATGTTGTAGAGTGGCGAGCAGCGTGTTCCGCACCTCCGCGTCCGCCGCTGATACGCGCAGTGCTTCCAGCGCCTTCAGGCGCACCGCGGGATTCTCATCCTTGCGCGCAGCAGCCAGCAACGCTTCCCGAACTTGGTCATCTTCCGCCAGCGCCTTCAGCGCGTCCAAACAATCCAGGCGCACACCCGAATCGAAGCGATGTCCATTTTTCACTACGTAGGTCAACACGCTACGCACATTCGAATCGTCCAGGCTGCCGCTCAGTTCCACGGGCTGTTCCGCGCTCAATTGCAGGCGAACCGTCTTCACTCCCGGATTGGTTGTCGAAGGCGCGAAGTCCACTCCGGCGACCGCCATTTTGGAAAGTTGATCTTCCGTCAGCTGCGGGCCGCTGGGACGCACGCGCATCGCGTCCACGCCATTCGCGTCACTCCGGCCCGTGAACCACTGCGTGAACTCCGCGCCCGTCACCAGTCCAAACAACACCAGAGTGGCCGCGCTCCACATCGGGTGCAGGCCCATCCAACGACGCAGCCAGCCCAGCCCGCCGACTTCCTTCGGCCGCGGATGTTGCCGCTCATCAAGTTGTTCGGCGAGTTCGCTGCGACACTGTCCCAGGAGAATTCCGGAAGGATCGAGTTCCCGGCTCGTTTCGGGAAGGGAGCGAAGCGTGTTCTCAAACTCCACTTCGTCCGCTAACTGCGCTTTGCATGTGGCACAGTTGACGAGATGCTGCTCCACCAAGGCGCGCTCCTGCTCACTGCACTCTCCGCAAGCGTAAAAGATCAGCAGCTGCGAAACGTCTTTGCACGAATTGTTTGGAACACCGGAATTCATCGCAGTGCACCCAATTCGCTACGCAATTTCCTGGTGGCGCGGAAAAGGGAGTTCTTTACGGTTTCTTCACTGGTGCCGAGTGCGTCGCCGATGGCCCGCAACTTCAGTCCCTGATAATGCTTCATCTCAAATACGATTCGTTCGCGCGGCGACAGCCGTTCCATCGCGACCGCCAGTTTAGCTTTGATCTCCTGGCCGAGTAAGTGCCGCTCTGGATCCAGTGTGGCGCGATGCTCGCGTTGCCGTTCAAAAAAATCTGTGGCCGCATCGTCATGTTGCGCGGTGCGGAGCTCCGGCGCCTGATCTTCAGGGCGCGCCTGGCGGCGGCGCAGATGGTCCAGGCAGACATTCGTGACGATGCGGTATAGCCAAGTGTAGAAACTGCACTCGAAGCGAAAACGGTGCAAGTTGCGGTAGACCTTCAGGAACGCTTCCTGATACACGTCGCGGGCATCTTCGGTGCGCTTCATCAGGTTCAGCGCCAGGCGCAACACGTCGCGGTCGTACCGGCGTACCAACTCCTCAAACGCCGCGCGGTTCCCCGTCTGTGCCTGCTCCACGAGGACACGTTCGTCCACCGCAGCCGTCGATGTCACAGCGGCCACCGCCGAATCCGCCTTACTGGGGGGACCGGATTCATTTGCCAGAGCCAGAGCCCACGGGGGTAAAGACATATTCGCTTTCTCTTTGCCGAATTGCCAATAACAATCTTGTTGCTCAGAGTTTAGCGATTCGGCGCTGCGCGACGTGGGGAAGGCACCCCGCCGCTCCTGCATTTTTAGACGCCTGCCAGAACTGCGGGTAAGCATACACTGCGCGCGTCCGGACCCACGTCAATTTTTGGATGCAAGTTCACGCGGCTAGGGTCGTTCGACTGCAGCCCCCCCGCCAGCATTGGTCCGCAAACGCCACTGAATCAGCGGAAAAGCCAGAAGCACCACCACTGCCGCAAGCGGCAGGTACCCTTGAGTCTTGTAGTATCGGTCGGCTTGCGCCAGTAAAGGTGCGGCCCCCCCCACCATGGCCGCGCACGTAATGATCAACAACAATCCCGCCAGATTCAGGCGCACGAACCGGCTGATACCGACTACTACGAACGCCAGCAGCAAAAGGTTTTCTAGAAAATGCTTGAGGAAATCGGCCGGCGAACCCCATGTCCCGATGAAGCCAATCGCTACGGCGATCAACAGAATGAGCCGCACGGCGCGATTCCGCACTTCCGCGGCCAGGAAAGCGCCAGCAAGCGCGATCGCCCCGGTTCGGAGCACGGATGAGAAAATCGCGCCGCTGATGACCGCTGCCGCCGGGAACAAAGCATCAAGATCGGTGCCTACGCTGGCTCCCAACATGCGTTCCGTCGTCGGCCACCAATGTGTCAGCGCGGCTATCAAGCGCTCGACTCCGATGAGAGCCGCGGTGCCGCCTAAGCCCAACCAGAACGCGTCCCGATAGTATTCGCCCGACATCCCGGCAAGCGTCGGCAGAGCATCTTTGCCGAAGGCTCGCGCCGCAAAATACCACAGCAGGCCAAAGAGCAGCACGACACATCCACTTATCACCACACTCGAGATTCCTTGCAACACGGCCAGCCCAGCTAAGTATATCTTCCAGGCTTGGGAAGTCGGATAAACCGCCAAAAACTTCACGAGCGTTGCCGAGAAGAAGTGCATCACATAGGCGCCGAGACCGACGAATCCCCATGCCACCAGTTTTTTCCAAGGCACACGAAATTCCGAATCATTTCGCCAACGTTTAAGAAAGAAAACCAAAATCACCAGGGCGAAGATCGCAACCATGATGCCCTTGCCGAACGCGAACAGCGTACGCAGCAGAGAACGCTGGCCCTGCTTGATGGTGAACTCCTCGGGAATCTTGATATAGGTGCGATAGTTCGCGGGCTCGTCCCCGAGAATCGACAGCTCGATTCGTCTATAGGCATGGTCCGCGCCGTTTTCCGGATGATTGCCCGGCCCCGGCGGATCAAGCGGCGTGTTTTGTTGCCAGGTCAGCAGGTGGTCGGTGCGGTTGGGCTGCTTCTTTGCGTTGTCGCCGATGAATTTCCAGTCGCTCAGCTCGAGCTGTTTTTCCTCTCGTAGAAAGCGCTCCCCCAGAGCGACTGCGGTGTCTTGATCGAGAGTAGCTCCTTTGGTGACTTCGGCCAGTGCGTGACGAAAGGCGTGCAAGCTGCCGTCGGGCTTGAGGATGATGGCAAACTCTTCCGGTTCCAATTCCTTGAAATAGCGCGTGCGCCAAAGTACGCCGGGAACTTTTGCGGAGTAGATCTCGTTGATCTCAGCGATGGAAATGCGCCGCCGCAGGTACTCGTTGTTCAAAGGATCCATCAAATCGACGAGCTCAGTCGCAGCCTTAAACGCCGCGGGATTCAGGTTGTGTTGCCTCATTACCTCGTCTGAGAGCGCTTTTGCGCCTTGCGCATTTATGCCGAGCTGCAGATAGTCGCCGACGTCTGCCTGCTTCAATTTCCAGGCGATCAGCGGCCCCACAATCACGCACAGCCCCAGAAAGCCCAGCATCCCCAGCGTAAGCGGAGCGTAGCGGCGTGCAGAGGCCGCTTCTTCGGCGCTCGCGGATCTCGCCGTTAAATCAAACGACGGCACTTCTGTCGCGGAATTCAGCAGGTCATCGACTGCTTCGAATCGCCCGCGCGCCACGTACGAAATACCAGACCAGGCCAGCGGCGCCACCGCAGCCAGCCCAACGATGACCCCCGAAATTTTGTAGTAGAGATTGTCCGAGCGAATCAGCAGCATCCCGACGAGCGATGCGTCCACGGTGTAGTGCCAGATCAACGTGGCGATGATTCCCCAACGCAGCACCACCAACCCCGCGACGATCCCGATCAATCCGACTTCAAGCCCACGCACATATCCCGGTTCTTGCGGATAATTACTGTGCAGGAAGCCCCAGAAAAACGCCGGCAGAATTATCGCCACCACACGCGAACCAGTCAGCTTGCGCAGAAACGGAATAGCGAACAAACGGAACAGGAACTCTTCGCTGGTCGCGGCGGTAACGCCAATCGCTACGCCTCCAATCCACGGGATTGCAGTATTAAAAGCGTCGGAATAGTTCGTGTCTTGCGGAGCCCACGCGCCCAGCTTGCTGCCGATCATGTAAAACGCCACGATGAAGCCGATGTGCGCGGCAGCAAGGGCCAGGCCGACGGCTGAAGCGCAGAAGAACTCCTTTGACCGCAGCCCACGCAGCGTGAACGTCTTGTACAACTGCAGCTTGTCTGGCAGCGATTCACGGTAAAGCGGTTCTCCCCCGGGAAGCACAATGGTCACCAACAGTCCGGAGGCGAGGGAGACAAGTACGGCCAGAAAAATTCTCTGCGCCACGAATCCCCCGTATGCATCTTGGGTGTCGTACATGGGCGGCAGCGTGTTCCAGGAATTCAATTGCATCAGCAGGTACAGTCCGGCGACCAGGCCGCCAATCTTGAACGCCGGCGCCCATCGGGTCTGGCCGCGCCGCCACATGGTGAAGCCGAGCCAAAGCGCCCCGCCGAGCAAAAAGCCGTACGGAAGGAGCGCGATGGTCTCGTAGAGATTGTTCAGCGATCGCAGCTTCTGATACGAACGCGACCACTCATCCGGCACCTTTAAAAATTCCTGCTCGGCGCCGATTTTGTCGCCTTGAATCCCCACTTCCAGCCGGTACGGTGCGTCCTTCGCCTTGAAATTTTTCTTTTCCCAGGTGAACGACCAATCAATCCGATTCGGCCTGATTGTGGAATTCGCCTCTTCCGAGAGGAAGTTCCAACTATCAAGGTTGATGGCGATCTTGTTTTTCAGAAACAGCTGCGCCGCATCGAGGGCCTGTTCTCGCGACAAGGACACCGCGCCCTTGGCCTCTTCAATCTTGTGGTTGTACGCGACCACTCGTCCCGAAGGGCTGATCTGCACGAGGTATTCTTCCGGCTGCAGCGGCTTGAAGTAGCGCACGTTCCAGTACCATGTGCTCGCTTCCTCATCAGCCATGAGCTGGTTCGCGCGCTTCAGTCCTAGTTCGCGCTCGAGATAGGTCTTTGCATCATCGTCTTGTGCGAAGACAACCGTCGCTTTGTAACCCTCAATGTTCTCGCCAATGCTGTTCAGAAAAACCGCCGCGCGTTTCAGCGCGTCCTGCTGCGTTACCTTGAAATCGATGGAAGCCTCGGGAAACGCTTGGAAGAAGTATCGGTGGGCGAAAACAACGCCGAAGACGCCGAAGATGATCCAAAGAACCAGCGCGCGCTTGTCGCTGCCTGTCAATCGAGCTTCCGCCAAGGGGCCTCCTCGCCTGACTTCGCCAAACGCCCACTCTATCGGTACGCAGGCCGGCCGCGCAAGTTTCGCCAAAAGCGGAGGTTACTCCGGGAATGGTATAAAGAAATGAGCGATGGATATCGGTCTGAGAACGGACGTGCGGATGTTAAAGGGCGTAGGGCCGCAACGGGCGGAATTGTTGGCCGAGCGCGGAATTTACACTCTCGAAGACCTCTTAAACTACCTGCCCTTTCGCTACGAAGACCGCATCCACTTTTCGAAAATCAAAGACATACAGCCCAACTCCACCTACACCCTGCGCGCGCGCGTGATGAGCGGGCAAGCGGTACGTGGCATGTATGGCCGCGACGCAATTTATCACCTGTTGGTGCAAGACGACACCGGCTCGTTGCCTTGCAAATTCTTTCATGGCGGCTACCTCGAGGGGCGGCTCAAGCCGGGACAGCAGCTCATTCTTCACGGAAGAGTCGAGATCGATAAGAACCGGCCGGCCCGCCGGGAAATGGTGAATCCGCAAATCGAGATCCTAAACGCGGAGACGGACGAAGTCGATTCCACCGAGATGGGCCGTATCGTCCCTATCTACGAGGCGATCGGCACGTTCGGCTCGCGCCAGATCCGCCGCGCCGTCTATGCCACGCTACAGAATCTCGATGACCACGTTCCGGACATTCTGCCCGCGGAATTAAAGTTGCGCTTTGGGTTTCCAACGCGGCGCCAAGCTCTCATTGAGACGCACTTCCCACCTGCGGAAGAGTCTTTGGACGCGCTAAATACGTTTCGTTCGCCGGCGCAGCAGCGGCTCATTTTCGAAGAGTTCTTTCTCTATCAGCTTAGCCTGGCGCTCGGCCGTAAAACGGCGCGCAAAGAGAACGCCACGCCGTTTCGTGTACGAGAGGATGCGATTCGCGAGGCACTCAAGAGAATCTTGCCGTTCAAGCCGACCGCGGCTCAAAAACGTGTGCTCGCCGAGATTGCCGCCGATTTGCAGAAGCCCGTGCCGATGAACCGGCTTTTGCAGGGCGACGTTGGCAGCGGCAAAACGATTGTCGCGCTGCAGGGCGCGGTGATCGCTATAGAGAACGGCTGCCAGGCCGCGCTCATGGCCCCGACGGAGATTCTTGCGGTACAGCACTACCTCAGCGCCAAACGGATTCTTGCTCCGGGCGGCTATCACGTCGAGCTCTTAATCAGCGGGTTGAAGCCGGCGGAAAAAACAACGGCGAAAGAACGGATTCGCAGCGGCGACGCGCAGCTCGTAGTCGGCACGCACGCACTCATCGAAGAGGACGTGGAGTTTCGCAAGCTGGGATTCGCCGCCATCGACGAACAGCACCGCTTCGGCGTGATGCAACGGAAACGGTTGATGGATAAAGCCGTTCGCCATGGCTACGCTCCGCACGTTTTAGTGCTGACCGCCACACCAATTCCTCGCACGCTTTCGCTGACGCTCTACGGTGACCTGGATGTTTCGGTCATTGATGAGCTGCCGCCGGGACGCACGCCCATCGAGACGCGCGTGGTCGGCGAGCCGCGATTGAAAGGTGTCTGGGAATTCTTGCGCCGCGAAGTCGAAGCCGGTCATCAGGCTTACATCATCTATCCCGTGATCGAAGAATCGAAACTCGAGTTGAAAGCGGCGATGGAGGAATACCAGAGGCTCTCGAAACTCGTTTTCCCCAAACTAAAGGTTGGCTTGCTTCATGGCAGGCTTTCAAGCGAAGAGAAAGACAATGTGATGCAGCGCTTCCGCCGCAACGAAGTCCAAATCCTGGTGGCCACTACCGTCGTGGAAGTCGGCGTCGACGTTCCCAACGCCACGGTCATGGTCATTGAGCACGCCGAGCGCTTTGGTCTGGCGCAATTGCACCAGCTTCGCGGACGCATCGGCCGCGGCGCACAGAAATCGCATTGTGTCCTCGTTGCGCCCGCTCGACTGACCGAGGATGCCCGCGCGCGGCTGGAGACGATGGAGCGCACCAACGATGGCTTCGAGATTGCCGAGACCGACCTGCAACTGCGCGGCCCGGGCGAATTCTTTGGCACGCGCCAGTCCGGCGAAGTCGGTTTTCATGTCGCCAACCCTATGCGCGACCGCCCTATGTTGGAACTTGCACGCAAGGAAGCTTTCGCCCTCGCGGGTAATCCCACACAGAAAGATGCTCTACAGAACGTTCTGCGATTGCTGCCGGGCGAGTGGCAGCGGCGTTATCACCTCGCACGTGTGGGCTGACGCAGGAGCAAGCATGCGCATCATTGCGGGAAAATTTCGCAGTCGCCAGCTGAGAAGCCCGAAGGGAATGGAGTTGCGCCCTACCAGCGATCGGCTGCGCGAAACCCTTTTTAATGTCTTGGCGGATCGAGTACCAGGCTCACGCTTTGTCGATCTCTTCGCAGGAACCGGAGCCGTTGGGATCGAAGCGTTGAGCCGTGGTGGGAGCGAGATCATCTTCATCGAGCGCCACGCCCCGGCCGCCGCCCTGATCCGCAAGAATCTCGATTCGCTTGAAGTACAATCCGGCGCGCGCGTCCTCTCTGTCGACGCGCTCCACGGCCTGGAACTGCTCGAGAAAGAACTCGAGCAGGGGCCCCAGATGCCCACCATTGTTTTTCTGGATCCGCCCTACGGCAACACGGAAGACTACGACCGTGTGCTTTCTTTCCTGGGATTCGCCGTGATGTTGGATGAGCAGAGCCTGGTTGTCGCGGAGCATCGCAAGAACTTCGACCTACCCGAGACGATCGGCAATCTGAGCCGCGTTCGCGTCTTGAAGCAGGGCGACGCCTGCCTCAGTTTCTATCGTATCCGGCGAAATGAGAGCCAAAACTCCGCAAAACTCCGCGAGTAAACCTATGGCCGCTGCTCCTCATCTATCTCTCAGCCCCTTTTTCTGAGTCCCCGGCTGCCTCTGGCATAAAGGTGTAGCGCGTTATAATTAAAGGCTGATGTCAAACCGATTCAATCCACTTGGTTTGCTCGGGCAAAGCGAGACTATCCCGGCTGCTATGCCCCCGTCTCGACCCCCCCGATTCCGGGTCAATCCGTTTGATTTGCTCGGGCAAAACGAGCTGTTCCCAATCGCTGTCTGCCTACCGGGAAAGCCTGTTCCCAACTTCACGATTGCCTGGAAAAGTTTCCATCAGAGCTTTCTGAGCGAAATCCCTGCATTTTTCAAGTGGACTCGGGTCCCGAAAATCGACCCAGCCGACGACATTTTCCGCGACTGCCGAATCAAGCGAAATCTTCCCCTGCGCGCGGTACTCGCGGCCGCTTTGTGGCACGTTTTCTTCTTCGTGGTACCGTCGCCCAAACTTCCCGCTTCGCCGAAACACAACAATGCTTTCGACAACACGGAACTCACCTGGTCCGGTCCTATCGACGATTTGCCCCTCCTGAACGTTCCGAAGCACGCTTCGAAGGCAGCCGCGAAGCCGCAAGCGCGAGAGAAGGAAGCCACTCTCCAAAATGATGAAGCGTTCCATCCACGCCAGCGCATCTACACCGACCCTGTTCACCCTACACATCCACGCCAGACTCTCGTCAACAGCAACGCTCCGATGGAACCACCCAAGGTTCTGACGCCACTGCCCAACATGGTGCAGCTAGCCAGCACAGCGAGCCCGGCTCGTCCCCATCTGGAGATCAGCGAGCAGACTCTCGCGAAGTTGCGTCCCAAAGAAGTGAAGCGCAAGGCGATGACCGACACGCCTCCGCCCGATGCGCCAAATCTGGAATCCCACGTGTCTGATTTCAGCATCGCCACCGCCGCCGAAGGCCCTGCGCGTCCCCACCTTGAAATTAACACCGGTTCCGCGCCGCGCGTTGCTGATCACAAGCAAGACGGCGAGTCCGTCGCCGCGCCGGAATTAGCCAGTGCCGCAGCCGCCAATTCGAACGCTGGTTCATCAACCACCGTGATCGCGCTCTCTGCTTCTCCTTCGCCTCCTGCTCCGGTTGTCGAAGTACCGAAGGGCAATCTCGCCGCCAATGTTGCGATATCTCCGGAGGGGAAGGGCAGTGGTAACAGCAGCGGGTCAGGAACGGCTGCCATTGGATCAGGCAGCAGTGGCCCAAACGCCGCCAGCGGCGCCAGCGAGAACTCCGTGGGCATCAGCATCAGCGGCGGCAATCCTAAGCCAAACGCCGGCGTTTCCGGGCTGGGAGGTTCTTCCAAGCTGATCCTGCCCCGCGCCAGTGCTGGCTACAAACGCCCCGATCCCAATGTTGCTGTCGAAGAGCCCTCGGAACGCACCGGCCCCCCGAATTTTGCCGCGCTTCCACCTGGCGCGCCGCCAGAGAAGATTTTCGAGTCGCATCGCGTGTATTCCCTGAACGTGAATATGCCGAACCTGAATAGCGTAACCGGAAGCTGGGTGATTCATTTCGCCGAGCTCCATCAGATTGGTGTGGCAAATCTTCCCGGCGAGGTGAACGCGCCCGCACCCATTCGCAAGGTTGACCCAAAATACCCGCAGGACATGCTGAAGGAACATGTGGAAGGCGAGGTGGTTCTTTACGGCGTGATTCGTCCGGATGGCAGCGTGGACAGCATTCAAATCGTGCGAAAGCTCGATCCGCAGCTTGATGCCAATTCCGTTGCTGCGTTCAAGCAGTGGCGTTTCGAACCCGGCACCAAGAACGGACAGCCCGTAGCTCTGGAAGCAATCGTGCACATCCCGTTCCGAGGCACGCAGCGGGACTAACAACCAACCGTCTACTTGATATTTAGTTCCTGCAATTTTACCAGCGCATACAGCGTCTGATTCACAGGCGTGGGAATCCCGAACTCTGCGCCGAGCTTTGCGACATATCCATTCAGTGCATCAATCTCCGTACGTTTGCCTCTCACCATATCTTGGGCGGTCGAGGAACGCGTGCCTACCATCCACTCGGTAATATTGAAAGCGGCTGCAATCGTTTTCGCGGGATCATCAAATCGAGCCGGCCGAATCCCCTTCGCATGCGCCACAGCGAGCGTCTCGTAAACTGCCGCTTCCACGATTTTGCGAGCCTCTGCGTCCTGTGCAATTTGGTCGTACGTGACCAGCCCCAACCCAGAGATCGCATTAAATGCACAATTCCAAATGAATTTCGTCCAAAGTTCGGCTTCAATATTCTCAGACACGCGGCAAAGCACATTTGCCGACGCGAACAGGGCGGCGATCTCTTCCGAGCGCTCGCTGGGCGGCCCGATCACCAGATCGCCTCGTCCGCCGTGCTTGATCGTTCCTGGCGCCGGCACCGCCGCTGCAACGTAAACCACCGCCGCGATCGCATCGATGCCGGACGTCGCACGAATGTCTTGAACATTGTTCACGCCATTTTGCATGCTGACCACAATGGTGCCTGTCGAAAGGTGCCGGGCGATTTCCCGGGACACCGCGCCCGTATCGGTGGTCTTCACGCACAAGAGGACCACATCACAGCCCGCCACCGCGGAAAGTTCCCCCGAAACTTCGGGGTGAACCGTATCCTGGAATTGGGTCGTGTCCAGGTGCAATCCGGCGCCCTTCACTGCCTCGACGAATGCCGGCCGGCCAATCATCACCACCGGCACGCCCGCGCGCAGCAGCATTCCCCCAAAATAGCCCCCGACCGCGCCGGTGCCGACAACCGCAACTTTAGGCCTTGCCTTTTCCGAACTCATCCAGAGCACCTCGAGCGAAGGAGATTCCCGGAACCTGAATTTTAAAAGTGATTTCTCAATTCGCGAAACGCCGGAAGGATCACCAGCTTGCTGGAGCCCGCGACCACTGGCTCGTGTTCAAGTTGCCACGTGTTCACGTGCGGGATGTACACGGCATTCAGGCCTGCTTCCATTGCCGGATTGATGTCACTGCGCGGGCTGTTGCCGATCATCCAGCCCTGAGTCTTCACGATCTTGTGCTTGTTCACCAACGCGGCGTAGGTCTTTGCATCTTTCTCGCTGACGATTTCAATGGCCTCGAAGAATCCCTGCAAGCCCGAGCGTTCCACTTTTGCCGCCTGTTCGGCCGGCTCACCTTTGGTGAAAAGAATCAGCCGGTGCCGGTTCGTCAGATAGGCCAGTGTCTCCGGCACGCCATCAAGGATCTTTGGCGGCGTGCGTTCGAGTTCCACTACGCGGTTGTGAATCTCGGCCAGGACCTCGCGCTTGGCCATCTGGTCCGCCAGTTTCATGTAAGTCTCTTCGAGCGAGCGGCCGAAACTGCGTACTCCGTAGCCGTACTGCCGGATGTTCTTCCGCTCGGTTTCATTCAGGATGTGCCGGATGTATGCGCGGCTGTAGCCCGACGGCTCTACCAGGCTAATAAAATCTTCGATCAACTTCTCGAAGAAGACGTTGTTCTCCCAGAGCGTATCGTCCGCGTCGATCAATAATGTGTTTCGTCTCATCTGTGGGTAAGTAGCAAAGGTTCAGTGTAACAGCGGGCTGCCAATGCGGCGACTCTGCCCATGCGCGACCCTGGGTCCCATCGCACGGCGTCGCGTCCCAATTAAGTCGCAGCGGACTTACGCGGTCCGGTAGTGAGCTTTTCCAGGATCGTCCGCCCAAGTCTCTGCAACTCGCCGAAGCGTCCCAGATACTCTTGAAATTCATGGTTAAGCAGTTGCGCGTCTTGCGGTCCGAGCTGATTGCGCAAGATCATGTCGCGTAGCTTCACTGGGTGTGGCAAGAGCCCGTCCTCTTGCAATTCTTCGAGCGCTTGTTCCGGATTGTAGTGGTACATACCTTCCCCCTGGATTGCCGCCGCCAATTGCGCGCAACTCCTCGCTAGATTCTATCGGAAAGGCAGATTTCGCGGGAAATTCAAGAGAAGGGAAGCTAAGCCGCTGACGCGCGAACCGGAACAAACTCGTATCGATCGATTCGCGCGGCGATCCCCACCTTGCCGTTATCGGTGGATTCGACGCGTACGACTTGACCGTGGCAGCGAATATTCACGTCTCCAGCCGCAATCATCTGGTGGGGGAGCGTAATGATGAAATCAATCTCTGTGCCGTCATCGAATTTCGCTTCCGAGAGGAAGTACAGCCCGCGATAACTTACATCGCGCGTGTGCGCCTTCAATTCAGGGCTGCTCGCGTCGTGCGCCAGAACGCGTACAGGAAGCGTCATCACAAAACGCCTCGCTTCGCGCCGGTCCGACAAATCACTCATGCGAATCCCCCAAGTGCTTCAAACTGCGCCGAAAGTAACATCCAACGCGGTAAACTTCAACGCGAAATTCCAACATAATAGCTCTAGTACCACAAAATATGCGTTGTGGTCCGCATAGAACTACCTGCCTCGCGCATCTCTAAAGTGACCGGGATGTGGGAACTGGATAAATCAAGTAGACTTCGCTCACGCTTATGCAAATCCATCACGATTCGCGAAAATTCTTTCTCGATGGGCACGTCGGGCAGCTGGAAGCGGTGCTTTGGTCTCCTACGCGTGCCGATCGGTCGCCGGTCGCCGCGGTACTATGCCATCCGCATCCCCTCTTCGGCGGCACACTCCACAACAAGGTTATTTATCAGGCCGCAAAATCACTCGATTCGCTGGGCGTTCCGGTGTTGCGCTTCAATTTTCGCGGTGCCGGTCTGAGTGCCGGCGAACATGACCGCGGCATCGGCGAACGCGGCGATGTCCAAGCCGCCGTGAATTTTCTTGCGTCCGAGTTTCCTGGCCGTCCGCTATTGTTGGGCGGATTCAGCTTTGGCAGCTGGGTCGGACTGCAGGTTGGGTGCGCCGATGCCCGGATAGAAGAACTGATCGGGCTCGGAATCCCCGTCAACAGCTCAGAGTTTACTTATCTCGAGACCTGCGACAAGCCCAAGCTCATCGTGCAGGGTACGCTCGACGAACACGGCGCCTGGGAAAAGGTCGAGCAAATCGTCGCGCGAATTCCGGGTGATACGCGACTGGTTTTCGTGCAGGACGCCGATCATTTCTTCGCAGGACACCTCGAGGAACTCGACGGTGCAATTTGTACCTGGATGGTTGAGCGCCACCCGGAGTTGCGCAAGCTCTAACTGCGCTCCCCTCCCGAAAAAAGCTTGCTGAATTCCTCAATCCCGGCAGGCGGCGCTTGAACCAGCCTTGTGTTCGCCTGCACGTGGGCGGTGCGCGACATTCCCACCAGGGCCGTCGTGATTCCCGGAGCGGACCTCACGAATTGCAAAGCGCGTTCCGCATCGTTTTCCAACCCAAGTGCTTCCGCCACAAATGGTGGGAGGTTCTGTGCCACTTGGCCCTGCAGCAAGGAAGCGCTGGCGATTAGATGAACACCGAGTTCTTCGGCGGCTTCCATCGTCGTTTTATCGCCACCGTTCACCGTTTGGCCTCCCAAAGTCAAGGCTTCCGTCATTCCGAGGTTGAACGGTAACTGTACAAAACGAAAATGGTGGCCTTCTCCCGCGAGTTCCGTCGCGACTCTTGTAATGTCCGCAAGTTGTATCGCGTCGCGCGCGGTCTTAGGCTGGCGGAAGCCATTCCACGTCGCCATGCCGTAATACTGGATTCGTCCGCGCTCTACCATCAATTCGAGAAATGTGAACGCTTCTCGCACGCGCTTCAGGAACTCCTCGCGAGAAACGTGGCCCAGTTGCGTTTCCGGATTGTGCAGATAGTAGACGTCGACGGTGTCGACGCCGAGATTCTTCAGGCTACGTGCCAGCTGATTCTCCAGAAAGCGCGGTGCCATGCAGTGGCAACCGCCGGCGATCTCCTTCGCCGTGAAAATCCCTTTTTGAATATATTCTTCAAAAAAATAGCGGTTCGGGTCGGCTGGCATCGAACCGTCGGGCGTCAGATAGCCGCCCTTCGTGCAAATCACGATCTCGTCGCGATCAAATCCTTTCTTCGCCAACACCTTGAGCGCCGTGCCGATGCTGCGTTCGCTGCGTTGCAGCCGGTAATTGATCGCGGAATCGATCACATTGATTCCCAATTCCACGGCAGCTACCAACGCGGCCGCATAACCTGCATCGCTCGAGTCGTTCGCCGGTCCCAAATAGGTTCCGATTCCGATGGAAGACAGAACCAATTCTCGCACTTGTCTAAAATGGCCATCGGCGGCGTGCCCCCGGAATTTCTCGGCATACTTGATCGTGCCCTCTTTTGTCGCTCCGCGATTCATTTCGTGTCCTCGCTTCGGGTCGCGTTGCTTTCCGGCCCGGCCTGTTTCGTTTCGGTCTGAGCCTCTTTGGGAGCCAGCAGCCGCGAGCATGCCCGTAAGATTCGGCGATACGGCCAATCCTTCTCTCGAAAGAATATCTCGCCCTCGCGCGGATTGCTGAAAAACCATCGGGCCAGCAGGGCCAGATGCTCGCTCAGTTCGGTCGCGCTCTGCCGCAGATTGGATGTCGTATTCGGCGGAGAACTGGAGATACCGTCCAGGTAATCGCGCACAGTCTCCTCTGCGGAGGCAGGTTTACCGGTCTCCGCAAAATGCAGCCAGAACGGTTCCTGCAACCGTCCTCCGCGCATCGCGAAAAGAACCACGGTGTGGTCCTCCGTGGCGCGCTGCAGGACCACCGCGTCCAGACGTTCGATGCGCCGCACCAGGTCCGGCTGGCCGCGCAGCGCATCATCCAGCTTCTCGATTTTCTTGTGGACCGCAGCGGCTTTCTCGAAATCCAATTGTTCGCTGGCTCCTTCGCGTTCTTTCTCGAGCGCGTCGTGGAGTGAGCTGCCGCCCGTATCCATGAATTGCACCAGCCGGCCGGCTTCTACGTCGTACTCTTCCTTCGAGCACCCCGCGAAACAGGGGGCCAGGCACATCTTCATTTCCGAATACATGCATCCGGGATAATCCGGATCGCGGCGAATCTTGATTTGGCAACGTCGCACCTTGAAAAAATTCAATGCGCTCTCCGCAAACGCCTCTGCGGCGCGCCGCGAACGAAACGGTCCGTAATAAGCACCGGACGCGGGCGTTCCGTCCTCGTTCACGACGATGCGCCGGGTAACAAAGCAGCGCGGGTAAGTGTTGCGCAGATTGATTTTCAAAACGGGCGCGGGGCGAATGCGCACCAGTCGAGCATAGCGCTTCGGGAAAAAGTGCCTTGCGTTCTGATAATAGGTCAGCGCCTGCTCGAAAGCAGACCCGGTCTCGCGATAGCGTACCAACCGGGCGAATTCTCGAAGATTCAGCCGCTTGCTCGCAGGATCCGGCGTCCCCAACAATCTCTGCAAGCGCCGCCGCAGATCCGCTGACCGAATCAAGTAGGGTTCAGCTTTGGAGTCGTCGGAAGTGATCAGGCAGACAGCGGCCCGGCCGGGCAAGAGTGAGAAAAACTCCTCATCGCGATCGGGAGGAAATTCCAGGCCTGCATTGAGTTCCAGCACCCAGTCAGAATACTACGGCGCTAAGGCTTCGAAGGAATCGCTAGGCCTTCTGTAGCGCGGCTTCTGCCCGCGTCTGCAAAGAGTGCAGTTCCAACTGCATGTTGTGCCGTTGAAGTCCCCGCCGGACAAGGGCCATCGGCCACAGCCCCAACCATGCGGTGCGAAACGCGCCTTTCCAGGTCAGGCGGAAGCACTCGGCGCTCTCGTCAAACTTCAGATGTCCTGTCTGGGCGAGTCGCGGTCCAAAGTGTTCGATCATCCGCACGTAGCGCTGAATCTCTACCTCGCGCGGCTCGCCTAAGGCACACAATCCCGGGGCATACTTCTCCACCAATTGCCGATGGGTCTTTAGCAAGGCCCGTGGTTCGGCCGCTGCCAAGCGGAAAACCCGAATCGCAGGATTCCCCGGCAGCAGCGGGAGAATTTCGTTCGTATTGGTCTCGATGCAGCGCCCATCCGCAAAACGCGACGAGAATTCAAAATAGGATGCCGGGCCATTCGGCGTCGTCATTGCTGTCACATTTGCGAATTCGTTGCTGGTGTGATTACAAAAATACGCCACGTAGTTGCGCGTTTCGCTAGCCAGGCTGCCGCAATCGAAACAGCCAATCAGCTCAAATCCTAAGTTGCTGAATTCCGAAATGCGGCGGCGAAATTCCGTGGCGATCGCTTCGGGAACTTCCTCGAGGCTAACGGCACGAAGTTGACAGCGCGACGCAAAGCGGAAACCGTGCCTTACGAGGGCCGGGCTTAGCAGGTAGATTGCGCTGACAAGGCCGGAGACGGCCCATGGAATAAGATCGAACATAAAGTGGGGAACCGCGCGGTGTCGCGACTCTTTCTCCGTTTACTACATGATAATAGTGACAGTATAGCGCAATAAGGGGCGGCGCGGGATGGAAACTCGGGCCGGGTGTTTATTAACCGATTATCGGTTTAGGCACAGGACGTCTAGTACTGCAATCCCCTGCTATTTCGGGGCTGGGAGCCCTTTCAGCACCCATGCCGCGATCACCAGCCGCTGAATCTCGCTGGTGCCCTCGTAGATCTCTGTGATCCGGGCGTCTCGATAAGCCCGCTCGACGGGATATTCCTGGCTGTAGCCATAACCTCCATGGATCTGGATGGCCTTGTGAGTCACTCGGGAAGCCATCTCGCTGGCGAAGAGCTTGGCTGTAGATGCTTCCAGGCTGAACCGCGCACCCGAGTCCTGTTTCCAGGCCGCTTTGCGCACCAGCAGCCGCGCAGCGTCGATTTCCGTGGCTATGTCCGCCAGCATGAACTGGATGGCCTGAAACTGCGATATGGGGTGCCCAAATGCCATGCGTTCCTGCGCGTACTTCAGCGCCGCCTCAAACGCGCCCTGGGCGATGCCAGTGGCCTGCGCGGCAATGCCGATTCGGCCCCCATCCAGCGTCGAGAGCGCTACCTTGTAGCCTTCTCCTTCGTTGCCTATGCGATTCGCCGCCGGCACTACGCAGTCCGAAAAGACCAATTCACAGCACGCCGTGGCATGGATCCCGAGCTTCTTTTCTTCTTTACCAACTCGAAACCCCGGGATCCCTTTCTCCACCACCAGCGCTGTAATCCCTTTTTCACCCTTCTCCGGTTCCGTGTTCACATAGACGATCGCCGCGTCAGCCACACCGCCATTCGTGATCCAGGCCTTCGTTCCATTGACGACGTATGACTCGCCCTTCCGCACGGCCTTCGTTTGCAGCGCGGCGGCATTCGAACCGGCCTGCGGCTCGGTGAGCGCATAGCAACCGATCTTTTCCCCGCGAGTAAATGGCAGGAGAAACTTCTTCCTTTGTTCGTCCGTGCCGTACCGGTGGATCGGGTCGCAATAGAGCGAGTTCTGGACGCTCAGGATCACACCTGTTGAAGCACAACAGCGTGAAATTTCCTCGATAACGATGGAGTAGGCGATGTGATCGAACCCCGCTCCGCCTTCCTCTTCGGGGAACGCTACCCCGGTGAGTCCCAACTCTGCCGCCTTACGAAACAGTTCCCGCGGAAAGTGTCCCGTCTCATCGTTCTCCTTCGCCAACGGCCGCACTTCGTTCTCGGCAAATTCCCGCACACTTTGCTGCAGCATCTGCTGTTCTTCTGTCAATTGCAGATTCATCGAGAGCCTCCTGCAGAATTGAGGCCGTTCCTCAAGCGCTGGTACGTCGTGGCCAGATCTTCCGGGTGGACCCGCGTCTCGCCTGTGACGGTCATGAAATTCGAGTCGCCGAACCAGCGTGGTAGCATGTGCAGGTGCAGGTGGCCGGCCACACCCGCGCCTGCCGCCTTACCCAAATTCATGCCCAAGTTCATTCCGTCTGGTTTGTATTCTGTGCGGAAGATGGCCTCGACACGCTGCGCCAGGCTTATGATTTCCTCTAGCGCCTGAGGTTCGCAGAGATTCAGTTCCGCCACGTGGGCGAACGGCACGATCATGACGTGCCCCGAGGTGTAGGGATACCTGTTTAGGATAACGAATGCCTGCTTGCCGCGGTAGACCAGCAACGTTTCTTCATCTCGGTTTGACGCAAGTGCGTCGCAGAAAAAGCACTCGGGCTGCTTGCCGGATGTCACCTGATCCATGTACTGGTAACGCCACGGCGTCCAGAGATAGTCCATTTGGGTGTTGTCCTCGCGCGGTGGAGCGGAGATGAACCTATTGTAGCCCGATGCGCTCTGGCTGAGGTGCGGATATCAGACATCAGCGATCAGATATCAGGGGCCGCAGCCATTCGGCTTTGTCTGATATCCGATATCTAATTACTGATATCTTCTGAAGACAACAACGCCCCGATTGCTCGGGGCGCTCACTCGCTCTACATCCGAACGTTCACCAACGATCACGCGTGCGGTGCTTCGCCTTGAGCCGGCGCGGCAGGCGTTGCCTCAGGCCCATTCACGAAATCCTTCAGTTCCTTGCTGGGCTTGAAAAACGGGATCTTTTTTGCCGGTACTTCCACTTTTTCGCCCGTCTTAGGGTTGCGCCCGATGCGACCGCGGCGCTGGCGCGTGCGAAAGCTGCCGAATCCGCGAATCTCAATCTTGTCGCCCTTCTGCAAGGCATCGATGATGCTCTCGAAGATGGTTTCGACAATCGATTCCGATTCCTTGCGGGGCAGTTCTGTTATCCGCAGCACTTCCTCAATCAAATCAGCCTTCGTTAAAGTGGGTTGCTTTGTCATTTGTTCCTAGCCTCTTCACTGGTGAGCCTACGCCTCCCACAACTCTCAGGCGCAAGGCGACTTAGCGGGGGCATCGCTAGAAAGCTTGCCCCCCTTCCTATCATTAAATTGACCCGCAGGTAAATGATTTTCCTGCGTCTACCCCTGGGCGGTGAACCCGGTGGCCTTCGTCGAAACGGTTAGCGGGACGCCAGCTTCTGTTTCATGGCGTCGCCGATCGTCGCCGTCGCCGAAGACCGCGAGGATTTGTACTGCTCAATTTCCTTGCGCTCCTGCTGGCGAACCGCTGCGCGATAGCTGAGACCGATCCGTCGAGTATCCGAGCTGATCTTGATGATCTTGAAGTCGTATTCCTTGCCCGGCTCCAATGGGCCTGCGCTCTTCAGCGGCCCCGTGGTCGGGCGGAAGCTCGACGCTCCTTCATCGCGCCGGCGGCGTTCCTCGATCTCCGTGTTGTGGCAAAGACCTTCAATGTTCTCTCCCAATTCCACGAACGCGCCGAAGGTGGCGATGCGCGAAACCTTGCCACGCACAATGTCGCCGACCTTATGCGACTTGAACCAGTCGCCCCAGATGTCGTTGACCTGCTTCATGCCCAACGACACGCGGCGATTTTCCGGATCGATGCGCAGCACTTTCGCGGTAATGGGTTCGCCCTTCTTGAAGACTTCGTGTGGATTCTTCACGCGGCCCGTCCAGCTTACGTCGCCGACATGCACGAGCCCGTCAAAGCCATCCTCAATTTCCACGAAGGCACCAAATTCGGCGATGTTGCGGACCTTGCCAGTGACAACGGTTCCCACCGGATACTTTTCCGCCACCAGCAGCCAGGGATCCGGCTGAGCCTGCTTGATGCCCAGCGAAACGCGCCGGTCGCTCGGCTTGATGTCGAGCACCACTACATCCACTTCATCGCCGGCCTTCACAACCTTCGAAGGATGGGTGGGCTTCTTGTTCCAGCTCATTTCCGTAACGTGGACCAGGCCTTCAATCCCGGGCTCGAGCTCCACGAAAGCACCGTAGTCCACGACGCCGGCAACCTTGCCCTTATACTTGCCGCCTGCGGGATAGCGCTCCGCCGCGTCGACCCACGGGTCCTTGGTCAGCTGCTTCAGGCCAAGCGAGACGCGCTGCTTATCCTTGTCGAACTTCAGAATGATCACATCGACTTCCTGCTCAGGCTTCACCACGTCGCTGGGATGGCGCACGCGGCCCCAGGTCAAGTCGGTGAGATGCAGCAGGCCATCGACACCGCCGATGTCCACGAATGCTCCGTAGTCGGTCACGTTCTTTACGGTGCCATGCACTGTTTGGCCTTCCGCCAACTTCTCCATCAACTCGGCGCGCTTCGCGTGCAGCTCCTCTTCAAGCAGCGCGCGGCGGCTCACCACTACGTTGCCGCGCCGGCGATTCAGCTTGGTGATGCGCACCTGAACGGTCTCGCCCATCAAGCCATCAAGATTCGCCGTCGGCCGGAGGTCGTATTGCGAACCGGGCAGGAACGCGCGGACGCCGATATCCACCACCAGGCCGCCCTTGATGCGGTCCACAACCTTGGCGGAGATAGTCTCCTTTGCCTTGTACTGCGCTTCAATTTTTTCCCACGTGCGGCGGCGCAGCACCTTCTGGTACGAGACGATCACGAAGCTGTCTTTGCGTTCGCCGGTGCGCTGCACTTCGATGGTGGCATTGGGATCGGGACGCGGAATTTCCGTCTCCGTGAATTCCGAGGCTGGAATCAGGCCCTCGGTCTTGCCGCCGAGGTCTACCACCACGCCTTGTTCCGTGTAGGCGACGACTTTGACTTCGATAATTTCGTTTTGTGCCGCGGCTTCCTGCGGCTCGCCGTATTGCTCGATGAGCTTGCTCATCTCTTCCGCGCCAGCCGCTTCTTCCGCCGCTGCGGCAGCTTCCGCGTCCGCGGTTGCAGTCTTCGCATTAGCTTCCGCCGCTGCATGCGCATCTTCCGCATGAACCGGCTTCGCTGCCTGTGCAGGTGCGGGAGCAGGGCTGTCGCCAGCGTGCGCTTCCGCCGCGTTCACTTCTTCCGGCTTGTTCGGAGTCTCTGCTTCAGGTGCGGGTGCTGCGGCGGTAGATGATATGGGGTTTTCGTTGTCGAATGAAGTCATGGTTACGTCGCCTCCGGGACTTGTATCCCTGTGTTTGGTCGTGTCAATCCTTGCGGAATCCCTACTGGGGTAAAGCAAGGAGGGTTACAACGGGGCAGGTCAATGCTGAACTGCTTCGCAGTAACTCGGTCTCATACAGTTGGATGCGGCGTCGACTGCGGGTCGCGCCCCACCCACAACACTGTGGAAAGGATACCCGGCGGGTCGCAGCTGTGTCAATCAATCGAAAATCGCAATTCGTTGACCGATCCGCAATTTAAGTGCGAGATTCAGTCGTCGAAATTATGCTCTTGCGCGGCCGGCTTGACGAGCTTCGCGGCGGAAGTCTGGTGCGTTCACTTCGACAGTGCGGCACATCTCGAATAGGCGTGAACGCATGCGCGCGCCGATGCGATCTGCCAGCGAATCCTCTTTCACCACGACGCGCCTGCCTTCGGGCAATTTCGGGGCAGGTGCCGGCGTTTCGGATTCGTCGGAGTAGTTCGTGGTTAGAATGGTCATGCGCTTTTCGTTGTAACGCGCATTGAGCACAAGCCCGATAATGTCCAACACCCACGCGGACGGCTTGCTAGCCCCCAAATCATCCAGAACCAGCAATTCCACCGTGCGAATCGGCTCCAGAATCCGCATCTCTGTCGATTCGCTCGCCGGATTGTAGCTGGCCTGGATTTCCTTCAGGAGTTCGCGATAGTCGCAGAACAATCCGGAGTGGCCGCGGCGGATCAATTCCTTCAGCGCTGCAACAGCCAGATGCGTCTTGCCGACCCCCGACGGACCCATAAGCAGCAATCCCTTTTCGGTGGCCGGATAATCGCGCACGAATCCCTGCGCCAGCAATTTCCCTTGCTTCAGCGATTGCTCGTGCTGCGTCATCCAGATTCTTCCGTCGGCCAAATCCGTCGCATAGCTCTCGAAGTCGCAGTGCTCATAGCGTTTCGGAATGCGCGCCCGATCCATCACCTTTTCCGCGCGCTCTTCCATGCCGCATTCGCACGCGACCGCCATTTTGCCGGGCGTTCCGTCCTCCCGGGCAATCATTTTCCAGCCGGTTCCCCGGCACTGCGGACAATCTTCCCTGGCCATAATCCCTTTGGAGTTCGAGAGCTGTGCTGTCGCTTTCGCGTAACACGATTCTGCACGAGAATCGATCAGCGGGAGCTCTGCTCCCGCCTGCAAGATCGTCCTCGCCGCTCACTCGTCATCATACGACCGCTCGTGAGTCCCCACAATGACCTGTGCTGCGGAAATCTGTGTACAAAAACAAAAAAGACTCCGCGGTTGCAGAGCCTTTTTGTAATTTTCGTTTGCTGGCTACCGAGGATTGCGTGTATTCACGCGCACAATCGCGTTCTTCACCTTGTGCTCGTCCGTGCGTGTTGCGATGCGCGACAATTCTTGTTGCACCACCTGCGCGAATTCGCCCATCTGCCGTTCCATCTCGATCATCTTCTCGCGCATGTTCAAAATAATTTCTATCCCCGCCAGGTTCACGCCCATATCGCGCGCCAGCGTCAGAATCACTTCCAGCCGTTCGAGATCCGAATCGGTATAAAGGCGCGTGTTGCCTTGCGATCGCGACGGCTTCAGCAATCCCACGCGCTCGTAGAGACGCAACGTCTGCGGATGCAGCTGATACAACTCTGCTACCGCGCTGATCATGTATCCCGCTTTTGCTCGTTTTCTGGTTCTCGGCGGCATGGTTACACTCCCGCCTTTGCAAAAAGATCTTTGCGCGGATCAGCCGGCGCAACCTCTTCCAGTTCCTTCATCAGATTGCGCACACGTTCGTCGGTCGGCTCTGGCACAATCACTTCTATTTCGACGTACTGGTCGCCGCGCGCACCCTTTCGCACGCTTGGCACGCCTTTTTCTTTCAGGCGCAGGTTCTTCCCGCTGCTCGTGCCCGGAGGAATTCGCACCAACGACCGTCCATCGATTGTCGGCACTTCAATCTTCGCGCCCAGCGATGCTTCCGGCACCGTTATCGGCACCTTTGTGTACAAATCATTGCCCCGCCGTTCGAAGAACGCATGCGGCCGAACGACAACACGCAGATACAAATCACCAGCCGGAGCGCCCATGGTTCCCGCATTACCTTTGCCCGGAACTCGCACGCGGCCGCTGTTGTCCACTCCCGCCGGGATGCGTACGTCGATCGTTTCCGTTTTGCGGACGCGACCTTCGCCACCGCACACGGGGCAGGGTGTCCGCAGCTTTCCTGTGCCACCGCAACGCGTACACGGCACATTGAACCGCATTTTTCCGGCTGTCTGCTGAATCGAGCCCGTGCCATTGCAGGTCGGACACGTTTGTGGCGTTCCGACCGCTCCGGTGCCGTGGCAATTCTCGCAGGAATCCAGCCGCGTCACTTGCAGCTTCTTCACCGCCCCACGCACCGCATCCCAAAAGTCGATCTCGATCTGGTATTCCAGGTCGCCGCCGGGCTCTTCCTCCTGCTCCATTGCGGCAGTTCGCCCGCGGCCACCAAAGAATTGTCCGAATAAATCGCGGAACGACGATCCAGTGCCGCCTCCCCCTGTCGCTCCGCCACCGAAATCAAATCCGCCGAAGTCGAAGTTGACGTTCTGGCCACCTTCTTCCGGGTGCGGTCCGTAATCGCCGGTGGGCACGTTCTCGCTGTAGAAGCCATACTGGTCATACATCTGCCGCTTCTTCGAATCGGACAGAACGTCGTAGGCTTCCTGCAGTTGCTTGAATTTTTCTTCAGCGGCTTTGTCGCCAGGATTCAAATCGGGGTGATACTTGCGCGCGAGCTTTCGAAACGCGGTGCGAATGTCTTTCGCCGTCGCTTTCCGCGATACGCCGAGGGTCTCGTAATAATCGTGTTTTGGATTCGTCGGCATGATGGCCTTTGCTGACTCTTTCTAAGCCGTTCGTGCATTGGGGGTCCTGAAGCGCAATGCCCGGACCCCCAACCGTTCTCACATATGATTGTTGCCGATTAGTTCGGTTTCTTGTTGTCGTCCACGTCCACGTACTCAGCGTCAATCACATCGCCGGGCTTGTGTCCGCCCTGTCCTTGTCCGCTGCCGGAAGAACCAGGAGACGCACCCGCACCAGCTGCTCCGGCCTGTTCGCCGCCTGCAGCTTGCTGTTTTTTGTACAGCTCTTCCGCCATCTTGTGCAGCGCCTTCTCGACGTTTTCCGTCGCTGAGCGCAGCCGTGCCGAGCCGCCTTCGTTTATGGCGTTCTTGGCATCCTGCAGCGCCTCTTCGGCCGACTTCACATCGCCCTCAGACAGCTTGTCGCGATTTTCGCGGATAGTCTTCTCCGCTTGATACACGATGCCATCCAACCGGTTGCGCGCTTCCACCTCTTCCATGCGCCGACGGTCCTCTTCGGCATGCGATTCGGCTTCCGTGCGCATTTTCTCCGCTTCGTCCTTGGTCAGACCGGTCGAAGCGGTGATGGTGATCTTCTGCTCCTTGTTGGTGGCTTTGTCTTTCGCGCTCACGTTCAAAATGCCGTTCGCGTCGATGTCAAAGGTCACCTCAATTTGCGGAATACCTCGCGGCGCTGGTGGAATGCCGTCGAGCTTAAAGGTACCGAGCGAGCGATTGTCCTTCGCGAACTTGCGCTCGCCTTGCAGAACGTGGATTTCCACGCCCGGCTGGTTGTCCGAAGCCGTCGAATAGGTCTCCACCTTGCGCGTCGGAATCGTGGTGTTGCGCGGGATCTGCACGGTCATTACGCCGCCCAGCGTTTCCACGCCCAGCGACAGCGGAGTCACGTCGAGCAGGAGAATGTCTTTCACTTCGCCCGCCAGCACCGCGCCTTGAATCGCCGCGCCTACCGCCACGACTTCATCCGGGTTCACGCCCTTGTGCAATTCCTTGCCGCCGAAGAACTGGCTGACCAGGCTCTGCACCTTGGGAATGCGCGTCGAACCGCCGACCAACACGACTTCCTTGATGTCGCTCGGCGAAAGCTTCGCATCTTCGAGTGCCTGCTTCACCGGGCGCATGGAGCGGTCCAGCAAATCGCTCATCAACTGTTCGAGCCGCATGCGCGTCAGTTTCTGTTGCATGTGAATCGGCCCGCTGGCTCCCGCGGTGATGAACGGCAGGTTGATTTCCGTCTCCATCATTTGCGACAGCTCAATCTTGGCCTTTTCCGCGGCTTCCTTCAGGCGCTGCAATGCCATCTTGTCTTTACCAAGGTCGATGCCATGCTCTTTCTTGAACTCGTCGATCAACCAATCCACGATGCGCTGGTCGATGTCGTCGCCACCCAGGTGGGTGTCGCCGTTCGTGGATTTCACTTCAACGACGCCACTGCCGACTTCCAGCACCGAAATATCGAACGTGCCGCCGCCGAGGTCGTACACGGCGATGGTCTCGTCGCTCTTCTTTTCCAAGCCGTAAGCCAACGCAGCCGCCGTGGGCTCGTTAATGATGCGCTGCACTTCCAGCCCCGCTATCTCGCCGGCTTGCTTGGTGGCTTGCCGTTGCGCGTCATTGAAGTACGCGGGCACGGTAATGACTGCCTTGGTTACTTTTTCGCCGAGGAAGTCCTCCGCCGCGTTCTTCAACTTCGTCAGGATCATCGCGGAAATTTCTGGCGGGCTATACACCTTACCGGCGATTTCCACGCGCGCGTCGTCATGATTGCCTTTCACAACCTTATAGGGCACGCGCTTCGTTTCCTCACCAACTTCGTCATAGCGCCGGCCCATGAAACGTTTGATCGAATACACCGTGTTCTCCGGGTTGGTCACTGCCTGGCGCTTGGCCACTTGGCCGACCAACCGCTCGCCGCTCTTAGTGATAGCGACGACAGAAGGGGTGGTGCGTTGCCCTTCCTGGTTCGGGATCACGACCGGTTCGCCGCCTTGCATGACGGCCACAACCGAGTTCGTGGTTCCGAGGTCGATCCCAATGATCTTACTCATGTCTACCTTCCTTTTTAGCTGTTCAGCCGAAAATCCGTTGCGGGCTACCCTGAAGTTGTCGGAGTGGTCGGAGTAACCGCGTTCGCCCTTCAGCCCATCCAAACTCGCGAAGCTGCGCTTGGCGAGCCCAGTCGATTGCGCAATGCGGAAGTCACTATACAACTTGAGTGTGATATTGTCAAGATACTTGATAATGTATGTAAGTATATATTCTTCAAATCAGTACAGGATGGCGACCCTCGGCCTCGTCCACTTCTCACCCCAGGACAACTCACCACAACTCACCCCGGGATAACCCCTCTTCCCCTCGGCGCCAACTAACCTTCTGGCGCCTTTGGTCTCCGGGGCGCCAGCCCGGCCGATGCCCACTATCCTTTTCGATTCACGCAACCCTCCGGAGTTGCCGAAATTTTGGACTGTCCGAACCTGCTATACTTTGGCGAGCTTTTCGCGTCAATCACACACTTTGCCTTGGAGGACTTCGTGAATCGCCGCTTGATTCTTGCCTTAGTTGCTGCCCTCGCTCTCGGCCTGAGTGGCACCTTGATCGTGCTGGCCGCTCCTCACGCGCAAACGGCCTCTACGAAGAAATCGCTAGCGGCGAAGTCGGCGCCAACGGCTTCCTCGGCAGCCCAAGCCACACCGCAGGTGAGCTTGGCCACCATTTCTGTCGACGGCGTCAACGACATTGACCCGAACAAGGCCTTCGGTAACAAGAACGCGTCGGTGGTGATGGAGATTTACAGTGACTTTCAATGCCCCGCATGCAGGCAGCTCTTTACCACGACGACGCAGCGTGTCATGGATAACTACGTCAACACCAACAAGGTCTATCTGGTTCACCGGGACTTCCCGCTGCAGATGCACGCGTATTCCAGGGTCGCGTCGAGCTACTCCCGTGCCGCGGCGCACATCGGAAAATGCGAAGTGGTCGAACAAGCGTTGTTCCAGAACCAGGAGCGATGGGAACAGAACGGCGATGTGAAGGGTACGGTGGCGTCAGTTCTGAGCCCAGCGGACATGAAGAAGGTGCAGGCGCTGGTAGATAGCAAGGCGCTGGAGCCGCTAATCCAGAAGGATGTGCAATTCGGCCAGGCTGTTCCCGTTAACCAGACGCCGACCTCGATCATTCACACGAAGGACGGCCAGTCCTATCCCGTTGTGGGCTATGTGAGCTACGATGTGTTGAAGACGTTGCTGGAGCAGGTCGCCAAGTAGTTCCGCGGAGATTCTCATGATGGAGTCCGCCCCGTTTAACTTGCGGCGAATTATTATTTGGCTCGGTCGTCTTGTCCTCGGTCCCATTTTCATCTACGCGGGCTACTCCAAGACGTTCTTGCCGAATCACTTTTATTGGCCGTTGCCGATGTTGAAGTTCAGTATCGCCGCCAATCTTTCGAATTTTGGTTTCCAGGTCGACTCATACAAACTGCTTCCACCTGCGGGAGTCAACTTCGTGTCGCACACCCTGCCGTTCGCGGAAATTCTTTTGGGTTTGCTGCTTTTGATTGGCTGGCGATTGCATATCTGGGGCACGATCGTCACGCTGCTGCTGGCAGGTTTCGTTTTCGGCGTCACGCGCGCTTATCTGCTTCATATGAACATCAATTGCGGGTGCTTTGCGATCGCAGAACCAGTCAGTGTAAAGAAAATTCTCGAAGATTGCGCCATGCTGTTACTGGCAATGCTCATGACCGTTTTCTCTTTCCAGCAATCCCGCCAACCCCACCCTTGGGCGGCCGCTGAAAAATCTCACGCCTGATTTGGAGTGCGAGAGGCTCTGCTCGCGCTGTTGCGGCCGATCTTTATGGTTGACCGACCAACGAAGGGGGCCCCGCTCCCGCCAGCGACCACTGCTGCGGTACAATTGCCCCGTGAAAACCCTTTCCGAATATCTTGACCTCGCCGCCGTCGCCCACGGCCACATCTGCGCCGGCCAAGTGCTCGGCGTACGTCTGGCCATGTGTGGACTGAAGGAACTCGGCATTCACGATCCCATCGCGGAACGCAAGCGCCTCGTGACCTATGTCGAAATCGATCGCTGCGTTACCGATGCTGTGGCGCTGGTCGCGAATTGCCGGCTAGGCAAGCGGGCGCTCAAGTTTCGCGACTGGGGCAAGGTGGCGGCCACCTTCTGCGATCTGCAAACCGGCCGCGCGATTCGCATCGCCGCGAGAGAATCCTCCAAACAAGTTGCCAAAGAAATGTTTCCCGAACTGCCCAAGGAAGAAGGCCAGCAGAGGGCCTACGCGCAACTTCCCGATGACATTCTGTTTTCCAAGGAAAGTGTAAAGGTCGAGGTTCAACCTGAGGATCTGCCCGGATTCAAAGGAGCGCGCGTGGTCTGCGCTGAGTGTGGCGAAGGTGTCAACTTCAGGCGCGAAGTAATCCGCGAGGGTCGCACTCTCTGTCGGGCCTGCGCCGGCGAGAAATACTATTCGGCTGTTTAGAACCTACTCCAACATCCGCCGCGCCGGCGTGGCAGGGTGCTGGGATGGTTCGGCAGGCGCGATCCGTTCCCGCTCACGTTCCGAAAGCAGCCGCGCCATCTTCGAGCGGCGGGCGAAAAAATACGTCATTCCTGTCAGGAAGCTGAGCGCGACCAATAGCCAGAGGATTCCCAATAACGTATCAATGAAGGTGTGGTACAGCGCCACCGCCCAGAACTCCGGTGTTAATTGCTGCGACAATTCGGGCTGATTCCACGACGGCGCACCTGCATAGTCTTCCAACAAGCGAATGCGGGCGCCGCTGATGACTCCCACTACGATCACGATGAATTGCAGGTATTTTGCCGCCAGCAAACTAGGATGCTGGGCGAAAAACCGGCACAAAAACGGTTCTGATACATCGCGGCAGATGCGGCCCATTCCCCAGGCCACGCCAAGTGCCAAACTAAATGAGAGGACAAAAAGGAGGAGGACCATTGGGCTCTTTCTGAAGCTGTTGCGCCTACGACTAAGTATCTAAAATCTACCCAGTCAACTCCAGCGTCGCTTTTTCGCTTGTGGCCAAAAAATAAATTTGTCCTTTCAGGAGCCGGTTGGTCCTCTTTCGTTCTGCGTTAGAATAGTTGGCGGATGCTTTCGCTTCCTCCCATCACATTGCGGCTGCGCGGTTGGAAATTGATCGATCGCGTGGCACTCGCGTTTCTGCTTCTTTGCTCCATCGCGCTAGGTGCGGCCGCCGGGCTTCTGTTCGTCTACGAAAGCGATCTTCCCGAAATTCGCCAACTGGAAACTTACCGCCCGAACGTGGTCACGGAAATCTATGCTGATGACGGCCAACTCATCGGCAGTTTCGCCTTGCAACGCCGTATCCTGATGACTTGGGAACAGGTGCCGAAGGTTCTGTACAATGCGGTTACCGCCATCGAGGACCAGCACTTTGAAGACCACTGGGGCGTGGATTTTCCGCGTGTGGCGGGCGCTGCTTACCGCAACATCCTAAAGCATCGCAAGGCCGAAGGCGCCAGCACCATCACCATGCAGCTCGCCGGGAATCTCTTTCTCGACCGCAGCGAGCGCAGCTTCCGGCGCAAGGCGCAAGAAATGCTCCTCGCCCTGCAGATTGAGCGCCGTTACACAAAGCCGCAAATTTTCACCATGTATGCCAATCAGGTTTACCTGGCGCATGGTAACTACGGCTTTGCGTCAGCCGCACAATTCTATTTCGGCAAGCCTGTCACCGACCTGAATCTTCAGCAGGCCGCGCTCCTCGCCGGAATGATTCGCGGGCCAATCTACTCACCGCTTGCCGATCCTGCTCGTGCGCTTGCGCGTCGCAATCTCGTCCTTCGCCAAATGATGGAAGAAGGGAAGATCACCCCCGCCGAAGAAGAGGCCGCCAAGAAGTCTCCGCTCGGTTTGCACCTGCAATATCCGCGCAATGATCTTGCGCCTTATTTCTTCGAAGATATCCGCAAGTACCTTGAAACCACGTACGGCACGGAAGCGGTCCACGAGCGCGGTTTACGCGTTTATACGACGCTCAATATTCAAATGCAGCGCGCTGCCAATCAGGCCATCCGCGATGGGCTGCACACCTACGATCGCCGCCACGGCTGGCGCGGCAAGCTGCCCAATATCCTGAAAGACAATCTGGGCAAGCTCGATACTTACGAAGACGAGGACTGGCGCCATCCCATCGACAAAGGGAGTTATGTCACAGGCTTGGTGCTGGCTGTCGACGACAAAAGTGCCACCATCAAGATCGGCTCCTACCGTGCGATTCTTTCTCCATCCGAAATCGCCTGGACCGGCGAGAAAAAGCCCACCGCAATCCTGTCCGTCGGCGACCTGGCCCAGTTTTCCATTCAGGAACTTCGCGAAACGACCGCTCGCGTGCAGCTCGAGCAGCAGCCCGCCCCTCAGGCCGCCATGATTGCCATAGACAATCCCACGGGCGAAATCAAAGCTATGGTGGGCGGCTACAGTTTCGAAGATTCGAAGTTCAATCGCGCTACGCAAGCGGTTCGCCAGGTTGGCAGTTCGTTCAAACCTTATGTCTATTCCACCGCGATCGAAAAGGGCTCATCCCCGTTCGACACGATTGTCGACCTGCCGTTCACGGTGACCAGCGGCGGGAAACCATACTCCCCGCACAACTACGACGAGAAGTTTGAAGGCACCATCACCCTCCGCCGCGCTCTGGCCGGTTCACGCAATATTCCTGCGGTAAAACTCGCCGAAAAAGTCGGCATCAACTCTGTCGTCGATATGGCTCGCCGTTTCGGCATCAGCACCCCCCTCCCGCCGTACCTGCCGCTCGCCCTCGGCGCCGCCGACATGAGGCTCGTGGAACACGTCTCTGCCTTCACCGTTTATCCCAACGACGGCATCCGCATCGATCCGCACATGATTCGTCGCGTCACCAGCTACGACGGCGCGTTGCTCGAAGAAGCGCACCCCGAGGTTCACGACGTGCTCTCGCCCGAAACTGCGCGCACCATGACTGCGATGCTCATGGATGTGGTGCAATTTGGCACCGCCATCAAAGCGAAGAACATTGGCCGGCCAGCGGGCGGCAAGACTGGTACCACGCAGGATTTCACCGACGCATGGTTCCTAGGTTTCACCGCGCAACTTACTGCCGGTGTTTGGGTCGGCTTCGACGATAAGCAAATTTCTCTCGGTAAGCGGGAGACCGGAGCGCAAGCCGCTCTTCCCATCTGGATGGAATTCATTGAGAAGGGCATGGGTACGATGCCCGCCGTCGAATTTGCCAACGTGGTTCCCCTCGAAATTCAAGCCGAGGAGCACCACGTCCATACCGATGTGCCCGATACAGCTCCTGAAGACGAAGCTCCCAGCGCAAAACCGAAACCTACGCCAATTCCCGCCGTTGCTCCCGTCGGAGCCCCTCCCTCATCAAACACCACGCAGCAGCGGTAGTTTCAATTATTTGTTTCGAAACGGATCCCAGCCCGAGGGTGAAAGCTCTTCCGTCATTCCTTCATCATTCACGAGCCTTAATGCCGTATCTTTGGTAATTCCTCCGATGAGAGAGACCGGCAGGTCCCCGAATCGTCTCAGGCTCTTCTTGAAACGTCGTATCTGATTCGGTCTCACTGTGAAGAGAAGCTCGTAATCATCGCCGCCGTGAAGCGCTAGCCGTACTGCTTCCGCTTCTGGGATTCCCTTCGGTCGTGGCAAGGCATTTCGGGCAATCACTGCACCCACACCACTCGCCTCACAGAGCCGGGCCACATCGCTCGACAATCCGTCCGAAACATCAATCATCGCGGTGGCCAAACCCTTGCTTCCCAACAGCTGACCCAACTGAATCTTTGGTTCGGGGTAGAGGTGCCGTCGTAGAGTTCCGCGTGCTTTGCGGTCTTCACTCATACTGTCCTTCAGCAGGCTTAGACCCAGGGCCGCTTCTCCGAGCGTTCCTGTGACAAAGAGAAGGTCGTCCGGTTTTGCACCCGAGCGGAGTATCGCGCGTCCGCGCTTCACCTCACCGATAACCGCAATGCTGATCAGTACGCGCTCCTCCCGAGTTGTGTCCCCACCCGCCAATTCGCATCGCAAGGCCGTCGACGCGCGACGCAACCCGCGAAGGAATCCCTCGAACCATTTCCCAGCCAGTTCCATGGGCAACGCCAGGCTCAGCAGGAAACATCGTGGCTCTCCTCCCATCGCGGCGATGTCGCTGACGGCCCGCGCCAGGCATTTCCACCCCACCGCATCTGCAGGATGCTTGTCTCGGATGAAGTGGGAATCCTCTAGAAACCAGTCGCAGGTCAGCACCGTCTCATAGCCCGGACGGGGCTGCCAGAGCGCCGTGTCGTCGTCCAGCCCCAAGCGAAGCGTCCCCGAAGCGGATCGTTCGAATCTCTTTGCGATACGGCGCACCAAGTCATTTTCGTTGCGCAAGCTCTTCATTCTGTAGCCATCCTAGCGCACACTGCCCAAACGGACAGGGGACAGTTTTCCCACCGCTGTCCCAAAAACGGAAAATACAGGGTTGACTCCCGTTGTTACAAATTTTAGTATTCCCAATGACGAACCAAGGCTCACGGTTCATACCTGAAACGGTCTTCGGCATGTGCGGGCACAGGGTACGACGGAACCGCACTTCAAGTTGGGCACGTTACTTAAAGCACTAGCATGGCCTGAGGGGCCAATGATCAGCAGCAAGAATTACACATTTTATATTGCTTCGACGCCCGGGAAGCTCCGCAAGATGATTGTGCCCGCATACGTTCTCCACGGGCTAGCGGCTCTTGCAATCATCGGCAGCATCACTGTCGTTGCTGCGGTCGGGTCTTACAGCCGTATGCTCTGGAAAGTGGGCAACTACAACGCGCTGCGGCATGACCAGGAAACCCTCAAAAAACAGTATCGCGACCTTCAGTCCACCGTAAAAGACACCAACCAGCGCCTCGATTCCTTGCAGTCTCTGGCCACCGAAGTCGCCATGACTTATGGCGTGCTGCGTTACCATCCGGCGGCGTTCGATCAGACAGACAGCTCAGTCACACCGGAAGATGCCTTCGACCGTTCCGTGGAACAGTATTCTTTCCTGAAGCGAAACGCTTTTGTCATTGCGAGTGCTTCCTCGGGGCTCCGGCTCCTTCCAGCGATGGCTTTTGCCGAGTCTAACTACACGCCTTCGATCTGGCCTGTGATGGGACATATTTCCGACGGCTTCGGTGAACGCCTGGATCCGTTCTCGGGTGAAGGCGCGTTCCATACTGGAGTCGACGTCAGTGCCGATTACGGCGCGCCTGTGCATGTTACCGCGGATGGTGTGGTCACCGTTGCGGAAAACCATAGCGGCTACGGCCGTCTCGTCGTTGTGGACCACGGTTTCGGAATCACTACCTTCTACGCGCATCTCTCGTCGTTCAGCGTGATGTCTGGCGCGCACGTCAAGCGCGGAGAGGTCATCGGCTTTACCGGTATCAGCGGCCGCTCCACCGGCCCTCATGTCCACTATGAAGTGCGTGTCAATAACGCGCCCGTGAATCCGTGGCGTTACATGAAGACCACTCCGGTTATCGGAGATTGATCCTTCCTCAATTTGTATTTGGCTTTAGCGCGAATGTACGTTTGCCCCGGCTGTCCCGTCACTAGTGTTGCTGTGCGTGGCCGCTTCTAACAGCTTGGGCGTAATATCGAAAATCACTCGCACCGATTTGCTGGCGCCCCGATCCAATTGCTGGATCTCCGCCGCGTTTAGGAGGTCGATATAACCCTGCCGCAGGTCCGGGTCAAGCTGTTTCCGCAATTTCACATCGTTCAGTCCTATCTGCGCTATCGCTACCAGTCCGCTGAGCAGTTCTTTGAGCTGATGCGTCGTGTTCTCGCTGGCCGCTTCGCCGTCGGCGACGACTCGCAGCAGATTTCCTTCCGGCTTGCCGCCGATGGAAATCCATTGCAGCTGACTGAGCAATGTGGCGAGTTGCGGTGAACGCAAACCACCCGGCGCTTCTGCCAGCGCGTTCGCCGCCCCGGCGTCCTGCCGCAGAATTACGAAAACAGGCGTCCCTGCCACCCGCGAAAAGTGTTCACGCCAATCCGCCCAGCCTGCCTTCGCAGCGGGTTGAAAAAAGTAAGACGAATCGTTCGCCCACGCGACGCGGTCGTCACGCAGGAACGTAAAATACACTTTGTGAGCCAAATGATCTGTGGGTACTGCGAAGATTGTTCTTCCGTCCGCGGTCTTTAGAGCGCCGAATTGCGCGCCATAACTCTCAATCTTCTTACGGTCGAAGTGTCCTTCAGCCAGGGCAAAAACGGTCTGTGTCTGCGGCTGTCGATCGATCGAAAGGGCCACTCGGTCGAGATCGCGTTCGTAATTGAACCCCGTGGCCTGGAGAAATTGCGAGTAGTCGCTGTCCTGTGCCGGCTGAGGTGCGAGCGCAAATAACCGCGCTAAAAATGGCGACGAGCGCAGCGAGGAGAGATCCAGAAATAGGACAACATTTCCGTTCGCCGGCATTAGTGAAAGTAGTTCAGCCCGGCTGGCGTCCGCGTCGCGGGAACTCCACCGCCAGTACCCGAGCGCTGCCCCAACGATTACCAGAGTCGCAACGGCAGCTCCGATTGCTTTGTTCTTTGCATTCATGGAAGTCGTGGCCATTGTCGCATTTCTCAGTCGAGACCTCGGCGGAAATGCGACTCGCACGGAATGGAAAACAAAATCGCGGTGGAAAGTTGTGAATTCTGTGACCTAGCTAAGCGGCGCGGTTGTATCTACACCCTTTGTAATAAAGGAGATACGTGCGTGTGACCGCCGAACATTTTGTGGCGATTTTTCCACAGACGGTCCTCGCGGCCGGTGAGCGATTTCGCCTCTCGGCCCCTTGCAATTCCTGTGCCTAATCTGTTATTCTTGTGCGGTTTGAGCGGCGCTGGCGTAGCTCAGCTGGTAGAGCATCTGATTTGTAATCAGAGGGTCGGGGGTTCAATTCCCTCCGCCAGCTCCACCAGATTTTGGCAGGGGAGTGAGGCGGAGCGAATCCCGGCATGATAACATGAAAGGGCTGGTGTCTTTGGACACGAGTCCATTTTGTGTTTTCGCGTGCGCCGCTCCCAGAACACAGCTCGGTTCAGAAAATTGGGACACGCCGTTTGTGTCGATGAATTCCGCGGACGGGTGGGTGAGTGGCTAAAACCAGCAGACTGTAAATCTGCCGCTCCTTGCGGGCTACGAAGGTTCGAATCCTTCCCCGTCCACCAGGAATCAGCGGCGGTCGTGGTCAGCGACATGGCTGGTGATGCAGAGTCAGGCAGTTGAGCAACAGCACCGCAGGATAATCGCAGACGCGATGTTCGAACGCGGTCAGGAAAGCGGCAGACGAGCCGTACAGAAATCGTGCGCCGCCGTGAGCGGATTTTTTTTCGGAGGATCGGATTCGGCCTGGGTAGCTCAGTTGGTAGAGCGCGTCCTTGGTAAGGACGAGGTCACCGGTTCAATCCCGGTCCCAGGCTCCAGAATTTCGGGTTCCGGTGGGGTGAGAGCGAGTTTCGAGCGGGGGTAACTCAACGGTAGAGTCTCACTCTTCCAAGGTGATGGTTGCGGGTTCAAATCCCGTCCCCCGCTCCAGAGTTTTGAGCGCAAACCGGGAGTTGCAAGGCGGTTTGCGCAAAGGATGAGCGTAAATGGCGAAAGAGAAATTTGAGCGCAGTAAGCCACACGTGAACATTGGCACGATCGGTCACATCGATCATGGCAAAACGACGTTGACCGCGGCGATCACCAAGGTGCTTTCGAAGCACAATCCGAAGGTGGCGTTCCGCGCGTTCGATTCGATCGATAACGCGCCAGAAGAGCGCGAGCGCGGCATCACCATCGCGGTATCGCACGTGGAGTACGAAACCGCGAACCGCCATTACGCGCACATGGATTGCCCCGGCCACGCCGACTACATCAAGAACATGATCACCGGCGCGGCGCAGATGGATGGCGCGATTCTGGTGGTCGCGGCCACAGACGGCCCAATGCCCCAGACTCGTGAGCACATTCTGCTCGCCCGTCAGGTCGGTGTTCCTTACATCGTCGTGTTCCTGAACAAGTGCGACATGGTGGAAGACGCGGAACTTCTCGAACTAGTGGAACTCGAAGTTCGCGAGCTGCTGAAGAGCTATCAATTCCCCGGCGACACGGTTCCTGTGATTCGTGGCTCCGCGTTGCAAGCGCTGAACGGCGATGCTAAGTGGGAAGCGAAAATTGATGAGTTGATGGCCGCCGTGGATGCGAATGTACCTCTGCCGGTGCGCGACGTCGATCGTCCGTTCGCCATGCCCATCGAAGATATTTTCTCGATTTCCGGACGCGGCACGGTGGTTACCGGCCGTGTGGAACGCGGCAAAGTGAAAGTCGGCGAAGAAGTCGAAATCGTCGGTTTCCGCGACACACAAAAGAAAGTCGTTACCGGCGTCGAAATGTTCAAGAAACTGCTCGACGAGGGCATCGCTGGCGACAACGTCGGGTTGCTGCTCCGCGGCACGGAAAAAGACGATGTGGAGCGCGGCCAGGTGGTTTGCAAGCCGGGCTCGATCACCCCGCACACCAAGTTCAAGGCCGAAGCATACGTTC
>DATJZF010000029.1:0-73878 GCA_035499255.1 Dongiaceae bacterium | reverse complement strand
CCGATCTGTCGTCCATCACGCAAGAGCAGCTCGACCAGGTCGAGCTGCTCTTGAATCAACGCCCCAGAAAAACTTTAGGATTCGCCACGCCTGCAGATAAACTCCAAGCAAGTGTTGCGTCGACCATCTGAGCCGGCAGCGGTTACCGGACAGATACGTATCAGTACCGCTCTAGCCGCCGCGCTCAGCGCGAATCACGAGTTGGACCAAGGTCCTTGGAGTTGGTTGAATCCAACTCAGAAAAAACAAACGGCCCCATACGGTGATGGGGCCGTTTAACTGTTGCAAGGTTTCACACCAGCATCTCTTCTCGCTCCAGAAGAGGTGCAGGCCCAATTCCCCGTCCGGAACCATTGGACCGCCACTCAGTGCAGCTTTGCACGAAGCACCTGGAGCGAAAACGGGAACGCCAGCGCGAGAAAGTAAAAAGCAAGAAGGCGGCGCGAATAGTGCTACACTCCGCCAACATGAAGCCGCCCGAGCCGCGTCGGGCGGCTGAATCGCTACGACCGGATTGCGCAATGACGCGACTACCTACGAGTACGCCGGGCAATCGATTCGGGCGAGTTTTCTGCTGGTCTCGTTTGGCCAAAGGATGCAGTTGCGAGTAGTTCCTGAATCACAAGGTTCCGAGCGTCAGTCTGTTCTTTTTGGTCCGCATGCGCCTCTACGAGGCGTATCGCCACGTAGAGTTTTTGCATCCGAGCCAATCTGTCATAGTACAGCAGCGAACGGTCTTGGATTTTAGAGTAGAGATGGAAAAACAGCCCTGAAACGAGATTAACGACACAGCCAGTTGCGGTGGACAACGCTGCCATGAATTTGTCTGGGTGTTCAATCTGGAGGAAATAGAAGAGCCAAATCCCTCCGATAGATCGTTACGAACCCGGCTAACATTGACAGCTTGGCCCACCGAAAACTCGAGCGAGCCTGACTCTGATTCAACGCGTAGTACTCCTGAAGGCGCGTCAGGTCGAGTTTGAGAGCATCCTCGAGTGCGTTCGATTTCTCAAATTGCTTTTCGGCCTCAAGACGCTCCTCTACAGCTCTTTGGGGCGACGGCGCCCCGGGTTGGATTACCAAGGCGAAGTGTGTTCCGGACACGGTTGCGACCCAGAGAATGAAAGGCCCTACAAAGAGCAACGTGAAGATTCCGAACCCGTTGAACCAAGCGATTCTCAAACCCGCCAAAGACGCGAAAGACGCCAAGACGACCACGATGCCGACCGTCGCCACTGCCACCCTCAAGATAAGATGCCTGCGCAGAAACTCAACGACGCCAAACATCGCAACAGCCAATCGCGAATCGCTCAATTCGATGATATACGCACCGGTCGCCTCGAGGCGTTGCTGGGGAGATTCGGGCATGCCTTAACATTTACACTAGGTGTCACGAAAGTTCAAAGGACGACGGCCTTCGCTTCCCGTAATTCAGCGTTCTTCGTCTTGGCAATCAGAAAGTTGCCGTTGAGCGAGTGACTCGCTATACTTCTTGAGTCACCGGCATCCTGTGAAAGACGTGATAAGCACCGCGGCAAGGCCGGGGTTGCAACATGACGTTGAAACCAGGATGCGCACTGACGCCACCACCGACACGCGAGGTTCTCTCGATGTCTGTGAGTTGTTGAAGTGCCGGGGTAGCTCACCGGTAGAGCGCCGCCCTGAAAAGGCGGGCGTAGCCAGTTCGATTCTGGCCCCCGGCACCATACAAGAGAAGCTCTTCACGTCTGCCAATATTTACTGCCTATCGTTTGAATCCGGGGGTGTGCCGTGGCCAGCCTAAGCCGCATTGGCGTTTCTATCGACTCAACATTGCTGAAGACCTTCGACTCCTTCATAAGCAGAAAAGGATACGAGAATCGTTCCGAGGCGTTTCGGGACTTGATTCGAGATCGGCTAGTCGGTTCAGCGGTTATATCTCCGGATGCGCTGGTTGTCGGAACGGTGACGCTGATCTACGACCACCACAGGCGCCTGCTGCCGGAAAAATTGACGGACCTCCAACACGAGCATCATGAAGTGGTCATTTCCACGATCCATGCACACCTTGATCATCACAACTGCCTGGAAGTGGTGGTGCTTCGAGGCAAATCCAGCGAGGTCCAAACACTAGCGGACAAACTCATCAGCACCAAGGGTGTGCAGCACGGACGGCTGGTGATGAGTTCTCCGTCCACGGTCGGAAAAGAGCACAAGCATCCGCGCTAAGATTTGGCCATTTAGCCGCGGTTGTTCCACGGCTCAGTGTCGTAGCATAATTATTACATACGTGCTACGCTTGGAGCATAACCGCCGCAGCGACACCAACGCATGCGGTCGCTCCAAGAAAGAGATTCATGAGTTTGCGGAGTGTCACGCTACTTGTGTTGCTGCTGGCGGCGGCAGTTACTCTTGCCAAAGAGACCGGCCCCAAAACGAGTGAGGTTACGACGCCCGCCCCGGATGTCGCTCAAGAGAAGGCGACTGAGGCGGCGAGGGATAAGGCACAACCGGTTCAGCTATCGGGGACGGTGGTTGACCAGTCTGGAGCGGTGATTGCGGGCGCTTCGGTCGAGGTGCGAAGCGCGAACGGTGTGGTATTGACGACGGTGCCATCCGACACGAACGGATCCTTCGTGATATCGGGACTGACGGCTGGCAACTATCGACTGGTGATATCCGATCCCGGTTTTGAGACCAAAGAAGTTCCCGTCACCCTTGGGACAACACAGGCATCAGCTCCTTTGCGCATCACACTTGCGGTGAGCGCCGTAAGCACCACCATCCATGTGCAGGGACGCGAGGATAGCCTGATCGGAATTGCCAATTCCGCGACGCAGGGAACGGTTGGCTTCACGGAAATCGAGGAGCGCCCGATTCTCCGCGCGGGAGAAATTCTGGAGACGATCCCCGGCGTGATCATCACGCAACACTCCGGCGGCGGCAAGGCCAACCAATACTTCCTTCGCGGCTTCAATCTAGACCACGGCACAGACTTCGCCATTTTCCTGGACGGCATGCCGCTCAACCAACCGTCGCATGCGCACGGCGAGGGATACGCGGATATGAATACCGTGATACCGGAGTTTATAGAGCGGGTGGATTACGAGAAGGGCCCGTACTACACCGATGTGGGAAATTACGGGTCCGCCGGATCGGCCCATTTGGTGTTTTTCAAAACGCTACCCCAGAACTTCATTCAGGCCGAAGGGGGAATGTACGGCTACTGGCGGGGGGTTTTCGGCGCGTCGCAAAAGCTGGGTTCAGGGACACTTCTGTACGGCGGTGAGGTGTACCACGACGATGGTCCGTGGGTGCATCCGGACAACTATTACAAATTCAACGGAATCCTGACCTACAGCCACGGAGGAGACACCGATGGTTTCAGCGTCACGGCGCGCGCATACCACGGAAAGTGGAATTCCAGCGATCAGATCGCCGCGAACGCCGTACCGCTAATCGGTCTGTACGGCACGCTGAATCCGACGGACGGGGGCAATTCACAGCGATACAGTTTGCAAGGGGAATGGCATCGGCAAGACACAAACTCCCAAACCCAAATCATGGCCTATGGGTTTTATTACGACCTGGATTTATTTTCGGATTTCACTTATTTCCTGACAGACCCCGTGCGAGGTGATCAGTTTGAACAGAAAGACCGGCGCTGGGTGACCGGGTTGGATGCCCACCATACAATTTTCAGTCAGTGGTTCGGCCGGAAAGTGGAAAACACGTTCGGGCTGCAAGTGCGAAACGACTGGATCACGAATGGACTGTACCAGACGGAAAATCGCGAGCGCGTGGAGAAAACGGATTCTGATACCGGCAATATCCTGCCGGCGACGACGCAAGCGGATCGCTTGACGGATACGCAGGTTGGCCTCTATTTCGAGAATAAAATCCAATGGGCGGAAAAGTTTCGCTCGGTCGTGGGCCTGCGCGGCGACCTGCAATATTTCGGGGTGACCAGTCTGGTTACCTCGGCCAATTCCGGCACGGCGAGCAAGTTCCTGCCCAGCCCGAAATTGAGCCTGGTTTTCGGCCCGTGGTCCAAGACGGAGTTCTACGCACAGGGTGGATTCAGTTTTCATAGCAACGACGGACGCGGCACAACGCAAACGGTCGAGCCGGTCTCCGGAGAGAATCCCTATCCCAATACGCCCGCAACGCCGATTCCCGCGCTGATTCCGACCAAGGGAGCAGAAGTGGGAGTTCGCACCCTGGCGATTCCTCATCTACAAAGCACACTGTCGCTGTGGTATCTCCACAGCGCATCCGAACTGCAGCAGAGCGGGGACACCGGGGGCACGGTGGCTTCACGACAGCCTAGCGACCGCTATGGTATTGAATGGGCGAACTACTACACGCCGCTGGAACATCTGGCCTTTGATTTCGACCTCGCGGACTCGCGGGCCCTGTTCACGACTATCGACGGAGATGATGCGGCCCCGGGCAGCCCGGGCGGAAGGTATGTGCCGGAGGCGGTTGGACTGGTGATCTCCACGGGCATCACGTTGCCCGACCTGAAAGGGTTCTCGGGGACTTTGCGACTGCGATACTTTGGGCCGAGGTATTTGACCTCCGACGGAATCTACCGGTCAGACCCAACTGCGTTGCTCAACGGCGCGGTCGGCTACCAAATTAGCAAGTCATGGCGCGTTTCGGCTCAATTCTTCAACCTGCTGAACCGCCAGGATCACGATATTGACTATGCGTACGAATCCCGAATTACTCCCGCAGCGGCGCCGGCATTCACAGAGGTGTTCCACCCCGTGGAACCGTTCCAGGTGCGAATCGTGCTTCAAAGAACATTCTGACAGACGCTGGGGTGTGCACCAGGCTGTTCGGATCGGGGCTAGTACCGGCGCTGGAGGAAGTCGTTAACCGCGCATCCATCCACCACATTTGTTCCAAACTGCGATACTATTTCGCGGCGAAGTTGAAGAAACGCCGCCGCAACGCCCATGCTGGCTGCCACATCTGAAGATCAATTTTGTCCGTCAAGGGGAGGAGAATATGGACCGTCGGGAGTTTCTGATTAACAGCGGAGGGGCGGCGGCAGGGCTGGCACTTTTGGGGGCCGAGCGAGCATTTGGGGCGGACGCGGCAGAAAGCGGTTGGCGGACGTTCGAAGTGACGACGCGAGTCGAGGTACTGAAACCGTCAGGAGCCACACGCGTGTGGCTTCCGGCAGCGTTGCTTAGCGAGACGCCGTTTCAGAAGACGATCAGCAACGAGTTTCACGCAGAGGGAGGGACCGCGAAGCTGGTCCAGGAGCGCGCGGATGCCTTGGGAATCGTGGTGGCAGAATTCCCGGCTGGAGCAAAACCTGTGGTTACGTTGACGAGCCGCGTTTCGACCAAGAACTACCAGGTCGATTTATCCAAGCCGGGAACACCTGGCAAGGAAAAGAATTCCGAGCTGGAATATTTCCAGAGGTCCACGCGGCTGATGCCGACGAACGGGATCGTGAAGCAGACCGCGGATGAGATTACGGCCGGGAAGAAGACGGATGTGGAAAAAGCGCGCGCCATTTACGAATGGATCGTGGAGAACACGTTTCGTAATCCGAAGACTAGGGGCTGCGGAACCGGTGATATTCGTTACATGCTGGAAAGCAAAGACCTGGGAGGAAAGTGTGCGGATCTGAATGCACTGTACGTAGGCCTGGCTCGATCGGTTGGACTGCCGGCACGCGATGTCTACGGCATTCGTGTAGCGAAATCGGAGCTGGGATATAAGAGCCTGGGGCCGTCGACTCCAACGGTCACGAAAGCCCAGCATTGCCGGGCAGAGGTCTATCTCAACGAATATGGGTGGGTGCCGGTCGACCCAGCCGATGTGAGGAAAATTGTGCTAGAGGAGCCACCTGGGAATCGGCCACTTGACGATGACATGGTAAAGAGCGGCCGCACGAGACTTTTCGGCGCGTGGGAAATGAACTGGATGGCGTATAACTTTGCGCATGACGTGGCGCTGCCCGGTTCGAGCGGTGGACCAATTGGGTTCTTGATGTATCCGCAGGCAGAGACGGCCGAAGGGCGGCTGGACTGCCTGGACCCAGACAACTTCAAGTACGAGATCCAGTCGCGGGAGACTACGGGAGACAAGGCGTGAAGTTTCTGTAACCTCAGCGCCGGTAACGTAATCCATTGCCACGTACCGAATGGCGTACCGTTCGGCGAAAAATCTGAGAGCGGTTCGTCCCAGAGGGCGGGCCTCCATGCGCAATGAGGTGGAAATGGCGACTAGAGCAACGCATCTTCAAGAAACGAGCAGCGGCTTAACGGGACATCCCAACGCGGCAATGGGCCTGGCATTGGTTCGGGTGACCATCGGGGTGATGTTCGTGTGGGTGTTCTTCGAGAATCTGGGAAAGGGCGGCTATAGCCCGGCGGGGTACGCAGGCGTAATCAACTACTACATCAAGAACAGCCACTCGCCGGCTATATGGAAATCGGTGATGGAAGTGACGGCCAGCCATGCGGCCGTGGCGGGCCCGATGCAGGCAGCGATGGAGATCACCGTGGGAATATTACTGTTTCTGGGGCTGCTGACGCGGCCCGTGGCGCTGATTGCGTTTTTTTTCCTCGGAAGCTTGTGGCTTTCGGAATTGGGCACGTCGTGGATCTGGGAATTGCTTGTCCCCGTAATGGCCTCACTGGGGCTTGCGATCGGAGGCGCGGGACGTGCCTGGGGCATTGATGCGCTGCTGGCGCGGCGAAATCCTTCGTCATTGTTGTGGTGAACAGCGAGCCTTCGTGCGTGTTTCGGTCATCATCCCTACATACAATGAGGCGCAGGCCATTGGCCGCGTACTGGCTGACTTACCTTCCGATCTGGTGACCGAAGTCCTCGTAGTGGACAGCAATTCCACAGACGGGACTCCGGAGGTCGCGGAGAGCATGGGCACTCGAGTGATCCGAGAGCCGCGGCGGGGTTACGGACGCGCGTGCTTAACGGGGCTGAAGAATGTGCAGAGCCCGGATGTGGTAGTTTTCCTTGACGGGGATTATAGCGACCGTCCGTCAGAGTTGCCGCTGCTCCTGGCGCCGATCCTTGGCGGGCAGGCTGACATTGTGCTCGGTTCGCGGTTAGCGCGAGGAAGCAATCGAGGGGCGCTGCCGTGGCACCAGAGGTTCGGGAATCGGCTGGCAGCGGGGCTGATCCGGCTGTTGTACGGGCTGAAGCTCAGTGACCTGGGGCCATTCCGAGCTGCCCGAGCAGAGGCGCTGCGAGCCCTGGGACTGGAAGAGACCACATACGGCTGGGCAGTGGAGATGGTCTTAAAGGGGGCGCTGGCAGGATTCCGTGTCGTGGAAGTGCCGGTGAGCTACCGCCCGCGGATTGGCAAGTCGAAAATCAGCGGCACGATCAAGGGAACACTTGGAGCAGCCTGGTTCATCTTGAGCCGAATCGTGCGCTATTATCTTCGTCCACGAAGAGCGGGCACGGCGCGGGTGGCGTAGTTCCCTGCCAGTTCAACAAATATGGAACGTCCAAGCCAGACTGATGCGCCATTGACGCCCCTGACCCGTACGTTAGTGATCATGGCGAAGGCGCCGAGAGAGGGAAGGGTTAAGACCCGTCTCAATAGTAGCCTTCCTCCGGGCGCAGTGACCGCACTGTATTGCTGCCTTTTGGAAGACACCGTGGCGTTGGCGAGGTCGTTGGTGGGTGTGGATGTAGCGGTGATGTGCCCAGAAGCGGACCAGGAAGAACTGGGGAACCTGCTCGGCGAGTCGGTGCAGATTGTTGCGCAGAATGGTGATGGCTTGGCCGCAGGACTTACGTCCGTCTTTCAACACTTCACAGGGAGCGGTGATCGGCTCGTTATCGCATTCAACAGTGACAGTCCCCATATCGCACCGTCCGTGCTGGGCAAAGCGTTCGATCTGCTGGCGACGCAAGACGTGGTCGTGGGGCCAACGCACGATGGGGGCTATTACCTGGTGGGCGCGAAGACGGGTTACCCATCGCTGTTCGAGAGTGATGGCATGGGAACGAAAACCGCCCTGGAGCGGCTTTTGATGCAGACGAAAGCACTTGGACTCTCCACAGGGTTCACGGAGCAGTTCTACGACGTCGACGTTACGGAGGACTTGGTTAGACTGGTTGGGGAGCTGCGGATAGCTCCAGAACGGGCACCCCGGACGGCGGGGTGGTTCAGAGAATGGGAGGCCAGCGGCCAAGCAACTGCGTGGCGTGCGCCGGACCTGCCAGCCGGACGGTCAGAAGGACTTGGGAAAAGATGACAATCGTGTATCCCGAAAACGCAGTAGCACATCCAAAATGTCATTTCACGAGTTAAGGAGGACCGATCATGACAAAGTGGGGTCATTCCAAGTGGATTTCGTGTGTATGGCTGGTGGCGCTGCTCTCGACAGGCATTTCGCAAGCGCAAACGCGTCCGGCGATTGTTGAAAAACTTGCGAAGACGTATGGGCTCGATTCGTACGGACAGGTTGATGCGGTGCGTTATACGTTCAATCTCGATCTACCGGCATTGAAAGTGAAGCTGGCACGTACGTGGACATGGGAACCAAAGACGGGTCAAGTGACATATGAATCGACAGATAAAGACGGAAAGCCGGTCAAGGTGACTTACAATCGGAACCAATTGGCCAGCGCGCCGGCGATTGTGAAAGATGACGTCGACCCGGGCTTCAACAACGACAACTACTGGTTTCTGTTTCCTTTTCACGTTTACTGGGACACCAGCGCGATCGTGACGGAAAAACCCCAGCAGAAGCTGCCCATAGGAAAAGGGACGGCAACGCTTGTGTCGGTGAAATATCCGGCGGAAGTTGGCGGGTATACCCCCGGAGACACCTGGGATCTCTATGTCGGGGCGGACGGGCGTGTGCAGGAGTTTGTCTATCACCGTGGCGGGCCGAAAAAGCCGAGCAATGTGACAACGACTTGGGCAGGCTACAAGAAAGCAGGGCCGATTTTAGTGTCGACAGAGCATCGCGGGACCGCCGACGGCAGCCCGGCCCACATCTTCTTTACGAACGTGGCCTACAAATTGGCCGGGTCAGATAGCTGGATGGACGCGAAATAAGCCGGCGTCTTAACGCGCAATTACGACGGTCGTGCAGGAACTGCTCAATTTGGGCAGATCGCGATGGGAAGCCATGCGAATGTCGAGATGCGGTAGCTCACCCCGAATGATGGGGCAATAGACGTCAGGCTGCGCGAGCGCCCCTTGCAGGCGACGGCGTCCCGCGCATCCTCCGTGGCATGTTTCGCGAAACTCGCAGGTGCGGCAGGGTTCCGGCAGTATACGAGCCTCTTGGAATGGGGCCGAGTCTAGAATTTCATTGCCGGCCGCGATCAAAGCTGGGAGCGGCTCACCCGTGCCTGGCCAATAGACACAGGGCTGCGTGGTAGCTCTGGGCGTGATTCGGACGGTACTTACACCACAACCTCCTCGAAGCGGCGGCAAGCCCGCCATGGCTCTTACCAGCGGTTCTCCGATTGCGATTACGTCTGTTTGGGCAAAAAGGTTCTCGAAGCCCTTCCAATATTCTTCGTAGGACAAGGCGTAGATGTCCGATCGGACAGACTGGTAAACGTTCACGCGCAGGGGGCCTCGGAACTTCTTAGCCACGCGCGCCACTTCTGGCAAGCGCAAATAGTTGGGCTTCATCATTACCGCGACGATGGTGACGGGCACGCCGAGGCGCAGGCAGCGTTCCGCCTGCTGATGGATCAACTGCCAATTCCCTGGCCCGCGCTGCAAGTCCTGTTCGGTTTGCGTTGCGTAATCGAGAGAAAACTCGATGTCGTGGAAGGCGCGTAAGTCGTCATCTTGCAGAACAGCCACACTATGACCGTTGGACGTGATGGTGAGCTTCACCGGCATCGTCCGGAGATAATTCAAAATCGACTTGAACTCAGGATGCATGCCATTCTCGCCCGTCCCCAGATTGACGGAGCGGACCGGGAGGCATTCCATCACGGACTTGACCTGATCAAGCGAGAGGCGGTCGGCACGGGTGGGATCGCGGTAACAAAAGGCGCACGAGAGATTGCACTCATTGGTGAGACCGAGCCCGAGGGAGATGCCTTCCGCGGGAGGCATGGGCTGCGAGACAGTGAGGTTTGCTGAGTCGACGTTCATTCTTCTCTACTCGAGGCGGAGTTCACGGGACTTGCCACGCACTGCAGATAACGCGCAACGCCGCAGAATTCGTAGCGCTGGCCGAGTTTGTGTTCCAAAGCAAGAATGCGGTCATAGTCGAGAGCGCGAACTTCTGAGGGCAAATAGTCTGCGATGACACGCACTCCCCTGCGGGCTCTGATCGTGAGCGATGCGTCTTTCAGAAGCGTTTCCAGCGTTTCCGGCGTGAATAAGCGAAGTTGGCCGCCGTATAAGGACTCTTGCGCCCAGGGACTCGTGAGATTGCGTTCCGCTGCACCGAGATCGCCTGCCTGAAGGGCCGCTTTCATCACTTCCCCAGCTTGATTGCGCACAAGAACCGAAAGTATCGCCGACGAATTGCGCATGAGGCGGGAAATGGAACGGAACACTGCAGCGGAGTCATCGACATACTCCAGAAAGTTGTGGCAGAGAATAATGTCGAAGGAGCGGGGAGCGAAAAACCCGTCGAGTTGAGAGGCGTCGCCAAGTCTAACGACGACCTGATCTCCTACAGCTGCCTCATTGATGGCGTGTTCTGCAAGCTCGAGCATTCTCGCGGACGAATCCAGCAAAGTGACGTGCATGCCGAGTTGCGCCAAACGAACGGCGGCGGCGCCTGTTCCCGCTCCCAGATCCAGGGCGTTCAACACCTTGGGCGGAGAGGAGGTGGGCAGGAATTCCTGGAGGTTCGCAAACGGGAGGTCTGCGCGCAGACGTCCTTCGGGAGTTGTGAGGTATGCGGCGTAGCGTCCAGCATCCGCTTCGAAACGATTTTCTCCGCTCCCCATCATCGCGAGTGAAGTTACCACGGTTTTGGCTAGAGCGCCTGCTGCGAACTAATCGAGAATCGGCCAGCGGAAGGCGAGTTGTGATCAAAACTGGGAACGATGAAATCTTTTGGGGAGAAGCGTTACTGGAGACTATCGGTCGGGGGAGGTTCGGGTTCCCTCTTCCGCGCGAATTGAGAACCTGAGCCCTCCCGACCGACGAGTGAAGATAGCGAAAAGGGGCGTGGCGATTTGTCACGAAATTGTCAACGAGAAGCAAAGCTTTTGTCCGTGGCGCGAGCCAATGGAACGGAGCGAGGGGAGGAAGTGCTGTTTTTCCCTTCGAAAAGGAGGGAAATCAAGGAAATGGGCGGAATCAAGAGGCAATAAAGAGACGAAAAGGAGACGAACTCTTGAATTGCCAGAGGGAGGTGTAGGCGTATCATAAGAAAACCTTGCGCATCGGATTAAGTGCCGAAACGGCGGGTGCACAGCACTCAGACTCAAAGACCTGGAGTTAACGAGTATGGAAACGGTGTTAGTGGTGGAAGACAGCCGGCCAATGCAGCGAACACTGCAACGCCTGTTCGAGTCCGACTCGCTGCAGGTGCAGATAGCGGGAGACGGGCCGAGCGGGTTGGAGTTTTTCAAACAGCAGCAGCCATGCGCCGTGGTGCTGGACCTGAAGCTCCCGGGGATAACCGGGAAGGAGTTGTGCCGGGAGTTTAAGACCATCGCGGCAAGCGTGCCGATCGTGGTGTTGAGCGCAAATGCGGAGGTCGAAGACAAGGTGCTGCTGCTGGAACTGGGCGCGGATGATTATGTAACCAAGCCGTTCAGCCCGAAGGAACTGCTGGCCAGGGTGCGGCGAGCAATGCGCAGGAAGGAAGCGGCGATGACTGCGGCGGTGGGAACCAGGGCAGTGAGCCACGAGGTTCTGAAGTTCGGGGATGCACGAGTGGATTTCACGAGCATGGAGGCCACCTGTAGAGGAGAGGCGATCATGCTGACCGCGCAGGAGTTCAAATTGCTGAAGTATCTGGCGGGATCGCCGGGAAGAGTGGTATCCCGGGAAGAGTTGCTGAATGAAGTGTGGGGATACCAAAATTATCCGTCGACGAGGACGGTCGATAATCACATTTTGCGGTTACGGCAGAAGTTAGAGCCGGACCCGGCGACGCCGCGGTTCTTGCTGACCATGCACGGCGCCGGATACAAGTTTATGCCTGCGGGGTTGGTGTCCTAGGCAGCTTTCGGTTGGCATTCAGGGGAAGTGCGCAAAGTAAGTGACATGCAGTCTATGAGACCTCTCCGCCTGCGAACGCAGCTGTTTATCGCTGCGCTGTTGATTATCTTGGGCCTTACGGGCTCGCTGCTGCTGTTTATCCGGCACACGGTCAACGTCGAGATCCAGAAATCGGTGCGCAATGGCACGGAGGAGTCCGTGCATGCATTCGAAAACGTGCAGAGACAGAGGGAATTGCAGTTGTCGCGAACAGCGGCCATGTTGGCGGAGTTGCCAACGTTGAAGGGCATGATGCCACTAGGCCACGCGCCGACTATTCAAGACGGATCCGAAGTGTTCTGGAAGCTAGCGGGAAGCGACTTGTTCGTGCTGGCGATGCCGGATCGTCGCGTGGTGGCGCTACACATGACGAAGCCAGGCTGGTCCATCGAGAGCGCGGCGCGATATTTGAACCGGTCGATGGATTCGGGCGAAGATGCTTCGTGGTGGTATGACGACGGGCGCCTCTATCAGGTATTCCTGCATCCGATCACAGCTGGGTCGGGCGACTCCGCGCTGATGCTGGGAACGTTGGCGGTGGGATATCAGGTGGACGCAGCGGTGGCGCAGCAGTTGACGATTGCGGCGCAGAATCCGATCGCGTTGGCGACCGCGGATACCGTGATCGCGTCGACGCTGCCCGGGCAGGATGAAGCAGCGCTGCAACGGCAGATTCGTGCTAATCCGGGCCTCAATGACGTACCGTCTGGAGAAATCGGGCTGGACACGGATCGCTACACATTCTCAACGGTGCTGTTGCATGGGGCTTCGCCCTCGCCGGTACATTGTTTCGTCATGATGCCGTTGGTGCCGGTGAACGCGTTCATCAAGAGATTGAATTACTCGATCTACATCATGGGCGGCCTGGCGGTGCTGTTTGGGGCGTTGTTATTTGGTTTTGTGGCGCGGACGGTCACGCGGCCGCTGGACAATCTGGTGGCTGGAGTGAAGGCGTTGGCTGCGGGGGATTTCGGATATTCGATCACGCCGCGAGGAAGCACGGAGTTGGTGGAGCTGAGCAGTTCGTTTAATCAGATGCGCGGACAGTTGCAGACCTTGCAGCAACAGAGAATCGAAACGGAAAGGGTCGCGGCACTGGCACGGGCGGCAAGTTCGATTTCGCACGACTTGAGGCACTATCTGGCGGCGGTGGTCGCAAACGCGGAGTTTCTGTATGAGGCGGAGCTGCTGAAGCTGAACCGGGACGAGATTTACGAGGAGATCAAGACCGCCGCGAACCAGATGACGGATCTGATCGATTCGCTGCGAGAATTGTCGTATCAACGAAACGCGATCACGCCATCACGCACTCGATTGGATCAGGTGATCCGGCGCGCGATCGAGGCAATTCAAGCGCGGCCGGAATTCCGGAATGCCCGAATCACGTTGGCGGCGGCGGAGGATCTGGAGGGCATGTTTGATCCGCGGAAGCTGGAGCGGGTGTTCTTCAATCTGATTCTGAATGCATGTGAAGCCGCAGATAGCCCGGATGGATCAATCCAGATTGAGGCACGAAGGAACGAGCAAGGGTTTGAGATTCGTGTAGCAGACAACGGACCCGGGATTCCGGTGGGCATCCGGAACAGTTTGTTTGAGGCGTTTGTGAGTTACGGAAAACCGAATGGCACCGGACTAGGACTCGCAATCGTGAGCAAGATCGTGCAAGACCATTCCGGCACGGTGGTAGTGGAGCGAACGTCGGAGGCAGGAACGACGGTGCTGGTGAGATTGCCGCTTACGGGGCAGGCGAGCCCATCTGCGACGGCGTCGGCGCGGATTTAGCGACTCGGCGGGGTCTGTTCGGGAAATAAGCAAAAGAAAGAGAGATTCCTCACTCCGAAGACTCTGTTCGGAATGACGAGTTTGGGGCTTTTCGCAAGCTGCAAAGCCTGAGCTGGGACTAGTGCTGGTAGGACGGCTGGGGAGGAGGGGTATAGTCCTGGCCGTATTTGTTCTTGTGAGCGGTGGTGAAGCCAGGGTCCTGAGGAACGACAATGGGACCTAGATCGTGAGAATCCGCGGAAATACGCACGGAGCGCGTCAGGGTTTTGAGAGTGTCTTGCAAGCTGCGTTCGTACCAAACGTGAAGTTCATATTTTCCATCGGGAACGGCGGGAATTGAGACGGCGCCCGACTTGTCCGAAACAGCATAGTAAGGCGTGTCGACCGCCACCACGACTGCACTCATTTCGGGATGAATATTGCAGAACAGGAAGCTGACGCCCGTGTGGTCGAAACGGACGGAGTTCGTAGCCCCCGCCTCGTACAGGCCGAGATCGAAGCGCTTGCCATCAAAAAGAGAGAAAACGTTGTGAAAGAAGGGGTCGTGATTCGGGAAGTCAACGACGGAACCGACGCGAACGACGGTGAGGTGCGGATGAAACGCTTTATTCTTTTGAACGACCTGCGGTTTCTTCAGCGGATCAGAAGGAGGTGGCGTGGAATGATCGGAAGGGACAAGCCAGACAACCACTTCTGATGAATCCGCGGTCTTGTCGGATTTGACCTGAGCCGGACGCTGAATGTTCACTTTGGCAGTGACCGTCTGTTGCGCTGTGGCGCCTGTAAGTACAACGAGCGGCAGCGTGAGGAAGAGAACGGCTGCGACGAAGTGTCGACGATCAGAAAAGAAGCTCGGCACTAGAAGATGTACCCCAGGCTGAAATTTATAACGTTGGCACTGGTGGCGTTGGCGTCCAAGGCAAACGTTTTTAGGCGCCGATACTCCACCGAAAATACGATATCGGAACGGGGCTGGTAAAGAAAGTTCACCATGGCGGATTGGTTCTTAGAGAGGGGCGAGGAGTAGTTGCTCGCGGGATCGCCGCCATATTCACGGAGGTCATCCGCGTATGGATTGTCCATGCCAAAGGCACCGTTGAATTGCAGTTTCGAAGAGGCCCGATATTTGAGCTGAGCCCATCCACCGAGAGAGTTGAGCGGAAAGACTTGCGTAGCTGGATCAAAGAGCGAGCCCGTCCAGAGCACGCTCTGGCCGATGCCGCCACCAAGGCCGCCGACAGCCCGCCCACGATAGAACTGGCTGGTGAACTCGAAAGCATTGCCAAGCGGCATGATGAAGTCGACGGTACCCGCCCAACTGTCGATGTTGCGTGTATAGCCCCAAAATTGCCGGCCGTAGTAACCGCCCGCACCGAGGGTCATGTTCTGTCCATGAACGGAGCGAGTGTAAGAAAGGCGCGCGGCGTACGCCGGTTGCCCGGACATTTCGCCCCATGTCGGATAACGATAGGCTTGGGAATAGGGAGGCTCGCCAGACCAGGAATCGAGAATACCGCCCTGAATCATGAAGGAAGAAGTGTCTGTAAGAGAGAAACGATGCTCGGCGCGAATTTGCGGAGTCCAAGCCCAAAGGTTTCCGGAGTAAGAGAAAGCGGGAACTGCCAGAGTGGCGATGGAAGTGGGAGCCAGCGGGGCGATGAAGAGTGTGTCTTGTCCGCCTACGATCGAGGTATCGGTCCAGTCGAAGCGAGCTGTGGCCGTGCGGAGCCGCATGATGCCGAAGGAGACGCCGTTGGGCTGATGCGGAAAGCCGCCGGCAAAATCGAATTGCACGTCGGCACTGGTATGCGCGCCGGCGATGGTCGGGCCGAATGCCTGAACACCGATCTGGGACTGGCGAAGAGAAGCACCGAAGCTGCCACTGGAGTCGAGCGGGCTCTGCGCCGTGGCGAATTGAGGAAAGTCCTGGTTATCGACGTTGCCGCGATTGATATAGGAATTAAAAAGGATAATACCGGAGAGGCGAACGCGATATTTGGAGGCGCTCTCGACTTTTGTCTGGCTTTGCTCAGCAATTTTGGAGTCGGCGAGTTGCTGGTTTTCTTCCAGCTTATTGACGCGATTTTCGATCTCGGGATTTGTAGATGGACTTGAGGGAACTGGCTGAGCGGTGAGGGCGACGAGCTGGGATTTGGCGGCATCCAGATCTCGACGGAGAGCGGCGGATTCGGCCTGATCCGACTGGCGCTGCGATTTGAGGGATTCCACCTGAGCGGAGAGTTGCTGGACCTGCGATTGGAGCTGCAGCAGGAGCGAGTTGATCGTGGCGAGATCAACCTGCTGAGGCGGAGCAGACACGAGAGCAGCGCGAGTTGAGCCGAAGGAATCGATTTGGCCAAAGGAGTAAGGCGCCAGGAGAAGCGATCCGAAAGTGGCAAAAAGCAATGAGAGAATGCTTTTTCCATGAATGATGCGACGCATAGAGACAACCTCCCCAAAGGACAACAAGGTCAGTACCGCCGGCCGGGATTCCCTAACCGCAGGATGGATGTGAAGCTTTGCGCGAACCTAAGCCTGCTTCCCAGTGGGCAAAGGGCGCGGAGCCGAGTTCAAAGCTTCTCGTACTCTTTCAAGAAGGGTCAACCGGGAAAACGGCTTCTGCATCATCGAGGCTTCCGCAGACATGCGTTCATCATTATTGCCGGCGAATTCGGCGTATCCGGTCATATAGATGACCCGGACGTCGGGTCGAGAGAGAGCAAGTTTGGCGGCGAGTTGCGTGCCGTTGATGTGAGGCATGACCATATCCGTCAGCAGCAGGTGAATCTGGCCCGGGTAAGTGGAAGCGATCGTTAAAGCTTCCGAGCCATCGCGAGCTTCGAGGATCGTATAGCCCCCGGTCTTAAGGAATTCGGATGCAAGTTCGCGGACAGCGGTTTCATCCTCGACGAGAAGAATTGTTTCGGTACCGCGGGGGACGGGCCTGGATTTTGCTGCTTCTCCGAGCTCGGCGGTCCTGCTTGAGGCTGGAAGATAGATTTCGAAGCTGGTGCCGTGGCCTTTTTCACTCTCGACCCAGATAAAACCGCCGGACTGCTTGACGATGCCGTAAACGGTGGCGAGACCGAGACCAGTTCCCTTCCCGACTTCTTTGGTGGTGAAGAAAGGCTCGAAGATGCGAGCCTTGGTTTCCGGATCCATGCCAAGGCCGGTGTCCGAGACGGAAAGAAGAACGTAATCACCGGGAACCATGGGCGGATGGAGTGCGGCGGCGGAGGCATCGATGGCCACATTTGCGGTGTGCACGGTGAGGCGGCCGCCGTCCGGCATGGCGTCGCGAGCGTTGACAGCAAGGTTGAGGAAGACTTGTTCGATTTGTCCCGGGTCGGCAAAGACTGAGGCGAGTTTCGGTTCCGGAGTAAATGCGAACTCGATATGCTCGCCGATGAGACGCGGGATCATTTTGTTCATTTCGGAGATGGTCGTATTGAGATCGATAACGCGGGGTTGGAGAACCTGCATGCGGCTGAAGGCGAGGAGTTGTCGCGTCATGGAAACGGCGCGGTCGGAGGCCTTCTGAATTTGCTCTACATATTTGCGTTGCGCGGGTTCCGGACTGCGATCCAGAAGCAGGTCACCATTACCGCGAATCACAGTGAGCAGATTATTGAAGTCGTGAGCAACGCCGCCAGCGAGGCGGCCGACAGCCTCCATCTTGTGTGCCTGGCGCAGGCGATCCTCGAGCTGGCGCTGTTCGGCGTGGGTCTTCTGCAGACTAACACGCATACGGTCGAAGGCCGCGGTAACCTCGCCGACTTCGTCCCTTGCGGTTGATTGAAGCGGAAAATCGAAATTGCCTTCCCCGAGAGCACGGACCCCGGCAACCAGGTTGGACAGCGGTTTTGTGAAAGTGTGAGACAGCAGGAAAACCAGCGCGCCTCCAGAAAGAACACTGACCAGGCCGAGGCCGAGAAGAATGCGATTGAGACGGCTGAGAAACTCCGTGGCTTTATCCAGGGAGCGGAGAACGGTGAGAGAGACGGGCAGCGAATCCTCGCCGGAAAGCCGAACGGTGGTTGCAAGGTAGCGCTCCTTGCCAATCTGAAGCTCCGCCGGAACATCGAGGGCATGGTTGTTGGTAGCACCCGGCAATTGCATAGCGCTTTGCGAAGGAAGAGGAAGGGAGGTGGCGAGGACGCGGTCTTGCGACTGAAAAACAATGTCGCTGGAGAGAACGCTGCTGAATTCCTGAGCGAGGTGATCGTCGATCCGGTGACCGACGGCGAGCAGGCCGATCTGGGACTCCTCGCTGGGCGATCCAAAATAAATCGGTTGCAGCCACACTTCATAAAGATGGGAGTTGCCGAGCCACCAGTGGCGCGCGTCCTCGCGCTGCGTGGAATGCCGGAGGAAAGAGGCCGCTAACTCCGCTGAGAAGTCATTGGAAGTGGATTGCAGGCCAACAATCGCGCCAGAACGGTTAGCAAGAATGAGAAGATCGCCCCCTGAGATTTTGAAGACATTAGCGGACTCGTCCTGAATGGTATTGGCGTCTTGCGTGGTCATCAGAGCGCGGACATTGGGAAGGTTCGCAATGAGCGCGGCGGAGTGGAGCATGGTGGCTTCGCGTTGCTCGGCAAAGGTCTGGTAGGTTCTGAAGGAATCCTGAAGCTCCCCGCGCAGCGATTCGCGGACGCGTCTTTCGACGTTGTAGCTGACCACGAAGAGGGTAGCCGCGGTCAGTCCCGCCGAAATAGCGAGCAAAGAGACAAGGAACTTAGTCCGCAGACGAATGGACCGGAACACGAGACCTGCCTTGTAAAGGCTGCGTTGGAAAAAGGGCGGTTGCGCGAAAACCGACCTAATATGGTGAATCTAGCATGCGCGCAAGTATGTGGGTCACGAGGTGTCGAATGCGGTATCGACGGGTTAGGCTAACCGAAAGCAACGCCGTCGAGCGTACCCGCGAATCGCCGGACAGGTAAAAATTCTTTCATATTCCGGGAATCGGATTCGAGCTAAACTCATGCTGCGTCGGGCTGATTCTCTCGCCCACCCTCCCAGCCGATGCATAGCCTCTGTGTAACCGATGTGCCGGAGCGCTGGTGAGTCCAGTGCGGCAAGGCGACGACCAGCCGAGCATTCTTCCCGATGGAAGGAGATCAAGATGACAAGTCCAGCGATGGCTGAAGCGCAACCACCCCAAGAGTTGAGCGCATTTGGAAAGGCGCGATCCACTGTACAGGGAACACCACTGAGTGCGGAGGAATTGCGAAAGACGGATGCTTTCTGGCGCGCGTGCAATTATCTGATTTTAGGGATGCTGTATCTGCAAGAGAATCCGCTGCTTCGCCAACCGTTGCGCACGGAACATATCAAGAACCGTCTGTTGGGACATTGGGGGTCGAGCCCAGGGCTGTCTTTCATCTATTTGCACTTGATGCGGCAGATCAAGAAGTACGACCTGGACATGATATTTCTCGCCGGGCCGGGGCACGGTGCGCCGGGAGTGCTGGCGCCTGTATATCTGGAGGGAAGCTATTCGGAGATTTATCCGGAAAAAGGCGAGGACGAGGAAGGGTTGAAGGAGTTCTTCAAGCAGTTTTCGTTTCCGGGAGGAATCGGGAGCCACTGCACGCCGGAAACGCCGGGTTCCATTCACGAAGGCGGAGAGTTGGGGTATGTGCTTTCACACGCTTGCGGAGCAGCATTTGATAATCCGGAATTGATTGTGGCCGCCGTGGTGGGCGACGGAGAGTCCGAGACCGGACCGCTGGCGACGTCCTGGCATGTGAATAAATTCCTGAATCCTGTGCGGGATGGCGCGGTGCTGCCGATTCTTCACTTGAATGGCTACAAGATTAACAATCCGACCTTGCTGGCGCGGATTACGCACGAAGAGTTGGAGAACCTGCTGCGCGGCTATGGTTGGACACCGTATTTCGTAGAAGGCTCGGACCACGAAAGCATGCACCAGGCGATGGCGGCGACCACTGAGAAGTGCGTGCAAGAGATTCAGAAGATTCGGGTGGTGGCGCGCGAAGCCGGGAACCTGGATAGGCCTCGGCTGCCCATGATCGTGTTGCGATCCCCGAAGGGATGGACCGCGCCGGGAGGAGTGGACGGGCACAAGCTGGAGGGATTCTGGCGCGCTCACCAAGTGCCGCTCGCGGATGTGAAGAAGAATCCGGACAGGCTGCACGAGCTCGAGGCATGGATGAGGAGTTATAAGCCGGAAGAGCTATTTGATGAAAAAGGGAGATTGCGGGCCGAGCTCAAGGAGATCGCGCCCAGTGGAGCACGGCGTATGGGATCGAACCCTCACACAAACGGCGGGCAATTGAAGCGCGCTTTGCGGATGCCGGATTTCCGGGAGTTTGGTGTGAAATTGGAGAAGCCAGGAGTAATCGCGGCGGAGAATACCCGGCCCCTTGGCGTCTTTCTACGGGAAGTGATGAAACAAAACATGCACAACTTCCGGGTATTTGGGCCGGATGAAAACACGTCGAACAAGCTCGATGCGATTTACGGAGTGAGCAAAAAGTTGTGGATGGAGCAGTATTTCCCGGAAGACGCGGACGGAGGCGAACTGGCGCGGGACGGACGGGTCGTCGAAATGCTCAGCGAACACACGATGGAAGGAATGCTGGAGGGGTATTTGCTCTCGGGGAGGCACGGATTCTTTTCGACGTACGAGTCGTTCGTGCACGTAATCGATTCGATGTTCAACCAGCACGCCAAGTGGCTGTCCATTTGTAACCGGTTGCCGTGGCGGGAAAACATCGCTTCGTTGAATATCCTGATTACATCGACCGTGTGGCGACAGGATCACAACGGCTTCACACACCAGGATCCGGGATTCCTGGATGTGGTGGTGAACAAGAGCGCGGAAGTGACGCGGATTTACATGCCGCCAGACGTCAATTCCCTGCTATCGGTAGCAAACCATTGTTTGCGCAGCGAGAACTACGTGAACGTGATCGTGTGCGACAAGCAGATGCATCTGCAATATATGAACATGGACGAGGCCATTGTCCATTGCACAAAGGGCATCGGGATGTGGGAGAAGGCCTGCAACGACCAGGGCAGCGAGCCGGATCTGGTGATGGCGTCCTCGGGAGACATTCCGACGCAAGAAGCGCTGGCAGCGATTGTGATGCTGCGGACGGAGTTTCCGGAGCTGAAGATCCGCTACATCAATGTGGTGGACCTATTCAAACTGCAGCCGAACACGGACCATCCGCACGGGCTGTCGGATCGCGACTTTGATTCCCTCTTCACAACGGACAAGCCGGTGATCTTCAATTTTCACGGATATCCGTGGTTGATTCACCGGTTGGCCTACCGGCGTACGAATCACGAGAACATTCACGTGCGCGGATACAAAGAGAAGGGGAATATCAACACGCCGATGGAACTGGCGATCGACAATGAGATCGATCGCTTCAGTCTGGCCATCGACGCCATCAATCGAGTGCCCAAATTGCAGAAGATCGGCGGGCATGCCAAGGAGAAATTCCGGAACATGCAGATCGCGTGCGTGAACTATGCGCATGAACATGGGATCGATCAGCCGGACGTGGCTTCGTGGACTTGGCCGTACTGACGTTAGTTGATTAGAAACCAAGAGAGATTCCTCACTTCGTTCGGAATGACGGCTTTCAAGTTCTTCTGTGATCCGGAAGACGCAAAGGTGCGCGCAGAATGCTGATGAATGTGTTGGTGTTGAATTCGGGAAGTTCCAGCCTGAAGTTTCAGTTGATCGCAACAGATCTAGAACACATCCAGAAAAATGAGGATAAGCGACTCTGCCGGGGAGTGGTGGAACGGATCGGCGGTGAGGCGATCGTCACGATAACGGCCGGGGATCGGCCGAAACACGTGTTTACCGAGGCCATCTCGAATCTTCAAGCGGCAGTCGACTTCATCGTGAAATGGCTGGCTTCCGAGGAATCGGGGATTGAGGAAGTACAGAACGCAGGTGACATTCATGCCGCCGGCCACCGCGTGGTGCACGGCGGAGAGAAGTTCTCCGAATCGGTGGTGATTAATGACGAGGTGCTCCGAGATATTGAAGGCTGCATAGACCTGGCGCCGCTGCACAATCCGAACAATGTAAAATGCATTCGGGCAATACAGAAGATACTTGGGAGCAAGCTGCCGCAAGTCGCGGTATTCGATACGGCGTTTCATCACCGGATGCCGGAGCATGCGTATCTATATGCTGTGCCCTATCACTTGTATCGGCGGCACCACATCCGGCGGTATGGATTCCACGGAACCTCGCACCGGTATGTGGCCTACCGGTATCGCGTATTGGCCAAGAAAACGCGCGAACAGACGAACATCATTACGTTGCATCTCGGGAACGGGTGTTCGGCGGCGGCAATACAGAAGGGATATCCCGTGGACACTTCCATGGGAATGACGCCGCTGGAGGGGTTAGTGATGGGAACGCGTTCCGGAGATGTGGATGCGGCAGTGGTCAATTTGATTGCAACGAAGGAGGGATTGACGACCGGAGAAGTGGAGACGCTGTTGAATACGCAGTCGGGACTGCTGGGAATTTCGGGGCTGACGAATGACATGCGGGTGTTGCAGCAGGAATTAAAAGAGCACGACGACCGGCGAGTTCGTCTGGCAATTGAGGTATTTGCTTATCGAGCGAGGAAATATATCGGGTCGTATTTGGCGGCGATGGGCGGGGCAGATGCGGTGGTGTTCACAGGCGGGATTGGAGAGAACTCGGCAGACATCCGCGCCAGGATATGCGCCGGGTTGGAGTGGTTCGGACTAAAAGTGGATCCAGCCAAAAATGAAGGCGCGATTGGGAAGGAAGAGCGGATCACTACGGATGATTCGAAGGTACACGCATTTGTGATTCCCACGGACGAGGAGTTACTGATCGCGCGGGATACCGTGCGATGCGTATTGGGAGAGCCGCATCCGTCGTAGGCCAAGGGTTAGATTCGGAAAAAGCAAAAACGAAGAAAGGACCCACCCTTTCCGCAAAAGGCGCGGAAAGGATGGGGCACCCTCAAGAGTGGAAGTTGTCCGACAGGAGGTCGGAGGACCAGTTTTCGGTGTGGGTTGTTGGGCGGCCTTCGAGAATCGCGACGAAGGCGTTGAGAGCTTTGCGGGCGTCACCTAGTGGGTAGTAGAAGGCGTCCCAGTTTTCGCTGTCTTCGCCGTCGTGATTCGGGATGACGTGGTCGAAGTGGTGAGCTTGTTGCAGTTCGGAGTAAGCGCTGCCGGCGCGGCGTTCAATATTCTCCAAATCTTTGAGGGAGAGTTCGCCCTTTTGACGACGGGTACGGCGTAGGAGCTTGCGCCGCATGATGTTGGTGACGAGATCCTTGAGGTGAATGTTGTGACCTGAGGATTTGAGGAAGGTGATTTCCTCTTGCGAGAGTGGGGAGAGGAAAGCGGAGAGCTTCGGGAAATTGACGAGCGAGGAATGGCGCAGAATGGTGAGACCGACCATCGGATTCCCTTCGAAAAACACGTCACCTTTTGTCGAGAGTTCTTGCAGATCCTGAAGGTCGAGCCCCTGAAGGTCACCGCGGACATCGAGGACTGCGTAGCGCTGATCGTTGCGCAAGGCTTCGACCGAGGCGCGCGTGCGGAAGTGATAGTCGATGCCATCGCGTTCGCCGGGGCGCGGGTCGCGGCAGTTGTAGAGGACGAGGGGCTGAAGGCGCTTGAAGAGTTCCGGATGGAATTTGGCGAGGGCTTTGGCGAGGGGACTCTTGCCGGCGCAGGAAGGGCCGGAGAGAACGACGAGGCGGCCGGAAGATGGGCTCATGGAGGAAGATTACTGCGTGAGCGTGCCGAACACCAAGGGAGATTCATCGCGCTCACGTTGCGCGACGGAGCAATGAGGACAACCAGAATGCGGAAGAGAGATTCCTCACTGCGCAGACTTCGTTCGGAATGACGTCTTTTATCGATATTAGGATAAACGCGCCCAGGAGAAGCGGACCGCCTCAGAAGGCGGTCCCTACAAAACCGAGATGGAGGCGTACAGCCTCCTGTACAGGCGTGGCTCAGCGGGTTTTCTTGGGTGCTCCACTCCCTACGTGGGAGCTTAGTTGCTCGATGGCAGCGTCAAGGGTTTGGCGTTTCTTCCAGAAATCGCGCCAGAGGTCGCCGTGTTTTTCGAGACGCGCGGGAAGCGATTTGATGTTGAGCTTGGATGGATCAAGGTTGGCTTTGAGTTCGGCGGGCTGTAGAGGGGTGGAGACTGGGGCTTTGGGGAAGGCACGCACGGAGTAAGGAGAGGCTAGGGGACGGCCGTGGGCGTTCTGGTGGACGTCGATGAGAATGCGGCCAGCGGGGCGCTTGGCGACGGTACGCTCGCTGGTGACGAGGTTGGGGTGCTCGGCGGTGACCATACGGGCGACGATTTCCGCGAAGGTGCGAAGTTGCTCGTAAGTGTAGACCGGTTCGACGGGAAGGTAGAGGTGCATGCCGGTAGCGCCGGAGGTTTTCAGGAAGACACTGAGCTTCAGTTCGCGGAGTTTTTCGTAGAGAGCCTTGGCGATGGTGACTACGACAGAGAATTCCGTATTGTCGGAAGGATCGAGGTCGAAAAAGAAGTAGTCGGGATGATCGATATCGGTGGAGCGACTGCTCCAGGGATTGTGGTCGATACAACCGAGCCCGGTCAGATACAGAAGAGAGGCACTGTCGTTCGCAATAGCGTAGCGAATCTCTTCGCCTCGATGCTCGGAATCGATAGGAACGGTTTCCAGCCAGTCGGGAAGGCCGTGGACTTCGCCTAGGTTTTTCTGGAAGAACGCCTGGCCCTTGATGCCATCCGGATAACGGCGGAGGACGAGGGGCCGGTCGTGAAGAAACGGTAGGATGTGGCCGGCCATGCGGTAGTAGTAGGCGAGCAGGTCGCGTTTGGTGTAACCAGACTCCGGAAAATAGATCTTGTTGAGGTTGCTGGTGCGGAAGCGCTTGCCGTCGAGCTCCAGAACGACGTTTTCTGCGCGACCTTTGAAGAGTTCAGCTTCAATTTGAGCCTTGGTCGAGAGAACTTTGCCGACTATTGCGGGAGCACGGACTACGTCAGGATTAGTGACCTTTGCAACCGGAGCAGGAGTTTCGAGCTGCCAGGTGCAGTCTTCAGGCTTGGCGTCTTCACGAAGAGAAAGGAAGACCGGGTGGCGGAGGCGGTTTTCGTCGGTCCAAGAGGAATAACGCACACGAGCGACGAGTTCGGGACGCACCCAGGAGGGTTTTTCGTTGGTATCGGGTGGCTGCGCAAAAGGGGAACGGTCCGCGTGAAGAGTTTTTAGCTTTGCGAAGACTTCTTTGTGAGTTTCAGCGTCAAAGCCACTTCCGACATGGCCAGCGAAGCGGAACTTTTTGCCATCGTAGAGGCCGAGGAGGAGAGAGCCGAAGGGCAGACCGGCGCCGCGAGGGGCGGTCCAGCCGCCGATGACCGCATCGATGGTGTGCGAGGTCTTGATCTTCAGCCAGTTATTACTGCGCTCGCTGACGTAGCGGGAATCGATGCGCTTGGCGACGATGCCTTCCAGGCCGTTCTCTTTTGCAAGGTCGAACAATTCCCTACCCTTTTCGAGTTGGTGGTCGGAAAAACGGATGCTGGCGGTCGAATACAGCATTTTTTGTAAGAGCTGCTTTCGTTCAAGGAGGGGAGTCTCGCGAAGATCGTAGCCATCGCAGTAAGGGAGGTCGAACGCGAAGAAGACGACCGGATACTCCGAGACGAGATTGGGCGAAGGGTTCCGGACGTGCATGCGTTCCTGAAGCTTCTCGAAATTGCTGCGGCCGCGTTCGTCGAGAACGGCGATTTCGCCATCGAGGATGGCTTGCGAAGCTGTGATGGAGTTGGGCAGCGAGTGGAGTTCAGGATACTGCGAGGTGATGTCGTTGCCGGAGCGCGCGCGGAGTTTGAGTTGGCCATCGTGAAGAAAGGCGAGAGCGCGCACGCCATCCCACTTGATCTCGAAGAGCCAATTGGGATCGGAGAAAGAATGATCGGCGAGAGTGGCGAGCATCGGCCCGAGCTTGGTTGGTGGGGCGGCTTTGCGGGAATTTTGGAGATCGGACGGGCGGAGTGGAGAGGGGGTGCGTTTGGGCGCGAGCTGCTCTTTGATTTCGGCCAGAACGCGACCGGTGAGGACCGAGCCGTCGTGTTCATCGACGTTCCAGTTGGAATCGACGGCGGAGTCCTTGTGCTTGATCATCAGCCACTCGTTGCCCTTTTCGCTATGCTTGAGCTTAACGAGGACGAAGCTGCCGCGAAGCTTTTCCCCGTTCAAGGAAAATTTGATTTCACCGCGAGCGATCTGCTTTGCTGGATCGACCTCACCTTCCGGTTGGAAGGTGCCACGGTCCCAGACCATGACCGTACCCGCACCGTAGTTTCCTTCGGGAATGTTGCCTTCGAAATTGGCGTAGTCGAGAGGATGGTCTTCGGTTTGGACGGCTAGGCGTTTGTCGTCGGGATTGAGGGAGGGGCCCTTGGGGACGGCCCAGGATTTGAGAGTGCCGTCGATGGCGAGGCGGAAGTCGTAGTGGAGGCGGCGAGCGGCGTGTTTTTGGACGACGAAAGTGGGCTCGGTTTTGACGGCAGGCTCGGCGCCCGATGGCTCGGGTGTGTGGTCGAATTGGCGTTTCTTGAGGTATTCGGCGAGTTTGCTGGCACGCGGCATGGGGGCATTTTAACGTGAGAGGAAGAGTTAAAGATAACGCAGAGACGCAGAGGATGAGGAGAAAGCAAAGCGGTGGAGCAGCAGAGAGAAACAACGCCGAAGAGAAGCCCCACCCTTTGCGCAAAAGACGCACAAAGGATGGGGCACTCTCAAGACGAGCGATTTCCGTTAATTTATTGGGAAATCGGGAAGATTTGGGCTTGCGTGGGGGAGGGGGGACCGCTAACCTTGGAAGGCTCGTCCGGCTCGCTTCACGGAGGGAGTAACTGCCATGGCCACAACAGTGTGGAAGGGTCACCTGACCTTCGGGCTGATTTCGATCCCGGTGCGGATGTTTGCGGCCGCACGCGGGGAACGTGTCAGCTTCAACCAGCTGCACAAGGTGTGCAATTCGCGGATCAAGCAGCCCACGTTCTGCCCGGTATGCAACCGCAATGTGGAACGGTCGGAGATCGTGAAGGGCTACGAGTACGAGAAGGATCAATATGTCCTGTTCAACGAAGAAGAGTTGGACAAGATCGAGCCGCCGTCGGCGCGGGTGATGGAAATCCTGGAATTCGTAAAGATCGACGATATCGACCCGCTATACCTGGATGCGTCGTATTACGTGACACCGGAAGACCCGGGGCTGAAGGCGTACACGCTGTTGATGAAGGCGATGGCGGAAACGGGCTATGCGGCGATTGCAAAGCTGACGATGCACCAGCGGGAACACATCGTGATCATCCGGCCGGGAACGAAGACGCTGACGCTGCACACCATGTTCTATTCGAATGAAATTCGCGCGGCAGAGACAGTTCCGGATAATATTGAGGTAAAGGATCAGGAAAAGAAGCTCGCGGAACAGCTGATTCAAAGTTTGGCGTCGCCGTTTCAGCCGCAGAAGTATCGCGACGAATACAGCGATTCAGTGCGCGGCATGATCGCCGCCAAGCTGCAGGGCAAGGAGATTACGGAAGCGCCGCAACCGCACATGGCGCCGGTGATCGATTTGATGGAAGCGCTGAAGAAAAGCCTCGCCAGCAAGCCCGCCCCCGCGGCAGCGAAGGCAGCTCCAGTGCAACAAGTTGCGGGACCTGTGGCGGTGCCGAGCGGCAAGAAACCACCGACACGCGCGGTGCAACCTGCTGCGACGACGCAAAAACGGGGGAAGAAAGCGGCCGGTTGAGAGTAGATGGGCACGACGGAGCGATACAGTCCCGCAGATGTGCAACGGATCCTGGGGCTGACGAGCAAGCAACTGGATCACTGGGACCGGCTGCGGCTGGTTTCTCCACAACAACAAGACGGAGACGCGGCGAAGTCCTACGATTTTCGTGACCTGATTGGACTCCGGACTGTCAAGCAATTGCTGGAAAAAGGCGTGCCTGCGAATCGCCTGCAGAAAGCGGTGTGTGCGCTGAAGGAAAAACTGGAACAGGTGCAGACGCCGTTGTCACAACTACGGATTTTGTGGGATGGAAAAGAAGTGTTGGTAGAACAAGGAGTGGCGCGACTCGAGCCGGTGTCCGGCCAATTCGTGCTGAATTTCGAAACGCGGGAGTTGGATGAAAGCGTCCGGGTGATTACGCGGGGACGCAGCGCGGACGAATGGATGTCATTGGCACTGACTTATGAAGCTGACAAAGGGATGCGGGTTCAGGCGATCGAGGCGTACGACCAGTGTGTCGGAATCGATCCGAGGAACGTGGGGGCGCTGCTGAACTGCGGGACGTTGTACTACGAGGATGGGAATTTCGAGAAGGCTGCCGACTATTTTCGCCGGGCGGTGGAGTCGGATGCTGAGAGTGCGCTGGCGCACTTCAACTTGGGAAGCGTGCTGGAAGAAATGGGCGAGATCGAAGGGGCACGGCAGCATCTGCGGCAGGCCGTCCGGTTGGAGCCGGGATATTGCGACGCGCATTACAACCTGGCGTTCGTCTGTGAGAAACTCCGTGCATTTAGTGAAGCTCGGGAACATTGGCAAATGTATGTGAAGCTGGACCCGGTGGGGCCGTGGGCGGCGTACGCGCGGCAGAGATTGGCGGTAGGGGCAGCAAGTAGGACGGCGGGAACAAACAGGATTTGACGACAGCAGTTCCTGGCTGTGATCCAGCAAAATTTCGACGTTGAAACTCCCTCGCTTCGCTCAGGAGGGGACGTTGTTTATTTTCTGAGTGAGTACATAGCAATCGGCGAAGAAGAAGGTCAGAAGTCGAAATCGCCGTCGATGCGCCAGAGACGGCCGACGGAGTTGTAGAAGACGCCATAGAAGGGTGAGGTGATGTTCTGCTGGACGTCGCGGGGATTGTAGTGATTGGTGACGTCGATGACCTTGAGGCCGCCAAGGAACTGGATGCGATGGCCTTTGAATTTGAAGTCAAACGGATATTGGATCTTCAGGTCGAGGCTGGCGAAGGCGGGAAACCCTCCGGCTTCGTTACGTTGGCCGATGTAGTCCCAGTTGGCGTCGACGTTGGAATAAGGGAAGCCGGAGTGGGCGTCCAGAATGGGAACGAATTGGAGCTTATAGGGGAGTTGGAGGATGCCCCAGAAGAGGATGCGGTTAGGGGCGTCGCTGGAGAGCGGGCCGTACTGGTTGGGGCGAATAAGCGGATACGGAAAATTGCCGAAGAACTGGTTGAAGTCGTTCAGTTCGCCGCGGGCGTAGGAGCGCACGTAGCTGCCGACGACGGAGGTGTGCTCAGTGGGATTCCAACGAAGCATGGCAAGGAATTCATCGTAGGTTTGGTGGCCGGAGTTCAGGAGTTGAAGTTGGGCCAACTGCGTCGCCGTGGAATTCACTGGATTCACGAAGAATTCGCGGTAGCCAGAGCGGTGCTCATAGCCTAAACGAAGGAGGAGATTGGTGCGAAGTTGGCGATCGAACTGGAGACTGGCACCGAGGCTATAGGGGAGTCGGAGGCTTCCGGCCGAGGTGGCGATGACGTGGGGGTAGGTGGTCGGGGGTTGGGCGACGGAGATGCCATCGGCAGCAAAAGTGGTGATGGTTTGCGCGGGGAAAGCGGGGAAGATGGCAACGTTAAGAGGAATCTTGTCGTAGAAGAGGCCGACTCCACCGCGGATGGCAGTGCGATTGTCTTTGGTCGGAGCAAACACGAAACCGATGCGCGGCGCGGCGTTTAGGGGCTCGGACGAAAGACTGTCATGGTCGAGGCGAAGCCCGAGGTCGAGCGTGAAGCGGGGATGAAGTTGCCAGTTGTCCTGGAGAAAGATGGCGACATTGTTTTTTGAGACGTTGGACGGAAGTGAAGGCTGGGTATAAGTGATTTGCTCGGCGAGGGTGTGATCTTCACGCACAACGTTAATGGGAAGATTCGAGATCGTGCCGTCATAGGTGGAACGGGAGAAGTTGTAACCAAGGGTAAAGAGATGGCGGCCATGGAGTTCCAACGGGCGAAGGTGCAGGGCTTGCGTCCACTGGTAGAGCCAGGTGAAGCGGCGCTGAGACTCGAAAAAGCTGCCGGAGTTTTGCTCGGGATAGAGAGTCATAACGCCGGGAGAGGACTCTGCGGGAAAGACGTGGAAGTTGAGCTGCTTGACAGAAAACAGGGATTGGACGAAACCGCCGCTGTGGAGAATCCAGCGATCGGCGATGGAAGTGAAGAAACCGCGCTGGCGATCGTCGGCGGTGACGGGCTCCGGATTGAAGGTGTCGATGTTAGCGTGCTGGGTGTTGACGGGATCGAGCGTAAAGATTCCGGTGAGGCGGTGAGAAGAGTTAATGTCCCAATCGAGTTGCGTTTGCGTGTTGATGCGCTCGTCGATGCGGATGTTGTCGGGGTTGGGGAGGGAGGGGGTGCGGATGGTGTCGTAGCCGTAGTAAAGCGATTGGAAGAGGAACAGTTTGTTCTTGATGAGGGGACCGGAGAAGGCCAGGTGAGGCGTGGCGCTTTCTACGCCATGAATGCGGTAGTCAATCCAACGAAAGCGCGGGATGGGGTCCTCGAAGAGCCATTTCCATTCATCGCCGCCGCCGCGCGTGGTGACTTCGATGACGCCGCTGGAAAAGCCTCCGAATTCCGAAGAGAAAGGATTCGAGAGGACGCGCATGGAATCGACGGCAGCGGCGGGGAGGCGGAGGGCAGGTTGGCCAGTGAAAGGATCGCCGATGGAGGCGTTGTTGATGAGCGCGGTGGATTGATTCGCGTTACCGCCCTTGATTCGAATCAGGCCATCGGGACCGCGGAGAACGCCAGGGAGGAGAGGGAGGGCTTCCTGAAAATCAGAGTTGAGGCGGATCAGGGATTTGAGGGTATTGGTGGTGAGAGTCTGCCCGCCCCCGGAACTGGAGGTGGTATCGACACCAGTGGGATTTGCGGAAACGGTGACGGATTCAGAATGCGACTGCGGTGTGAGTTGGATGTCGAGAGTGTTGGGCGCATCCGTTTTCAGCGTGACAGATTTTGTAGCGGGATCGAAACCGGCGAGAGTGACGGTAAGTTGGTAGTCGCCGGGGAGAAGCCCGGCGAAGGAGTATTGACCGAGATCGTTGGAGACGGAGGACAGTTCCCTGCCCGAGGCAATTTGTTTCAGAGTGACGCGAGCGTTGGGCCACAGAGTTTGCACGTGGGTGGCATCGATGGTGAAGACGATGCCAGAAAGGCGGGCCGTGTCAGCGCGCGTGGGGATAGCAAAGCACAGAATGAAGAGCGCTATCGCCGCGATCGGATGATCGGACACGCATCGCACAGCGGAGCCAATGCGCACAGGCAGGAATGGCTGTGCCACAGGAATTGATGCCCAAGCGCGACCTGGGGACCGCATGAGAAATGGTACAGCATTGGGATGAGAGGGCGGGTAGGGGCGTTGCTTTTGATGAGGCGACGGCGACTTATTTAATTCGAAAACTGACCTCGACGGCGATGGTGGCCGCAACCGGCTGCTGGTCATCACGGAGGGCGGGGGCGAAGCGCCATGACCTGACGGTCTGTACCGCGTTTTCATCCAACCCCATACCGACACCTCTTCTGACCTTAACATTCTCCACATGGCCATCAGCGGCGACAGTCACATCCAGCAGGATCACGCCATTGAACTTTGCAGCGCGCGCCTCGTCGGTGAAAGGAGGATTGGGGCAGGAAATACATTTAGGCGGCGACGCCCATTTGGCGGCGCTCTCTGATCTTCCATCTGCAGAGGCCGGCGAATTCTCGTGGGTAATGCGATAGCCCGCGGGGATGGCAAACAACGCCGCGTCTGGCTCTTGTCTGGAAAGCTCGGTGACGCGAACAGTCTGGACGCCATAACGGGGGTCAGTGCGTTTCGTGAGAAGGGCTATGTTCAGATCCTGGGAAACCCAGGACTCCGTGACAATGGTCAAGGGGCGATCATTGCCGTGAGTCCCGGTAGGAAACACCTGTGTAACGCGCGAGCCCATGACAGCAAGACCTTCCATTACATCCGGGCCGAGGCTTTCGCGGGTGGTTTCGGTTTTAGCGGTGGCATTTGCCGGGGTCGACGCGGAAGGAACAACCCACTGTCTGGCGAGCTGACTGGATGGGAACAGATTGGTGCGAGTTTTGGTCGCGGGATCGTAAAGTTCGACGCGAATGAGTTTGGGTTCCTCGCCGCTGGCGGGATCGATCCAGCGGCGCGCTTCATTCCTGGTGCGGCCTCGAGAATCGCGAGCATCCAAGTTGTATGTGGATTGGTCGATCAGGGTGCCATCGGCGAGTTGATTCGCTATTTCCAGTACGACTTTGCACGAAAACGGTTTTCCCGCGACCGCAGGGATGTGCTCTCCGTACATCCACTCAGCAACGCGACCATCGCCAGGAGCAGCTTCCACCGGAGGTGCCGTTTGTGCCCGGCCCATCGCGGCAAGCAGTAACGTCGCGGCTAGAGGAAGCAAAACAGAAGAACGGGCCACAGGGTACCTCAGCCAGGCGAATTTCTCTGCCACGCAGGATATCACTGAATGGCAAGCGGCAGCGTTTAGCAGAACGCGGATGCTACGGATTGCGGGGGGTGGAGCCGGGGGGAGAGGGGGCGAGGGCATCTTCCGATGGGCCGGTAATCAGACGAGCACCGCGGCTGAAGGTGAGGTAAAGGAAGCCCCATTGGATGAAGACGAGAATACGGCTCTGGAACTGAACGATGTACATCAGGTGGATAAAGAGCCAAATGAGCCACGCGGGCAAGCCGGAAAGGTGGAGTCCGAAAACATTCGCAACCGCGGCGGCGCGGCCGATGACGGCCATATCGCCCTTATTGAAATAGCGGAATGGGCCCGGGGCGGGTTTGTTTTCGAGCCGCGCGCGAATCACTTTAGCGGCATAGTGACCGCTCTGAATCGCAACCTGCGCCACCCCGGGGAGGGGCTTGCCGTGTTCGTCGAGGGAGAGAGCGAGGTCGCCGGCAACAAAGATATCGGGGAAGTTGGGAATGGTCAGATCAGGATTGACTTTAATTTTGCCCGAGCGATCAGTTTCGGCGTGAGTGCGCTCAGCGACAGTACGGCCGAAGGAGGTGGCAATGACGCCGCCGGTCCAGAGCACGTTTTTGGCTTTCATGCGCTTGGTCTCGTCGCCCTGCTTATATTCGACGCCGTTCGCGTCGATGTTCGTGACCATGGTGCCCTTGTGAACCTCGACGCCGAGCTTAGAGACGAGCTGTTCAGCCTTGGCGGAAAGGTCGTCGGGGTAGGCACTGAGGACGCGGGGCGCGCCTTCGAGGAGGATGATGCGGGCCTCTGCAGGGCGGATGCGGCGGAAGTCATGCTTGAGCGTCTCGCGGGCGATTTCGGCGAGAGCGCCCGCCAACTCAAGTCCAGTCGCGCCGGCACCAACGATGATAAAAGTGAGCCAGTCGCGGGCTTCCTCTTCGGTAGCGGCACGCTCGGCGCGTTCGAAGGCGTACAGGAGCTTGTGACGGATGGCGGTGGCTTCCTCAACGGTTTTGAGACTGGGAGCGATACCGCGCCACTGCTCTTTGCCAAAGTAGGAGGTTTTGGACCCTGTGCCGATAATGAGGGAGTCGTAGGGGAATGCGGCGCCGTCGCGGAGGACGACGTGTTTTGCGACAGGATCAAGGTCAACCGCTTCACCGAGAAGGACCTCGGCATTTTTTTGATGGGCAAGAACAGCGCGGAGGGGGGCAGCGATTTCGGCGGGGGAAAGGGAGCCTGTGGCGACCTGATAGAGCAGGGGCTGGAAGAGGTGGAAGTTGCGGCGGTCGATGAGGGTAACGTCAGCGTCGGTGCGTTTGAGGGTTTGCGCGGCAACGAGGCCGGCGAAACCTCCGCCGAGGATGAGTATGCGGTGTGGCATGGCTAAATGTTAGATGACGGATGGCCGCTAGAGGTGAAAGCGGTTGGTCAGGAAGATTGGGGTCCAGCAGCGGCCTCGACGAACCCATACGTGATCCTAGTCGAGCAGCGACGGACCGCCTCAGAAGGCGGTCCCTACAACAGCGAACGAAAAGGGCAACGCGTATTGTGCCTCGGAAGGGCTTATATGATGATTTAGGGGATGGGGATGATAGCGAGCCACAGGTCCTCACGCGAGCAGTTGGAGCTCGATACCTTAAGACTGTTGTGCTCGGAGCTGATTGAACCTGAGACGCGGGTACGTCTTTCCAGCATGTTGCAGGCAGAGATGTTCGCGGACAGCCAGAATCGCATCGTATATGAGGAGATCGTGGGGGCCGGGGCGGTCTCGGCGAGGCGATTAAAAGAATGGCTACCTGGAAGAGTGACCCTGAGGGGATTTCCCGATTTCGAGCTGAAGGAGTTGTTGGGGAAGAGTGGACCGGAGGAGGATATCGACCGGCTATTCGAGAGCCTGCTGGATTTGACGGAGATGCACAAACCAGCGCCGAGCGAGGAGAAGAAAGCGCTGGGACAATCGGCGTGAAGTGGACGGCAGACCGGTGGTCATGCCTGGTCGAAGGATTAGCCTTTCCCAGTTTCGTTGGCTGGTACATTTGGAAGTTACAGGCGATCGCGCCGTGGAGCGGATGGATCATCGCTGGCTGGCTGCTGGTCAGTTTTTTGGTCCGGAAAGACACTCCAAAGACCATCGGCTGGCGCGTCGATAATCTGAGGCGGGCAACCGTCTTGGCGATACGATTTTTCTCGCTGAGTTTCCTGGCCACGTTTGCGGTGGGAATGTTTCTGGGGCTGTTGCAGCGGACGCCGACGCACGTGCTGGTGCCAAGGCGGTTTGCGAGCTATTTGGCGTTTTGCGTGCTGCAGCAGGTGGGATTGAATTCCTTTGTGATGAACCGGTTGTTGCGGGCGTTCGCGGGGAGAGTGTGTCCGGCGGCGTTGCTTGCGGGGCTGGCGTTCGGCGTACTGCATTGGCCCAATCCCGTGCTGGTGCCGATTACGTTCGTGGGCGGAGTCGGGATGGCGTGGATCTTTGCGAAGGAGCGAAACATTCTGCCGCTGGCGTTGGGACAAGCGGTGCTGGGTTCATTGATCTGGCTGGCATTTCCACTGGCGTGGCATCACTCGATGCGGGTCGGGCCGGGGTATTGGACATACCGGCTGAGGTAGAGATCAGATCGGTATAAGGGTGTAAGAGTGCAACGGTGCCAGGGTGGAAAATCGCTAACGAAGTGACAACGTTGAACAGGGGCACCGTGGAACGGTGAAACCGTAAAACCGTATAAGGTGCAAAGTTCAAGGTGTAAGGTTCCTCTCGCTGCGGACGGCCCCCATCTACAGAGAGATTCCTCGCTTCGCTCGGAATGACGGAACTATTTATCGGTTGAGTCGCCAGCCGGGTAGGGATAACGGCGGAGGAGGAGCGTGTCTAGGGAGATGAGGCCTGGACCGAAGATGAGGATGATGAGAGATGCGATGAGGAAGACATAGGGGGCAGCAGCGGAGAATTTGTCGGGGTCGGAAAAGAAGGAGAAGAAGGCTTCGCGGTCGGCGGTGATGTAGGCCATGAGCATGTTGACGGCGAGGACGAGAGCGTTGAGGCGGGAGAGCAAGCCGAGGACGAGAAGCAAGCCACCGAAGAATTCCACGCAGGAAATGAAGAAGGCCATTTGCGCGGGCATGGGCAGATTGAGGCTGCTGAAGAACTCCGTCACCTTCTGGAGATTGTGGAGTTTGCCCCACCCGGACTGGATGAGTTGCCAACCCCAGTAGAGGCGCACGAACAGCAAGAAAGGCGACTGGAGCGAGTTGCAGATGCGAACGGCCGCGGCGTAGAGGCGGCGGAGTTGCGCGATGAACGAGGTCATGAATGAGTGCTCCTGCGTGTTAAACGAAATCCGTTATTCGAAACTCGAAATTCGTTAAGGCTTCTGGTCTGAGTATGGCCGAGCGGAAAAGTTACAGGGTTCGAGGGAATGTGTAAAGGGAAGTGGTGCGGTCTAAGCAAGACGCAGCGTTGAAATCCTTCGTCGCAAAAAGGGCTCCTCAGGATGACACTTCGCAGACGTTACAAGGCGACGGATTCGTTTCTTTGAGTAGATTGTGACTGTTGAATGGAAGAGTGCGCCAGATTCAGCTGTGCCAACACGGCGGTTGGCGCTCCCAGGGCTACGCGAACCAGCCGAGGGCGGACCAGTTCTGGAACCAGGAGGAGGCGTCGGCCGCCTGCTGGACAATGGGCGTGCGGGATTTGCGGAAGCCGGTTTCGATGGCACGTTCGAGAGTTTTGCCGCTTTGCAGAGCGGTGAGGATGGCGAACTCTTCCCTTTCGAGGCGGCGGAAATAGACCGCATGGTCGACGCGGTGAACCGCCAGGTAAGTGGGCGCGGGCTTGAGGCGCGCAACGGCGGAAACTTTTTTGCGTTTCTGACGCTCGGCCATGGCATTGCTGGCGACGTTGGTGCCGGCATCGTGCTTTATGGCAAGCAGGAGATCATCCACGGGATACCGGAGATCGAGCAGCCGAATGTAGGGCTGAAGCTTGAGGCGAAGCTTGGCAGGATTTGCCCCCTGGAGTGAGGCGATGCTGACCGGCGCAAGGGATGCGGAGTCAAAGGCTTCGATTTCAGCCCATTCGAGGCGCACCATGTCGAGGGCAAGTTGGCGGCGACCGGCCGCGAAGCGAGGATGCTTGCGCAGCCACCCTTCCAGGCGCGAGCCGAGATCGCGCATCGTGAAGGAGCGCGAGGGGCAATCGGCAAGGTAGGCCTTGGCGACAGCGTCGAAGCGACGGTCACCCAGGACGGCGCGAAGCCCCGGAAAATCGTCGGAAAAGCCGTCGAGGACACGGAACCAGTATTGGCGATTGTAGATTTCGAGGCGTTCGAAAGACGTGAGGCGGTCGTTGGGCTTGATGATGCGCGAAGCGACCTTCGCCAGGGACTTGCCGCCGGGGGCAATGCGGCGCATGCGCTCTGAGGGAGTGAGCGGGGTCATCACGGCGCGAGCGATGTCGCGTTGAATGGAGACAAGATTCATACGGCGGCCGCAAGAGAAGCGCTGGCGAGATACTTGTTGGCCTTGAGCGCCTCGTCGTGAACTTCATCGAAAGAGGGTATGCGGTCGTCCCACTCCAGGAGTGTAGCGGTGTGACCAACCCGCTGAATGGCGCGATCGTAAAGCTTCCAGACAGGATCGATGACGGGATGATCGTGGGTATCGAGAATGTATTTGCGATATTTCGAATGGCCAGCGATGTGGATTTGCGCAACGCGATCGGCAGGAACCGAGTTAACGTAAGTTTGTGGATTGAAACTGTGATTTTGCGAAGAGACGTAAATGTTGTTGACGTCGAGAAGGATGCCGCAGTCGGCGCGCTCGACGACCTCGTTCAGAAATTCCCATTCGGTCATTTCAGAGACGTGGAATTCCGCGTAGCTCGAAACGTTTTCCACGACGACGGGAACTTCGAGGTAATCGCGCACTTCCTTGATTTTTTGCGCGGTGACGCGGGCGGCTTCGAAGGTGTACGGCATAGGGAGAAGATCGTGGGTATAACGGCCATCAACACTGCCCCAGCAGAGATGATCGGAAACCCAGGGGGTCTTCGTGCGACGCACAAGAGATTTGAGGCGGCGGAGGTGTTCACGATTCAGCTTTTCCGCGGAGCCGAAATACATGGAGACGCCGTGCTGCACAACTTTGTATTGGGCGAGAATCTGGTCCAGGATTTCAAGCGGACGGCCGCCGTCGACCATGAAATTCTCGGAGATAATCTCGAACCAGTCGCAGGTGGGCTTCTTTGTGAGGATGTGGACGTAGTGGGGAATGCGCAGGCCGATCCCGACGCCGTAAGTAGTGAAGGAATTGAAGCGATTTGCGGGCATTATGGCTCCGGGAATCAGCGATCAGGCATAAGCAATTTGGTCAGAAGTCGGTAGTTGTTAGTCAGTAGTCAGAGCCACGGTAAAAGCGACAACGAATCCGCACTCCAAAGGGGTGGGTGTGGACCCGCCCCCTGGAGCGAAGTGCGGTTCTTACTTCTTGTCGGGCATCTTGCTGCCGTCGGTGGCGCAGCCGCCCTTGCCCTTGCAAGAGTTCTTACCCTTGCAGCCGTTGTCGCCGGACTTGCAGCCGCCGTTGCCCTTGCAAGAGTTTTGCCCCTTACAGGCGTGCTTTTCCTTAACCTTGGAATCGTCCTTCTTGTCCTTGTCCTGAAGAGCGGAGAACGAAGCCTTGGCGCTGGTGAGAAGGGTGGAGGCCTGTACGGCCGAACCCGTTCCCGCGAGCAAGCCTGCAATCGCCGCGCTAGTGATGAGAGCCTTGGTGGTCTTAGTCATGGGTGAAACATTCCCTCCAGTTTGATAAGTAACCGAGATCGCCATTCAGACGCAGTCCGGCCTGGTTGCCAGAGGTGAAAACGGACCGGAGGGTGCGCGAGGTACCGAAAAGATCGGCGCCCCGTCAAGGCTCGCGAACCCAGATGCCCGAAAAGCGACTGCCCCCGTGTGAGCACAGGGGCGGGGCAAGGTTACAACGGGGAGGGGGAAAATAGGAGGAAAAAGGTGGGATTGTGGAAAAGTTTACAAACAGGCTGTAGGGGGATAAGTGGGTTGATTGTGTTACCTTTCCGGGGTTGCGGACTCGTATAAAAGAGGGCCGGCGCGCGCCTGCAAAGAGGCGGCGGAAAGATCGACCAAAGCTACCCTGCGAACATGGAGTGCAGCGGCGCTGCACCTCTACAATAGTACGCAAGAGACTGGGAAACGGATTGGATGAAGGCAGTGGCGACAGCCGACGAGAGAGAGTTGATCCGGCGGGTCCTTGCTGGGGAGACGGACCTTTTTCACGAGTTGATCCGACCGTACGAGCGGTTGGTGTACGTGACGATTTTTGCAATTTTAAAGAACGAAACGGAAGCGGAAGATGGGGCGCAAGAAACGATGATCAATGCGTTCCGGTATCTGAAGAATTTTCGAGGAGAAGCGAAGTTCAGCACCTGGCTGGTCACAATAGCGATGAACGAGGCACGGAAACGGTTAAGGAAAGGTAAAGCAGCGGCCGAGGATTCGCTGGATGCCACGCTGGAGGATAACGAGGGTGGGGACTACACGCCGGCGGTGCTGACAGACTGGCGGGAGATTCCGCTGGAGGCATTAGAGAAAAAAGAACTGCGAGAAAAGTTGCGGGAGGCGGTGGCGACACTGCCGGAGAAGTACCGCGAAGTTTTCGTGTTGCGTGACATTGAAGAACTGAATCAGGAAGAAACCGCGGCGGCGTTGGGGATCAATGTAACGCTAGTGAAAGTGCGGCTGCACCGGGCGCGAATGATGTTGCAGAAGGTGCTCGTGCCGTACCTGAAAAGCGACACTACATTGCGTATCCCTGCCAAGACGCAGCGGGGCGGATTCTTCCGAGGGTGGTTCACATGAAGCTGGACTGCAAACATGTTTGGGAACACATCTCCGGCTACCTCGATCATCAGCTCGATCCGGAGTTGCTCGCGGCAGTAGAGAAGCACCTGGAGAATTGTGAAGTGTGCTCGGCGGTGCTGGATTCGACGCGGAACGTGCTGGTGCTGACGGCGGATGAACGGACGTATGAATTGCCGGTGGGATACAGCGAGAGATTGCATGCGCGGCTGACGGCTGCGATCACGGGCGAAACGGGCTAAGTTAAACGAGCGAAGGCCTAATCCGACATTCCACGACGCCTACAGAGTGGGGTGTATCGCGGGTTGGAGGGAGTTCGTGTAGATGATGGAGGGATGCGTTTCTCGTCAACAACACTTCCCTCTTCCACTCGCCGGGGCGACTATCCTCCCGCACCACCTTGTTCCAATAACAATCGGGGAGTAAAAGAAGGGCCTACCAGGCAACGTCCGACGCTGATGATCGTGCTCGTCGCCACTGCCGCGCTCGTCTGCATAGCAGGAGCGTTGGTCGCGACGCACTGGCCCTATTCGGAACGCATGGTCGTGCCGTCGTTGGAGGATACTTTCAAAACGCGGGTGATGGCGCGGCAGTTCCGGCGATTCTATTTTCCCAGCCCAGGGTGCGAAGCAGACGAAGTGGTGTTGGCACACCCGGAGAATCGCGCCGGCGCGCCACCGCTAGCAACCGTCCGACGAATGACGATTCGTGGCCGGTACATAGATCTTCTGTTCCGGCCGAGCCATATTGAAACTATTCAGTTAGACGGGTTACAGGTGCGTGTGCCGCCGCCATCAGAGCGGAACTTCAGTGAACAAAGCGATTCCGCGAGTTCGAAGGCTACCATCGGGTTCGTTGTGGTTAAAAACGCGACGCTCGAGATTGCGAGCGAGGAGCGCAAGGAGCCGTTGCGGTTCGAGATTCATGATCTGCGACTGACTTCGGTGGCGGCCGGAACGCCAGTCAACTATGAAGTGCGAATGACCAATCCAGTGCCACGAGGGGAATTGGAGTCGGAAGGGACGTTCGGCCCGTGGACAGACGGACGGCTGGAAGGCACGCCTCTGCACGGGAGTGTGAAGTTCACGGATGGACAGTTGGATGATCTGGCGGGGATAGGGGGGACGCTACAGTCGGAACTGAAATTCAGAGGCACACTGGACTCGGTGGATATAAAAGGCAGCGCGACAAGTACGGACTTCCATTTGAAAACAACGCAGCACAGAATTTCACTGGCTGCACAGTTTGAGGTGCTGTTGAATGCGTTGAAGGGAGAAGCGCGGATACAGCAAGTGAATGCCAAGATGGGTCAGACGCCGTTTCGGGTTCAAGGAAGCGTCGCGAAAAATGCGAAGGTGGGGCGGCGGGAGACGGTGCTGGATTTTGCGATACCCCGGGGCCGGGTGGAAGACGCACTGTGGCTATTTAATACCGCGGCTAAACCGCCGATGATAGGGCCGGCCAGCGGGTCAGCTCACGTGCGCATACCTAAGTTCGGCGCCGGATTTCTGAAGGGTTTAGAGCTAAATGGGAAATTTGAGATAGCCGACGGAGGTTTTCAAAAGGACACGCAAGCGAAGATGAACCACCTAAGCGCCCGCGCACAAGGAATAAAGATTGATGCAGGGAACGAGCCGGCCGAGGTAACGACAGAGGCGCTGGACAGCGACGTGATGATCCGAAAAGGATCGGCGTATTTTCCGGAACTGTTCTTCATGATTCCAGGAGCACACGCAAGGTTGCAAGGGACGTACGATCTCGACAGTCATGAAGTGAAGATGCAAGGGAATCTGTGGACGTTGGCAACGATCTCGCAAGACAGCGACGGGATCAAATCGATCCTGCTGAAGCCGATCGACCCGCTGTTTAAGCGAAAACATTCAGGCGCGAGGGTGGGGATTACCTTGAGTGGAGACGTAGACAACCCAAAGATTGGCGTGATTTTAACCCGGGACAAAACCCCTACCGCGACGGACACGCAGTGAACTAGAGAGTGCCCTTGAGCTTGTAGTGAGCCGCCCATTCCGCTACCAACAAAACAATCGTAAGGACTGAAAGAACGAGTTGCAGCGCCTCCGAGCGTTTCTTGGAAGGAGTGAGCGCTTGCTGACGCCAGGCAGATGCGGGACGGGTGCGGAGACGGCGGACCTGCCAGAGGGCGATCAGATTAACGATCGAAGCAACGAAGGCGATGAGCATCATGGGGATGCGAATGGCATCTACGTGGAGCCGCTCGGCTAGAGTAAAAGCAGAAGAAGCGAGGACCACAGCGCCAATGCCGACGAGGAAGCGAACACCATGGAGGACGATGAAAGCGCTGCAAACGCTTTGGAGGAAGGCGAGGAAGAAACCGGACCAGTTGAGCCAGCGGAAACGAGACGTAGATGGGGCCGCATGTTCCCCTGTGTTATGCATGAACGGCTCCTGACCAGAGCGGACCGCCTCGGAAGGCGGTCCCTACAAAACCTCGCGCGGTGGGGATAGTTTGACGGGAGTCAAGGCGGGAGGCAAGAGCGGGGGCGATTTATCGCGCCCCTACAAGGTCACGACCACACGCCAGGGATAGGAGTGTGGCAATGAGGACAATTCCCTTCTCGAAGATCGTTTCGGGTGACCTCGTGCCAGGAACGGCGAATGACGACGGCCTGGCAATTCGGGCAGTAAGAGTTGGCGGCGTCGGAATAGATGTTGCCCTCATAGACGAAGTGGAGGCCGGCGTCGAGGGCGATGCGACGGGCGCGGTGAAGGGTCTCGGGCGGAGTGGGAGGCTTATCTTGTAATTTGAAGTCGGGATGGAAGGCGGTGAAGTGGAGGGGGACATCCGGACCGAGATTGGTCAGGATCCAGTCAGCCAGTTTGCGAGTTTCGTCGGGATCGTCGTTAAGCGCCGGAATCATCAGGTTAGTCAGTTCGACCCAAACCGGAGTTTCCTTCTTCAACCAGACGAGAGTGTCGAGAACCGGCTGAAGATGCGTGAGGGTGATTTTGCCGTAGAAATTCTCGGTGAAGGCCTTGAGGTCCACGTTGGCGGCGTCGATGTGGTCGTAGATGTCGTGGAAAGCTTCGTAAGTGATGTAACCGTTGGTGACCATGACGGTTTTCAGACCGTAGGGTTTGGCGGCTTTGCAGATGTCGATGATGTATTCGCCCCAGATGGTGGGCTCGTTGTAAGTGAAAGCGATCGAATCGCAATGATATTCCCGGGCAAGCAGAGGAACTTGCTCAGGTGGAAGATGTTTGGACCGGGCCTGGTCGTGATGGGATTTGGAGATGTCCCAATTCTGGCAGAAGAAACACCCCATGTTGCAACCGGCGGTGCCCATGCTGAAGATTCGTGTGCCCGGCAGGAAGTGGTTGAGAGGCTTCTTCTCAATGGGATCAATCTGGAGAGCGGCAGGGGAGGCGTAGCCGAGGGAGTACAGTTTGCCGTTTTGATTGACGCGGATGTAGCAGAAGCCGGATTGTCCGTGGCCAATGTGGCAGTGGCGAGGGCAGAGGTAACAATGGACGCGGCCGTCGGGATCGATTTCCCACCATCTGGCTTCGTGGAGGGTGGAGGCGGGTTGAAGGATTTGGAGCGAAGGCATGATGCGGTGTCCGACGGGCGATTATACGCCATGGGGAAAGATGCGATCAGTAATCAGTAACGCCGGACGCGCGGTGCTAAAGACGGGAATGCTGGACGCGGCGGCGGGTGGCGGCCCAGTCGGAAAAGGATTTGAGCCTATCGCGGTATTTCCAGGACAAACGGAGGAAGGAGGCGGCGTTGAGATTGGCGGCTTCTTTACCCAGAAAGGTTTCAAAGCGCCACTGGATGTAAGGGCTATCCCACGGATGAAGGCGGTAGCCGCGAGAACCGAGCCAGTAGAATTGGAGCAGGTTGAGCATGCGCAGACCGATATCAGATATTGGATATTAGATATCAGTTTAAAACGTTCCCGCGAGGGATTGAACGGCAAAGCTGCGATAAATCGCCGCTCTCAAAGAGAATCAGCCGCCCATGGGGACGGAAAGATGTTCGTGGACGAGGACCCAGGTCTTGCCGCGCTTTTCCCAGATGCCGGTGTAGCGGACCGGGGAATCGAGGGATTTGCCGTCTTTGAATTTGGCGGTGATGCGCATGGGAACGGTAGTCCAGGCGATGTTGCCGTGGCGGGTGACCTTTAGTTCTTTGCCAGCAGTGAGGGACGCCGTTTCCACGTGTTCGAAGATGTTTTTGCGAACGCCTGCGTCGTAATCGCTCCAGCCCACATAGGAGAACGGCGTGAGATCGTAAAACGTCAGACTGGCGTCCTTCGCATAGTACTTGGCGGCATTGTTGGGATCGCCGCTGCTCCATGCCGAGCAATAGCCGTCGATGAGCTTACGGAAGGTAGCATCGTCGGAGGCTTTGGTTTGTGCGCGTGCGCCCGCGAAGGTGAGAAGCGCGCCAAAGAAAGCAAGCAGGACGTATAAGAGCCAGTGGTGCTTCGGGGCAACGGAACGCGCCGACAGCGCAGGATGGGCAGGCATTCGCACCTCAATGAGATTGTCGCCCCGGGGTACGCCTGGAGGGGCGGATTCGGTTGTGTGGCCTACGTTAGCGAGTTATGCAGCCGATTGCAAGAGTGCTGAATTCGTTCGCCGGTGGACAAGCGCCGTTCACCGGTAAGGGGGGGGCGTTAGTCGAATGGTGAGTGCGGGCGGATTGCGGAGCTCCTAGGATGGCCATGGACGCGGAAAACAAGGCGGGAGGCGGCCATGGCAAGAACAGCGAGCGGATTGAGGATGAGCGGCTCGTGGATGATGTGGGCGTTCTGGGCAGCGGGGGTGAGTTTGCTGCTTGTGGAACTGAAGTCGGGTATGGAATATCTTGAAGCCGGGCTGGAACAGAATATGGCGGGGTTGCTCGGTTGCCTGCCAGCCATGGGGATGATCACGTTGAATTTTGCCGAACATTCGGTGTGGCACTGGAGCGCGGTGCAAGTGGCGTTGCAGAGCGTCCCGATGGTGGCGACGGGACTGTTGCTGGTGTTCGCGTCGGTGCTGTTGAACCGGCAAGGACGGAATGTGCAGTGAGAGACAGATAATAAGAGGAACTGGTGGGCGCTGACAACCAATTCGATTCGCAAAAATACGCCGACGATCTGAAGGAACGGATTCGGGCGGACGTTCGAAGCCGTATGGCGAAGCGGAGTGGTGTGTGTGGTACGGGAGGCGCGCGACAGGGCGTCCTGCCCGGAATCCTCCTGGTAGTGATCGGGACAGTTATTCTGCTGGACCACATGGGGATTATCAACTCGGATATTTTATGGAGGCTGTGGCCTGTGCTGCTGATCCTTGTCGGCGCGGCGCAATTCTTCCGCGAACGCCATCGTGCGGCGGGCATCATGATGATGGTGGTCGGTGGGATTTTTCTAGCGGACAATTTCGGATTTGCGAAGGTGGGTTGGAACGTTCTGTGGCCGCTGGTGTTGATCGCGGCAGGCGTGGGACTGATCTGGAGCCGCTTCGAGATACCAACCATGCCGAAACCGACAGGACCTGGCGGGGGGCCAAACACAATCAACGAATACGCGATGTTTGGGGGAGTAGAGCGTCGCGTAAACAGCAACAATTTCGCCGGTGGCACGGCCACGGCAATTTTCGGAGGGGTGGAGATCGACTTCCGCCCGGCGGAAATCGAGGGCGAAGAAGCGGTGGTGTACGTGGAAGCGATTTTCGGCGGGATAGAGATCGTGGTGCCGGACCGCTGGATGGTCGTATATGAAGGGCAGAGCATTTTTGGGGGATATTCGGACGAGACCAGACCGCCGCTGCCGGACGTGCCTGGAGCCATTCCCAAGAAACGCCTGATTTTGCGCGGGCGAGCAGTGTTTGGCGGAATTAACGTAAAGAACTAAAGAGATGGCGCGAATCAAATTCAGCGGAACGCAGCACCTGGTGTTCTGGGCGGGATGGATTGGCTTCGGGCTGGTGCTGGCGGCAATTTTGAATGCGCACCCGGGCATGCCGGTGGTGAACGCACTGTACTTCGGAATCGGCATCTCGGGGATCGCGCAGTTGAGTGCCTGGTCAGCGGCGTATTCCTGCCGGACGGCACCACTGAGCAAAACGCCGGTATGGCGGCTGGCACTGACCCACCTGGCGGCGGCAGCGCTGCTCACCTTCGCATGGGTCAAGTTGAGTGTCTTCCTGGCGCATGTAATGGAAGACACGGCACCGGGCTGGCGAGGGACGTACGAATATGTAACCTTTCGCATGGGGCTGATTTTTGGCGCCGGCATTTTTTATTACCTGCTTAGTGTGGCAATCAATTACGCGCTGATTGCGCAGAAAGAGTCGCAGAAGGCCCAGGAATTGGTGGTGGAATCACGCATGCGGGCGCGAGAGGCGGAGTTAAGCGCGTTGAAGGCACAGATTAATCCGCATTTTCTGTACAACAGCTTGAACTCGATCAGCGCATTGACCAGTATCGATCCGGCGAAAGCACGGGAGATGTGCGTGTCACTTGCAGATTTCATGCGCATGACCCTGGGAATGGGCCAGAAAGGGATGATCCCGCTGGGAGAGGAGCTGAGACTATTGGAGAAGTACTGTGCAATCGAGAAAGTACGATTCGGTGAGCGACTCGTGCTGCAGGAAGAGGTGGAGGAAGCAGCGAAAAAATGCCTGTTGCCGCCATTGCTGCTACAGCCCCTGTTCGAAAATGCGGTGGTACATGGAGTTGCGCAAATGCCAGAAGGCGGATGGATTCGGTTGAAGGCTGTTCGCGCGGACGGCCGCATGTCGCTGACGGTGGAGAATTCGTGGGATCCAGAGGCAGGGAGTTCGCGAAGGAATGGAGTCGGGCTGAAGAATGTGCAGAGGCGGCTGGAAGCGCGATACGGAGATGCGGCACAGTTGCAGGCCAGTGCGGATGAGGGAGTGTTTCGGGTGACGATGGCGTTTCCGGCCGAAGAAGAGGTAGCGAAGTAAGGAAGTAAGGAGAAGCGATGCGGAAGTGGAAGGCAGTGATCGTGGATGACGAGGAACTGGCGCGGAAGCTGTTGCGCGAAATGGTCGCGCAGCATCCGGAGATTGAGATTGCGGCGGAATGCGGGAATGGAATGGATGCGGTGAAAGCGGCGGCCGAGCATAGGCCGGATTTGCTGTTTCTGGATATTCAGATGCCGAAGTTGACCGGGTTTGACGTATTGGAACTGATTGACCGGGAAAAGATGGCGGTGATTTTTGTGACCGCGTACGACCAGTACGCAATGAAGGCATTCGACGTACACGCGGTGGATTACTTACTGAAGCCGTACAGCCGCGAGCGGTTTGAAGCGGCACTGGAACGTGCCAAGAGTCAGAACACCGAAAAGAATGTCGACGCCACAGAATTGGCGGCTGCGGCGCGGCCCGCGGGACAATTTGCGGAGCGCATTGTGGTAAAGGATGGGACGAAGGTGACGTTGATTGCGGTGCCAAAGCTAGACTACGCGGAAGCGACCGATGATTACGTATCGCTGGTAACCGAAGGAAAGAAACATCTGAAGCAGCAGACAATTTCTGGGTTGGAGATGAGCCTGGACCCTTCGCTGTTTGTCCGGATTCACCGGTCCTACGTGGTGAACCTGGAGAGGGTGGCGCGAATCGAGCCCTACGGGAAGGACAGCAAAGTGGCGGTCCTGACCAGCGGGGTGCGCTTGCCGGTGAGCAAGGCGGGATACGGAAGGTTGAAAGAATTACTGGACGAAAAGAAGTAGCCTTGCAAGAATCCTACGAAAAAAGTGAAACGGCTGAGAGGTAAGCCGCACTAATTAACAGATAATCGGCAGGCTGCTCCCCGAAGGCCTGCGCAACGAGTGGTTGTGTGTCTGCCCGGTGGCCAGAACTTGAGCATCTGAGTTTTTTGCGGCGAGATCCACCACTCGACGGCCCTTTCCCCTCGGTCGAGGTCGGCTCATAAGCTCGATGAAGGAGAACAGATCACTATGAAACGCAAATCGCTCCTTGCGCTGATAGTTGCCGGTGTATTTGTGTTGATGCCAAAGGTGAACGCCCAGACGAAGGTGCGCGCGAACAAGCTTGCTAAAGCGCCGAATCAAAAAGGGACGGCGCCGCAACTTACGCAAGTAAGCACACCGTTGGTATTCGAACCGAATGTGGGGCAAGCTTCCGCCGGGTATCAATGGATAGGACGTGGCGCCGGCTTCCGAGTCGGCGTCGGCAGCAACGGAGCGACAATCGAGTTTATGGACCGGACTGCGGACGCGGGACCGAGCCCCGCCATTCCCGATTTTACGAAGCTGACGAAACCGGCGGAAAAAGCAAAAGCAACAAAGGCCGTACAGAGCAGCCAAATCGTGCTGCACCTGACGGGCAGCGGAGGGTGGAAGCCTGCCGGAACTGGCGCCACGGGAGGAATCAGCAACTACTTTCTCGGAAACAAACCGGCAAACTGGCACACGGACATTCCGCAATATGCTCAAGTGAAGGCGACGGGGGTGTATCCGGGCATTGACCTGGTGTTCCATGGGAACGAAGGAACGCTGGAATACGATTTTGTAGTCGGGCCGGGAGCCGACCCGAAGCAGATCCAGGTTCAGTTTGAAGGCGCAGCTAGCCTGGAGGTGGACAAAGCCAGCGGTGACCTAGTGTTGAAAACGGCGAAGGGCGAAGAACTGCGCCACACCCAGCCCAAGATCTATCAAGAGATCGGCGGGAAGAAGGTGAGTGTAAAGGGCGGATTCCAAGTACTGAAGAGCGATACGGCGGGTTTCAGCTTGGAGAAGTACGACGCCAAAACGCCGCTGGTAATTGACCCGACGATCTCGTTCGTCCGATTTCTGGGAGGGTCGGACACGGATATAGCAAATGCGGTGACGGTGGATGGATTGGGGAACACGTATGTAACCGGAAGGACCTACTCGGGGAACTTTCCGGCGTATGGGGGTGTGATCGATGGAAGCAAGTCTGGAGATTCGGATGCGTTCGTGACGAAGTTGGGCCCCGAGGGTTTCATTCAATTCTCCACGTTTCTGGGCGGTGGCGACGACGATGTCGGATACGGGATAGCATGCGATGCATCGGGCGTCTACGTGGCAGGTCAAACCTGGTCTGACGATTTTCCGAGGAGGGAGGCACTGCAGGATCAACAGAACGGAAATTCGGATGGGTTCGTGACGAAGCTTTCGCCACTGGGAAACCGGTTGGTGTACTCCACTTATTTGGGCGGCGAGAACGGCGATCAGGCGGGACCAATCGCGGTGGACGCAACGCAGTCTGCGTACGTGGCGGGCTTCACAACGTCACAAGGCTTTCCGACGGTTCTGGGAAGCTACGACACTCAAGAACCGAATGAGGGGTTCCGGCCGGTAGGGTTCATATCGAAATTGTCCCCGTCGGGGACCAAGTTGGTGTATTCGACATTCTTGTCGGGCTCGGGATACGTCGATTCCATCTCAGGGATTGCGATCGACAGTGCGCTGTCCGCATACGTAACCGGGGAAACCTGTTCAAAAGATTTTCCGTATGCGGGATACGAATCCAATTCCTATGGTGGCTCGTGCGAGACATTCGTGAGCAAACTTAGCCCGGCCGGTGACTCGCTGATCTACTCTGCCGCGCTGGGCGTGGAGACAACCATTGGAACGGGCATCGTGGTAGATTCCACGGGGGCGGCGTATATCTCGGGCTCGTTTTGCGGCCAGTGCGACAAAAACTCCGGTAGTTTTGCCTTTGCGGCGAAGCTGCTCCCCACGGGAAAAATCAGTTACCTGATCTATTTGAATGGGAGCGATGGATCCTCGTTCGGGCAAGGCATCGCCATTGACCTGAACGGCGAAGCGTACATCGTCGGGAATACGTCGTCGACGACGTTCCCCGGAGCGCCCCCGGTCACGCCAAATCCGACGGCGGGATTTCTGGTGAAGTTGGACAAGACCGCGGTTCCGCTTTACACCGTATTTCTGGGCGCGGCCATCAATGCGGTCGCAGTGACGCAGGCGAAGCCACACCCGCTGCCAACCTACCCGTCAATCTACACGGCGGGCTACCGGTACACCGGGGGTGTGGCATCCGGGCACGAAGACGCGTTCGTCGTGAAGCTGAGCGAGGCGCCCATCATCGTGAACCAGTAGGGGATGTGCAGCCACCAAAGCAGTGCCGGCGAAATGATGAATCGATCAGTTCCAGGGTCCGCACCGAATGGAACAACTCAGGAAGGAACGCGGCGGACCCAGATGCGGGTGGTGGCAGGTTTGCCAAGGTGGATAGTCTCACCGGCGGCGCGGAGAGTTAGGGTTTCGTCGTATTCGCGCTTGAGGATCTCGATTGGGGTGCCCGGGCGAAGTTTGAGGTTTTCCAGAAAATCGAGGAAGCCCGGATCTTTTTCGTAAACGCAGAGAATTTCGGCAGACTCGTTGGCGCGAAGATCGGAAAGGAGCACTCCACCTTCCTCGCGGAGTTGCGCGATGCTGCCATTGATGGGAACGCCGTGAGGACACGTTTTGTGATTGGCGAAGCGCTTGAGGAGAAGAGCTTCGACTTCGGGAGAGATGGCGTGCTCCAAACGCTCGGCTTCTGCGTGAGCTTTGGCCCACGACAGGCCAATCACCTCGGTGAGGAGCATTTCGGCGAGTTGATGACGAAGCATAAGGTGCTGTGCGAGCTTGCGGCCTTGAGTGGTCAGCTGAATGACGCCGCCGCGCTGGACTTTGACGTGGCCATCGCGAGCCATGCGCTTGATGGCGGCGGTGACGGCGGGAGGGGTGACATCGAGCTCTTCCGCGAGACGCGCGCTGATGGGCGTTTGTTGCTCTTCGAGCATTTCCCAGATGGCTTTGAGGTAATCTTCCTGCGAGACGCTGGTTTTGTCGCGGCGCAAAAACGGCTCCTCATTTGAGACTACAAAAGGCCGCGCAACGCGCTAGGGATGATGCGCGCGCTGTCTGTTAGGCAGCGACCGAAAGCGAGCAGCCAGCGCTAATACACGACCTTCGATTTCTTCAAGTATTCGTTGATATTTGGCGGTGTCGGCCCCGTAAGGGTCCTCGACGCGCCACTCCTCTACTTTAACGCGGCTGGGAAGACAGTCAATCGGAAGGCCGGAGAGATTGACGACCAGATCGGTCTCCTCGATGGCTTTGGGAGAGAGGCGTTTGGAGGAAAGACCGTCGGCAGAATATCCGTTGGCAGCGAGAGTGGAGGCGGTGGGCTCGGCGATATAGCCGAGCGGGGCGAGGCCTGCGCTCGAAGCTTCGATGATGTCGGAGGCATGTTCGCGGGCAACAGCTTCCGCCATGGGGCTGCGGCAGGAATTGCCAATGCACACGAAAAGAACGCGAAATCTCTCTCGAGAGTCCACGGGAGAATTGTAGCGCGAAAAGAACAAGACTAACGCAGAGAAAGCAGAGCAGGACGGCGAGGACGCGGAGAGCTTGTATCGTTTGTTCACTACTTGTGCCGGCGCTTCTTGGAAGAGGCCGAACCATTGGAAGCGAGCTTCAGGAAATATTCGTGGACGGTGGGGTCGGCGGTAAGTTCTGGGTGGAAAGTGGCGGCGAGGATGCACCCGCCTTGGACCAGGACCGGCTGGCCCTGATGCTTCGCGAGGACAGCAATTCCCTTCCCAACTTTTTCGATGATGGGCGCGCGGATGAAAACCATTTCGAGTGGGCCATCGGTGATCGCAGAGGGGCCGGCAAAAACGTCGCTGGAAAGCTGGCGTCCGTAGCCGTTCCGCAGAATAGTCATGTCGAGAAGCCTGAGCGAATCCTGCGCGGGGTTCTTCACATGATTGGCGAGGAGTATGGCACCGGCACAGGTACCAAAGACGGCATGATGTTCGGAGAATTTGCGAATCGCGTTGTAGAGACCTTCCTCCTGGAGGAATTGGAGCTGTGTGGTGGATTCGCCGCCGGGCAGAATGAGAGCGTCACACGAACTGAGGTCGGCAACGGTGCGGACTTCGGCGGTTTCGGAGCCGAGTTCGCGGAGGCGCGCGGCGTGGGCGGCGAAGTCACCTTGGACGGCGAGGATCCCGATTTTGGGTGTGGGCGTGTGGGGCATCTCGTTGGTAGTCCGTAATCGGTAGTTAGGAATTAATGGTTCGTAGACTGTGGCGCGCAGCAGGGTGGGGCGCTGCGGGGCGCCCCTACGAAGAACAAGCTGCGCTACCAACCACGGGTGGACAGAAGGTCTTTTTCTTCCAGGATGCGGACGTCCAAGCCGGGCATGGCTTCGCCCAATTCCTCATGAGCCTCGAGGACCGCCTTCGGGTCTTCGAAATGCGTGGTGGCTTTCACGATCGCTTTGGCGCGCGTGTCCGGATCGCTGCTCTTGAATATCCCGGAGCCGACGAAAACGGCCTCAGCGCCTAGACGGCGAACGAGCGCGGCGTCCGCGGGAGTGGCGATACCACCAGCGGAGAAGTTGGGAACGGGGAGCTTGCCGGCGCGAGCGACTTCACGGATCAGATCGAGGGGAGCGCCATGCTCCTTGGCTTTGCGCATGAGTTCGTCATCGCGCATGGTGGTCAGGGCTTTCATTTCGCTGACAATGGTGCGCATGTGGCGCACCGCTTCGACGACGTTGCCGGAACCCGCTTCACCCTTGGTGCGAATCATAGCGGCACCTTCGGCAATGCGGCGGAGAGCTTCGCCAAGGTTCCGGGCACCGCAGACGAACGGGACGCGATAGTCGTGCTTCCAGATGTGGTTTTCCTCGTCGGCGGGAGTGAGGACTTCGCTTTCATCGATGAAGTCGACTTCGAGGGCCTGGAGCACTTCAGCCTCGGCGAAATGGCCGATGCGGACCTTGGCCATCACAGGGATGGTGACGGTCTTCATGATCTCGCGGATGACCTTGATGGCGGCCATGCGGGCGACGCCACCTTCCTTGCGAATATCGGAGGGCACGCGCTCGAGAGCCATAACCGCGCAGGCACCGGCCTTTTCGGCGATTTTGGCTTGTTCGGCGTTGGTGACATCCATGATGACGCCGCCCTTGAGCATTTCGGCCAAGCCGACTTTGACGCGCCACTCGTTCGAGCCCTTGGGGGCGCCGTTGTTGTTTGCGGTGTGAGCGCTGTGGGCGCTGCCGTTGGTTTTCTTTGTTGCCATTTCCCTTCTCCTCTCCAATCGAAAGTCGTTTCCTGCAGAATTCCTGCCCCTGCTGCCGAGAGCGGACCGCCTCAGAAGGCGGTCCCTACACAACCAAAACCGTAGACCACCGAAGACCCGCCGCTACATTCTTCACCCGCTTTTGACGGGGTTTACTTCGGCAAAATGCGCTTGCGGGACGGTGACAAAGCGGCCTTTGCCGCGCGCCAGTAAATTTCCCTGTATGTCGCGGATTTCCGCGACGCGAAACCGGTTGCGCCCCTTTTCCTCTTCTTGCCAGCCCTCCACATGGATGGGCTTGTCGATAGGGACGGGCTTTTTGTACTCAACGGACATTTCGGCGGTGACGGCCTGCTCGTTGGCCAGGCGCGAAAGTTTTCCCATGGCCTCGTCGAGAACGACGGCAATGATGCCGCCGTGGGCGAAGCCAGCGCCGCCGGCATAGTTCGGGCCAAGTGTGAAAGAACCGCGCGTGCGCCGGGCGTCGACGTCAAGGTCGAACGTGAGCTTCATCCCAAGGGGATTCGCCGCGCCGCAGCCGAAGCAGCGGTTGGCCGGGTTGGGTTCGAGTTTGACGACATTGGGCATGTTGCGGTTCGCTTGATTCCTTCCGGCCGGTCCCGAGACCGGCCAAAACCCGAAAGCCGAGGGCTCGAAGAGCCGCACTGCAAATCCAAACCGATTAGCGCAGGCTAAAGCCTGGGCTACGAAAGCTACACTAGCGCTACGTGAGTGCGTTCGGCGCGACGAGTACCGCGTTGGCGCTTGCGCATCTCCACGCGCAGGAGCTCGGCTAATATCGCAACGCCCCGGGCAATTTGCTTTTCGTTCAGATTGGCGAAGCCGAGGCGGAGCGTGTTGGGCATCGGCAACTGCACGTAGAAGTAGCGGCCCGGCGCGAAGAGCACGCCGCGTTCCCGGGCGTGAATCATTAACTCGCTGGCGTCAAAACCGGCGGGCAGCTCGAGCCAGAAAGCCATGCCGCCCTCGGGACGAGTCCAGCGAACACCTTCGGGCATATTCCTGCGCAACGCTTCGTCGAGGGCGTTGAGGCGGTCGGAGTAGATCTTGCGCATGCGGGTGAGGTGCTTCTGGAAGAAACCGCGCTTGAGAAATTCGGCCAGAGCAGCCTGAGCGAGCTGATCGGTGTGCAGGTCGGTCATCTGCTTGACCAAGCGGAGGCGCTCGATGGCTGCCGCCGGGGCCACGATCCATCCGACGCGCAGACCAGGAAAAGCGACCTTTGCGAAGCTGTCGATGTGAATGACCAGATTCGAGCGATCGAGCTGCTTGAGTGACGGCAGACGCTCTTCCTGCAAATGGAGTCGCGCATAGATGTGGTCTTCGACAATGGGAACTTGATAGCGACTAGCGATCTCAATGACGCGACGGCGCGAGGCGAGTGGCATGGACGTGCCCGTCGGATTGTGGAAGTCCGGCGTGAGAACCAGGAGCTTAACGCGATTGGCGGCGAGGGTGGACTCGAGAGCCTCGACATCAATGCCGAGGAGACTGCCCGGCTCGGCGTGTGTGCGGACAGGGACACCCAGGCAGCGGGCGCGCACACCGTTGAAGACGGCGGAAGCACCGGGATAAGTGGGATTTTCCATTACGACGGTGTCACCGGGACGAACGAACGCTTTGGCAATCAGGTCGAGAGCCTGTTGGCAGCCGTCGGTGATCAGCAGGGTCTCGTCTTTCGCGGCTATGCCGTCATGACGAAGAAGCTCGAGAAGGGCTTCTTTCAGGGGCGCGTACCCGTCGGAAGCGCCGAGGTTAAGAATTTCCTGGCCTTCCCGGCGAAGCGCGGCTTGCACGCAGGTTTGGAGTTCTTCCACGGGGAAGAACTCTTCGGCTGGACGAGCCATCACGAAGGAAAGCGCGTTGACCGGCGCGGAAGCGGTCAAGCGAGAGAGAATTTCTTCGCTGCGCTCGTCCGCGAAGAGGAGTTCCCAACGGATGCTGCCGTCGCCGTTGCCATTGAGGGAGGGCGGAGGAGGCGGAGTGATGTGCAGCAGATTGCCATTGCCGCGGATGAAGGTGCCCCGGCCGACATGGCCCTGGATGAGGCCCTCGGCTTCGAGTTCGGCATAGGCATTGGCCACGGTGGTGCGGTGGACGCCAAGAATTTGCGCGAGTTCCCGGCTAGCGGGGATACGGTCACCGGGACGAAGATCGCCGGCATGGACGAGGGAGCGGAGTTGATCGCGCAGTTGGATATAAAGGGGAATGTGGCTTTCGGGCTGAAGGTGTAATGGCAGCATTGTCTCTCACCCCGAGTGCTATTTTAGCAGACATTGGACTGCCGCAAGAGCCATTTTGTCTCTTCACTGGCTCGAGGCAGACAGGATTCGTCGTACTTTGATCGAGGTAATCAGTGATCAGTAATCAGATATCAGCGGACAGAAAGACCACGGCCACCCGCGATTGGAGATCAGGGGCACGGCGAGTGTGAACAGGAGGATTACGGGTTCTGCGAGAAGAAGGGGTTGTGGACGGGGTGATAACCGAGGCGGCCGTTCTTTTCGTCTTCGGCCAAATCACGGATACAGATCTGGGTAAGATCGCGGGCATCGCACTGATAAATCTGCTTGAGAGGGAGGTCCTCTTCCTGAACGTCGTAGGTGCCGGATTGCATGTCTTCGCTGTCATCAACAGACGCTGTGACCACGGGGCTTCCCGCTGTAACACGAACGCGGAATTGCCTGGTGGACGGCTCGTAGTTAGAGACCAGCCAGCAGTGGCCAATGCACGCGCGGTCGGGGATGTGGAGATAGATGGTGCGGAAGTCGTTTGGCGCGAAGATCGTGGAAAGAGTGCGCGTGCCAAAGGGCAATCGTTCCGTGAGGCGGCGAGTGTTGTCCTCCATGCAGTTGAGAAGAGCGGTGTCTTGGTAGATGAAGGCGAAGAAAAAGGCGGCAACAGCGGAGTAGGCGGCGAGATGCCAGAACCGGGGCGGAAGCGACGCAAGGAACGCGAGGCCGAAAATCGCGGTGACGAGAGTCAAGCGAGTGGCAAGCGCTCCGACCCAGCCGCGGGTGGGATCGGCGTGGAGATTCTCCGGAAGGATGACGGTGGTGAGAAAGGAAACGAGATAGAGCTCGAGAAGGAGACGACGATCCCGCAGAAATCCAGAGCGTCGCGGCGATGCCAAGAAAGCCAAAAGGACGGACAGGACTGCGATTGTGCCGATGAGAGCTGTGAAGTACGCGTAGCGTTCGCCAAAGACATGGAATTGGCTGGCACCGGTGAGCGTGTAGAGCGGAGCTTCGCGCCACTCGACTTCGTAAGTCTTATGGTGCGCCACGAAAATCCGAGCGGCCATGCAGATTGCGACGGCGCCGACGGGAATACTCCATTTCCAATGATCGGAGAGTTTCCTGTGCAGCAGGCGATAGAAGGCAACTCCGAGGAACAGCAGAAACCCGAGAGGATGGGCAAGCAAAACGACGGGAGCAAGGATGGCAGCGAGGAGCAGTCCAATTCTGCTGGCATGCCAGATCAATGACAGGCCAATGCAGGCGAGACCCAGAGACAGGTAATAGTTCAGGAAGCCCATATGGAAGATGTAGCCGTAGGTGAGCATGCCGAAAGCAGGGGCGAGGAACCACGGGTTGTTGCCGGAAACCGCCCGGGCGAAGGCGAATAGCGCCCAGAAGAAGACAAGCACGCAGATCGAAACCGCGACCTTTTCCGCGAGCGGGAGTCCAATCAGTTTAGCTGCGTAGAATAGGATCAAGTCGAAGAGCACGTTGTCGTATTGCTGAACAAGAAAGAGACCGGGGGCCTTGTGCTGTGTTATTAGTTGGGCGAGCCACGCATTGTAAACGTGGCTGCCGAGGTCGCCCGCTTCGATGTGACGATGCCAAAAACACGGGACTAGCAAGAGAATGGAAATCAGCAGAAACCGCGGGGCGCTCAGTTTTTTAGGGGCGGCAAGATTCTGATTCTTCGCGGGCGGCATTTTCGAGTATTCTAGCGCCCGTTTGGAATTCTGTGCAGGGCCAGTGGGAATCGCTGTGGAGAACGGAGTGGACGGAACCATGAGCAAATCGCGCAGGAATAGAGGCACCGGATTGGGGTGTTGGAATCTGGATCCAATCAGGGGAGCCCTCGGAGTTGCATTGCTGATCGGAACTCCTTCCCTGCTCTGGGCCCAAGGAGGGCCGACGTGCCCGCCAAAAACCCGCGTCGACAATGTGAGAGACACATACGGGAAAACGACCGTCGTCGATCCGTATCGATGGCTCGAGGACCAAGAGAGCAAGGAAACACGCGAGTGGATTGACGCGCAGAACAAATGCACAGAAGCGGCGCTGTCGAAACTGCCAGGGCGGGAGACCATTGCCAAGCGGCTTTCCGAACTAATCCGGATTGACGCGTACGGATTGCCGAAAGAGTTCGGCGGGAGGTATTTCTTCAGCCGCCGACAGGCGGGGCAGGAGCTGTCGCAGATTTACGTGCGGCGCGGATCGAACGGCGCGGATGAGTTGTTGGTGGACCCATTGCCGTGGTCGGCGGACCATTCTGCAAGCGCCACGATTGAGGCAATCAGCCGGGACGGGAAGCTATTGGCGTACGGACGGCGCGAAGGCGGACAGGATGAGGTGACCGTACACGTGATGGACGTCGACACGCACAAAGACTTCGCGGACGTGCTGCCAAAAGCGATGTACAGTTCGATCGAAATTACGAACGACCACAACGGGATTTATTACGCGAAAGCGGGTGCCGACGGTCCACGTGCTTACTACCACAAGCTAGGGACGGAAGTTGGCAAAGACAGACTGTTGTTTGGAGAAAAACTGGACAAGGAAAAAGAGCTCGCGCTAGAGATTTCAGATGACAACACATTCGTATACTACCTCGTAGTATTCGGGACGGGATCGGAAAAGACCGAAGTGTATCTGCAGGACTTGAAGAGTGGCGGGCCGATCGTACCGGTCGTGAACGACGTGAACTCGGTTTTCTGGACCGGCTGGGCGGGTGACAAGTTACTGCTGCAGACCAACTGGAAGGCGCCGCAGTGGCACGGGTTTGCCGTGGATCCGAAGAATCCGGGACGTGAACATTGGAAAGAAGTCGTGCCGGAGGCGGACATTAAGCTGGATGTGATTGCACCGGTCGGGGGAAAGCTGGTGGCGTCGTACCTGCGGAATGCCAGCACGGAAATGAAGGTGTTTGACGCGGAGGGGAAAAATCCGTACCCGTTGCCATTGCCGGGGCTCGGAACGGTGCAGGTAGCGGGGCGATGGGGCTCGCCGGAGTTGCGTTATATGTTTACCAGTTTCAATTACGCACCGACGATATTGAGTTATGACGTGAATACGAAGAAGTCGAGCGTGTGGGCAAAGAGCAACGCGCCGATAGAGCCGGACAAATTCCAAGTGGAACAAGTCTGGTACAAGTCAAAGGACGGAACGAAGGTTCCGATGTTCCTGTTTTCGAAGAAAGGGACCAGGCGAGACGGCGCCACGCCGGTCTGGCTGACGGCGTATGGCGGGTTCGATGTGAACATCACGCCCGATTTTCAGTCAGAAATGATCGTGTGGGCGGAGCACGGTGGAATCGTGGCGGAACCGAATCTGCGCGGCGGCGGAGAGTTCGGTGAGGAGTGGCACCGCGCGGGGATGTTGGAGAAGAAGCAGAACGTGTTCGACGACTTCCTCGGAGCGGCGGAATATTTGCTAGCGGAAAAATATACGACAGTGGACCGGATAGCAATCGAAGGGGGAAGCAATGGCGGGCTGCTGGTCGGCGCGGCGTTGACTCAACGGCCGGAGCTGTTTCAGGCGGTGGTTTGCGAATATCCGCTGGAGGATATGCTGCGATTCCAGAAGTTCCTCGACGGGCCGTACTGGGTGGCAGAGTATGGAAGCGCGGAAAGCGCCGAGCAGTTCCCGTACTTGTACAAATATTCTCCGTACCACAACGTCAAGGAGGGGGCGAAGTATCCGGCGGTGCTGTTCATCACTGGAGACGGCGACACGCGCGTAGCGCCACTGCATGCGCGGAAGCTTGCGGCGCGTCTCCAGGCCACAACGGCATCGGACCGGCCAATTCTGCTGCTATACGACACGAAATCGGGACACTCCGGCGGACGACCCGTGAATAAACAGATTGAAGAAGGCACAGACGGGTTGAGTTTCATGTTTTGGCAGTTAAAGGTACCGGTGGAATGAAGAGAGGCCAACAGCCTTTAGTCGACAGCCAACAGCTGGAACAACCACGGATACGGACTTCGTGCTCCTGCGAGTTAGAGAGACTAAAAAGCGGCGATAATCGCCGCAGCTAGTTGGACTGGACTTCGCCTAAGCGTTTGAGGCGGTCTCTGAGTTTGCGCTGGAGCAGCATCGGCGTGTTGGGATTGAAGGCGACAAGGTACCAGAGCGGCTGCGTCTTGTCTTTGCTCAGATAGGTGAGGGTGGTGGCGTCGGAATTCGGGTGACGCGCGACATTTTCACGGATGGCGCCGTACGGGTGGCGCGCCAGGCGGGCCAGGGTTTTGGAATTGGCCCGAGGATGTTCGCTGATCAAACGGAGCAGATAAAAGTCTTCCTTGGGAGCCTGCTTGGCGAGTTTCTCGAGCATTTCCGGCTTGGCTTCCGCGCTGAGAACGAGGCCGATTTTTTCATCCCATGCCGTGTTGATGTGGTTCAGTTCGCGCGTGCGGGCGTGAATTAATTCTTCGAGATTGCGGCGCTCCTGCTGCATGCGGGCGATGGGCAAGCTGGTACCTTCGAGAGAATCCAGGACGCGAAGCAGGTGCTGGCGTTCGCCAAAGACGATCTGCGAGGTACGCGAGATTTTGCCGTTTTCTTTTTCCTTGTACTGCACGAGGTCGGAACGTCGCATGGTTCGCTGCTCCCAATTCCCTCCGGGGACTTTTCCGAATGGGACATACTGGCTTGAAGACTGCGAAGAGAAACTCATTCTAGTGGACCACTTTCTGCCGAGCCAAAGTGGATTATGGAATGGGGTTGCAGTAGCGTAAAGTTTGCAACGGTAAGGCTGTGCCCGAAGGTACAACCGGAGAAACAACTCAGAAGGTACCGGGCCGGGAAGGTGGGGGAATGTCGGCATTTGAGGAGCACCGGGAAGAGTTGGACCGGTACGAGCAGATGTTTGGAAAAGAGCGCGGGAGGCTGGCGGTGACGTTGGACAGGATCACCAACGCACTGGTGTTGGTGGGACAGCACGGAGTGTACTGCACGAGCCAGCGGAATCCGACGGTTCCAGCGATGGACTTGCGCATGATTGACCGGGAATTGACGCACGCCAAAGAGTTGATTCAATCAGTCATGGAAAACATGCGGAAGGCGAGGCACGGAACGGGCACGTGACCAGGAGGTTGATCTTTGGTTGCTTGGACGGCACGTTGAGATCCTTCGCCCAAAGAGCGCGCTCAGGATGACAACTATTCTGAGTGCGCGGATTAACGTTTGGCTTTGGGAATTACGAATTTCAGGGCGGTGTGGGTAGGGCTGAAGCTGGCGACTTTGATGTCGGTGAGGCCGGCTTTCAGGCCGGCGGAGCGGGCGTCGGATTCGGTAATGGTCTTTTGGCCCTTGGGGTAGACGACCCAGAGAGCAGTTGCGCCGCGCATGGATTTGGAAATGGCCGGGAGGCGGCGGAGATCCTCCAACGATTCGGCGGCGAGGAAAATCCAGGGTGCGTCGTTTCTTGAACGGGCGATGGTTGCGCGCTGCTTCTTCAGGTCAGCTTGAAAATGCGCCGGGAAGTTCCCTTCCAGGACGACAGAATCGCCGGGTTTGACTCCTAATTTCTCGATCACGGACTTTGGATTGGTGATCTTGTGATGCCATTTCTCGGCTTGCGCACCGAGTTCGAATATAGCGAGACCGTCGGCGGTGCGGATGTGGAGCTGGCCGTTTTTTGCCTCGAGCTTCTTGATGGAAGAAAAAGGAATCTTGAGGCGCGTGTCGCCCCGGAAGAGGATCTCCGAGGTCTCCAGGAGCGCCTTGCCCGCGAAGGATTTCCCTTCATGGCGCAAGGTACAGGTGAGCTCGTTTCCCATGGGGCCTCCCGACAAGTTTTTGAGGGAGAGAGCTTACTTCAAAAAGGGATTGCTGTCGCGCTCGTGGCCGATGGTGGTGCTGGCACCGTGGCCGGGATGGACGATGGTGGAATCCGGGAGTTGCAGAAGCTTGTCTTTAAGCGAGGCGATGATTTCGTCGAAGGAGCCACCCCAAAGATCGGTGCGGCCGATGCTGCCGGAAAAAAGTGTATCGCCGGAGAAGAGTTGGGGCTGGCTTAAGCTGAGATTGCCGCTATCGTTGGGGAGATAGAGGGAAACGCTGCCGGGGCTGTGGCCCGGGGTGTGAATCACGCTGGCGAAAAAGTCGCCCCATTGGAGGATGTCGCCTTCCTTGAGGAGTTGGTGGACTTCGGTCAGCTCGGGGCTGCGGACGCCAAGAAAGGCGGCTTGCATTTCCATGCCGCGGTAGAGAGGAAGATCATCGGAGTGCATCATGACCGGCGCGCCAGTGTATTGATAGAGCTTGGCGAGGCCGCCGACATGATCGATGTGCGCATGGGTACTGATGATGGCTTTGACCTGAAGCTTGTAGCGGCCGAGAAGGCCAAGGATACGTTCGACTTCATCGCCGGGATCGACGACGATGGCCTCGAGCGTGCGTGGATCACCGATGATGGAGCAGTTGCACTGCAGCATGCCCACCGGAAGCTTGAGATAGATCATCTCCGGGTTGGCCGCGTCGGGCAGACTATGGGATGGGTGAAGATGGTCCACGGGGAAAGTATAGCAGCCGAAAGTACAAGGGCGAAAAGATGCAAGGGCATAACGGTGGAAGGGTTCAAAAGAAATTGGAACGGTGAAAAAGTGGAACAGCCGACGGGGAAATTCGATCCCACACCCGTAGAATGGGCTTTAGCCCGCGAAACAATAGAATTCATGGAGGCTCATGTGGAAGGACAGGTTGTGGTGTTAGAGACGGCGCTCAGCGAAATGCACCGGAAGAACGGAACGGCATTGGGGAATTGGTTCGGGTGCGCTCTGCCAGATGACTTTGGAGATTGGAAGCGGGAGTATGGTTGGCTGCGCGAGACGGTGGGGCTGATCGACAAGAATTATCGCGCGTATCTGAAATTCACCGGACCGGACCGGGTGCGGTATCTAAACGCGATTCTGACCAATGACATTAAGGGATTGAAGGAAAATCAAGGGAATATTTCGCTGTTTTTGAACCCGCAGGGACACATCCAAGGAGAGATGGAGACGCACGCGCTGGCAGACAAGTTATTTTGCGTATCGTACGCGATGATTCGCGAACGGCTGATTCCTGCGCTGGATAAGTACATCATCATGGACGATGTCACGCTCGAAGATCGGACCGCGGAGTGCTCGACACTGGCGCTGGAGGGACCGGCGGCGGCCTCAGTGGTGGCGGAAGTAACGGGCGTCGATCTCAAAGAGCTGGAAGAGTTGGAATCGCGGGAAGTCTCGCTCGGCGAAGTCAAGTGCCGCATGGTGAAAAGGAGCCCAGGGCAAAACGCCGGCGCCGAGGTTCTGAGCCCTGCGAAGGATGCGGCTGCGCTTTGGGAAATTCTTCGTGAAGCTGCCAGCAAGCACAGCGGAGGCCCTGCGGGCTATCAAGCACTGAACTCAGTCCGACTGGAACAAGGAATTCCGTGGTTCGGATATGACTTTGGAGAAAAACAGATTCCCCATGAGGCTGGCCTGGAACATTCGCACATTTCGTACACCAAGGGATGCTACACGGGGCAGGAGATCGTGGAGCGGGTGCGCTCGCGTGGGCAGGTGAATCGGGTGCGCGTGAGTTTGTGGTTTGAGGCCGAGCAAATACCTTTGGTTAATGCTCCCCTTCTGAGCGAAGGAAAAGACGTCGGTTATGTGACGCGTGTGGGATTTTCGGTCGCTCATGCTGCGGGAATTGGAATGGGCTACGTTCGGCGGGAGAAATCCGAGCCCGGCACGGTTCTCCAAACCAACGAGGGACGCGCGAAAGTGGTTGCGACACCCATTCGATAGACCCAAAGCTAGGCGAGGAGAAGCTCGGTCATTTGCGCGAAAAGCCGAGCGCGATCGGTGGGATCCATCGCGATGATCTGTACGGCGACACCATGATTATCGCGAATGCGGCGGACGATGCCGCGGCAACGGACCTGTCCCACGGGTAGATCCAGCAAAATCTGAACGAGGCAGCGAAGAGGTAGAGATTCCTTGGTGCGGACGAAAAATCCGCCTACCGAGAGGCTTTCGAGGAACGAGACCCCACGTTGCGTGCCAGCCTGCCAGGCAGCGACCACACTTTTCGGTGGCCTGACACGCGGATATTTTCTTTGCTCGGGAGCGATCATAGCAAAGTCCCCAAATTGTTTTGTCGGCTAGGCTTGGGCGGACTGCCGGACAAGAATTTTAGACGCGCTAAATTACGCCGTCTAGAGGAATTTCAGTCAAATTCCATCTTAGCGGGAGGCTGATCTTTGCCGACACGGCCGGCGGCGATGTCCGCTTTGTAGTAGTTTTCGCCACGGATCGGAACGCCGGAGAGCCGGCGAAGAATGGCTAACTGGCCGACATGATTGAGAGAATCGGCGACCGGGCCTTGAAACAGCTTGTCGATAGAAGCGTGAAGCTGAGCCGTGCCGGCGAGGTAATCGTCGAATCGCTTCAGGGTGTCGAAGAAGCGCTGGACCTCATCCGGCCAAGGAAGCGGCTCGGAGTCATGCCAGGCCGGCTTGCCCGAAGCCATGGCCAAGGCCCAGTCGAAAAGATCACCGATATGCGCGAGGATCTGAAGGGGAGTGCGGCAATTGTGACCGGCAGCAAAATCAACGTAACCCTGCGGCGCGTCGCGGATAACCTTGCCGGCGCGATAGGCAATGGTAGCTAGAGAGTGACGGAGGAGGTCCCGGGCCGAGATGGTATCGGTGGACATGCGGAGAAGCTAACAGGTTCGAAGGGGGAAAAGAAGAAAAAGATTTCACCACAGAGAGCGCGGAGGGACAGAGGAAACCAAAAACCTTCCAACGAAGTGACGGGTAAAGTGTGGGGCCAGCGGACGGCCGCAGGAGGCCGTCCCTACTAGGCGAGGTTCAGGGCACGCTTGAAGGAGCCCTTTTCGGATTCGATCTTCTTCTGAAGTTGCATGATGCCGTACAGCACCATCTCCGGCCGCGGAGGGCAGCCAGGGACGTAGACATCCACCGGAATAACCTGGTTGCAGCCTTGAACGATGGCGTAATTGTTGAAGACGCCGCCGGAGGTCGCACAAGCGCCCATGGAAATCACCCACTTGGGTTCGGGCATTTGGTCGTAGAGCATGCGAATGACCGGCGCCATTTTCTGGGAAAGGCGGCCGGCGACGATCATCAGATCGGCTTGTCGGGGGGAGGGACGGAATACTTCCGCACCAAAGCGGGCGACGTCAAAGCGAGAAGCAGCCATGGACATCATTTCAATGGCGCAACACGCGAGGCCGAAGCCGAGAGGCCAAATCGAGCTCTTGCGGGCCCAGTTCACGGCTTTATCCAGTTGCGTGAAGATAATGCCTTCGTCCTGAAGCAGCTTGCCGAAATCGTCGGGTTTCGTGAGCGTGACGTGTTTCGCCAGGGTCGTTTCCATGGATCCCCTCTACCAGTATTTTGGCACAGAGGCAGTGACGTGACAAACAGTGCGATTAGACATGCCACGGAGGTACAGTTCACACAAAGACGCCACCGCGAAAAAGCGTATCCCCGCTGCGCTCGGGATGACAGCTCCGGGGCTGCGCGCTGAACGTGCTAATGAACTTCAGTCAATGCGGAGAACGACTTTGCCGAATTGCTTGCCCTTCTCCAGGTACGTGTGGGCGGCGATGCAGTCATCGAGGGGCCAGACCCTGTCGACGACCGGGTTCAAACGGCCGTTGGCCACCAGCTTCAAGACCGTACGGAGTTCGTCCTTCGTTCCCATGTAGGAGCCCATGATGGAGAGCTGGCGAGTGAAGAGAAAGCGGAGGTCGAGCTTGACGTCGTAGCCGGTGGTGCAGCCACAGGTGACAAGGCGGCCGCCGATGGCCAGGCTCTTTACGCTTTCGTTCCAAGTGGCGGAGCCGACGTGCTCTATAACCACGTCGACGCCGTGCCTGTCGGTAAGGCGATGCACCTCTTTGGCGATGGGCATGATGCCATGATGAATGACCTCGTGAGCGCCAATGGCTTTGGCCTTTTCGAGTTTTTCGTCGGAGCCCGCGGTGGCGATGACCCGCGCGCCGAAGAACTTCGCGATTTGAATGGCGGCGCTGCCAACGCCGCTGCCCGCGGCAAGCACGAGGACAGTTTCGCCGGCACGAAGTTGCGCGCGGTTGGTGAGCATGTGCCAGGCGGTTAGAAACACAAGCGGGACAGCGGCAGCATGGACCCAGTCGAGTCTTTCGGGATAGGGCATGCAGTTCACTTCGGGACACCGGACATATTCCGCACAGCCGCCGTCGATCATAAATCCCAGGTTGGTAAAATCGCGGCAAAGATTGTCATGCCCGGCGAGGCACGCGGGGCAGCGGCCGCAAGTAACACCGGGCGCGAGGACGACTTTTTGGCCCACGTGCACGTTGCGAACGTCGTGGCCGATCTTGACGACTTCGCCAGCCACGTCGCTGCCGGGAATGTGCGGAAGGGGAATCGGGTAGTTAGGGAGGCCGTGGCGAACCCACAAGTCGAGGTGATTAAGGGCGCAGGCGCGCACGCGAACGAGCACTTCATGAGGATGGACGTGGGGTTCGTTCACATCGGTGTAGTGCAACACGCTGGGATCGCCGTGTTGGTGAAAGATAACGGCTTTCATGAGGCACCTCCAGAACCGGACTCGGCGGAGCGCAACGACCGCAGATATATCGTAACACGATATTTTGGAGGTGTTGACCGGGTCGTTCCAAGACCAAGTTACGCCCGCGATGTCCGGATGTCCAGACTGCCAAGAATTGACAGCTCGCGGTACGGAACGTAGGCTGAACGCATGGACCTGTTTGAAGAAATTGTGCGGATGCGGCGCGCGGGAAAGCGCGGTGCGCTGGCGACGATTGTACACACAGACGGCTCGATTCCCAGCTTTGAGAGCTCGCGGATGCTGGTGCGGGAAGACGGCAGCACCGTGGGAACCGTGGGCGGCGGATGTGTAGAAGCGGACGTGTGGGCGGCGGCAAAAGAAGTCATGCAAAAGGAAGCGCCGAAGAAGATGGTGTTTCACCTGAACAATGAGGCGAGCTACGACAACGGGTTGATCTGCGGTGGAACGGTGGAAGTGTTCGTCGAACCGATTTTGCCGCAGCCGGTGCTGTACCTGTTTGGTGGAGGGCATGTGTCGACGGCGGTCGCGAAGGCGGCGCACCTGGCGGGATTTGGAATCGGCGTGGTGGACGATCGCGAGGCGTTCGCAAATAAGCAGCGCTTCCCGATGGCGGAAGAGATTTACGCTACATATGAAGAAGCGTTCGAAAAGCTACAGCCGAATGAGTCGAGTTATCTGGTGATCGTGACGCGCGGGCACAAAGAAGATATGCGGGTGCTCGCGTGGGCGGTGCGAACGGGCGCGAGGTATGTAGGCATGATCGGAAGCAAGCGAAAAGTGCTCAGTGTGTATAAGGCGCTCGAGGCGGAAGGCTACCGGGTGGAGGAGTTCGAACGAGTTTACGCGCCGATGGGACTCGAGATCGGGGCCCTCTCGCCGGAGGAAATCGCGATCAGCATCGTAGCGGAGCTAGTGGCCGTGCGTCGACACGCGGCGGGTGCGGGGCACAAAAAGGCGGGATTGAGCAGCGCGGTCGCGAGGTAAACGAAAAATCTTCCTTGAAGCTTAATATCCCTGGCGCTACGATACAGGTGAATTAGCAGCTGTAGTCCTCCTATTGTTCCGCCCTCTTGTTAATGCGGTCCCTCGAAATAATGCTGCGGAGGACCAAATCATGCTGGCCGGTGTGATCCTCTCCGGTGGCGCTTCGAGCCGTATGGGCTCGCCGAAGGCGCTGCTGCCCTACCAGGGCAGGCCATTCCTGGAACATTTGCTGGACGTGGTGAAGCACCCGAAGATTGGAGTGCGGCGAGTAGTGCTGGGAGCGCACGCGGAGCCGATCACCTCGGCGATTCCGATGGACGACAATGAGATTGTCATCAACCAGGACTGGGAGAAAGGGCAGCTCAGTTCGATTCAAGCGGCACTGCGAAGTCTACCCGCAGGAACGGACGGAATGGTTCTCTGCCTGATCGATCATCCATTGATCAGCGTCCAGCTAGTGGACGGGCTCATCGACCAGTTTTATGCGACGAGAGCGCCGATTGTGCTGCCGGTATTCGAGGGCAAGCGGGGACATCCCGTGATTTTTTCCGCGTCCGTGTATGGAGAGTTGGAACGCGCGCCGAGAGACGTGGGAGCGCGCAGCGTGGTGTGGGCGCACGCGAGAGAGGTGAGCGAGTTATCGACCTTGGAAGAGGGTTGCGTGTTGAATTTGAACGATCCGGATACCTTCGACCGGGTGACTCGGTAACTGAGCCGCCAGTGCCAGGATTCACTCGGGGACCGCGCGAAGCAATTGTTGGAGTGCATCATACGCCAAAGTCGCGGCGTGATAGGACGCAGGCGGCAAGCCACCGAGAGAAGCAGCAAGGGATTCCGCCGAAATGGAAGCAAGCTGGGTTAGTTCCCTGCCCTGAATGGACTCTGTAAGAAGTGAAGCGCAAGCGATAGAGGCGGTGCAACCTCGGCACAAAAACCGGACCTCCCGAATAACGTGATGTTCGATGCGAGCGGATAACTGGAGGACATCGCCGCAGACGGGATTGCTGGCTTCGATACTTGCATTGGCCGACGAAAGTTCGCCTGCATTCCGGGGATTTTGGAAATGGTCCAGAAGCGCCTGGGTGAACATGAGCAAATTATGGCAGCGGGCGACGGCCCGCGCAATTTGCGCCATCTGTTCATTTCACAGCCAGAGTGCGAGCGGCTGCATCGGTGATGACGAATCGCGCGGGCGGCACGGAGGCGCGCGCTTCGGGATTGTAGTAGTCGTAAAGGATGGACTCCGCTGAGGCGGCAGACATGGCAAAGCGAGGCCTCAGCGAGAAAGAGAAATCCGTTCCGCCCGCGGAAGGCCACAGATAGAAAACCACGCGATCCGGTTGAATTTCGTAGCTTTGGATGGCCCAGCCGGCGGATTCGACAGCGGCGTCGAGCGAGGCGCGATCCACATCGGAGCCCGGAGGCAGGCCAACCTCCGCGAGCATCATACCGTAGCCGCGAAAACCGACACGCTCCGCGTGTACGTTGCAACGGATGGAGTCGCTTACCGCAGCATTCGTGCGATCGAATTTGACGGCGTAACGAAGAGATTCGGCATCACCGCTGGGGACCAGCGAGCTCGTGACGGCGTGGTCGGTCCAAGGCAGATAATAGCTGGCCTTCAAGTAGGCACTTGCCGGCGAGGCAGGGCCATTCTCGATGGTGAGGGTATGGTGGCCGGGAGATAGAAAAGCCGTGAGGTCCGCGCGCTGTGGCGTAAGTTGGCGAAGATCGGAGGAGACGGACAGCAGGGGGCCAGGTCTTCCATCGATGCGAAGGGTGGTCGCGTCCGCAATTTTTTCGGCGCCGGCCGTTTCGACCGAGAGTTGACCGATGAGGGCCTGGAGAACATCAACGGTGGCTTGGGTGGAGTACCAAACACCGTAACGATCTTTATGCTTGAGGATAAAAAGCGTCGCGCGCCGCAATGTGGAATCGATTTCGCCAGCGGGATAGGCGTCGCGCTTGGCGGCCGCGAGCGCGTCGATGACCAGCGCGGTGGTTTCGATGCGGCCGGTGAAGCCCCAGCCCGCATAGACGGTGTTATGTTGCAGGTCCCAGTAGCTCGTTTGCCCTTCCGTGTGTTGGATAGCCAACAAAGTGGAGATTTGGCTCGAGGCGTCTTGCTTTAGGGCGAGCCTAGCGCGCGCAAGCAGGGCGACGTCGTACGGATCAGTAATGACCGGCATCTTTCCTACGAGATAATCCAGAGCCTTGCGAACGGTCTGGCGCTCGACATCGATGTCCCGATCGGCAGAGCCGCGGCGTTCCAGATCGCGCGCAAGAACTTCAAGGACATACGCCGTCAAGTAAGCGGGCGGTTCGGTGGAGGGCTTGCCGTACCAGTCATATTCCTTGAAGCCGCCTTGCGGGGTGGTTTGTTGCAGGAGCCACCCGCGTGCGGAGGAAATCACGGCGTTGTCCACATCGATGAATTCCGAGGCCTCGGAAAGAAAGCGCACAGCGTACGCCGTCAAGGAAACATGCGGAGCGCCTTTGCCCCAATAAGAAATGCCGCCGCCCGGTTCGCGATAGCCGAGCAGTTTGGCATACGCCAGCCGCAGGTAGTGTCGGGCGCGACCATCCAGGGAAGAGGCCGGAAGGTGGCGCGTTTTCTGGAGTTGGAGCCAGAGAAGGCTGGGGTAAGCCGACGACATGGTCTGCTCCGCGCAGCCGTAGGGACGTTCCATGATGGCTTCGATACTGTCAGTGACATGCGCAATCAGGCTGGGATAGAGCACAAGTTCGGCTTCGACAGAACCCGGCAGAGCGGAAGAGGGGATGTCGAGTGTCAGGGACGTGCCGCCAGTGAAGAAGGAACTGGCTTGGGTAATACGTTCCTGACCATCCGCGTGAACCCGCAGTTTTTTCTCGATGGCGTCGCTGTCGGATTGCGAGGAGCGGTTGTAGGCGGTCAGACGCTGCTGGGCACTCTTCATGGGAAGCGCCGCACGGAAAGAAAAATCTTTCTGCGCATAGTCACCGGCAGAAACGTCGAGCCGGGAAGTCACCGGGGAAAGGGTCTGCGACCATGGCTCGGCGGCCCATTCGAGGGTGACGGACTGAGGCTTCTCCAGATAATTGCGAACCGTGACCGGAAGATGAATCTCGTCGCCGACCGTCAGCACCTTGGGCGGATCGAGTTCGACAAAAAATGGCAGAAAGGCGCGGATATCGGTGGACGCGGTGGCGACGTGGCCATCGAGCGTGGAGGCGACAACCGACACCTTCCAGGTAGTGATGCTATCCGCGAGCGGAACTTTGACCGTGGTTTGGCCCGAGCGGCCGGTAAGGATTTCAGGCTGCCAAAAGAGTGTTTCGGGGAAATATTCGCGAAGTCGAGGAGTAGCGAACGGGGGAGCAATTTTGCCAGAGGCGGCGCCGGACTTAGTCGCTAAAACAACGCCCGCAGCAACAGCCAACAGGGACGACGTCGAGGTTGAGAGTTGCACTGATGACGCAGCGACCTCAACTGTTTCGGAAACGGCACCGACCTGGAGGCGGACATCGAGGTCCGTCACATTGCTGGAGAGAACGGGGATATTGGTCAACGCGTAGGAACGGAAACCAGGGCTTTCAACGAGAATGCGATAAGTGCCGGCCGGCAGGTTGATCACCAGTGAGACACCCTGTTCATTGGAAGGCGCCTCGTAAGTCAGATTCGTCGATTGATCGGTGGCGGCCACCTTGGCGTTTACGATGGCTGCGCCCGTAGCGTCGGTAATGGACACGCGAATCGCACCGGTGTTGCCACTGTAAAACGGTTGCAGCTTTCGCGGCGCGGTAGACTGTGCGGAAGAAGCGCCGCCAAGCTCATCGTGGAACGGCGAGGTGAAGCGGGCGAGCGAGAAATCATCGGAAGTATTAGGAGTAAGATCGGCACCCTCACTCATGATGCTGAAGCCCCGGACCGTGTGGGTCACCGGAGCGGCGGTGCCCGAACTATTCTGTCCGTAGACTTGGACCGTGATCTTGTCTGAATAGCTGTTTTGGACGACCGGAAGAACATAGTACGGGCGATTCCAGGGATCGCGGAGCGCGTTCCAGTCGATACCTTGACGCTGAAGAACCGCGATGAATTCGTTTTCGTTTTCGGGGAAGTGCGCCGAAGCTTTGGCATCCGCCACTAGTGCGTTATTGATCCGCATGTGGACCTCCTGGAAATACGGGGTCCAGAGCGTGGTGACGTTCAAGTCATCGGGCTCGTGGGTGGGGGCGTGGAAGTGCCTGCCTGGTCCCGCGCTAAAAACAGAGACGCCCAAATTCTCGCGCACGACATTGAAGGCGAAACGATAGGGAGTGCTCCAAGGATCGACGAAGGAATCGAGCGAAGTGCTCTGCAGGGAGCATGCGCTCTGAAGAGCAGCGAGGTCGCGAACGTAGTTGCCGGTACGAGCGTGGTACGCATCGAGAATGGTGCGGAGACGCTTCTCATCGCGTTCGAAGAAGGGACGCTGAAGGCTCGTTGCGATAAAGTCGTCGGCGGTGCCGGGAGTCTTGTCTGGGCCTTCGCTGCTAATCTCAAGAACTTCGTTGGTCCAGGCGAATTCTCGCTGAACGTGGTAGGGGCGACCCCAGGGGTCGCGGGGAGGAGCCGCAGAAGCGTTTGAACGCGCCGCAAGGATCCGGACAAGTTCGGCATCGTTTTCGGGATAGTGACCCGTTTCTGTGAAATTATCCTGCAGAATTCGTACGACCGGATCGACTGCGGCGGATATCTGGCGGCGAAAGACCTGCGCGAGCTGCGGATCGCGGTCGGATGTGTCGGAAGTAATCGGAGCATAAGCGGTCCCGGAGAAGAGTGCGCGGGCAAGAAGTTCCAGGTCGGCAGGGACGCTTGCGTCGGGCGGACGGTTCAGCAAATCCTCAACGCTCACCCCTGCGAGAGCATCATCTTTGCCCGGAAACGACACGAAACCCATGTGGGGTTCGATACGGTCGTCATAACCAGTGGACCGGCTGGCCTCGGTGCGCGCCAACTCTTCCAGGGCCTGGTCGTAGACCATAAAACCCAAAGCACTCTGTGACGCTTCGCCCTCAATCCCGCGAACACGCAGAGCAACACTTGCGGAATCCCCCGGGCGGTAAGTGGCCTTCGCGGGCTTGACGTCGAGATGTAGCTTGGTGGGATGCGGGATGAGCACGGAGGCCGCCGCAACCTGTTCGCGGGCGGAATAGCGGTCGAACTGGGCGTCCAGCGAGTACGCGGCAAGGGTCAGAACTCCGGAATGTTGCTGGTTTGGCGGGAAAGTCACATGAGCGCACGGATGCTTAAGATTAACTTGTTGGGAAGCAAGAATCGATTGCGTGTCGCGATCGATCAGGTCAACGCGTACGCGTGGTTGAGGAGCGGCGGATTCGATGTCGGCTTCAATGGGTTCGCCTGCGCGTAAGAGCGTTTTGGCAGGTGTAATACGAAGAGGTATGTCTCTCACTTCGTAGGACTCGAGGTGATGGCCGGAGCGGCCGTCGAGGGTACGGGCATCGAGGGCAAGATAGATGCGGTCATGATCTTTTGAGAATTCGACCGCGGCCGGGATGCGAATGCGAGCAACGCCATAGTGATTGGTGTGAACCTGAACGACACTGATCGGAGGCGCCGGCTTTTTTTCTGTGTCTGTATCTGCGGGATCCAGCGTGGTGAGCGTGGCAACAATGGAGGTGTGCGCGGGAGTACCGTCAGCAAAAGAAGCGGAGACAAGAAATTCGGGGCGAAGGCCGGCGGCGAGACCAGTAGGGACATTTAACACGTAAAGATGGAGAGCGTCGCGGGAAATGCGGACGTCGAAGTGGCGCTCCTCCGTGCGTTTGGAGGAGGAATCGGTGACATAAACAAAATAGCGGATATCTTCAAAGCGTTCCCAATCGGAGTTCTGTAATCTCGCGTGTTCCCTCGAAAGATCGAGAGCGGCGTGAAATTGGTTTTGGGCGTCGTATTCACCTTCTTGTATGACTTCTTCTTCCGCTTCCCATTTTTGATCGGCGTAATTCCACTTGCGGGAAGCCTCGCGCAACAATCGTACGCGGCCCCGGAGAACCGGCTTCCCGAACATGTAGGCAGCCGAGATGACGAGGTTGGCATTTTGCCCTGGCAGGTAGTAAGGCTGATCGGGCAGAACGTTGACGGTAAACGTGGGCAGCTCGTAGCGGCTCAGACGAACGTGCTGTTGAGCGACGAGCTCGCGGACGTTTGAGTCCCCAGAAATCTCGGCGGTGACCTTATAGGTGCCGAGCTTTTGCGATGAAGGGATGGTCCAATCGGCGGAAGCAATTCCAAAACGAGAGGACTGCGCGTCCGACGAGAACACGGTAGTATCGTCGGGATCGCGAACCAGGAAATGCACCGACTGGCCGGCCCATGCGCGACGCGAATCATTGAGGAGGAGAGCGCGCATATGGAGAAGTTGCTCGGGCTGATAAAGCGGCTTATCTGTGGATAGCAGAATACCGGCTCGCCGCCAGAGATGAAGCTCGGCGGTGAGGGAGTTCCTAAAATTGTCGTGCGAACCCGAAATTTCTAGGTCCACCGTCTCGTCATCGGGAGCGCCACCAGGCGCCTCCGGCAGGCGGAACGTGAGGGTCGCTTCTCCGCGCAGATTGGTGCGGCCGTTCGCCTTCATTCCCTTTTCAGTTTCGACTTCGTCTTCATCGCCAAAAGTGGCTGTGAGGTCGACGCCAGGCACCGGTTTGTTCGAGCCAGGCCGCGTGGCCCAGACGTGGGCTACGTAGGTGTGGCCTAGGGTCATAGCGTCTATGCCAACGAAGCGGAGTTCGAACAGATTGGGAATAATTTGAGCGGCTGAGAGGATGCCGGACTGCGATGGAAGCCATCTGTCACCAGGAACCACTTCGTAGCACAAACGAGTCCCGGAAACGTCGTCGAGGCCGTTGGCAGGAGCCCAGCTGAGAGGGAGTTCAATTCGGAGGGGTTTGGCAGCGAGCTGGACGTCAATGGACGACTCCGAAAGGATCGCGTCATTCGGCGCGAGAAGCTTGGCTTTGAACGTGGCGGGGATGGCGTTTAACGAGCCTGCGGACAGCTCCATAGAGAAAATCGAGCCATGCTGGGATAGTTGAAGGCGAGCGGAAGACTCGTCGACGCGAATCGGCGGCGACGGATTGCGCTGCGGCATGGCCGATGAAGCTAACAGGCAAAACGACCAGAACGAAACGAGGACCAGGATGCGTGTTCGCATCGCCCACCACCCTTGGAGCGAAATGCGCACCAACACCAATTGATACGTCAGTTGCGGGCATGATGGAAAAGGTTGTTTCGTGGTGAGTTGTTTTTCAGTCATCAGATGCGGGCGATAGCAAGGACGTCAATCCCAGGCTAGTACGAATAGGATTCTCTTTCGGAGGTTTGGCCATTTTCCTCTAAGGCCGGGATTTGTATAGTGGGAGTGATCGCAACTTGTCGAGGAACGGACAGGGCATAAATTATGAGAGTCGTGCGGGCAAGCGGTGTCGGCGTGTTCGTGGTGATGCTGTGGATGGCGTTTGCAATTGTCGCCGGGGCGCAAGACAAAATGGCTCCGACAAAATCGGAAGATCCTGCCCGGATCGATGAGATTTGGCAAAAGGCATCGGCGAAATACGACGGAG